>JARNMJ010000046.1 GCA_029432795.1 Pontiellaceae bacterium B12219
TATCGCTGGGTTGCCAAAGGCAAAGACATCTTGGAAAAAATCAATCGGGCCAGAACGAAGTTAAATAAACCTATTTATGAATCAGGACACTAGACTGGACGCAGTTTGCGCGGCCGAGCGTGATTGCCACCTTCTTTGTGATGCTGATGATCAACCAGATTATCCAGGGCAACAGCATGCAGACCGGCGCCGCGCGTTATCTGTTTGTGAAGGATGGCAGGGACGCGCGTAAATCAGCCATTGTTTCTGTGGCCGGCTTTATTCTGCTGCCGATTGTGTGGATTATTCCGGCCATCGGTGCGGCAATCATTTTTCCGGATTTGAGCCAGAGCTATCCGCAACTGAGCAATCCCAACGAAGCGGCTTATGTGGCCATTGCGGAGGAACTGCTCCCTCCGGGCCTGCTCGGTCTGCTGGTCTGCGGCATCTTTGCCGCCAGCCTGACCTCGATGAACAGCACGTTGAATTCCTTCTCCGCCAGCTTTGTGCGAAATTTTTATATCCGGGTCGTTGAAAAAGATGCCCGTGAAGAAAAGCAGATTCTGCTGGGCCGCATCTTCATCTTTGTCTACGGGATTTCGTGGATCATTGTGGCGCTGCTCTTTTCACAAATCAAAGAACTGCAACTGTTCGATCTGATTCTGATTGTGGCGGCGTCGATCGGGCTGCCGGCATCGCTTCCGCTGATGTACGGCATGTTTGTGAAAAAGACACCGGCGTGGACCGGTTGGAGCACGATGATTATCGGTTTCATCGTTTCAGTTATCGACCGTTTTGCGCTGACGGATGAGTTCATGCAACGCATCTGGGGCCAGGTGGAGCCGCTCACAAAGCGCGAACTGGGCGATCTGAATATTGCGCTTACCACCGGAACCATTTTCTTTGCTTGCACGGTATGGTTCTTCTTTACGATGCTGTTCCATAAATACAGTCACCAGGAATACAAGGAAGAGGTGGATCATTTCTTCAAGGAAATGAATACGCCGATTGATCGTTCCGTTGAACATGAACCCGATTATGAAAATGACCAGCGTCAGTACGGCGTTCTCGCCAATCTCTGTCTGGCCTACGGCGTATTAACGCTGCTGCTGTTGGCGGTGCCGAATGAGATGAAGGCACGAATGCTGATTCTGCTTTGCGGCGGAATTGTGGTTGTTGTGGGCGTCGTGCTCCGGCAGATCGGCAAGCGGATCGCCGCCAAATAACAGCCCGGAATACATTATAAATAGTTGAAAACAGGAGCTCCCCAGATGAAAACCTTATCGATTGTATTTGCCCTAACGATTCCTTTGATTGCGCTGAGTGATCTGCGCATGGAAATCGGAAGCATCGACTTTTCGGATTGGTCCGGCATTTCCAGGGTTCGGAAAAACGAGGCGTCGTTTAAAAGCGGCGATACCATCTCTTATACCTATCCGGACGGTGAACACCACTTCCATGGATTTAAGGAATACTTCGGCCACGCCTGCGACTGGAGTAAGCATGCCGGTGTCGCGTTTGAAATTTACCTGAAGAAAGAAGGCTCCGCGGAAATCACGCTTTCGTTTGCGGTGGATGAACGCGATGCCGATCTGCTGCGTCCGATCAGCGTAGCCATGGTGCAGGTGACCGGCGAGGGATGGATCCCGGTTTATATTCCGTGGGAGCTCTTTGATATCTATGAAGGTCAGAAGTGGGGGGCGTTGCAGGCCGTCAAGACCGTCTCGCTGACCGCTTCCTCCAACAGAAATAAAACGCTTAAGATCCGGAACCTGAACGTAACCAAGGGCGAGTTGATTTCACTGAAAGCCCCGGTGCAGGGCCGTTCCGTTGAAGGCGGGGGCACCGTTGAGTATTCGGTGGAGATCGGTAATACCACGGATCGGAAACAGAATATGCAGCTGCTGTTTTCAAAGTATGGGTGGGAATCGATGGTTGCGTCCGTTGTCCCCTCCAGCCTGGCGCTGGATCCGAACGAAGTGAAAACCTGCACGGTTACCGTCGCGGTCCCGGCGCGCTTGCCGCAGGGCGTTCGGGAAAAGCAGGTGCTGAAAGCGGTGCCGAATGGCCAGGGTTCAGCCGTCCAGACCCTGGAATTCACCACCGCTGTTGCTGTGCCGTTTCCAAACATTGTATTCACGCAGGACAAGTGGGACGAAGTCCGTGCCAAGGTTGAAAAATACGACTGGGCGAAAAAAGGTGCGGCGGACTATGAAGCCATAGCCAAAAAGTGGGCGCCGTCGGATGTCGCCACGGAAATGGGCGCGCGCGAAGCGTACCGCGGGCAGCACCTGTATCACGAGCGCGAAGCGGATGCGGCCTACAGCACGGCGGTGGCCTATCAGCTGACCGGCAACAACGAATATGCCGAAAAGGTCGTTCGGTTTTTCCGCTATTTCACCAACGAGGAAAAGGGTTATCCGGCCACCTGGCGCGCCAATGCCGCCAATTTCGTGAAAGAGGGTGGTTTCTTTCAGGATATCGCCCGCGCCTACGACATGGTGAAACCTTCCGGCCTCTTTACAGAAGCAGACGAAGTCGCCGTTGAAAAATCGTTCCGCTTGTACATCAGCATTGCGCTGGAAGGAAACTGCAGCGGCGCGATTGGTAACTGGGACTTAAGCGAATATACCGGAGCCTTCTATTGTGCACTGGCCATTCAGGATCTGCACCTTGCCGAACGGATTCTGAATGAACCGACCGGAATCTATCAGCAGCTGGCACAGGGTGTGATGAGCGACGGATGGTGGCACGAGTGCGCTGTGGGTTATAACCTCTGGTGCGCACGGATGTTCTCGCAGGTCGGGATTGCGCTGGAGCCGTGGGGTATTGATTTCGTGAACCTGCGGCTGCCACTAGGCACCACAAAGAATCATTCACTGACGCCGCGCCGGATGAGCCCGGGCCTGTGGGGCATGAAATTCGAAAAGTGGGGCGCGCTGGAGCAGAACGATATCTGCATCAAAGATATGTGGGATGCGCCGCTCGATTTTCTCGACTACCGCGGGGTGCTGCCGGCGGTCAACGATGCCACCGAAGCGCGCGTGACCGGCCAGGATTATGAGCTGGCCTACTATCTGTATCGCGACCCGGAATATGTGGCAGTGATTCAGCGCGGCGATTCGCGCGATCTGCTTTACGGCGTGCCGGATCTGCCGGAGGTTGAATCGGTGAAGATTACCGAGTCGGCCTATGCCGACAACATGGGCATTGTGCAGCTGCGCTCGCAGACGGAAAACCGTCCGCAGCGCGAGCAGATTCAGGCGATGCTGCGCTACGGCACACACGGCGGCGGCCACGGTCATCTGGACCGGGCCAGCCTGATCCATCTGAGCCGCTACGGCCGCAGTTTTTATAATCCGGAAATGTTCTGGTACGGCTACGGATGCTATCTCTACAAATTCCTGGTCCAGACCTCGATGACCAAAAATATGGTAGTCGTCGACCAGAAGATGCAGGAAGCGGAGGAGAGTTTCCGGCGTATGTACTACACCGGCGATATGATGTCGGCAACGGTTGTTGAAACCGAGGCGCGCTGGAGCCATCCGCCGTACGGCGGCATGGAATATGACGGCCTCAATATGACGGTGGCCGAAAAGGTGTGGGACGAAGGCCGCAGTATGCCGATTCCCGACGATGCACCGGCCTACGGCGAGTTGACCGGTTTTACCGACGATAAAATCCTGCAGCGCCGCATGATGATTATGATGGACGATTATGTGGTACTGGTCGACTACCTGAAGGGCGATTCGGAGCATACGTTCGACAATCTCTTTCAGATTAAAGGGTTCCAGGGGTTGGAAGGGACCGGCGTTGAAAAAATCCGGCATGAGGATCAGATGAACGCCGATCCGCTGGGAGCGGGGCAGTTTATCACCGATTGCCAGTGGTATAAAACCGACGGCACTTCGCGCGCAAAATTTGTGATGGGCTTCGGCAAGGGCTACGACAACGACGGGGCACGCATGCGCGAAAGCGAAGACGGCCCACTGAATATGGATGTCTTCAATGCCTGGCCGCGCGGCGCCGAAGTGATGATCGGCACGGCGGCGGAAGCATTCCCGGTCGAGAAAAAGACGTGGTTTACGATCGAGGCCGACGGTGAGACGCTGCTGGAAGATCAGACCGGTGCGTGGATTCTCGGGGCAAAGGATATCGAGCTCGACGTTGCCGGCAAAAAACAGCTGGTGCTTTCGGTGAAGGCCGAGAATAACAAGAAAGACACGCTGTTCTGGGGCGATGCAAAAATTGTGCTGAACGACGGCTCTGAAGTATGTGTTGCCGATCTGCCGGTTATGTATGAAAACACGAAAAAACCGGAAGCGGCGGGAACGGACTATTACGGCGGTCCCGTAAAAATTCAGGGCGCTCCGATGCCGAAGTCGGTGCCGGCCATGCCGGAAGATCTGGAGAATCAAAGCGTCGTAACGGTTGATCTGTCCGGTGTTGAGGCGGTTTCCTTTAAAGCGCGTTTCGGCGGTGACTTCCCGCTGGGCGATGAAGCGCAGCGCCGCAAAACCATGGCGATCCGCAGCGTGGGACCGGAAGCGCGGTTCCTGTCGGTGCTTGAGCCCTATGAAACGGAATCCGTCATCAAGTCGGTCGTGGCAAACAGCGCCAATGAATTGACTGTCGAGCTCATCGATGGCCGTGTGCAGGAAATCACGATTGCGGAACTCGACAGCGAAACCGGCGAAGCCAATGTATTTGTTCGGGAACTCAGGAATGGTACGATCATTCGCGAAGAAAAAAACTTTTAGAACAGGAGCATCACATGGACGTTAAGTGGGGAATTATCGGTTGCGGCGGAATCGCCCGGAAGTTTGTAAGCAGTCTGAAAGCATTGCCGACCGGGACGTTGGTCGCGGTGGCTTCATCGAGCGCGGAACGTGCCGAAACCTTTGCGAAAGAAACCGGTCTCGATCCGGTGGCAACGGACTATGCAGGCCTGTTGGCAAATCCCGATGTGGATGCGGTCTATATTGCCACCACGCATAATTTTCATGCCGCAAATCTGCGCCAGTGCCTTGAGAGCGGCAAGCATGTGCTTTGCGAAAAACCGATGACCATTAATGCGGCGCAGGCGGAGGAGATGATTGCGTTGGCACGTGCAAAAAATCTCTTTTTGATGGAAGGCATGTGGGCCCGGTTTCTGCCGGCGATCCGGAAGGCCCGTGAACTGGTGAATGAAGGAGCGATCGGTGAGGTGATCACGGTTAAGGCGGATCTCTCCTTTCGGGCTCCGCAGGATGCGGATAATCGGTTGAGGAATCGCAAGCTTGCGGGCGGCGCACTGCTGGATGTCGGTATCTATCCGATTTCGTTTGCTTCGATGGTTTTCGGCGGAACACCGGCGGAGATCAGGAGTCATGCGGTGATGGGCGATACCGGGGTGGACGAACGTTCGTTCTATGTGCTGGAATATGATCAGGGCAGAACGGCTTTTCTCAGCAGCAGTATTTCCGGAAGCCTGCCGGTCGAGGCCGTTATCGGCGGGACGGAAGGCTATATCCGTGTGCTCCGGTTTCTGGGTGCAAAGGAGATCGAGGTGTGCCGGAACAATCAACCGGTCGAAAAACTCAGTTTTCCGTTTCCCGAAGAGGAAGGCTTCAAGTTTGAGATCGAGCATGTGATGGAGTGCATTGCTGCGGGAAAAACAGAGAGTCCGGTCATGCCGCTGGATGAAACCTTGGCCATTCAGCAAACCATGGAAACGATGCGGAAGCAGTGGGGATTAACCTATCCTGAAGATGTCTGACAATCAGAATATGGATTGAAGGCGAGGGAGGCCGGGGCCATGCACGCGCTATTCATGTTTTGAGGGTAGGGCAACGATTGGAAATAGGGTGGTAATATAAAACTGCATGGATTGGGCTATTGTCTGTTATGGGTGACCGCAACATATTATGACGGAGAAAACGTTGATACATGAGTGGTTTAGATTTCCGGCTTTGGAAATGCGGGGCAGTGCGGAGGGAAGTGGTGCCCCGGGCGAGACTCGAACTCACTACCTACAGATTAGGAATCTGTCGCTCTGTCCAGGTGAGCTACCGGGGCTCCAAAAGAGCTGATAGAATTCAGAATCGGATTCGAAAATGCAATCCTGAAGCCCAAAAGAAAACCCGCCCCGAAAGTATCGTGGGCGGGTTTAAAATGGAGCGAGCGAAGAGATTCGAACTCTCGACAGCCACCTTGGCAAGGTGAAGCTCTACCACTGAGCTACGCTCGCTTTTTCCTCGAAAGGAGCCGCTATAGTAGGCATCGGTGTTTCGTTTGCAAGTCGATTATGTAGAAAAAATGTACGCGAAGGCGTGTGATCTAATCCAACTGCAGATCTGCCATAAGGTTGCGTAAAAACCGGATGGATGTTCTGAATAACTATTAGTAGGGGATGTGAGCTTTTTGGATGCGTTCTTGAGTTTCGCTTCCTGTTCTGTCATAAAATGGGCATTTACAACGTAACTCTCGGATTGAATCGATTATGGAAGAAACTAAAACCAATCAAACCTTAATATGGAGCGATCGCTGGCGTCTTGGCGCGCTATCCAAAAGTGAACTGATGAATATCGGTTTTGCCTCCGTGATTATCGGGTTCCTTTTTATTCTGTTTCATCTCTTCGGGAACACGGTTGATAACGTGGGAAGCGCATCGGTGTTTAAATGGATGATTTCCCGCTGGGGGGATAAAGTTTCCTTTGGTGCGGACTATTCGCATGGTTATCTGATTCCGTTCGTCAGTCTTTGGGTGGTCTGGTATCGGCGGGAAGAGATTCTGGCCGCACCGAAAAAGGTGTGTCAGTGGGGGCTGGCGGTCATCATTATGGCGTTGGCGATGCACTGGTTGGGCGCCAAAATGCAGCAAACCCGTATTTCGCTGATGGCGTTGATTTTTCTCATCTGGGGAATTCCGTTCTATTTCTACGGCTGGAAAGTGGCTAAATTGCTGATCTTTCCCTGTGCTTATCTTATTTTCTGTGTGCCGTTGAACTTTCTGGATGCGCTTTCGGGGCCGTTACAGCGTCTTGCAACCACTATGGCGCATAGCATGTTGGAAGGTATCGGTATTGAGTGTCAGCGCGTGGGAACGCAGCTGATTTCCCCTTATTTCCAGCTCAACGTGGAAGCGCCCTGTTCGGGGTTGCGGTCGTTGCTGGCCATGACGGCGTTGACGGCTGTGTATGCATATTACACACAGAAAACGTTTGTTAAAAAATGGTTGCTGTTTCTTTTCTCGATTCCAATCGCCGTGGCTGGAAATATCGGCCGTATTATTTCGATCGCGCTGGTTTCAATTACGGCTGGACAGCAGTTCGGTACCGGATTGCACCATGACTGGTCGGGATACGTTCTGTTCACCGTGGCGATCAGTTTGATGGTCGGTTTCGGAAAACTGCTTAATGTCAATTACCGGGAGCTTTTCAAGACATGGAAAAAAGCCTATTTAAACCATTCATAACCATCATCATTCTGATGATGCTGTCCATTGTTGCGCTCGCGTTTACCACCGATGTGAAATTTGATTTTGTTCCGGGGGTAAAAATGGAGCTGCCGGAAGATGTTGAGGGCTGGCATGGCAATCAGCTCAAGTTCTGTCATAACCCGGATCTCTGTGCCAAGGACTATCGCGATGCCTCGTTTTATGTCAGTGATCTGGTCATTCCGGACATTTGCCCGGATTGCGGAAGTGTGCTCTTTAATATGGCGCGTGCCGAAAAAGAGCAGTTGCCGGACGATACCGAATTTGTGAAATCGGCTTTCACCAATGATGCGGGAACCCGCCTTTTTACTTCGATTGTGTTGTCAGGAACGGCCCGTGACTCCATTCACCGTCCACAGCGTTGTCTGAAAGGGCAGGGTAATAATATGGATGGCGAGTATGATCTGGAAGTGCCGCTGGAAGGGCGGGATCCTTTGACGGTTCGCGTCATTAAAACATCCCGTACGTTCCGCACGGCGGATGGTCCCGTCCCGTATTATTCGTTCTATGCCTATTGGTTTGTCGGGCAGGACCGTGAAACGTCCTCGCACTATTCCCGTATGTTCTGGCTGGCCTGGGACCGCGTGGTACGCAGTAAAGCCAATCGCTGGGCCTACATTGCAGTGCAGGGCGAGCGGGAGCCGGAAGGAAATGAATACGAAGCCCTGATTATTGATTTTATTCAGCAGGTTTATCCGTATGTGCTGACGGACACGATGCGTGAGAAGGCCTACGGAGAATAAATCTTCCAGACCTTGGAAGTTGCGCGAGCCCGCAGTTTATTTATACTGCGGGCTTTATTTTTGGAAATTGAGGAAAAGAAATGCCCGAAAAACATGATGGTATGGATGTCGGCTATGTCGCGAAGCTCGCGTGCATTGATCTGACAGACGAAGAAAAGACGCTCTTTCAGGGGCAGCTTGATCAGGTGTTGAATTATGTGGAACAGCTGAACGAACTGGATGTCTCTAATGTCGAGCCGACGGCCCACGCAATCCCGATTTATAATGTGCTTCGCAAGGACGAAGTCGGCAGCAGTCTGAATCACGCCGATGTCATTGCCAATGCCCCGTCTGCCGCAGATGGCCACATTCGCGTCCCCAAAATCATCGACCAGTAGGAATCCCATGGCTGATTTAAATAAATGTACTATTGCTGAACTCTCCGAGAAGCTTGCTTCCGGTGAATGCACCTCGGTGGACATCGTTAACGACGTGCTCGCCTCCATTGATGCCAACGACGGTAAGGTCGGGGCCTATCTCACGCTTGATCGCGAAGACGCATTGGCTCAGGCCGAAGCGGCCGATGAAAAGCGGGTTGCCGGCTCCACACTTCCAATGCTTGGAATTCCGGTGGCTATTAAGGATCTGCTGAATGTGAAAGGGCAGCCCTGCACCTGTTCGTCAAAAATTCTCGAAGGTTACATTGCTCCTTACGACGCGACCGTAATTTCAAAATTACGTGAAGCCGGGGCGATTATGTTGGGCCGTGTGAACATGGATGAATTTGCCATGGGCTCCAGTACCGAGAGTTCTGCCCTCGGAAAAACGTCCAATCCCTGGAATTTTGATCATGTTCCGGGCGGTTCTTCCGGCGGTTCGGCAGCATGTGTTTCGGCGGATGAAGCGATTGCTTCGCTCGGTTCCGATACTGGCGGTTCCATTCGCCAGCCAGCCGCATTCTGTGGATGTGTTGGTGTGAAACCGACCTATGGCCGCGTTTCCCGCTACGGCTTGACCGCTTTTGCTTCGTCGCTCGATCAGATCGGGCCGATTACCAAAAGCGTAAAAGACTCCGCCATTCTGCTCGAAACCCTCTGCGGTTACGATCCCATGGACTCCTCATCCATCGATATGGATGTTCCGGCTTTTGGAAAAAATCTGACGGATGATGCGTCGCTCGCCGGAATGAAGCTGGGCCTGCCGAAAGAGTTTTTTGTGGAAGGAATGGATCCGGAAGTTGAAAAATCCGTTCGCGATGCGGTTGAGCATTGCAAGAGTCTTGGCGCTGAAATTGTGGATGTCAGCCTGCCGAATGCCAAGTACGCGATTGCGGTTTACTATATTATCGCCACCGCAGAGGCATCTGCCAATCTGGCCCGTTTCGATGGCATTCGCTACGGTATGCGGATTGACGGAAAAGATCCGGCGGATCTTTATGCAAAAACCCGTTCGGCCGGATTCGGTCAGGAAGTCAAGCGCCGCATTATTCTCGGGACGTATGTGCTGAGCAGCGGCTACTACGATGCGTACTATAAAAAAGCGCAGAAGGTTCGGACTTTGGTCCGCAATGATTTCACGGAAGCTTTTAAGCAATGCGATGCCATCCTGGCTCCGGTCACGCCGACTCCAGCCTATAAAAAGGGCGAAAAGACGGATGATCCGTTGAAAATGTATCTCGACGATATTCTCACCACGCCGACGAATCTCGCTGGTAACTGTGCGTTGTCTTTGCCTTGCGGTTTTGCATCGAACGGCATGCCGATCGGTCTGCAGATTATCGGCGACGACTTCCAGGAAGAAACCATTCTTAAAGTCGGCCATGCTTACGAGCAGTCCACAGAATGGCATAAAGCGCGCCCGTCCCTTTAATCTTTTACGAATCACGGATTACGATCATGAAATATGAAGCAACTATCGGTCTTGAAACACATGTGATGCAGAAGACGAACACAAAGATGTTCTGCTCCTGCAAGTATGAATATGGGGCGGAGCCGAATACGCACGTTTGTCCGACCTGTCTGGGATATCCCGGTGCTTTGCCGGTGATGAATGAAAAGGCGATTGAACTGATCTGTAAGGCGGGCCTGCTGCTGGGATGTGAAATTAATCCGTACAGCAAATGGGACCGTAAAAACTATTTCTATCCGGATATGTCCAAAAACTATCAGATCACGCAGGCCGATGAACCGCTCTGTCTGGGAGGTCAAATCACGGTTGAAGTTGAGGGCGAGCTGAAAACGTTCACACTTGAACGAATTCATCAGGAGGAAAATGCCGCGAAAAATACCCATGTGGCCGGTGCCAGTCTGGTGGATTACAACCGGGCGGGAACTGCGCTCATGGAAATTGTTTCCAATCCCTGTATGAGTTCTGCCGCCGATGCGTTGGCCTATATGACTGCCATTAAGCAGATCATGCAGTATGGCGGAATTTCCAATTGCGATCAGGAAAAAGGCCAGATGCGTTCTGATGTGAATGTTTCGGTGAGACCGGTGGGCCAGAAGGAGCTTGGTGCAAAGGTTGAGATTAAGAATATGAACTCCTTTGCCTTTATTCAGGATGCCATCGAATATGAAATCGATCGTCAGATTTCCGTATTGGAATCGGGCGGGACAGTGGTTCAGGAAACGCGCGGCTATAATCCGGACCGCGGCGAAACCTTCACGCAGCGCACCAAAGAAAATGCCCACGACTACCGCTATTTCCCGGAGCCCGATCTTATGCCGGTCAAGGTGTCCAAAGAGCAGATTGAGCAATGGCGCTCCGAGCTGCCGGAGATGCCTGCTCAGCGGCGTGTGCGTTATGTTGAAGAGCTCGGCCTTCCCGAATACGATGCCGGCGTGCTGACGGCCTCCATGGATGTTTCGGACTGGTTTGAAGAAACCATGAAGCACACTCAGAATGCCAAAGCGGTATCGAACTTCATTATGGGCGAAATGCTTCGCCTGCTTTCCGAACAGGGATTGACGATTTCCGAATCCAGGGTCACACCTGAAAAACTGGCCCGGATTATTGAATTGATCGATGCCAAGACCATTAATACCGGCGGCGGAAAACAGATTTTTGAAACCATCTTTAATGAAGGCGGCGACCCGAAGGAAATTATGGAAGCCAAAGGGTTGGCTCAGGTTTCCGACGATTCTGCGCTTGAAGGCTGGGCGGATGAAGCCATTGCCAATAATCCGAAACCGGTTGAAGAATACAAAGCCGGAAACCCGGCCTCGATTAACTTCCTGATGGGGCAGGTTATGAAAGCAAGCCGAGGGAAGGCCAATCCGGGGGCTGTCATGCAGATGCTGAAGCAGAAGCTTGATGGATAAACAGATTTTCCAGCCTCTGGAAGTTTTTACGTTCCGGGGATGGGAATTCCGGTTCTTTTCAGCATCCTTCTTGTACAGTTTGGGAAGTGATTTGGAATTGCAGGAAAATTGGCGAAAACAACTCTTGACCGGGAAACGCGGTTCGCTATTATCTAGCGCTCTTTGAATAAATCCAGAAGTGAGATACTTTTATGAATACTGTAGAAAAAATCAGCCAGGAACAGGCCACACAGGATCGTCACCCGAATTTCGTAGTCGGCGATACCATTCGCGTTCATTACAAGATTAAAGAAGGCGGCAAAGAACGTATTCAGGTGTATACCGGTACTGTTATTGGCCGTAAGGGTGGTGGCGTGATGGAATCCATCACCGTTCGCCGTGTTTCTTATGGTGAAGGTGTTGAGCGTGTTTTCCCGCTGAACAGCCCGAACATTGATAAGATTGAGATCGAACGTCATGGTAAGGTTCGCCGCGCGAAGCTCTACTACCTGCGTGATCTCGCCGGTAAGAAAGCCCGTATTAAAGAACGTCGCGTTTAAGGCGTTTTCGCCGCAGTCCTGCGGTCGAAAGTCTGAAAGTCGAAGGTCGTATTTCTGCCTCCTTCGGCTTTTGGCATTCAGACCCTGGAACCGGAGCGAATGAAATGAACGATCATCCCGATGTCCTGCTTTATGAAAAAGAAGCATGGTCGTCGGGTTTTTCGCGTCTGGCCGGAATTGATGAGGCAGGCCGCGGGCCGCTGGCCGGTCCGGTGGTGGCCGGGGCGGTTGTCTTTGATCCGGATTATATCAGAGCCGAATTGGTTCCAACCTTTGGAAAACTCACCGACTCCAAAGCCATGAGCGAAAAATGGCGCGAGCACTTTTTTAAGACGCTGGAAGAATCTGAGTTTGTTCAAATCGGGGTGGGGATCGTCGGTCCCGAAGAGATCGATCGAATTAACATTCTGAAAGCGACCCACAAAGCCATGGCCCTTGCGGCAGCGCAGGTTCAAGCTGATTTTGCCTTGGTAGATGGGCTGCGGGTTAAGGGATTACCCTGTGAACACAAGGCCATTGTAAAGGGCGATGCGTTGTCTGTTTCGATCTCGGCCGCCAGCATCATTGCCAAAGTGACGCGCGATCGTCTGATGGTTGCGTTGGATGCCGAGTTCCCTATGTATGGATTTGCGCAACACAAAGGCTATGGAACCAAAAAGCATTTGGAGGCCCTGCAAAAGCACGGAGCTCTTTCCGCGCACCGCCAATCGTTCCGCCCGGTTGCTGAATTGAATCAGAGTGAATTATTTGAATAATTTGCTGATTGCGTCCGTTCCAATTTCTTTAAGCCATGCCGTTTCTGTATCGAGCATGGCTTTTTTCTTTTCAGGGGTGTCATCTTCGGCGCCGGAGAGGTGATCGAAGCCGTGAGCAATATAGAGCGCGAGCTCGTAGTCGGCTCCGTTCTGTTCGGGGCCGACCTGCAGTGCGCGGTCGACATTAATAATCAGATCTCCGCTGAATCCCTCTTCTTCGCCTGGAACGGGATCATAGCGAAAGCTGATGACGTCGGTTGGGCGGTTTTTGCCGAAGTATTCCTGATTGGCTGGCACAATGCCTTCGTCGTCGGTGAGGACGACGCAGATTTCGTTCCAGGGTTCGGAAGTTCGGGGCGCAAGCCGCTCGCCCAGCCACTCAGCCAGCTTTTGAATTTTCTTCAGCTGGAGCTGATGTTTCTTTTGGTGATTTAGCAGATTTATTATCATCGTCTTTAGGGTACGGGATGCGTCCGTGCAGCATGTTTGAAAGTGAGAAAATGAAGGACTGTTTGACCACGTTAATCTGGGCCATCGTCAGATTGGCATAGTCCATCTGACCATCGCGGATTTTCATGGCAAAGATGTCATTCATGAGGTTGGATATTTTCTGAGGTGTCGGCTTCTCAATAGACCGGGCGGCGGCCTCGGAGGCATCGGCCAAAGAGAGAATAGCCATTTCCGGAGATACGGCCGGGGCACCGCCATAGCGGAAGTCGGAATCATTAATAAGGTCATTCATGGAGTTGCCGGCCCCTTCTTTGGCGGCTTGTTTGGCCTTGTGATAGAAGAAGGAGATCAGCCCGTTTCCGTGGTGCTGTTCAATGGCATCAAGGATCGGCTGGGGCAGCTTGTGGCGTTTGGCGAGCGTTAGGCCTTCTTTCACGTGTGAGGAAATGACAAGCGCGCTCATGTGGGGCGAAAGTTCGTCGTGCGGATTTTCTTTATGCTGGATGTTTTCGGTGAAGAACTCGGGTTTCGCCATTTTTCCGATGTCGTGATAGTAGGCGCAAACGCGAATGAGCAGGGAGTTGGCTCCGATGGCTTCCGCGGCATTCTGGGCGAGCGTGGCCACCATCAAGGAATGGTGATAGGTGCCGGGAGCCTGAATGGCCATTTTCTGAAGCAGGGGGTGTCCCATGTCGGAAAGTTCAAGCAGGGTAATGTCGGTTGTGATTTTGAAAAGTTTTTCAAATATCGGAATAAGCAGGAGCGTGAGAACCGTCGATAGCAAACCGGATAAGATGGAGGCTAAAATCTGGCCGACGAGTACCGAGGCAATCGGTCGATTGAGAATGGCGGAGACCAATACAAAGAGCACTTTGACTGCGCAGATCCAGATGCCGGCCCGAAAGAGACTGGAGCGTCGGTGAATATTGCGGACAGAACTTGCAGCCGTGATGGTGACGAGCATGCCGAGGGCAAAAACATTGAAGGACTGTGTGAACAGGACGCCGAGGGCAAAGCTGCACCAGAACCCGAGTGTGATGGCCGCCATGCCGCCGAGCAGAATTCCGGCGAGCAGTACGGCGAGTGCTGAGGGAACGAGATACATCAGCAGGGAGGGTGAAATGAGAGCGTACTGCACAGAGAGATAGGTCAAAAGCCGCGCCAGACCGAGGGTGAAGAGCGAGAGTATCGCAAGCAGCAATAATTTATCCGGCTGTCGAATCAGCGGGGCGCTGCCCACCTTCAGGAAGACAGCGGTTGCAATGAGTCCGGCAAGCAGAAGGATTCCGTTTCCGACAATTTCCAGGGCCTGTTCCCAGACATCCTGATCGGCTTGGCGTTGTATTTCATGTTTTTTCAGCAACAGCAGGGTCTGCTGGGTGACGGAGTCGCCGGCCCGGGCGAGTGTGGTTCCGGAGGGGTATTTCTGAATGAAGGGTTCTACCATGCTGGCCGCGATCTTTCGTTCGGCAAGCGTGGAAGCTTCGTCGTAGGTCATGTTGTCGACAACAAAGATGGGCAGGAGTCGGTTCAGTAAATCCTTTTGCTGTTCATTTTTAAATCTCTCACTGATGGCCCAGACTGCTGTGCGGGTTGAGAATACATTGTTTTGCGAAACGACATTCGGCGTCGGATCATCATTTTTTCGAATGGTCAGTAATCGGTCCGATGTGTCTTCGAAGAGTGTTACCCGCGATTCATCGGATAGAATACCTTTTTCCATCGTATCCAAAATCGCCTTGGTCAGGGTGATTTTGGAACTTTTCAGAATGTTGGTCGGGAAGGTGGTGATCATTTCTTCCGGGGTCACTTTGGAACCGAGAATCAGCCCTTCCATCGAGTTGATGATGGTTTGCTGCTGATTGGAGGATGCAACTGCGTACTGCCCGATCTGGTCGAAAAGCATATCCACCATTTTGGCCGCGCGCTCGGCGGGAAGGGGATTGATGGTGAAAACCGGTGGAACGGCGCTCGCCGCTCTGTTTTTACTCAATGACGTTTCGTAGAGATTTTCGCATTCGAAATCCACGGAGGCGACGACGGTGGACGGAATTGTATTTCCTTCGGATAAAGCGGGGGTGCGTACGATACCGTGGCCGAAAAACATCCAGGTGACCAACAGCCAGAGAATCAGGCCGAGGCCGACCGATTTATAGGGAACATCCTGTTTGCGCTGGACTTCTGTTTTGCGCTCGGCGATTCCCTTCTTTTTCTTATCTTTAAAACGTTTTTTCACGGTACTTCTCCTTGAAGTCGGAAGCATTGTTTCGCTTGGTCTGGTAGGCTTCAATAACCTTTTGAACCAGCGGATGACGGACCACGTCGCGTTCGGTAAGGTTGCACATTTCCAATCCCTGGATATTTCCGAGGATTGAACGGGCTTCGCGCAGTCCGGATATTTTATTATGCGGCAGATCGGTTTGGGTGAGATCGCCGGTGATGGCGCATTTTGAATCGAAGCCCAGACGGGTCAGGAACATCAGCATCTGCGGCGGGGTGGTATTTTGTGCTTCATCAAGAATGACAAATGCCTGATTGAGTGTGCGTCCGCGCATATAGGCCAGTGGCGCCACTTCAATAATACCGCGTTCAATATAGGTTTCAATGGCTTCAGCCGGAAGCATATCGTGCAACGCATCGTAGAGCGGTCTTAAATAAGGGGCGACTTTCTGCTGAAAATCGCCGGGAAGGAAGCCCAGATTTTCTCCGGCTTCGATGGCGGGGCGCGTTAAGATGATTCGGCTGACATCGTCCTTCAAGAGGGCGGATACCGCCATGGCCATGGCCAGATAGGTTTTTCCGGTGCCGGCCGGGCCGATGCCGAAGGTGATCGTATTCTGGAGCATGGCATTCAGATAGATCTGCTGGCCAAGTGTTTTCGGGAATACGGCCGGTTTTCGCGGGCTTACATCGATTCGGATGCTGGCGAGTTTTTCAAAAACCCGCTCCTCTCCTTGTACAAATGCGTCGTATGCATAGTGAACGGCATGCGGATCCAGCGGAGCCCGATTGCGGGCTTCACGAAGATCCTGAAAAAACAGTTCAACCTTTTCTGCGGCATCCTGGGGGCCGTGCAGCATAACGCCCAGATCCCGGAGAACGAGTTCCAGATTAAAATCCTGTTCGATCCGTTCGATAAGACGCTCGGTCAGCGTCCCGATCTCGCTGGCTTCGCTGGCATTATCAAAATGTATAGTGCTTGTGCTCATAGTAAAGGGAGAGGGGAAAGGCATTCGCCAGGGCTTTGGTTTTGAGGCCCGTGAAGAAAGGCGCATTTTGCCTGAATCCGGATGGGCGACTATTTCTTCTGTGTAGTCATTGGCGGGAGTTAAGGCGATTTTGCAGACCGCGTCAATCCGTATTTCCCGCTGCGCGCCTTTGAAAATAAATGAAATATTCAAGGGGTTGGAACAGATCCTGCTTTCTTGGTCTCAGTTATTTTGACCGAATTATAAATGTAATTAATGGGGTATGATAAAATGAAGAAATCATCAGTAATACATCTGAGTTTGATTGCGGGATTTTTCCTGTCGCTGAGTCTGACCGGTTGCGCACCTGTAACCTTGTCGAGTGAGCCGGCGGGCGCCTCAGTCTATATTAAGGATAATGACCATCTTCTTGGAAAAACACCGCTTCGCGTAAATCTGGTGGCGAATGCCAAGGAGCTGGTTGTTCGTAAAAGCGGCTATTTTTCAAAAACGGTTGTGGTTTCGCCGATTGATCCGGAGAGCATCAACGTGCAGTTAGTAAAACGGGAAAAGGTGCTGCTTTTGAGTAATCCTGAAGGGGCGGAGCTTGCTGTGGAAGGGGTCGGCCGTGTTGGGCGTACTCCATACCGCATTGATTATGACAAGCCCTGGCGGACCTTTGAAGTTTCGGCACCGGGCTATGCAAGCCGTTCTTTCACGCTTCCGGAAGATCCGGAAGGGGATATTATGGTTGATCTGAATCGCGAAGACACCGTGCTGGTGACCAGCAATCCGCATAATGCCGAGGTGTTTACCGCAAGCGGACAGCCGCTGGGAACAACCCCGCTGGCCGTTCCTGCTGAAGAGACCCGTCAGCTGGAGCTTCGCAAGGAGGGCTACTATTCGAAATCCTTTGAGATTGATAAAGATACATCAAGCCCGTTTATGGTTGAGATGGAGCGTGAGCCGATTGTCATTGTATACAGTGAGCCGGCTGGGGCAGAAGTGGTTCATCGCGGGGTTTCATTAGGCCGTACACCTTTCCGCCAGCTGGTGAAGGACGATATGGATATCGAACTGAAGTTGAATCGGTATGAAACAAAAAACATCACCATTGCTCCGGATTCACCCCGTGAAGTGAATGTGGAATTGAACCCAATGCCCTACGTTACCATTCGCAGCAAACCTGCGGGTGCTGAACTGTACCGTTCCGGCGGAATTGAGTTTCTCGGAACCACACCGGTTGAAGTGTTGGTTGATAGAGACACTGCATTTGAAATGCATAAGGACGGGTACGACATTAAGCCCTTCACTCTTTCGTCTCAGTCGAAAAAAGAAGTCGTTGTGCCGCTGAAAGAAGCCGTGGGTATATTGGAAAAAGTTGTACTGATTGACAGTACGCCCAGCGGTGCAAAGGTCTATCGTCCGGGCGGCGCTGAATTTATAGGAAAAACTCCGTTGGAGCAGCATGTGCGTGGGGAACGCACCTTCGAATTGCAGCTCGATGGGTTTAAAACCAAGATTGTCACCGTGGCACCCGACTCGGCAGACAGCGTAGTCTTTGCATTGGCGAAGGATGAATCGGCGAGGAATGTCACGGTCAGCGACCCCTTGTTGAATACCCCTTCATCCTTTTAGCCAATGCACTTATATTAATGAAAAGCCCCGTTTAGGGGCTTTTTTTGTATAAACTCATATTTGAACTCAGTATAAATAGGCGATATAGCGCTTAAAATGCTAACTTTAGCGCCAAATAAACTTTCAATTTTGGCAAGTTGTGTGATTATTTGAAACTTTTACGGGGAAACCCGAGGGGTGAGGTGCGATATAGGTATAAATTTCGTACTTTTTCAAAATCAAGGGATACATAACTTAGGAGTGGACTCACATGAGTAAAAAAATGGTTACCATCGATGGTAATACTGCGGCTGCACATATTGCATACGCCTTTTCTGATGTTGCCGCCATCTATCCAATTACACCGTCTTCAAACATGGGCGAATATTCGGAGGAATGGGCAAGTCAGGGCAAAAAAAACCTTTTCGGAAAAGAAGTTGATGTGGTTGAGATGCAGTCTGAAGCCGGAGCGGCCGGGGCGGTTCACGGCGCACTCAGCGCCGGTGCGTTAACCACCACCTTCACCGCTTCGCAGGGACTTCTCCTGATGATCCCTAACATGTACAAGATCGCCGGCGAAATGCTGCCGACGGTTTTCCACGTTTCCGCCCGTTCGTTGGCGGCCCAGTCGCTCTCCATTTTCGGCGACCATTCGGATGTGATGGCTGTTCGTAACACCGGTTGGGCCATGACCGCGGCAAGCTCCATTCAGGAAACGATGGATATGGCCACGATCGCGCATCTGTCGACACTGAAAGCTGAAGTTCCGTTTTTGAACTTCTTCGACGGCTTCCGTACTTCGCACGAACTGCAGAAAGTGGAGCAGATCGACTACGAAGACCTGAAGGATTTGATCGAGCCGGAATATATCGAGCGTTTCCGTGCCCGTGCTCTCAAGCCGGAAAATCCCTATATCAAAGTGGCTGCTCAGAATCCCGATGTTTACTTCCAGGGACGGGAAACGAGCAATAAGTATTATGACGCCATTCCGGAAATTGTTCAGGAATACATGGATAAATTTGCCGCGAAGTTCGGTCGGCAGTACAACCTGTTCGATTATGTCGGTGCGGCCGATGCGGAAAAAGTCATTGTTGCCATGGGTTCTGCCTGCGATACGATCGAGCAGACCATTGAAAAGCTCAATGAAAAGGGCGAAAAACTCGGTCTCGTTAAAATTCGTCTCTATCGTCCGTTCTCCGCAAAAGCATTCATCGACTGCATCCCGGAAACGGCGAAAAAGATTATTGTTCTCGATCGCACCAAAGAACCCGGTTCACTGGGTGAGCCGCTTTATCTCGATGTGGTTACGGCACTTGAAGGCAAAGGATGCAAAATTATCGGCGGCCGCTATGGCCTTTCCTCCAAGGAATTTTCACCGAGCATGGTGAAAGCTGTATACGATCACATTGATAATGGTGCATGGCATAACTTCACGGTGGGTATTAACGACGATGTAACCAACCTCTCCATTCCGATGGGACCGGAGTTCAATATCGAACCGGAAGATGTGAAAAGCTCTATTTTCTGGGGCTTCGGTTCTGACGGTACCGTTGGTGCGTGTAAGAACACCATCAAGATTATCGGCGACAACACCGACATGACGGCACAGGCTTATTTTGTGTACGACTCCAAGAAGTCCGGTGGTGTGACCGTTTCGCATCTTCGTTTCGGTGAAAGCGGCGTGAACTATCCGTACCTCGTTCAGCATGCCGGCTACGTCGCATGTCACAACGTGTCCTACATTGGTCGCTACGACATGCTTAGTGCCCTTGCGGAAGGCGGAACATTTGTGCTGAACTCTGAAATTCCGACCTCTGAAGTGTTTAATCACCTCACGAAAAAAGAGCAGCAGATCATCATTGATCGCAAAATTAACTTCTACAACGTGAACGCACTGCAGATCGCGATCGACGTTGGTCTAGGCGGACGTATTAATACTGTCATGCAGACTGTCTACTTCAAGCTCTCCGGCGTTCTTCCGGAAGCCGAGTCGATTCAGCTGATTAAAGATTACGCGAAGAAGACCTTCGAACGTAAAGGTATGGATATCGTCGAAATGAACTGGAAAGCCATTGATGCGTCCGCAGCGGCCATCGAAAAAGTGGATGTTCCTTCAGCGATCACCGAATCGTATGTATTGCCGGATTTACTTCCTAAGGATTCTTCCGAATTTGCGAAAGATGTAATTCTGCCGGTGATGCAGATGCAGGGCGACAGTGTTCCGGTTTCGAAGATGACCTTCGACGGTTCGTTGCCGGTCGGCACATCCAAGCTCGAAAAGCGGGGCATCGGCCCGCGCGTTCCGAAATGGATTAAAGACAACTGCATTCAGTGCAACCAGTGCATCATGGCGTGTCCGCACGCAGTAATCCGCGCGAAACAGCTGAAACCTTCCGAACTTGAAAATGCACCGGAAACCTTCACAACCATCAAGTCCAAGACCAAGAATGAAAACGAGCTGGAATATAAAATTCAGGTCTATATCGAAGACTGCACCGGTTGTGGCGTCTGTGTGGAAACCTGCCCTGCCAAAACCAAGGCGCTGGAATTCACCACGCTGGATCTGGAGCGTGCCGCAGGCGAAGTTGAAAACACATACTTCTTTGAAAACCTGCCGGACAACAATCTGGAAGGGGTGAAAGTTGACACCGTTAAAGGCATTCAGATGAAGAAGCCTTTGTTCGAATTCTCCGGTGCTTGTGCCGGCTGTGGTGAAACGCCCTATATCAAACTGGTCTCTCTTGTTTGCGGTGAGCATATGATTACGGCTAACGCCACGGGCTGCTCCTCCATTTATGGCGGCACTTTCCCGACGGTTCCGTACTGCACCAACAAGGAAGGTCGCGGTCCGGCCTGGGGGAACTCCCTGTTCGAAGACAACGCAGAATACGGTCTGGGCTTCCGCATGGCGGTGGATAACAACCGTGCGCTGTTGCGTAATGCAGTTGCCTTGCTGCTCGAAATCGGAACAAACGCTGATCTGACTGCCGCGCTTAAAAAAGCGGTTGAAGTCTGTGTTGATAACAATCTGAGCGACGAAGCCTTGGCTGCTCAGAATGCCGTCAAGATTCTGTTGCCGACTGCGCTGGCTGAAGCTTCTGTTGAAGCAGCTCCGGTTGTTCGCAAGATTATTGAACTGCAGGATTACTTCATCGATAAAGCCGTATGGATCTTCGGTGGTGACGGCTGGGCCTACGATATCGGTTACGGCGGACTCGATCACGTGGTGGCTTCCGGTAAAAACGTAAATATTCTCGTCGTTGATACCGAAGTGTACTCCAACACCGGCGGTCAGGCTTCCAAGTCAACCCCGATTGGCGCGGTGGCTAAGTTCGCCACGCAGGGCAAACGTGCCGGCAAGAAGAACCTCGGCTTCATGTGCATGAGCTACGGTACAGTTTATGTGGCCTACATTTCCATGGGTGCAAACCGCGTGCAGACGCAGAAAGCAATTCAGGAAGCCGTGGCTTACAACGGTCCGTCCATCATCATCGCCTACGCTCCGTGTATTGCGCATGGCATCGATATGATGAAGACGCAGACGATTGCCAAGGATGCAGTGGAATGTGGCTACTGGCCGCTCTACCGCTACAACCCGGCAGCCGAAGAAGGCAAGAAGTTTACATGGGATGCACGTCCGCCGAAGGGCGACTTCCAGGCTTTCATCCGCAACGAACGCCGTTATTCGAGTCTGCTGAAAACAGCTCCGAACGAAGCGGAAGAGTTGTTTGCACTGGCAGAAGAATCTGCCAAGAAGCGTTGGGAATTCATGCAGGCTGTTGGCCCGCTGATGTAATCCGAACTCTTCGGAGTCTAAAAAAGCCCGCTTTAATCGGCGGGCTTTTTTGTTTCCAACCTGTGGAATTTTATTTCCAGAGATCCTCACCGTAGTTCCATCCTTTGCGGACCGGGGCTTTGAGATATTGATTCAGCTCGGGGCGGTTGGTAATTCGCATTGCATCTGAATCCCATTCGATTTTTCCGCCGTGATTGGCCGCGATGATTCCAAGCAGCATGACTTCGGTGAACGGGGAGGCGTAGTCGAAGTTGGCTCCGCATTCCGGGCCGCCCTTGATGGCATTCACCAGTTCAAGAATGGGGCCGCCTTTAATGCGTGGATACTTTTCTTCGGGATAACCGGCTTTTTTAAATTCGATGGCGGCTTCTTTGTTGGCCAGGCGCGGATTGTTCGAGCGGTTGTCGGTGAAGCCGTTGTTTTTAGTACCGTGATAAAAGGTTCCGGCATTCGGAATCTTTCCCGGCCAGGTCCAGTCTTTCGGGGCACTCGGGCGGAAGAGTTCGGGGTTGCCGTTATACCAATAGAATGTGCAGGGGGCTTTATTGCCGCGATGTTCAAAATCGAAACGAACCCGGCAGCCATCGACTACCATCCATTCGTTCCCGCCTTCAACCTTTTCGGCTTCAACAGAGACCGGTTTATAAAGGTCCAGCAGCCAGACCGGTGCGTCGGCCACATGGCAGAACCAATCGCCGAAGGTGCCGGTTCCGTAGCGATTGAAACCGCGCCATTTTTTCGGGTGATAAAGGTGGTTGAAGGTGGTCGGGCCGGTCGGGCCCTGCCACAGATCCCAATTAAGGGTTGCTGGAATTGGATCTTTTGCCGGGGGGAGTGCGTCTGGGCGTTCGAAATAGGGGCCGTTCCAATCCGGCCCGCTAATGTAACTGTGGGCTTCGGTAATCTGTCCGAAAATTCCGGCATCATACCATTCTTTCAGTTGGCGTATGCCGTTATAGGTGTGGCCCTGATTGCCCATGTTGGTGAGCACTTTATATTTGTCTTTTGCCTTTTTCAGCGTGCGGGCCTGCCAGATATCATGCACCAGCGGTTTTTGAGTGAATACGTTAATTCCGTGTTCCATGGTCGCCATGGTGGCGGCGAAGTGGGTGTGGTCGGGTGTGTTGACGCAGACCATGTCGATTTCTTTGCCCATTTTATCCAGCATGACGCGGAAGTCGGTGAAGCGTTTTGCGGTGGCATTGTCGGGATGTTTGTTTAGATTTTTATCAATCATGCTCGAGTCAACATCACACAGGGCAACAATGTTTTCGTCCCGGGTTCCGCCATACGCCTGACTGGCAATATTGCCTGCGCCGATCATGGCAACGTTCAGCTTGCTGTTTGCCGAGGGGCCCGGTTTGCCGATGTTGAAAGCATAGATTTCTTCGGTTTTTGTTTTCGTGGTTTTGCAGCCCGTAAGGCCGGCCGTTGCGGCACTTGCCGCCAGAGCGCTTATTTTCTGAAAAGATCGTCTGCTTATTCTGCCCATTATTAAACTCCAGTCTGGAAAGGTTTTTTTAGAAAAATGCCCCTTAAATCTGCTTAAACAATTATGTTTCGGGGAATCAGTTACTGTGCGTTCATTCTTCTAGATGACGGAGGGTAGCGGCCAATATGGACAGAGAAAGACTGATATATGCAATCATTGCAGAGTAGCTCTGATGAGTTCCGCTACAGGGTCTGAAGGATTGCTTTGCAGTGCTTCCTGGAGAGTGGGCGATTGCGATGCGCCCGATGCAATCCAGAACGCAATCAGGTCAATATCATTCGTGGATAAGGGCAGGTGGGGGGAGGGCGGCATCAACCCTTTTGAGGTGGGTTTAAGGGTGATTCGATAATACACTTCGCTGTCTTCCGGATCACCGGGAACAATGCCGGACATCCCGCTTTCTCCGCCGGCCAGCAGCAACGTGAAATCATCCATTCGGAAATCGCCCTTGAATTTATCCGAGCTGTGGCATTCATAGCAATGGTTTCGGAAGATCGGCTGAACCAGCGCGGTATAAATGGATGAATCCAGGGAGATCTCGGATGGGGTTCTTTTCAGTTTTTCCGTCAGGAATGTTTTGCCGTGTACCAGAGCAGCGCCGTGATCGCTCGCAAGAACCAGCGAAACCAAACTGAGACCAAGTAGACAGAAATAGAGCAGGGGAGTTCGCGCAGACAACTGCTTCGTCAGCCGCGTCGCAATCAGTAGAACCGACGTAACAATACCGCCCCACATGTGCAGCCGAACCCCTTCGCCCGAAAAGCCGTCGCCATAGGCCAGCAGAACTCCCAGAACCGTTGCGGCCATCGCGGAGAGGGTGGCCAGGGTGAGTAATGGAAGAATGGCCGGCCGAACGGACCCCATGGAACGTGTACGGGCCAGGAGCTCAAAAACGGGCACGATGAACAGCAGTGCAATCGGAAAGTGCAGCACCAGAATATGAAAACGGCCCAGGGCGGCAATCAGATTAGGCCCCGGTTTTCCGGACATTGGAAAGAGTGCGGGCAGCAGGAGCAAGAAGAGAGCGGCGGCCCCTCCAATCCCGATTAATCGAAGCTGTTTTTTCTTTAACGGATTCATAGTGCGGTTCACGGTATAGATCTGTTAATCGCTGAACCAGAGTAAAATTTTGTGTTAATTGGTGAGAACGATCAGATCGGAGAATACGTTGGACTCAATTGAAATTGCATTGGCTATGGATTACGCAAATCCGTTTGTGCGGGATGTCGCCGAAGGTGTTGCACAGTACGGGTTCCAGCAGGGGAATTGGCGATTCTATGCGCCGCATGGAGCACCGGAAGTTTCTTTTTCCGACTTGAAAAAATGGTCGGGCAACGGCGTAATCGGAATGCTTGACCGCACGGCGGTATCCAATCTTTGGAAACGCGGTATTCCGGCTGTGAATATTTTCGGTCGGTTCGCCGAACTCCCGAATACATCCGTAGTGGTTGATAATCATGAAATCGGGCGAATGGCCGCGAATTATTTTATTGGGAAAGGAATCCGCCGCTTTGCCATCACCGGGCGCAAGGTGTTCGGCGATGCCACCCTCAAATATCAGGGTTATCTTTCCACGCTGTCGGATCAGGGGTTCCAATGTCTGGAACTCAAGTCACGCCAGTCGATTAAAAATATCGCGTCTGAGATCGCCCGGTTTCCGGGCGATGGTCCGATCGGCGTGCTGGCCACCGAAGATCCGGTGGGGCGTGTTGTGATTGATGCCTGTATCGATGGCGGGCTTCGTGTGCCGGAGGATGTCTGTGTGCTGGGCGTGAATAACGGTCGGTTTGCCTGCGAAATGCTGCACCCGCAGATGTCGAGTATTGAGCTGGGTGCGGCGCGAGTGGGCTGGCGGGCCGCACAGATGCTTGATCAATTAATGAAGGGAGAGACAGCACCTGCGGAGCCCATACGTATTTTGCCCGAACAAATTGTAGAACGGCATTCTTCCGATTTGACCGCCGTTTCAGATCAGGCCGTCGCTGAAGCGTTGCGGTTTATTCGCGAGAGTGCGCATCGCCCGATTCTGGTGGATGATGTGGCGAGGGCGGCACACGTCGGCCGGCGCACGCTTGAAAATCGATTCCGGGCCTTATTGCAGATTTCGGTGCACGATTCCATCCGCCGCGAACGCATCCAGCGTGCCTGTCGTTTGCTGAAGGAAACCGATATGCTGATTGAATATCTGGCTGAATCCTGTGGTTATACCACCCGGGAACGATTCAATCAGGCCTTCAAGCGGGAAACCGGAATCACGCCTTCCGGCTACCGGAAAAAATTCAGGTTCCGGGCTTAGGACATATTGGATGGATCTGCCATCCGTTTGCACGATCGTGCAGTTGGATGATAATAAGCGGGTCGGGTGAAATAGTTGGTGTTTCGCAAATGAGCCGAAATATTGCGTGATATACGTATTCACATTTTAAGCCGTTCATCTATGCTGTTTGGTCTATTTTAATTAGGAGAGCGCATATGAGTAAAATTGAACTGAGACCGGCAGCTGACTGCCAATACGATATTCTTTCATTGGGCGAAGTGATGCTGCGGCTCGATCCCGGCGAAGGGCGCATCCGCACAGCGCGCCAATTCAAGGCCTGGGAAGGCGGCGGCGAATATAATGTGGCTCGCGGCCTGCGCCGCTGTTTCGGCCAGCGCGCTGCGGTGGTCACCGCATTTGCCAAAAACGATGTCGGCCTGCTGATGGAAGACTTCATTCTGCAGGGCGGGGTGGATACGTCGTTGATCAAATGGATGGATTACGACGGCATCGGGCGTACCGTCCGCAACGGATTGAATTTTACGGAACGCGGTTTCGGTATTCGTGGCGCAGTCGGTTGTTCAGACCGCGGCAACACGGCGGCCTCGCAATTGAAAGTCGGCGATATTGACTGGGATCATATTTTCGGCACGCTCGGCGTTCGCTGGTTCCATACCGGCGGAATTTTTGCTGCGCTTTCTGAAACCACCGGCGATGTTGTAATCGAAGCTGCGAAGACCGCGAAAAAATATGGAACGATTGTTTCCTACGATCTGAACTATCGTCCTTCGCTGTGGAAGGGATTCGGCGGGTTGGAAAAATGCCGTGAGATCAACCGCGAAATTGCAAAATACGTGGATGTCATGATTGGTAACGAAGAGGACTTCACCGCCTGTCTCGGTTTCGAAATTGAAGGTGCGGATGAAAACCTGACCGATCTCGAAGTCGGTGCTTTTCAGCAGATGATCAAAAAAGCGGTTGCAGCATTTCCGAACTTTAAAGCAACCGCCACCACGATGCGCGGCGTGAAAACCGCCACGGTGAATGATTGGGGGGCGATGTGCTGGGTTGATGGAACATTCTACACCTCAACCCATCGTCCGGAACTCGAAATCATGGACCGTGTGGGCGGAGGCGACAGTTTTGCTTCCGGCTTTATCTACGGATTGATGATTCTGCAGGATGCGGAAAAAGCCATCGAATACGGTGCTGCGCACGGTGCGCTTGCCATGACCACGCCGGGCGATACCACGATGGCCTCGCTGAACGAAGTTGAAAAAATCGTTGCCGGTGCCGGTGCACGGGTGGATCGATAAATTAGGTCCTGCGTCGGAAAGCCGAATGCCCACGGTCTGGAAAAAGTGGACTCATGACCTTCGACTTTCAGACGTTGACCTCCAAAGGAGATAATAATGTTAAACGAACTTTTGAAACGCCCGGTGATTCCGGTGATTGTGATTGAAGATGCGAATGATGCCGTACCGCTGGGAGAAGCGCTGCTGGCCGGTGGAATGGATGTGATTGAAGTGACCTGCCGTACGGCGGCCGCTCCGCAGGCATTGGCGAATATTAAAAAAGAACTGCCGGAAATGCTGCTCGGAGCCGGAACAGTTGTGACAGCCGATCAGGCAAAAATGTGCATCGACACCGGAGTGAGTTTCGGTCTGGCTCCGGGATTGAATCCGGACACGGTGAAATATTTTCAGGACAACGATACGCTCTTTATTCCAGGTGTTATGACGCCTTCCGAAATTGAACAGGGGTTATCGCTCGGCTGCAAAATGCTCAAGTTTTTCCCTGCCGGTGCGGCGGGCGGTGTGAACATGCTCAAAAACTTTGCGGCACCGTACGCTCCGTTTGGCGTTCAGTTTTGTCCGACCGGCGGCGTGAATCTCGGGAATATGAACGACTGGCTTTCGTTGCCGGTTGTCAGTGCCATCGGCGGATCGTGGTTGGCAACAAAACAGCAGATTGCCGACAAGCAGTGGGGGGTGATTACCCAACAGGTGAAGGATGCCCTTGCAAAGGCGAGCGAAGTGTAAGCTTCTTCTAACGAGTCAGCAAAAGAAGGAAGGTCGAAAGTCAGAAGTCCATGAGGACTGACTTTCGACCTTCGGCGTTAAGGCGTTTGAGCTTTACTCAAAGGCGGTTTTAAATTTTTCGAAAGCCGCTTTGAGTTCGCTGACTTCCTGTTTGAGATCGGCGACTTCGTATTCCAGCGTCTGGATGCGTTCAAGGCGGGTGGGGCCGGTTTGAAGTTCAACGGTGCCGACTTCATCGGCTTCCTCTTCTATTTCGGGTTCGCCTCCGAAGAGGTGTGCCCAGCGGCGCTCGCGCTTTCCGGGCTGCCGCGGGAGTTGCACCACAAAGGATCCTTCATCATTCGATTTTAGCTGTTCGAGGATCAATTCAACCTCGCTGGAATCGGCCAATGTATGCAGGCGGGAGCAATGTGCCCGCAGATCGCCGGGGGTTTGCGGGCCGCGCACAAGCAGCTCACAAAGGATGGCCATTTGGGAAAGTGAAAAGCTCCAATGGTCGGACATATTGTGCCGGTATTTCAGGGTGCGGCTTCCGGAAGACGATACTTCCGTCACCAGTTTGTGTTCCGTTCGGAGTTCGTAGAGCGTCTGTTCAACGGTGGTGCTTTCAAGTTCCATGACCGGGTGCCGGTTGGACTTCTGGTTGCAGGCGTTCACGAGTGCATTCAAGGTGAGGGGATAATATTCCGGGGTTGCCATTTCTTTCTCAATCAGGCAGCCGAGTACGCGCTCTTCAATCGGGTTCAGTTCAACGTCCATCTGGGATCTCCACAAGCAATTTAATTCGAATCAAAAATAACGATGCGCCGGAATTTTAGCAATACATGGTTTCCTGCCACGGGAAGGTTTTTGCATTTTCGAAATACGGGTGAGGTATAAATATTTCGGTTGAACCCATGCCGTAAAAGGGTTTGAATCCAGCCATTCAATAGCTCACCCTTTAATTATTTTGGAGAACAATGGAATTACAACGGATTGCCCACGCCCTCGATGCCGATTTTATCTGCGGACCGGACGACTGGGAAAAAATCTCGATCGAGTCAGTGGTTGCATCGGATCTGATGAGCGATGTGCTGATGAGTGATCGCGATGACCTGCTTTTGATTACCTCACTTTCCACGGAGCAGTCGATTCGCTCGGCGGGCATCGTCGGTTCGGAAGTGGTGGTGATTGCCAATAACAAAACGGTCACCGAAGGAATGGTTGAGCTGGCAGGAGATCAGGGAATTGCTCTGTTCTGCACGCGTTACCCGAAATATGAAGCCTGTGTGCGGCTGGGTCGAATAATGGAGCCTTAATGAACAAGGAGCACAAACAACCGCTCCAATCTTCACTGCGTGTCCAGGAGCTGCTCTATGGACTCCGCATTATTGAAGTGATGACCAAAAAAGTTTTCGCTGTAACGCGGAACTGCAACATGCGGGATGTGCAGGCTATCATGAAAAACAATTCCATTTCCGGCATGCCGGTGGTGGATAATAAACGTGTGGTCGGTATTGTGACCATGAATGACCTCATGAATGCTTTGGAACAGGGCGGCATGGAGGATAGTGTCATCAAATGGATGGCCGGCGAGGTACAGACGCTGGCCGAGGATATGCCGCTTTCGTTCGCCATTTCAGCCTTTGGAAAATTTCCGTTTCGGCAGTTTCCGGTGGTGAATAAAAAAAATGAGCTCACGGGCATTCTGACATTCCGGAACATCAACCATGCGTTAATTCGTGAATTATCGCGGCAGCTTCGCGAAATGGAGCAACAAAGCGAACAACCGGTGGACCGTGCTTCGCTGAACTTTTCCAAGGTCTATCAACTCAATCGCTATGATTTTGAAAATGGAGGAAAAGCCTCCAGCAGAATTAAGAGTTTTCTCAAAGAGCGCGGGGTCCCGCCGAAAACCGTGCGGCGAGTGGCCGTGGCGAGTTATGAACTGGAGATTAATCTTGTGGCCCATTCCATTGGGGGCATGCTTGGTTTTGACATCAACGAGAACCGCGTTAAAATTTCATCACACGATCGTGGTCCAGGCATTGGAAATGTTGAAAATGCAATGACCGAAGGGTTTTCGACCGCGAATGAATGGATCCGCTCGCAGGGGTTCGGTGCGGGGATGGGACTGCCGAATGTGAAGCGCGTATCCGACGAATTTGCCATCGAATCCGCCGTGGGGATGGGTACGATGGTTCAGGCCATCATTTATTTGAAACCGGAGAAGCAAAATGAAAGTCAGTGACCTTGCATCCATGGATCAATTCATCTGTATGCAGAACGAATATGAAGACAGGGAAATTACCGCGGGCTACACTTCTGATCTGCTGAGTGATGTGATGGGAAATGCCGAAGAGGGCTCCGTATTGATTACCATTCAGGCGCATAAAAATACGGTGGCGGTTTCTTCGCTCGCGGGGATTGCAGCGATTATCATCTGTAACAACCGCCCGCTACCCGAAGACATGCTGGCGGCTTCCGCCGATGAAGGCATTGCGGTTTTCCAAACTTCGGAAAATCAGTTTAATACGTCGGCACTGATTGCTCAGCATCTTGGTGGCTGTTCTGCAGTTTAGGTGAATGCGATGAACTTCCGGGCGGACTTTCATATCCACAGTTGCCTGTCGCCCTGCGCGTCGTTGGAAATGTCGCCCTCTGCGATTGTTCAGCAGGCGAAAACGGTCGGATTGACAGCAGTTTCGCTTTCGGATCATAACAGCACCTTCAATCTTCCTGCCTTTGGAAAAATCTGCGAGCAGGAAGGAATGGCCTGTCTGTACGGCATAGAAGTGACTTCGCTGGAGGAAGCGCACATCCTGTGTCTGTTTGATCAGCTGGACGCGGCGATGGAACTGGGCGGGCTGATTTATGACAGCCTTCCGGATATTCCAAATATTCCTGAAAAATTCGGTGATCAGCCGATCATTAATGAGCGCGAAGAGATCCTGGGTTTTGCCGAAAAATTCTTAATCAGTGCATCCCGCTTTGATGTCAGTTCACTGGTTCAGGAGGTGCATGCGCTGGGCGGGCTGATTGTTCCCGCGCATATTGACCGTTCGATGTTCGGGCTGATTGCCCAGCTCGGTTTTTTGCCGGACGAAGATTTTGACGCGGTTGAACTGACCGCTTATGGCGATCCCGCGCTGGCTTTGCACTATCCGATTATGCGCAACTCCGATTCGCATCACCTCAACACGCTCGGGAAGGCCTATACCGATTTTGAGGTTGAAACGCTGAACGTGAAAAACCTGCGTTCCAACCTTTGGAAAAAATAGGGTCTACTTTTTCTTATCCTTCACAAACATCGTATTTCCGCTTCCGGTCTTGCGTTGTTCCACATCAAAAAGCCCAATGCCTTCAAAGAGCAGGGGGAAACTTTTAAAGCCATGGTTTCGCGGATCAAAATCGGAATACTGACGTTTGATCAGGCTGCCGCAGGAGGAGGCCCGTGCCCATCCATCGTCATCCGCATATTCGCTCACCGCATCCCGCAGAATATTCACCAGTTTGGTGTCCTGTTTAAGTGTCTGCTGGTTGCCGGCCTTTTTGGAACTCGTTTTCTTTGCGACTTTTTTGGTCGGAGCCTTTTCCTCTTCAGGGCTTTCGAGCACTTCGGTCAGGATGAAATCATCGCAGGCATTACGAAAGGCCGGGGGTGTTTTGCTTTCGCCGACACCGAAGACGTAAATCTGGGACTCTTTGAGTCGCGAAGCCAGTTTGGTGAAGTCGCTGTCTGACGTAACAAGGGCGAAGGCATCGAACTGATTGGTATAGAGCAGATCCATGGCATCGATAATCATGGCGGCGTCCGATGAGTTTTTTCCCTGCGTGTAGGAAAACTGTTGAACCGGATTAATGGCCAGTTCATTCAGTGGTGTCTTCCAGTTAATCAAGTGTTTGCTGCTCCAATCGCCATACGCTTTTTTGACGATGATATGGCCATGTTTAGAAAGTTCGTTAAGAACCGGACCGAGCATTTTGTGAGAGGCGTTTTCCGCATCAATCAGAACCGCGATTTTTTTTGCAGTATCAATATCTATCATAAGATTTCCTTTCGTTATGAAGAGATTAACTATACGTCGTAATTTTAATTTCGGCAAGTGCGGCGGGTTGCGTCTTACTGGAAAACATGAAACGATGTTATCTCAAATAACGAGGTTAATATGGGCAAGGAAAAGATGGCGGGATGGGGATTTTCAGACTCCGGAATTTTTTTGGCGGGGGGGCCCTGCAGCGCGGAAAGTGAAGAGCAGGTGCTGACCACGGCAAGCGCGCTGGCCGGGAACGGGGTCGATTTTCTGCGTGCGGGAATCTGGAAGCCGCGTACCCGGCCCGGCAGTTTTGAAGGGGTGGGGCTGAAAGGGCTTGCTTGGTTGCAAACCGCCCGAGCTGAAACCGGTTTGAAAATAGGAACTGAAGTGGCTGAGCCTTCACATGTGGAAGCCTGTCTTGAGGCCGGTCTCGATATCCTGTGGGTTGGGGCGCGGACCACCACCAATCCATTTTCGGTGCAGGCAATTGCTGATGCGTTGAAGGGGACCGAGATTCCTGTGCTGGTAAAAAACCCGATGAATGCTGATGTGGGTTTGTGGATTGGAGCCATTGAACGACTGGCGAATGCCGGGCTCACCAAATTGGGTGCCATTCACCGGGGCGTCAGTTCATCGCTGGAAATGCGCTATCGAAATGCGCCGACGTGGAAAATGCCGATTGAACTGATGCGGCTTATGCCGGAAATTCCGATTCTTTGCGATCCCAGCCATATTTGCGGGAAGGCCGAGCTGATTTCCACGATTGCACAGGAGGCCATGGACTTGCTTTTTGATGGACTGATGGTGGAGGTTCATCCCGATCCGCCACATGCCCTGTCGGATGCCGCGCAGCAATTGACTCCGGCCGTCTTTCTTTCAATGATCGAGGAACTTAAGATTTCGCAGGAGCAGAGCGATAGTCTGCCTTTCGGGAAACAGATGAGTGCTTTGCGCGACGGGGTTGATGAAATCGACAGTCAGCTGCTGGAACTGATCAGCGGCCGAATGAAGCTGGTTCGGAAAATGGGTCACTTGAAATCCAGGCAGAAGGTATCAACGCTGCAGCCGCACCGTTGGCAGGCCATTCTGGAAGACCGGGTGCGCAAGGGCACAGGATTGAATTTGTCGGAAGATTTTGTGCTGCAGTTGATGCAATCGGTTCATGAAGAAGCGATACGTCAGCAGGAATCCGATCGTTTGAACGAGATGTAGAAGGTTACTTCTGATTGCGGTAATCCATAAACTCTTTTTCGCTGATTTCATCGTCCCGGTTTAGGTCAATGTACTGAAACTCCGCCTGAAGTTTTCCAATGGCTTCGTCCTTCGTCAGCTTCCGGTTCCGATCAAGATCATAGCGGCGCAGTATGGCTCGGAATGCACTGTTATTTGCGGAGCCCTTTTTGGAGTCGGTCTCTGTTTTCGGAAGCGGTATCTGCCTGCCGAAAGCCTGCCCGCCAAAGGTATCTTTGGTTAAATAGATGGCATATTGCTGGGTCACCTCAACCGTGCGCTTGGCGGTGGTGTAGACTGAATATGTGATTTCCATGTTCATGGGCTGGTTGAGGTCGAGCTGGCGAGCCTGAAGGATGAAGCCGCGCGGTTCAGAGTCGGTGGCGGTTGAGGTAACGCGCGGGGCGGTATTGATGGACGGGGCAACCACGCCTTTCGAACATGTAATCGTATATTTCAGCGGGTCGGCAAGGTTGTTCCATTCCACGTTGTAAAGCGGGTCAATATAGAACCCCAGATAGAGTTTTCCATTGCCGCTTTCGAGCAATTCCTGATTTCCTTCAACTCGGGCTTTAACGTAATAGGGCATGCGTGAGTCGCCCGGCGTTGTTTGCAGCGGAATGAACTTATCACTGCGCGGATTCGTTTGGGGAAGACTGGTGACTGTGCTGAGCGGGATATTGATTGGTTTGAGGCCCGGTTCCGGCAGGCTGTCGATGTTGAAGGGTTGCGCAATATCTCCGGCGAGATTTTTCAGTACGCCGCGAAATGTTTCTGTGTCCGACAATGCTCCGGCATAAAATTCTTCTCCCTCTTTTGAAAAAATGAACACCGCGGCATCTTTATTCCGGACCAGTGCTTTGGCCGTCTGGTTGTCCATTTCATCATAAAGCCAGGGCACAGCCGTGTTCAGCAACTCTTTTGCCAGCTGCGACTGCCGTGCTCGTTCACGAATGTCAAACGCTTTGATATATCCATTATTTTCGGGGTGCTTCAAATTGCGGTAGATGTAATAAAAGCGAATACCCTTCGGATAGTAATCGCGGGCAGCGGCTTCGATGGTGCGGTATTGTTCAATGAAGCTGTTGTCGGTCAAATCGCCGAAAACAAATACCGTATAGTCGGCTCTCGCAACCGTGCTGCGGAGCTTCAGTTTGGTATGGTCGGCGCTGTTGTAAACAAAGACGTCCGCCAGTTTGCGTTTTTTCTGTACGGGGGCCGCTTCGGGCACTTTGACGGGTTCCAAAGGTTGGAAGGCCTCTTGAGCTGCCTGCGCCAATTGATCGGCTTCCTCCTGGGTTTTCACAACGCGGGACATTGCATCGAATCCGATATTTTCGCTGCCTTTTCTGCCGCGGTTTTTTGCGAAGGTGGCGTTCAGGATGGCAGCTGTTGTTCCGGAGGTGTTGGCAATGGCGCCGGCGCCGCCGGTCGAGAAATTACTCTCAAAAGAGGAGTTTTCAACCACGGGGAAAAAGGGGCCGATAAAAGCCAGTGCCCCTCCGTCTGCCCCGGCGGAATTTCCATTAAAAGTGCAGTCCGAAATTTTCAATCCAACCGGTCTGTTTTTTCCGGCTTCCGCCCGCAGACCGCCGCCCAGTCCATCGGTTGAGTTGTATAGAAAGGAGGTTCCGGAAATTCGGCTGCGGCTCTCTTCTGTAATGCTGATGGCACCGCCTCCTTTCGGGGCGAAATTGGAACTGAAAATAGATTCCAGTATTTGGACGTTGGCTGCTCCCTGAATGGCTAATGCTCCTCCGGAATCGCCTGAGTTTGAATAGAAGGTTGTATTGGTGATCGTGAGTTCACCGCCCGACAGGTGAATGGCACCGCCCATTTCAGCACTGTTTTTTTCAAAGGTGCAATTGGCCACAACCACGCCCTTGCTTTCCGGCAGGATCAGTAAACCGCCGCCAAATCGGTTTTCAGCGATGGAGTCGGCATTGCCGCGGGAAATGATGAAACTGTCAATTCGACAGTTTTCTGCAGCCGTAATCACATGATAGCTGTTGTCGGCAATGGAACCGATTCGTCCGATATCGCCCGTCAGAACCGTACGGTTTGCTTTGGCATTCCGTTCTTCCACCTTCGTTTCATTACCGCGAAAACCGCCGTAGATTTCGACATTCGGCGGAAGACTGAAGGTGGCGCTTTTGCTGATGCCCTCGGGTTTATAGACTCCGGCCTTAACCCAGATCTGCCCCGGGCCGTTTGTGGAAGCGGCTTCAATGGCCATTTGCAGGGAGGGGAAGGCACTGAGCCACGATTCGCCGGTCGGCGATTCGCCCTGAAATTTTGAGTCCACATAATACGTTGCAGCAAGCGTGGAGGCGGTAAGAGCCGTTGCCAGCATCATCCCTGAAAGTTGTCTGAATTTGATGGATAAATACATAGGTTGAATAAATAACACGGACCCGAGAGTGGTCTCAATCCAAAAGGTTTGGCTCTTCCATTCGTTTCCAATGCCTGGAACGCTGCCGGAGAAATGGCGGTTGCGGTTAGTTAATTCTCACTAGCGTCCCAATATTAATCGAACAACTGCAACTGGTTGCAGAAGTCGCTTTCCTTGTTTGTGTATTCGCTTTCCTGAAAGGCCTGTAAAAT
>JARNMJ010000047.1 GCA_029432795.1 Pontiellaceae bacterium B12219
TATCTTTCTCTCGGGCATGGCGATCTCCTTTACTTAATCCAACTGCTATCGTAGCAGTCGGAGATCGCCCTCGCCCCCGTATTTGATGGAGAGCCAGTTTTTACACCTTTCCTGCAAACCATCTACATAGCGAGTGCAGAGACCCTGCAGGCTACGAACGCCCGTTTCTGATCTGGCTAGCATTCGTTGCCGTTCTGTTTGAAAGATTTTCTATGGCCTGTTGTTGTGCCGCCATGTGCTGAATTGCCTGCCGAAGTGTTTGTTCGGATGCCGCAAGGTATGTCTTCAGCAATTCGTTCTGTTTTTGAACTGCCGCTGTAACCCCGGAATCATCCAGACGCACATGACCCGGTTTCCAATCATCGGGCCCCACGTGCCCAGGTTTCCAGTCGTCAGATCCAACATGACCCGGTTTCCAATCATCGGGCCCCACGTGCCCAGGTTTCCAATCATCGGATCCAACATGACCCGGCTTCCAGTTATCCGATCCAACCTGACCGGGTTTCCAATCATCGGAACCGACGTGACCCGGTTTCCACTTTTTAGGCTGATCTTGAACAGATCCTAGACTAGAACTGCCGCCGTTTTCTCGCGAAGCTGCTTGGTTCAATTGAGATGCTGCCTGCTCAAGATGACTGGCAGCATTATCCAATCGGCTACTGCTAGAACCTTCTCGTTTTTTAAGTTGCTCCTGTTCCAGCTCTTGAAGCCTCTGTTCCCAGAGCTTCTTTTTATTCTGGTTGTAGCTTTCCTCAAAATTGAAATCTACGCCTGTAGTGTTCTTTACGGCCTCGCCTACCTTCTCGAGATTCATATCCAGATCGCTCCGAAGATCGGAGACGGTGGATTTCATTCCATCGGCGAAATTCTTCAGCGCGCTTTCAACCATGCGCCCATCCATTTGTCCGGCGAGTTGCGCTTCCTTATCTTTTCCAAGGTCACCGTCATTGATGGCCCCCATTAGCAACCCCTTGAATTCATCGCCGGAAACATTGGGCATACCGTTCAGAAACTCATTTGAGTAGACGCCGTTATCCACCAGATATTTCCGGGCGTCCTCATTCGACATATTACCAACCGCATTAACTGCTGCCTTTTTTCGGGACTTGCCCATGCCCGGAATATCGAGTTTCAGCAACTCTTCCTTAATCACGGATACGATGGTGATGCCAACCAGCTTCCAGATCTCCAATGAAGCCTTGATGGCAGCAACCAGTCCTTTAAAAAGAGAATCCACGATATTCACGATCACTGCGTTGACGATTCGCCCGAAACCAGTGCCACCGGTCGCCAGATTATCCTGGATAATTTTCGATGCTTCCTGAGCGGTCTGGAACGCGGCAATAACTTTGATCCGGGCGCTCTCGACATGCTGATTGATCTTCTCACCAAACTTGGTCAGGTTGTTTCCGGTTAGAGCCTCGATCAGATCATCAATCACCCGCTTAACCGCTGGGAGGAACTTTTCGCCAAAGTCTGCCTTAAACAGATCGAAGGCACCCTTAAGGGTAGAAAGCTTGCCATTGAACGTGGCGCTCATTTCCTCCAGGCCGCCGCCAAACTTTTCGATCATGATTTCCATCAACGCTGCCTGCGCCTGCTCGAAGCCGGTTGCAGAAATCTCCTGCGACTGCTTCATCTTGTCTTTGTATTTGAAGAGGAAGCTATCGCCCTGGCGTTCGAGCATGATTCCCAGACCCCGTAACGGCTCCGTTTCCAAGCTTTTTAGCGAGGATGCCACATCCAGGATATTCTTATTCAACGCCGCCGCTGTGGTGGCCACGGCCTCGACGGCTCCTTGCCCTTCGATACCAACACCTTCCAGGGCAACGCGGGTTTCAACAATCTCCTGGGGAGAAAACGGGGTTTTAGCCGAAAACTGCACGCTCTCTGCAAAAGCCTTGTCGGCCTCTTCCTTGGTGGCCATGACGGCCTTAAGTTGCGTTCGTAGCGTTTCCATTGAGGCAGCGGACTTGATGCTCGATGCAGCGAACGCCGCGAAGATCCCACCGCCCGCACCGATTACCGCCATGAATATTTTCAGCGGTCTCAGCAGCGCATCCAGTCCCTTCTTGAGTTTGGCAAAGGAGGCGACGCCGGTACTCCCCATCCCTTTAATAATAGAGGTCAGTTTTTTAAAGCCGACTGTAGCTTTGGTTAAGCCTGTTCGATCGAAAAGTGATTTCAGATAGATTCTGATCTCATTTTTATTGCTCATGTGTATTTCTCCATCTATGGCCGAACGTTTTCTGCACGAAGGCTGAGGAAACCGGAAGAATGCGCCAATACGCCCGAGGTGCGGTTGGAGTTGCAATATTAACCGCTGCCAAGGTCCCGTTCTGGCAAAACTCTAAAACAAGCTTTCTCTCGGTCCTTAGTAAAGAAGTTGCCTGGCTGACCGTTAAAAGCTTCTTATGTTGCTTAAAACGCCGATCACCCTTTCGCATTCTTTTTCCTCCTGAAAACCATGCTGATTAAAGTGAAGGAAGACTATTGCAAGTCCGGAGGCTATATTGCGTTCGGTGGGTTCAGTTCGAATTTTTCAAGAGTTGCCCTGTAAGCAACGTACAGAAGCACAGAAGCTGCACACCGTGCATATTTCTTGGCCTATGAATCGGGATAGTAATCCGACTTCTCAAATCGCCAACGTGATAGCTATTTTTCGGATCGGACATCTCTCCCGGATCCAAAAAGCAACCGCGCTTGCTTTTTGAAAAAGGCCACACGTGGCGGATTTGATATTGCTCACACTGTGGGCATTTTAAAAGTGACATGCGTGTCACTTTTGGTGCTGGCTGAATAAATGTTCAGCTGCTGAACTTTTCGCTACTGCCCGCCCTGCATATGAAGCGTCTTATAAAGCTCTGCATAGGTGGTTTCCTTTTCCCGGTCGATATCTTTCAGGTGCAGCAGTACTGTCCGTTTAAGCTCATCGATAGGAATTGGAGGGGGTGGTTTAGTCCTCGGAGGACCCCCTCTCTTCGGATCTATTCACAAAAGAAACCTCTATTAAGGCCCCAGCCATCACGCCTACAACACCTCCTGCAAGGCACTTGCGAAGGGTATGCGAATGAAAAAGCACCTCTAAATCAATGAAGTCGCCATTCAGAATACCATGCCAGAACATTTGCCACCCCATAACCTCGTATTCGTTGAGCCACAGCCACCGAACCAATAGAACCCCAATGACGCATCCAATGATTGGAATAATGTATTTCATCGCTAGTCCTCCTCGCCCTCCAGGGGCATTGAAACATCAAACCCATATTCATCATCAATAGTCATTACCCGCTCGAAGGTATCATTATCGAGTTGAGCATTATTCAACCAATCAAAAAAACAACCGGTGGTTGGTTTTTGAAAAGTGACACCGCTCCCTTTTTCAATCCATGGAAGGCGGCATGCGCGGAGGATTTTATATTGCTCACACTGTGGGCATTTTAAAAGTGACATACCTTGTCACTATTTGGTGCTGGCTGAATAAATATTCAACCGTCGAACTTTTTTCTACTGGTCTTCCGACAATGATTCTGCCCCCTTCTCTAGTAGGTCCAGCATCCGCGCAACGTCTTCCGAGAAACCTTCCCTCGCCTTGTTTTTATCAAGCCTATATTTGTCATAAGCTTCTTGTCCGCCCATACCATCAATCAAATGAAGGTAGCATGTATTGAGAAGTAATCTATATATCTTAATAAGCTCAGGGTCGCTTTGATCAGGAAACTCTGGTCGGGGGTCCAGCACCTTTAAAACATACTGGAGCATATTCCAGAGTTGCCAGGCATTCTGCCCATCTTGGTAAAGGACCATTTCTATGTTTTCAAAAAAATCCTGCCTTAAGGATGGAGATTGTTCCTTGGCCAAAAAAACTCCGAAATAGTCCCGGAATACATCTAAAAAACTGCGCGATTGATCTACATTAACCAATTCGGGTATTGAAGTCCAATTTTGGTAGCTTCGCAAACTTCCTTCACCCGTTGCCAACCACCATTCACTAATGATGAATACTCGCGCCATTTGAACGGCCATGCCAAAACTCAAAACAGTTCGCCCGGTTTCTAGGTTCGCCAATTTGCTACGAGAAATCCCCAATGGTATTGCAAAGTCAGGTTGCGTAAATCCGAGAAAGTCTCGCACTTTTTTTATTCTTTTCGCAACATCTAGACCTAATGGATTTAGATTTTCTATGAGTTTTGAACACATGCTTTTATAAATAGCAGAATCACTAGACAAATAAAAAGTGATATTTATCATGTTGCATTACACGTCTAACGTGTAATATAAACCTTCTTATGAGCAATTCATTAAAGATTATGCTGGCTGCTAATGGATTATCCCTAAAGGGGCTTGCCGAAAGAACGGGCTATAGCTATGGGCACATCCTGAATATAAGCAGCGGATCGCAAAAATCGCCGAAAGCTCGCCGAAAAATCGCCGCAGCACTCGGAACGAAACCTAGCTCGATCTGGACCGATCTCGAAACCGAAACCTCAACAACGAAGAGCAAAGTATGAACGTATGTAATCGCACTCTCCCCCCATTGGATACATGCATAGCCGATATGGTTATTTTGGATGCCGCTGATGTGGCTCAACTATTCCGTCTGGAAGCAGACATCCAAGAGGAATCATTCTATGCTCTTCTACTGGATGACGAATTCAACGCATTGCAGCTATTTCCTATTTCCGTAGACATCGCGATGGAAGTCGCCGATCACGATTGCGCCAAACTTGGACTTACTGCGCCATCCAACGTCGCAGCCATTATTCTTGTACACAACAAGCCTTCCGGAGATTTGGAGCCGACAAAATTAGATAGTTATTTCGCAGGTAATCTAGCGAGGTATGCCCATTGGCGGACGAATTCGCCTGTCTTGGATCATGTCATAATTGGCCCGAACCCCACCGGAAACACAGGCTATCGCAGCCTAAGGCGGGATAACTTCGATTGGATCTTTGGGAGCAAAAAGGCAGCAACAAACTACCTAGGAATCCCCTGGGATACTTTTGAATCAACAGATGAAATAACCAATAAGGAGCAATAATAGTGAGCGATAAATATATGATTGCGGTGTCAACAAACTACGCAGAGCTATCCGGCAATGTGAACCGCCTGATTAATCAGGGGTGGACCCCGTTAGGCGGGGTCAGTGTAATTTCGACGGGGAGTGGAGCGCTCCAGGTAGCTCAGGCCCTCTCTCGGAAATAACCAAACAAACGTAAGGAGATAGATCATGCCCAATAAACGGCTGAATGGACGCCTAGATGCCGTCAAGGTGTTCATAAAAAAATCAAATGCGGAAAAGTCTAAGCTGACGGAGTGGCTAAATAAATACAATGAACTGTTGGTTGAGTTGGATGAGCTGGAGCAAATGAAAGGAACGCTGCCTCAGGAAATCGATGCCTTGCTCTCTTCAGGAAAAATGGACAATACAACCATCGAGTTATTAGCGAAAAAACGCGCCCACCTGGATCTTCTTCCTGCAAGGGAGGATAAAGTCTGCGAGGCCATTGAGGTGCTCGATGGAGAGTTTGAAGAGGCCTCTGCGGTTATTGAGAACACCATTCGGTCCGCCTGCACATATTATTATGATCTCCAGATGGAGGCTGCCATAAATGACCTTAAGCAACTTGGCGTATCTGAAGAAGTTGCAAAAAATCAGGCGCTCTTACGGGATGATATTCGTAGTATAGATCCCTATTGTGCCAATGCCTATTGCGCTTCAGGCGTCGGTTTTGGGGGAAGTGCTGAAAGGGCCCGCCGTCTCCTCTGGGTATTCGAATCCTTTGAAGCGGGATATCACCCGCGCTCGAAAGAGTCGGAAAAGTTCCAGAAAAACTGGGTGCCCGCTTCCTAGTCTAAACGCTCACAATGCTCTATCTAAATTTAATTGGTAAATAATTTATGGTTGGCCGGGGACCCCTCCCGCCTTCGAACAGCAGCGATCTCCTGGTAATTTGTCACTGTTGTAGGGTGGCCGGTTTCCACCCCGGAGGAAGGCTCAGAGCTTTGCATCTTTCGGCTGAGCTGTTCCCGGCCAACCATTTTTTCTTTTCTACTAGGCTATGCTTAAACCAAAACAAAACATACACGGCTTTATTATTCCGAATTCGGATAAGATTTCTCCGCTTACTGCAGCCGGTGTATTAGACTGTTCGCGCGATCATGTCTGCCACTTGATTCATCACGGCGAGCTTAAAGCGGACAACGCCTCAACTACCCAAATTTCACGATGGGAAATTTCCCGAACCGCACTGATTGATTTTATCATTGCGCGCACCACGATTGCTGAAGAAAATATAGATACTTCGAACAGGGCAAGGTTTGATGGTCTTTTGCCTGAGTTCCGCATCATGGATGCACACGTGGTCGCAGACTTTCTGCAGTGTTCGCACTCACACATACTCAACCTTATTCAGAGTCGTAAAATTACCGCAACTGATCTTGCTGTGCGCTGCAACAGTAAACGTAAGTGGTTAAGAATCACCAAAGACTCCCTTACAGCCTTTATTGTATCAAATCTTGAGGGGGATTATTGATGAACGCGAAAACTGTTTTCCGGCCATCCAAGCCTTCTGCATGCCGGGGCAATATGCTGAGCGTGCATAGGATTGCGCAGCTCCTTGATCTGCCTTCAACAGAAATACGCTATGCCATTGAGTCTGGGAAACTGATTGCCATCGATATTCGAGGCATTGCTTCCTCCCGTCCAGAATACCGTGTGTTCAAATTCAGTTATACCGCCTGGCAGCAAAGCATGCAGGCTTCCGACAATTTCCAACCCGCAGAGGTCGCATAATGGCAAACCGAAAAACATGGCAGCAGCGTCAGGCAGAACTGAAAAAAGATGCGATTGTTGAAATTCTGAACCGTCCTAAAGGTGAATCGGTCCTGGCTTCCATAAGGCGCATATCTGCGGCGTATAATGGCAAGCGCCTGCCGGATAACAAACGCCTCCGCCTTTCTGTCAGAAGCCTGATCAGGATTTGGTATTTGTGGAAGAAAAATCCCGTCGATTCCGTTTTTGATGTAAATTATGCAGGCCCTGAAGTTCAGCCCAGCATTGCCCCGTGGGCAAAGCTACTGATTGTTGAATTTGCAGTAACGCACGGCTTTACCATTCCCCAGGCCCATGCACGACTCAGCAAAGCCGTTCCTGATCTCCCTTTTTGTGAACGCACCCTGCGCCGCCATATATCCGAAGCGGACCGAAAACGAATTGCCAAAGCGATCAAACTTAAAAAAGGGAAAGCGGCCCTGGTCCGGGAAGAAGAAGTGTTGAATGCGGGAGGCTTGCAGTGAGTTTTGCAGCCAAACTTAAAAACGCTCAAATTTTGCCTGTGTGGCCCTTTTTGTTTTTATGCACCTCAATGATCGCTGAAAACCAGAAAAGAGGTTTGCAGAAAATTGCAGGGCGTGCAGGAGGTATCCTGAAGCCGATGGCCGTGCGCTTGTTGGCCGGGTGCACCAATACCCCTCGATTGTTTGAACTACCTACCAAGACGGCGGCTCTATATAAGGAAAAGAAAAAGCAGGGAGGATATATCCATGACCGATAACGCACCTCCGGTACATTTTAACAGTCCCATCATCCAACGGGCCGCCGAGAAGGCCGGGCTTCCGATCACCGAATTTATTGAATATTGCGTACTGCAAATGATCCGTATTCAGGAAGTTGAACCCGCTGAATTTTTGATGCTTGATGGTTCAACGCCCTGGGAGCGGCTGCAAAACGTGCGATTCTCTATCAACTTCTTCGAACGCTATAAAAAGCTCTGTCCGGAAAATCAGGCCACTATGCGTGAGCAGTTTCCTGAGACCATTTTCCCCGCCACAGAGGAGCAGTCATGAAAATAAGAGACGGTTCCATCCTTGACTTTTTCGCCCATTTTGAAATCTTAAAAAACGTCTCCGCAAAAGACCCACATAGAAATTCCAAACACACGCCTTTTGGCCTGTGCTCATTTGCGCCCTCGGGCGCAGCACTCCTATGTAGTGTCTTTTGCGGGGATGAGTGCAGGCCTCTTTTTGTAGCTGGACCGCAAACCAGCGAAGTGGCCTGCGAGACTAAACATAGGAGAGTCTCATGAAGCATGACACGGAAGCAGCAATACCGAAAACCTTCGACAGACCGTCAATGAAATCGCCTGAATGTTCCGGCAAGAAGCATAGCACATTATATCTTTCATTCCCGGGAGAGGAGTATTCAGTCGAGTTCCCGGAAGCAAAGGCCGCTGCATACCTATTTGTAGCCGACATTATCGACAAGCAAATCAACTGCCGTGGTCTGGGCAATGCTTTTTCTAACATTAATGCCCTTGCCGAATTGATAGAACACCACCCCCATTTGCAGGAAGAGGCAAAGGTATTCAGGCAGTTATTTGAGGCATCAAAAACCCTAATGGCGATTCCCGAAATTGCAGATAAACTTATTTCATACAGAAAAGAGGAGGAAGCGTCATGAGCACTCAGCCTAATAAACAGCAAAAAGAACGTGGTAAGAATGACCGTCAGGAAAAGGCCCTCGAAACCTCTTCATTGCCGAAAAAGGAAACCGTAGTTCATCCCTTTATGGAACGCCTTTTCTCAGCAGATCTAAGGGCTGTCCATGGACCAACCTTCGGCGATTTATGCAGCGACTCTGTTGAGGGAGAACATCATTTCCTCACATTAAACCTTGATCGCATATTCGCCTTGAATGATTGGGACCACATCTTCTGCAGTCTGATGGACCTTGAGTCTGTCATCCGCTATTGCCCGAAACTTAAAAACGAAGCCGGTGCTATTCGCGCCCTGATCGAAGCCGAAAAGGTTCTCGGCGATTTCTGCCGCGCCGTTAAAGCCTGCTAATTAAAATGACTACCCACCGCCAAAACCAAACTATGTACACCGCGTCTGAAATTGCTTCAGCTGCAGGAATGTCGCGGCGGTGGGCATTCAAGGCGCTGGAGGGCATTACGCCCTCCGGCCAGGTGCTGCAGGGCGGCAAGCCCGTTAATGCCTGGGCCTTCATGGATCTGCCCGGCGATATCCGCGCCCGGCTCGATGCCCAAGCGCAAAAGTTCTGCTTCAAGGATGCAGAGCAGCTGCTGGACCGTGGCAAGACGCCATGGCAACCGGAAATCCCCTTGCGCGAAATTGCTGATCGCCATATTCAAAAAGCGCACGATCTCAAACGGGCACTGTTGCCGATCCTTGAAAAGCTGAGCGATCTCGATTCCCTGGCATCGGTTGAGAAACAGGGACTTCAGCTCTATAAAGAAATCTTTGGCCACGCCGTTTCTTCCAGACATTGGAACCGCCTGATCATGCGGACCTTTAACCGCGATGCCGGGCGCGATGAATTCCAACGGTTGGAAATCTATTTAGACGATAAACTGACCCGCCGCCCGCAAGATAAATCCAAAGCCACGAAAGCGGCGAAGGATGCTTTTATCGATGCACGGGCCGCCATCGACATGATTGCCAACATCAATAAGCCCACGCCTAAAGAAAAGCTGATCATCTGGACCTACGTCCTTTCCGCCGTCGAAGAGCTTATCCAGGGCGGAACACCGGAAAAGGCAGCGAATAAAGCTGCTCTGGAATTCCTAAATGCGGAAGCCCTATTTATTGCCAAGTCTGCCGATGCGCTTCGGGCAGCTTTTTATCGAAAAGCCAAGGCCTGGAAAAAGAGCGGCGGCAAGCCTTCGGCAATTAAAGACCGCAGAAACGAACGATCCGGCAACCATAAACCCGCCCCTTTATCTGAGGAAGATGAAAACACGATCCTGGCCTATACAACCATTGCAGGCGGGCGACTTTCCCAAGGATGGCGCGAAGCCCGCCGCGCTGGCGCTCTCAGCCCGGAGCTTATGCAGCGCTACATCCTGAATGAACGCGAGAATAAAAGTTATGTCCCCAACCCGATCCGCGCGGCCCTGCAGCATAAAGTGAAGATGGTAGATGATCACCACCACGGCCCGCACCGCGCTAAAATGCAAGGCGCATTCCTGGAGCGCGATCCGAGCTCCATCCATTCCGGGGACTGGTTCCAAGGCGATGATACGACTTTGCCGATATATATCCACAACGAGAAAGATCCGCGTAAGCCCACCCGTGGACAGTTCCTTATGATGGTGGACGTGCGCACCGGCTTCATTCTCTCTTACGTCATGATTGCCGATAAGGCTTACAATGGTCGCGATGTTCGCAACCTCATCACCGTTACGCATGACCGGTGGGGATTGCCCCGAAAGGGATTTTATTTCGAGAACGGAATTTGGCGGGCAAAGACCGTGAAGGGCGGCATTGCCTGGGCCGAAACGGAGGCGGGCCTAATGTCGGAACTGAACCTTCGTTTTCAACATGCCCGCGAAGCCCGCGCCAAGATTGTGGAACGAGCTTTCGGTTTGCTGCAAAACTACTGCGAACGCATTCAGGGCTATGTTGGCCGCGATGAACGTCACGATCACTACGAGAAGATCCAGAAGCAGCTTCAGTCCGTGCGCGGTGGGAAAGTGCCAAGCGTCGAAATGCTTTTGACACAGGAAGAACTTTGCCAGGCACTGGACTGGATTATCGATCAGGTAAATAATGATGTCCAGAATGGTAAGCTTTGCCCCGGCCTGACGCCCGAAGAAGCCTACACGAAATACTTCAACTTTAACGACCCGTTGACCCAGCTAGGCCGTACCACCCGCTATCTGTTGGCTGATTCCGTCGAAAAGGTAACCGTTGGCCGGAATGGAATCAGCCTGCTACGCGGCAAGGATCGCTTCACCTATAAGAGCGAGGAAACCGGGAAACGGCAGGGCATGGAAGTACTGGCCTGGTTCAGCCCCGAAAATCCGGAAATCCTTTGCGTAACTGATTTAAAGAAAAAGAACCCCTTCACGGTCGAACGCGCCCAGGCCGTTCCGCTTATGGATGCCGACCCCGACTTGCTCGATCAGGAGAACAGCCGGAACGCAACGCACAACAATTATGGAAAGCGCCTCTATAAGGCCGTCAAACAACGCTTCCCGGATGAACTACGCGACCGCATGTTCCGACCGACCTACGTCGATGAGCAAACCGCCGAACTTGGCCTGGAAATGGAACACCAACGCGCAGAAGCCGAGAAATCGAAAAAGAAAACGACCAACCAGAAAAAGAAAATTGCCAAGGGCGGATTCAAACCCTCCCCCATCGCCGAACGCCGTAAAGAACAGGAAAAAGCCGCATCCAAGGACAGCGAAGTCCTGGAAATGTTGAGGAACCTATGAGCAGCACACGTAAAGCCGACGGCAGCCGCCCGCTCCGACAAGAACGCTACGCTTCTGACCCGGCCTTTAACGAAGGCCTGAAAGCCAGTACCGTGGCGCGAAAATGCGGAGTATTCTCCAATCCAGTCCATAAGGAACTTGCGCTGCATCTCCAATTCATTTCAATGCAACCGGGTGGCCTATCCGTCTTTGTTTCTGATTTTCTGACCCGCTACGGCGACCGAATCGGCAGCAAAGCTATGCGCCGGAACCTTCACATTAAAACGTTTAATGCGGATCAGGTGCGCCAAGTACGGGATGAACTCGGGTGCGCCAAAGATCAGTTCCCCCTGAAAGGGGAATGGATCGGATCGCTTTGGGAAGGCCCAATTCAAGATAATTGGGAGGACGACAACGACTTTGAATACCGGATGGATAATTGGCGGAAAGAAAAGAACCGTGAGGCAGCCAATAACCCCACGAGCTATCCCGCCCAAGCCATTATTGATCACTGTATGGATCAGGCTGAGTCCTGGCTTGAACAATGGTTCATAGATTTTTGCCTGGATCCAGCAGTAAGCCTTGATTTCCCGCCCGGCTGGTTCCATGAAATTGAAAGCTCTCTGACTGACTACTTCAATGACCGGCGCATCGACACGTTGGCCGGGAAGGTAGTGACCTCTATAGGGGAAGAAATCAATGACGCCCTTGATTATGCCTGGGAAGAAAAAGTTCTGGTCCATATCAACGGAGTTGCCCGCATGGGCAAGACCTATCAGGTAAAGCAATGGTGCAACGCCCATCCGGGCCGCGTGCGTTATGTCCAGGTCCCTTCCGGAAATGATGACATAAGTTTTCTTCGCGCTATCGCCCGCGCCCTGGGCACCGCTTCAGGCAGTGCCATGAAAACAACACAGATCAAACGACAAATTGAAGATGCCATTCAGGATTCAGGCATCATGCTTGTTTTTGATGAGGCACATTATCTATTCCCCCAATATAAAGACGTTCGCAGCTCTCCGCGCCGGATTAACTGGCTGCTGACCGAAGTGGTCAACAAAGGAATTCCCGTTGCAATCATCACCACCCCGCAATTTGATATGTCGCAAAAAGCCATTGTGAACGGATCTGGATGGGCAGATGAGCAGCTCACAGGCCGCATTGCGTTCCGCCTTGATCTTCCGCCTGTACTGCCAGCTGAAGACCTGACAGATATAGCAAAACACTATTTTCCGGAAGCATCCAAAGAAGTATCAGGAATCCTTAGTTGGTACGCCCACCGATCCGGCAAATATCTGGCAGGCCTTGAAGCCGTTTCCAAACGCGCCCGTTTTCTGGCCCGCAAAACAGGAAGAAGCTCCCCGAACGGGTCAGACCTGAAGGCGGCAATGACTCAGGTTGATCCGGCCATTGCAGAAATTTTTAAACAGAATAAAGAACCTCAGAAACAGATTAAACAACCGGCAATAGAAAAGCCGGTTTACAAACCCTCTGCACGACCAGTGCAGGCCACTTGCGAGAAGACTGCAGTAACCGCGTAAGGCGGAAGACAGGATAAATTTTGAACTCCGCTCTCTGAGCGGGGGCTTTTTTGTGCCCAAAGGTTTCGGACATTTCGCCGCTCATTCTGTTACATTTTATCGACTTAGATACAGCTCTCTACTCAACACTTCATTTAAGGATGAATGAGCGCATCCAGTTTGGCGGCACAGATGAAGTCGTTTTCTGAAAGCCCGCCGATGGCATGGGTGGTGTAAATAACCCTGCAGGTTTTATACCCCACCAACAGATCCGGATGATGATCCTCCTGATGCGAGATATAGGCCGAAGCATTCACGAAAGCCATGGTCTGATAATAATTCCGAAATTCGAAGGTCTTCTCAATTTCTGAACCGGTGCGTGCCCATCCATCAAGCTCGCTCAGCATACGATCGGCTTCATCCGCAGACAGCGGCTTCACACCGCCTTCGCACGGTTTGCATTTTTTATCGGTCAGACTGCTCATTGCCACTCTCCTTATTCCGCCCGCAGGCGGCTCTCTGCTCAGGTTTATTTTATAAGCTTAAGAAGCGACCTGAAAGCCGGATCGGCCGCATCGCGCAACAGCGCAAACAGCAACGTTTCGGTCGGCAGAATTTTTGCCCCGGCATCGCGCATGGCCTCCAGAGCCAACACCCTGTTCTCCGGCGCCCGGGAAGACACGGCATCGGCCGCAACAAAAACGTCAACCCCCTGCTCCAGCAGATCGATCGCCGTCTGATAAACACAAACGTGCGTTTCAATCCCGACCAGAATCGCCTGTTTTTTTTCCAATGATTGGAACTGCGCGGCAAAGGCCGCATCGCCACAACAACTGAACGCGGTTTTTCCAAGCATTGGAACCTCCCCGAGCAGAGTTTTGAACGGCTCACTGGTGGCCCCGAGTTTTTCAGGAATCTGTTCGGTTCCAACGATTGGAACATTCAGCAGCTGCGCACAGCGGATCAGTTTTTCAAGATTGGTATCAAGCACCTCTTTTTCGTGCATAATTTCATGCAGCCGGCCCTGTACATCGATAAAGATTAAAACAGCTTCGTTTCGGTTTAACATCGTTTCTCCTCCGTAATTCGTAATTCGTAATTCGTAATTCGTAATTCGTAATTCGTAATTCGTAATTCGTAATTCGTAATTCGTAAAAATTTTCTGTCCCTATCTTTTTTGCTGTCGAGCGGATATTACGTATTACTCGTTACGCATTAACTTATCCCATACTGATTCAATTTGCGGTGTAACGTGCGGCGGCTGATGCCCAGTTTTTCCGCCGCCTTCGTACGATTCCCGCCGGTTTTTTCCAAGGCCTGAATCACCATTCGTTTTTCCATTTCATCAACAGTTAATTCAGCATCAAGCTGAATGCTACCTCCGCCAAGTGCTTTCTCGCAAACCTGTGCAGGCACATCCCCTACATCCAGCACACTGCCATGAGCCAGTACCACCATGCGTTCCACCAGATTCCGCAACTCACGGATATTTCCGGGCCATTCGTATCGTGACAGCAAGTCATAGGCCGCGGGCGTAAAACCATTAATCTGCTTGCCATTCTCTTCGTTAAATACAGCGAGATAGTGATTCAGCAACAGCAGAATATCATCCTGTCGCTCACGGAGAGGCGGCAGCGTGATCACTACGACGTAGAGCCGATAAAACAGGTCTTCGCGGAAATCGCCGTCATCGACCATACCACGCAGATCGCGGTTCGTTGCCGCAATCAGACGCGCATCCACATCCACCGGGGTATCTCCGCCCACGCGCTCGATCTGACGCTCTTCCAAGGTTCGGAGAATTTTCACCTGAACCGATGCATCAATCTCTGAAATTTCATCCAGAAAGAGCGAACCGCTATCGGCCTTTTCGAAGCGCCCGATCCGGCGTTCCATCGCTCCAGTAAAGGCCCCCTTTTCATGGCCGAATAACTCGCTCTCCAACAGGTTCTGGGAAAGCGCGGCACAGTGCACCGCCACAAAGGGCCCTTTGGATCGCGGACTGAGCTGATGAATCGCCTTGGCCACGAGCTCCTTCCCTGTTCCGCTTTCGCCCTGAATCAGCACGGTAGCGCGGGAACTGGCCACCTGCCGAATCGTATCGAACACCTCCTGCATCGGAGCAGACCGGCCGATGATATTTTCCAACCCGTATTTATCATCAAGCTGCACCTTGAGCTGCTCGTTTTCCAACTGGATTTTTTTGGCCTTCAACAGCCGCTCCAACACCAACTCAAGCTTATCGAGGTTAATCGGCTTGGTCATGAAATCGGTGGCCCCGTATTTCATGGCCTGAACGGCCAGTTCCACATCGCCATAGGCCGTGAGAATGATCACCGTCAAATCCGGATACTTACCCAGCGCCCGCTGCATCAAAGCCATACCATCCATCCCCGGCATACGCACATCGCTCAGCAGCACATCGATGGTCTGACTGTCCAGAATCTCCAGCGCAGAGACCCCGTCTTCCGCAGCAAATACATGGTAGTCGCGCCGCAACGCCCGCACCAGCCCATCCCGCGCGCTCTTTTCGTCATCAACAATTAACAAGGTCGGTTTATTCATAATTGTAATCCATAATACGTAATCCGTAATTGAACGGCACTTTCTTATCCAGCATGCCAAATACCGTATATTCAGAAGTGTCTTCACAAACGGCAGCGTTTTTTCTTTGATCTGGAACCATAGTGAGCAGCAATTTGATGATCTCGGTAGAAATTGCTAAACGGTGCGCAGCCACGTCTTCGCCGATGACATGCCGGGCTCGATAAAACCAACCTCGCGATTCTCTGGCGGATCCCAGAGAGTATTCATAGAAGCGTGCACGGTCTTTTGAGCTTTGTTTAGAATACCCCTCTTCAATATTCGCGCAAATAGATCCAACGGAGCGATAGAGCTGATCTGATAAAGAGCACATACCTGAGGTCGCGAACAGCTTCACCACATCGCGCCATGCAATATCCACGAGGAATAACGAAAGCTGATACGCTTTTAACTTCCATAGCGCATCCTCACGAATGACAAGGGGAACACTCTCCTTCCATCCCGAAAATGTCATAGCACACTCCAATTACGAATTACGCGTTACTCATTATCTCGAAGCGGAGCTCCGAGCAGGTTCATCCGCGCATCTTCTCGCGGAAAACGCAGGGTCATCCGGGTGCCGCGGTTGGGTTCGGAGTTAATCTCAATTTCGCCGCCGTGGTCCCGCATAATGCGCTGAACGATCATCATGCCCAATCCGGTGCCTTCGAGTTTGGTGGTATGATACGGCTCATAAATAGCGCCCAGTTGATCGGGATCAATACCGGAACCGTTATCTTCGAACACCACCCCGATATAGCGATCGCCCAACTGGGTTTCGATTTTAAGAATTCCGCCGTCATTCATGGCCTGCAGTGCATTTTTAATGACGTTGAAAAAGACCTGTTTCACCTGCGTGTCATCCACCGCCACCGGCGGAATATTTTCAGCATAGTCCATTTCCACCAGCATTCGCCGGTCGCGGATTTCGTGTTGCATAACTTCCAGCGTTTCTTCAATAAGCTGATTGATATGATGCGGTTTCCGCTCGGGCAGCGACGGCCGAAGCGCTTTCAGAAACTGACGGATAATCGTGTCCAGCCGGCCGACCTCCTTGCGGGAAACATCCACCAGTTCTTTTAATTCCTGCTTCGCCGTTTCGTCGGCGAGATAACCGATTTCACGATCCAGCAACTGAAGGTGAATATTGATCGAATTGAGCGGGTTCCCAATTTCGTGTGCCACGCCGGCCGCCAACAGACTGAGCGCATGCAGCCGCTCCGATTCTATCGATGCCGCCGTGGTCTGCCGTTCGCTGGTGACATCGCGAAAGATGACCACCGCTCCCTCTTCTTTCTCATCCACTGCAGCAAGCGGGACAACATAAAACTCCATGAAACGGTGCTGCGGATAAGTGATCTCAATTTCACGCCGAACCAGCTGGCTCCACTCATATTCGTCCAGATCCAGCACCAGATCCCAATGGATATCTTTCAGATAGCGACCAATCTTCACGCCCTGGGCATCGTCGAGTTTGAATCCCAGAAACTGCTCCGCAGCACGGTTTGCATAGCTGATCTGCGCCGCGGGATCCAAAACAATGATCCCCTCTTCCAAGGCCTGAAAAATGGTTTCCATCAACCCTTTTTCACGCGCCAGCCGGAGAAAGTAGGTTTGAAGACTGCCCTTATCCAGATGGTCCAGCCGATCTACAAGCTTATCAAAAAATCCAGATTTCATGCGCCGACTGTGCCATTAAGACGCAGTTTATGCAAACGAATTTCCAACCTCCGAAAATGCGCCAAAACGGCACGAAACATATTCCGCGATCAGTATATTCTGAATATCATGGAGTCACCGGCCTCGGCGACCGGGCGGCGGACCGCCGCCCTTCCCGATGAAAAAATCTACTGCGTGGCACCGGACTTCCAACGCCCGGGAGAAATCATGCCCATACCGCAGATCACCGCCTGCGAAAGGCAGAACATCACGAGCCAGAAGCTGGCGGAATCGGTGAAGCCATAGGAGTGCAAACCGACGCCGAGTTGGTTTACGCCGAACCACGACCAGGCCGTAACCACATTCCCGAAGACCGCCATAACGGCGAGCCCGCGATGCTTCACCATACCGCCGTATTTCGCATGAAGCATGATGGAATTCCAGATCACGATCAAAAGTGCGCCGTTTTCTTTCGGGTCCCAGCCCCAGAACCGGCCCCATGAATCATCGGCCCAAAGACCGCCGAGTACGGTGCCCACAAAACTGAGCAGCAGCGCAAAACAGGTGGTTCCATAGAGCATACGAAACATGCCGTCTTCAGTTTCTGCATCAAGCCGGCGGGTGAACAGGCCGGAAATAATGTAAAAAACACCGATGGTTCCGGCCACAAAGGTCGCCATATACCCCAGCGTTACGGTAATCACATGCGTAGCCAACCAGAAACGCGTATCGAGCACGGCTCGCATTTGTTCCATGGTATCGCCGTCACCGGCCAGGAAGTATGCAATCAGCAGCGTTGAAAACCCGGCAATGCCGCCGACAAGATTTCCAATGCCGCCGGCCTTTTTACGAAAACCGAGTTCCAGCAGAATCCCGGCCGCCACCGCACCCCAGCCGATAAAAATGGCCGAAGAATAGAGATTGGTCACCGGCGGGTAGCCCGAAAGGAATACGCGCGCAATAATGGCAAAAGTATGCGGAATAAAGGCAACAATCAGCAGCGTGCGTGCAGCCGACAGCAACCCCTCTTTTCGGAAGAGCCAGCCAAAACAGCTCAGCACAAATACCAGCAGATAGAGCTGGGCGGATTTCATGAAGGCATTAAAGCGATTATAGAACACCTCGAAGGAAATCTTTTCAAACGCCGCCGGATTTTCTTCCTGAATCGTAGCCCCGAATTCCATCAGTTGCTGATTAAAGACATCCACACTGCCCTCCCGATAGGCCGCGAGCATGACGCCCATATGAATGGCCAGCGGATCAACCGTCAGTTCATGATCATGCGCCATACCGCTCATGGCGGGGTGCGCCGTCAGCAGCGAACTCATCAACGGACGCCAACGGCCGTTTTCCGCGGATGGAGGAATAATTAATGGAATGGAATAGTTCTCGAGCTGCATATAGCGCTGCGCGGCGGCCATAAGCTGCTCTCCGGGAATGCCGGACGGATCCTCAAACGAGCCGAGCACATTCTGGAACATGTAGAGCTTGTTTGCCAGCTTGATCACCTGCCGGTCGTAGAGATCCCGGTCGCGATCCTCTTTCGAAAAAGCGGAGCGGGAAGCGGCATCGAGCTTTCCAAGGCCAGGAAGAATCTCACGATAGGAATAACGGAAGCGCTTGGTCTCCTCCAAACCCAGACTGGTCAGCACATCCAGGTTTTCAATGCGGATCACTTTATAATCCATCGCCTTCGGGGTTCCGGCAATATTATCCAGCAACCATTGAGTTGCCTCGATCTTTTCGCCATCAGCGTTACGAACAGACTGCTTACCGGAAAGTATGGTCAGAAGATTCCGGGCCATTGTATCGACCGGCTTTTTGCGACCTTCATATTTTACAGGCAGATGCGCAAAGGCATTGATCTGAAATTCATCAGCCGTCTCTTTAGGCGGCTTGACTCCACTCTGATAAAACCAGAGCGCAAACAGAACAACTAAACTATTGGAAATGATGCGTTTCATTAGGCGCCCCTCCGAAGGTAGCGATTGAACGACTGAATGAATTGGGCGGCCATTCCTACAAAAACAATCATGCAGGCAAGATAGGGAATCATCCATGTATCATTCCGAACAACCTGCAGCACGGTGCCGCCGTCGTCGGGCAGATAACCCGATTGATAAAAAGTACGGCGGGCATAACGCAACGGATTGTTCATCCAGATCCGCAGCTCACGCTCCACTCCGTCGCCCTCGTTCACCAGCAGGATCTTCGAGGCAAAATCCTTCGGCATCTGCGTTCCTTCATATTTTTCGTGCACAAAATCCAGCAATTGAATGGAGTACGGATTCCCGCTAGGCGCTTTGGCATACTCGCGACCGAATCGGAAATAAGCCGTGTAGTTTTTTCCATCCACCGTAAAATTCGTGGGCATGTCCCAGGAACGGTTTACAAAGTTCGGATACATCCAGAGGCTGAGAATATAGCGGCCCAGCGATTCCCCCGTGTCTGAATCCAGCAGCTCCACATCAACAGCCTGCGCATTGCGCGTTCCGCTGGTTCCGCTCACCTCCCGCGTTTCCGCCACATAAAGCCGCGAGCCGAACCCTTCGTATTGCGGATAATCCGCTTTGAACTGATCCGGCACATTCTGCAACGGCTGCGGGCGGGTGGAGTTATGCATAAAGCGATGCACTTTCACATCAAACGGAAGCGCATCGGCTTCAACAACAGCCCCGTCCTTAAGCAGCCTTGCCGGAATCACAGTGACCGTGTCGTAATCCGGATTCGAGGTTTCCGTAAAGGAAAGTTCAAGCTGCTGGGAACGATCGAGAAAATTGACCGTTTCCCCCTCCTTGATCGTCATCGTGGCTTCCACCGCAAAAATCGCAGTCATGAATTCACCGATCAGCAGAAACAGAATTCCGCCGTGCAGCAGCACCATTCCGGCACGCTGGCGATAAAGCAGTACGCACGCCGCATAAAGCACGATGGCTGCCAGAGTTCCTCGGCCCAACCGGAGGAATACACGCCAGAATGCATCATCTTCCGTTGCCGCAACCGGGGCAGTGCCCCAGCCGAACATCACACCGACCACCACCAGAATACCGATCAGCAGCGCAATCAGCCCCGCCACCCGGCGGCCGCCTTTCGCCAGCACCTTAAAGGTCTGCGAATGCACCGCAATCAGATTAATGGTCAGCAGCCAACCGATCAGAAAACCGCCGGGAAACGGAATCTGAATAGCGGGGATATTAAGGTTCCGCGGAAAAAAAACCGGCAGATCAATCATGGCGATGTAGCAGCGGAAATACTGATCCATCACATTCCAGATGCCCTTGTCCACCTGCGCCAGCGTACCGGCAAAAACAAGCACCATGCTCAGGGACAGCAGCCAAACCGTCAGTTTCAGGGATTGGAAAAAATCGAATAGTTTATTCATTAATGGTTGTGGCCTTCAAATTGAATGGATTTCAGGAACGCCTGCATTCCCTCGGCATTGGCCCGCAATTCTTCCACAGAACCTTTTCCCGTGAAATACCAATAGGTCGGAGCAAGATCAACGATGGCGGCAATGATGCCTTTTCCGCCCTCTTCATTATAAATTTCAATGTATTTAATCTCGTGCCCGTCAGCCTCGAACGCCTCAATATCCGCTTCGATTTCTTCCGGCGTGGCATTCGGGAGTCCCACCTGTCCGCGCCAGCGGTTTACGTTGCTGGGAACATCGCCCATCGAAAGCGAAATGAGATAAAAATCAATATCCGTTCCTTCAATACTGTAACTGGCTTTACGCATGGCCGAACTGGACGGGACTTCTTTCCACCCTTCCGGCAGATCCGCGGTAAAGCCGGCGGAAGAAACAGGAGCGGCCGCCTGCATGGCCGGAGCAGCCGCCTGCTGAGCCATCTGTATGGCCGGAGTTTCAGCTTTTTCTTTCGGCACCCGATAGGTCTCAACGCCCTCATTTCCGCAGGAAGCCAGCAACACGGCTAAAGGTAGTAAATAAACTGTATTTCTCATAACATTCTCCCGTTAGTAAAATGACCGACAACTTATAAGTCCAATCCGTTCAATGTCGATTAATATTATAATCTTTGGGGCCTATCCCCCTTGCATTTCATCCCTTCGTTGCCTATGTTTTCGCGCTTCAACGGAAAGCGGAAATCCGGCCTAGCCAAATAATACAGGCTTTGTTCTACTGATTTTCAAAAGTGACTTATGACAGAAAACGAAAAATTTGAAAACGGCCTTCATATCAATCTGTTCCTGAAGGGACGACCCTGCCTCGTGGTCGGCGGCGGAAAAGTTGCGCTTCGGAAAATCCAGCTGCTTCTTGATGCGGCCGCCGATATCACGGTTGTCAGCCCCGAGGTTTGCGGGGATCTTGCGGAACTGACCCGCCAAGACAAGGTCAAATGGATTGAACGCCGCTTTGAAGCGCAGGACGCTCAAGGCTACACGCTAGTTTACGCAGCCACCAACAGCCGGGGCGCGAACCGCGGCGTGCTCGAAGCCAGCCGTGCGCAGGGCACTTTATGCTGTTGTGTTGACGGCAATTGGGCCGATAGCGATTTCACCACTCCGGCTCTGACCCGGCACAATCAGCTCACGCTGTCTGTTTCATCCGGCGGCAAAAACTGCCGCCAGTCCAAGATGGTTAAAAACAGCCTGGCGCGGCATCTGAAAATGATGGAAGCCGCACGCCTGGTTGTGGTGGGAACCGACCACAACCACCTGAACGTCGAAGAACGCGAGGCCTTCCACCTGACCGGGCACCGCTTCGAGCGGGCCGGTTTCATGATTATGCAGCTGTGGGGCATTCATGAGTTCATGATTCTGAACACCTGCAACCGCGTCGAAATTATTGCCGTCGTTTCGCAGGAAACCGCGGAGAACGGCATCCTCCGCCACATCATGGGCTTCACCAATCTGAAGGAAGACAAGTTCTATATTAAGAACGATTGGATGGCCTTCAAACACCTCTGTCTCGTCACGGCAGGCATGCTCTCGCAAACGCCCGGCGAAAATCACATCACCGCGCAAATGAAAGAGGCGCTGGAGTCCGCCAAGCACCGCGGATGGGCCGGAAACATGACTCAGGAGTGGGTTAACTCCGCCCTTCACGTTTCAAAATCCATTAAAAACGAGGTTGCCCCTCTGCTTCACAACTACGAAATCGAAGACCTCGCCCTGCGCTACCTCGAAGCCAACGGTAAAAAACTTTCAAAATCCACCCTGATGGTCCTCGGTGCCGGCATGATCGGAAAAGGCCTCGTGAAAGACAGCCTTCCAAAGATTGGAAAAATCATCTGGTGCTACCACGTGAACAAACCGGAACTGCCGGAAGGGGCCGAAGGAAAAATCGAGCTCTGCACGTTTAACGACATGAAAAACCGCATCACCGATGCCGACATTATTGCCAGCGCCACCGATGCCCCCGGCCATATTCTGCACATGGCACACGCCCCGTTTTTCAATCAGGAGCGCCCCGTGGTTGTAATCGACCTCGGAATGCCGCGGAATATCGATCCCGAACTCGACGACCTCTCCTCCGACGTTTCGGTGGTCGACCTCGACGGCCTGAAATACTGGTATCGCCGCGAACTCACCGATATGGAAGAAGTTCTGACGCGCAGCCGCGCCATTGCCACCGCCAACAAGGATCTCTATGACAAGATCGCCAACAGTTTTAAAGGCGGGAACGCGGCCGAGTAGCCTTGCGCTCACGCAAACCCGCGGAGCGCTCGACCGGATTGAAAGCATGCTCGAAGGCCTCACCTTCGAGATGGTGCCGATCACCTCCGGCGGCGATACCGACCGCACCACCGACCTGCGCGAAAGTCCGGCCGATTTCTTTACCCGCGAGCTCGACGAGGCCCTGCTCAAAGGCGAGGTCGATTTTGCCGTGCACAGCGCCAAGGATCTGCCGGTTCCCATGCCTGGAAAGATCGACTGGTTCTGGCTCCCCTGGCAGGAGGAACCGCGCGATGTCCTGATTCTTTCCAAAGGTCGGAAAATCGATGATCTTCCGGACAACCCTGTAATCGGCGTCAGCTCTGAGCGGCGCGAAGCCTATTGCCGGAACCGCTTCCCCTTTGCCATTCAGAAAAACATTCGCGGTAATATTGAAGAGCGCATTGCGCAGGTCGACAGGGGCGACTACGACATGCTTGTTATGGCCGGCGCGGCATTGAATCGCCTCAACCTGCAGGATCGGATTACGGAATGGATTCCGCTCGAAGAGCTCCAGGTGCCGGAAGCCCAGGGCTATCTCGCCATCACCTTCCGCGAAGGCGACGAACGGATGATTGCTCTGCGCAATCTATTCATGCACGCCGTCATCTTTGCCGGAGCGGGCGTGAGCAATAAAGAACTCTGCACCATGGCAACACTGCGCGCCATCCGGCAGGCCGACATCTGCCTCTACGATTCTCTGATCGATAAATCCCTGCTCGCTGAACTCCCGCCGGGAGCCGAAGCCATCGACGTTGGAAAACGCTGCGGCGCGCACAGCAAAGAGCAGCACGAAACCACCAAGCTGATCTGCGAATGCGTTCGCCAGAGCAAACGGGTGGTTCGTTTAAAAGGCGGCGATCCCGGCATTTTCGGCCGGCTCGCCGAAGAAACCGAAGCGCTCGAAGCGCTGGGCATCCCCTTTCGCGTCATCCCCGGAATCAGTGCCTTGCAGGCGGCCACAACCGGAACGGGCATGCTGCTGACCCGCCGAAATGTTTCCCGCGGATTTGTGGCGCTCACACCCCGCAAAAGCGGCGGCGCGCTCGCCCGGTGCGATGGCGAAATGAAAAATAAACTGCCGGTCATTTATTATATGTCGATCCGGGCTATGGAACCGATCGCACAGCAGATGATGGCCGACGGCCGCTCGCCGGACACCCCGGCGGCCATCATTTACAATGCCGGCGGCGAAGATGAACAGATCTTTAAAACCACACTCGGCTTTTTGCCGGACCATGTCCAAAAGCACTGCATTAAACAGCCCGGACTCATCATGGTGGGCGAAACAACCGCATTCGGCTACCGCAGCGATCTGGGAGCCCTCCAGGGAAAAAAGGTTCTGCTCACCTGTTCCGAAGCCATCCAGCAGAAAGCCGCCGACCTGGTGCACGATCTGGGAGGGCGCCCGGTTCAAATGCCGCTGATTCGGCTGAAAACCCGCTATAAAAAAATGGCGCGGCTCGCGCCGATCGGCTCCTACGACTGGGTGGTCCTCACCTCCCCGACGTCCGTCCGCTGCTTCATCGAACTCCTAAAGAAAACAGAAACCGATCTGCGCACCATTCCGCGCCTGATGGTTTGCGGCAAAGGCACCGCCGACGAACTCAAACCGCACGGACTCTATGTGGATGCACTGCCCGAAACGGGCTACAGCGCCGAGGGGCTGCTGGAAACCGCGCGCAACGAAATTGAACCCGACGATCAGATTCTGCGCCTGCGTGCCGACAAAGCCGGGCCGCAACTCGCCGAAGATCTCCGGAAGCTGGGCGCGGAAGTGGACGACTACATCATCTACGAAAACGAACCGATTACCTACGACGAACAACCTGATTTCGAGATCGTCTTTTTTGCCAGCGCGTCCGGCGTTGAATCCTTCATCGCGCAATGGGGTTTCCAAACCTTGGAAGACAAAACCATTGTCGTCATCGGGAAACCGACGGCCCAGGCTCTGGAAAAATATAATCTTGTCCCGGATGTGACGGCCAAAGAAGCCACCATTCCCGGTGCCATCCAGTCCCTGGCGGAGCATCTGTGCGCTGTGCGCATTTGCAGCTGATTGAACCCGGTCTTTTATCCGCTGCGGAAGAAAATGACGGTTTGCAGTTTTCAGAGCAGAATCAACAGTGCGGGCAATTGAATCGATGCAAGACATGCCCTCACCATTTTATGGCTAAAGGACGTTTGTTCCTCACAACTGATCCTATACGATCCGCCCATGATTTCTCTCGATCCAGTGCCGACTCCGCAAGCGGCGGAAATGACCGACCGTTTCTTTGAACCGGGCGGCCTGCTGGAACAGCATTGCACCGAGGACGGCATCGATTTCGAGCTCCGGCCCCAGCAGCAGAAAATGGGGCGGGCCGTGGCCGACGCCGGCGGGTTTGGTCATCATCTGGCCGTCGAGGCCGGGACTGGCGTTGGGAAAAGCTTTGCCTATCTGGTTCCCCAGATCCTCACCGCGCTCGAGCACGACACCCGCTGCGTAATCGCCACCTATACCATCACGCTGCAGGAACAGCTGATGCACAAGGATATTCCGTTTGTGCGCAAAGCCCTCGGGCGCGATTTCAAGGCCGTGATGGTGAAAGGGCGCTCTAACTATCTATGCCTGCTGCGCCTCCAGCGCGCGCGCCGCTCCAGCGGCGATCTTTTCGATGCTTCCCGATCGCAGCAGCTGGATGATATTTACGCCCTCGCACAGGCTCGCAAACTGAACGACGGCAGTTTCCAGGAATTGGAAGAACAGCCCGATCATGAAGTCTGGGGCTCGATCTGTGCCGAGCACGGAAACTGCACCGGCAAACGCTGCCCGTTTTATAAAGAGTGCTACTACATCAACGCACGTCAGGATATGATGGATGCCCAGGTGCTGGTCGTGAATCACTCCCTGTTTTTCTCCGAGCTTGCCCTGCGCGCGGAAGGCGCCGCCATGCTCCCGCCCTATGGCTATGTCGTTTTCGACGAAGCCCACCAGATGGAACAGGTGGCCTCGTCGCACCTCGGACTCCGCCTTTCACTCTATCAGATCGAATACTGGCTCCGCCGACTGCACAGCGAAAAACGGCGCGGTATTCTTTCCGTACTGAAAGATGGAAAAGGCACCTTTATGGCCGATCAGGTGCGCGACTCCGCCGATGCCTTTTTCGAAGCCGTTAAAAAACACTTTAAACTCGGCCCGCAAAAAACACAGCAGCGCATCTTTGATCCGCCGCCGATTGAAACCGACCTTCCGCTGAAAATGACCAATCTGTGTGGACATCTGAAGGGCGTCACCCAAACCACCGACAACGAAGACATTCAGGCGGAAATTAAATCGCTGCGAAATCGGGGGCTTGAATTGCGCGATGCCATTGAGTCGTTCCTGAAGCAATCGCTGAAAGGCCACGTCTACTGGGTGGAAGTACAGGGTCAGCGGCGCCTTCCGGTTCTCTTCTCTGCCCCGGTGGATGTCGGGCCGATTCTGCGGGAAGTCCTTTTTGAAGAAATTCCGTGTGTGATCATGACCAGTGCCACACTCGCCGTTGGAAACAGTCTCGAATATTTCCGGCACCGCGTGGGCGCCGACAACTGCGAAGAACTGCGCGTGGGATCGCCTTTCGATTATTCAAAACAGATGCAGGTGCAGCTTCCGGTCAATATGCCCCCGCCCTCCGCCAATAACTTTGAAGATCAGGCCTCTAAAGCCATTCAGCACTTTGTGAATGAAAGCCGCGGACGCGCATTTGTGCTCTTCACCAACTCCCGCTTCATGCGCAAAGTCGCCGACGAGCTGCGCTTCGATTTTGAACTTGAGGGCTATGAATTTCTCGTTCAGGGAACCGGTATTCCTCCAAAACGGATGCTGGAAAAATTCCGCGCGCACGAAGCAGCGGTTCTTTTCGGACTCGACCGATTCTGGATGGGGGTCGACGTGCAGGGCGAAGCCTTGAGCAACGTCATCATCACGCGCCTTCCCTTCGCCGTGCCGGACCATCCCCTGATCGAAGCACGCTTCGAAGCCATCGAGGCGCGCGGCGGAAACCCGTTCAAGGAATATTCTCTGCCCGAGGCCGTGCTCAAATTCAGGCAGGGCGTCGGCCGCCTGATCCGCAGCGGCAGCGACTACGGAACCGTCACGATTCTCGACAGCCGGATTTACAATCAGTGGTACGGTCGTCTGTTCCTCGAATCGATCGAAAACTGCCCCGTCGAGCAAGTCGAAATTCCGGATCTCTAACCCGATGCGGCAAAAGTTTCCAAGCATTGGAACGTCAGCCGCATCGCGTTCGACTAATTGAAGGGCGTTCCGTGCAGGGCTTCAACTTCAAAAAGCATGGCATCACCGCGCTGTTCCCAGTTTTGCACCGGCTCAACAGCAGGTATTTCCACGACTTCTTCGACCTCAGAAACCTGTGCCGTTTCCACAGGAGGCTCCATCACCACTTCCCGGGAAACTGCGGTTTCCAAGGGTTGGACTTTTATATCCGGCTCAATCGGCTGAACTTCAGGAATGGGCGCGGAAACGGGCGCGCTTTCTGGAGCAGGAACGGTTTCTGAACGTTCAAACAGCCCGAGCCCGGCGATCGATCCCGCCAGCACAACACCAATCCAGACTATAGAGCGTACTTTCATCATTTATGGGGGCAACGGGAAAATCCTGAACCGTACCGGAATTAGAAAAAGCATTTTTCATGCTCAATCTAATCCATACTGCTAAGGAGCCAGTTTCACATCCACACGGTAATACCCGCGGTCCTGAGCATGATTCACTGTATCCGTGTAGCTGTTGACGGTATACGGGAGATCGATTGCATCCGGGAACTCGACAAAGTCGATATACTGAAGGTTCGGTGTGCGGCTCACACTGTATACCCGTCCCTCAACGGTGGACCAATTAATAATCGTGCCGGAAGATGAAGAAAAATCATGGGTGGTAATCTGGAACACTGAATCGGCATTATTCGGCAATGTTCCGGCAATATATTCTGAATAGTTGCTGGAGCCATCGTCATCAAGATCGGCGGACGCCACCGCTCCCGTCAAACTGGAAAAGTAAAGCGACTCCCAGGAATCGGGCATCCCGTCGTCGTCGGAATCGCCGGAATCGCCCGACACCAGCAGCGAATACCACTGACTCCCGCCCGAAAGAGTTCCATCATAATCGATGATGACCGTATATGTACCGGCCAGTGGGGATTCAATATAGACCTGCTCCACGTTATCGACATTGTTTTCACCGGTAGCCGTCGCATTGGCGGATGGCGAGACGTAACTGAGTTTGTACGGATAATAGGTACCGCCCGGACCGGTAACTCTTAAATCAAGGTCATTCACAAGGTCTGCAACCCGGTCATCCGACCCAGAATCCACGGTACCGGCCGGATCGGTCCAGCATAGGGTCACCCGAATTGGATCAACGCCGTTCCATTGAAACTCGTAGGATGCTGAAGATTCTCCTGTGCTCACCGCGGCTTCCGTTAATTTAATCACTGATCCGTTCGCATAGTCCGAAAGCAGTTCGGCAGCAGCCCATGTATTCATCAGCCCCCACCCGTATTTATAGTCCGGCCCGGGATTTCCCAAATCATCGGCCGTATGAATGATGAGCCCCTTAAGCGTACTCGCCCGCATGGCCCCACCGGAAAACAATTCTTTATAGAGCTCCACCAGCAAAGCCGCCGAGCCACAGGCATTGGGAGTAGCCATGCTCGTGCCGGACCAGGTTTCCTTCAAATACTGCGCGTCAGATACTGCAGATGCCGATTCCAGTTCATAGCCATTTGCGACAATATCCGGCTTAATCCGACCGTCATCAACAGGCCCCCAACTACTGAAACCCGTCATATATGCATTGGCAAGCGACCGGGAAGAACCGGAAACCGCATCGTACACCGCTCCAATAGTCATCACATTTTTGGCAACTCCGAAATAGGCAATGGTGTCATACCCGGAAGAAGATTCATCCTGATCATTTCCCGCAGCAATAAAGGGCAGATAATATTCGTTGCCGTAAACAAGTCCATCAAGGTCATCCACATCGATCATGTACTGCCCGAAATAGTCCGCCGAATTTAAAATCCCATAGGAGTGATTTGAGATATAGATCTTTGTCGACTGTCCCGGTGCATTTGCCGCGGCAGCGGCCATTTCCAACAAATCCGTCTCCCAGCCATAACTGTGAATGGTTGCAGCCGGAGCCATCCCTTTTGCGGCGGCATTCACGCCCGAAGCCCCGAGCGTTCCGCCCACATGCGTGGCATGGAGATCCGCTCCGGTTGAATCCGAATCTGTATCCTTCGTACTGACGCGCGAACCGAATTCAACATGAGTTGAACGAACCCAGCCCCCATCCCAGATACCGATTATGATCCCGTCCCCATCCAAACCGTAGCCCGAGGATATCTGCTGAACCTGGTCAGTTGCCGTGGAAATGGCCGCCTGTTTATTCAATGTTGTTAAATAGAGCGGCTTTCCATCGACAATGGATCTCAACTGAACAACCTGATGTCCCTGTCTGTAGCGAATCGGAACGCCCTTTTGGGCTGCCCAACGCTTAACCTCTTCGCGATCCTGCAGAGCCCGCGTTTCCAGTTTTTCCTGAAACTGCTCCTTTCGGACCACATCCTGCGCAAAGCGGGATTCATTCCGGGCAGCCGAAGCAATACCTGCAACTAGAAACAAAAGAAGGACGGATTCGAGTTTTGATAGGTTCATGTTTCTATAAGTATATTCGAGTCGCCAGAAATACGATTACAAAACAATAAAACCTTTATAGTCTTCGCAATCAGAAGCACCCAGTTGCTTCCGGAGAATCCCGGGCCAGTTTCCGGAGCACTTATACCAATCGTACTACCTTTTACGGTATGAATTTAATTCCTCACAGTTTGGCCCAGTACGTTAAGACTTCGGCCTGACTCTTTCGGCCATAGACATCGTATCGCCCAAACGATTTCCGGTCGTTGGGGTTGGCTGCAGATTTACAGCTTAACCTCGCCGTCCCCACCGGTCCTATCACACGCGCATGTCTAGAAAGTCTGAACAGGTGCGTCTTATTGTTCTAACGTAACTTCCACCCGATAAAAATGCAGCACCCCGTCGTGCTCTGAGGTATCGGTGTAGGTATTCTGTGTGGGAGGAAGATCAACGGCATCAGGAAACACCTCAAAATCCACATATTTAAGATCGTGAGTGTGTCCAACGCTATAGACACGCCCCGGCTTGGTTGACCAGTTAATCACAACCGGATCTCCAGTCGTGGAAGGCAAACTGTAGGAGGTCATTTTGAAAACCGAATCCGCGTCATTCGGCACCGTCCCGGCAACATATTCTGAATAGTTGTCAGAACCATCCCCATCCGGATCTGCAGTCGCCACAGCATTGGTAAAGCCATTGAAATACTGGATTTCCCACTGATTTGGAATACCATCAGCATCGGCATCGCTGGCTACCGTGCCCGACAAGGTGTACTGCCCAAGACTTCCGTATGCCGTATACCCCGAAGCCGAACTGTTCATCGGATTCCCGACTCCGGTCGGTTTCACATGGATGAAATAGGAGCCCGCAGGCACATACCGCGTAATGCCGGCTTTTACTTCCAGTGTCGGATTGTTCGTCTCCAGCAGATTCCCGGAGCTGTCATACAGCTCCAATATAATATCAAGATTATTACCCCAGGTCTGAGATGCTGCCCGGTAAGGACTGGCTGAAATGGTGATCTCCCCTGCGCCTGTAGCAAATGAAAAAACGTCCGGATCACCGGTTGTTTCAATCACTCCGGATTGTGCAACTGCTCCGGATGCATCAAACCCAAGTGATGAGGCTGAAGCATTATTATCACCGTGATCATCAACACGATACCCCAGTTTCCCCTGAATAATTGCGAGATCATCCTGACTCTGATTCGCATCGTAGTACTCCCCTTTGCTCCACTGGGAAACATCAACACCGTAGCCGGTTCCCATGATCGGGCCCCATGTTATGCTGCCGTTCTCATGGCCGGGATAGTAGCCCTGACTGCTTGTTCCATCATGGCTGAGCCCCATATTATGACCCAGTTCGTGCGAAATCACTTCGGCGGCATTAGCAGAATCGTAATCAATGCACCAGGCAGGCGAACGGGCTTCGCCCGTCGTATTATACGAATAGGTTCCGTTCCCGAATGTTCCCACGTATGCCACTCCTCCATATCCGTAATGGGGACATTTGTTGTTGTTTTTATCCGTCGTCGGAGTAATCAGCGCATGGCCGGTTGTCGAGGTCCATACCGTTGGCTGCTCAGTCGTCACATCCACATTAAACGGAGCATAATCCTCTGCCACCCGCTCCCAAATCTGAATAATTTTCGCCTGTTCAGAAGCACTGAACGTCGTTTCATCGTTATCAAAGTCATACGGGCGGCAGTCCCAGGATTCCCGGGGACCTTGATAGTCCTCATTACTGTTCCATACAGTACCGGTAATAATGTGCCCGTTAAAATCGAGAAACAACACGTTGCTCGCACCGGGACGGCTGTGGCGAATCGGTGGAGATGAAATAGGAACACTCGTCCCCTCCACATCTAAGGCTGCCCTCCTTAATACCTCTTCAGGAGCTTCCGGCATTCCTTCGGCTTTTGCATCAGGCTTGTCGGAAATGAAACTGCAAACGAAGAAAACACCCCCTTCATCATCCACCCGCAAAGAATCCACATCTTGCGGGTTAAAGTTCATTTCGCTCAGAATCCTAAATGCTTCCTTGCGAGCTGATTCAGAAAGGTCTTTCAATTGCTCATGAAAGACGCCCGGAGGTATTTCCGCCAAAGTGATAACAGCCTTGCCAGGAGCCCTCCGCGCAGGCGCAATGTGTTCATGACCGTGCCCGATCACGGCCGAGTCCGGTATAATTTCAGTCGTCTGACTCCCCGAGACAGATTCTGTCGTCTCTGCTCTTCGTGCAGAAACACCTGCGATCTCAGGATTTTCATCCGATGAACGCAGAAGATATCGCGATGTTATCGCACAGAGAATTAATCCCGAAAGGAAGGCGGCAATAGATATTTTAGTTTTCAGCGAACTCAACATTTCAGCAAAGTATTACAGCCGAAACAGAAGTCCGAGCTAAAACACGCCCTATAAATTAACCCTCCCGCAAACTTGCTCCAAGCTGCTTGCAAAGAAAATCACTCAGTTTCTGATGCACTTTATTAACCTTTTTATCGGTCAGCGTTTGACGGGCGGAACGATAGACAAAGGTGTAGGCCAAACTCTTTTTGCCCTTCTCAATGCCCTTTCCCTGGTAGACATCGAACAGTCCGAACGATTCCAGATCTTTGGGATTGGCTTTACGAATCAGTGCCAGCACGTCCTCGTGCTTCACCGATTCATCCAGCACCAATGCAATATCGCGGCTCATCGAAGGGAAGGTTGTGAGCTCTTCCGTCTTCGAAATAACGAAAGCCTTTTTCAGCAGCGCTTCCAGCTTAATTTCGGCGGCAGCCACCGGCCCGTTTAAACGCCATTCAGCACGGGCGGTCTTATTCACCAGCCCCATGCAACCGACGTTCTCGCCGTCGAGCAGAATGGACACTGCTTTGCCGGGTTCAAATTCAGGCGCATCCTGCGCGTCGAATTCCGCAGTTATATTCTGCGCAGCAAACAGGTTTTCAACCGCCCCCTTCATCCAGACAAACATTTCTTCGTCCTTAACCGGCGCACGCTTTTCGAGCAGACCGCGGCCGACCGGCCCCATCATCCCCAGCGACACCATCTCCGTCTGAACAGTTCCGCCCTTAACCCGATTGAAGGTGCGGCCCAGTTCATAGAAACACGCTTCGCTTACCTGACGCGAATGGTTACGGCCCAGACTTTCAACCAGCTGCGGAATCAATGAAGTACGCATTACCGACTGATCCATCGAAATCGGATGCGGCAGTTCTTCGCGCGCTTCCTTGTTTTCTTTATTAAAGAGATCGAGCAACGGATTGTTCACCAACGTGTAGTTCATGATTTCGCTGATGCCCAGTCCCTGCAGTTTGTTCCGAAGGTTGGAAATTGCACGCACGCGGGAGTCATCAGCAGTCGGGATCACTTTGGCCAGCGGTGTTTTGGCGGGGATATTATCCACGCCATGGATGCGGGCAATTTCCTCCACCAGATCCACTTCGCGTTCCAGATCCAGGCGGAAACCGGGAACCACGGCAACAGCTGTTTCACCCGTATCCTCTTCCAACCCGATTTCCAGGGTCTGGAAAATTCCGCGCATTTTATCCACACTGATTGCTGCACCAATCCAGTTTTCGATGCGTTGGTAACTGAACGGAATCTTAATGGTTGATTTCGGTTGCGGATAAACATCCACAACGCCGGCACAAAGTTTTGCACCGGCCAGTTCGCACATCAAACCTGCCGCACGCCGGCTGGCCCAATCGACCGAGTCGGTATTGACGCCCCGCTGAAAACGATAGGAAGAATCGGTGCTCAGTCCGAGCTGCTTCGCGGTGTGACGAATAGACGAGGTTTCGAAAGCGGCCGCTTCGAGCAGAATGGTTGAAGTCCCTTCTGTGATCTCAGAGGCTGAACCGCCCATGACCCCGCCGATGGCAGACGCTTTTTCCGCATCGGCAATCACCAGCATCGCCGGAGTCAGCTCGCGCTCGACACCATCGAGCGTGGTCATCTTTTCACCGGCCTGCGCCGTGCGGACGATAATCTGATTTCCGGCCACGGTGGTTTTATCAAAAGCGTGCAGCGGGTGTCCGGTTTCGAGCATCACATAGTTTGTGATATCGACCACGTTACTGATCGGGCGAATGCCCGCCGCTTCCAGACGCTGCTGCATCCAGTCCGGCGACGGACCAACCCGGGCCCCTTTCAAAACGCGCGCAGTGTAGCGCGGGCAAATTGCGGAATCCTGAACCTCAACGGAAATTTCTTCGGTCACATCATTTTCAGTTTCGGAAATTCCAAGGGTTGGAAGTTTCAGCTCTGAACCGTAAAGCACCGCCATTTCGCGGGCCACACCGATCATTGAAAGACAGTCGGGACGGTTCGGGGTAATTTCGAGTTCGATGACGGTTTCGGGCTGGCCCCAAACATCCACAAACGGCGTTCCCGGTTTTAACTCGGCATCCAGCACCAACAGGCCGGAATGGTCTTCACCCAGCCCCAGCTCATCTTTGGCACAGAGCATTCCCATGGAAACTTCGCCACGGATTTTTGCTTTTTTCAGCGTGAAACCGCCAGGCAGAGTGGTCCCGACGGGCGCGAAGGGATATTTCCCGCCGACTTCCACATTCGGCGCGCCGCAGACCACACGCATCGTTTCTTCCTGCCCGTATTCCACCGTGCAAAGGCGCAATTTGTCAGCACCGGGGTGCGGTTCAATTTCAAGAATTTCACCCACAACCACACCGGCAAAATCGGAGCCTATGGTTTCAATGGCTTCCACTTCCAGACCCGCAAAGGTCAGCTTATCCGACAGGCCTTCAATGGTGTCTTCAAAATCAACGTATTCTTTCAGCCAACTGACTGGTACTTTCATAAACTCGCTCCGCTTGGAAAAAATGAGCGTTGTTTATATAGTTTGGCGGGTTAGGGCTCAAGCACAGAGGCATCCCGTTTATTTCTCGATTTTGAACATTTTCCGATGGAATCCCTCCAAGCAGAAAGAACGCCCGAGGAACATTATGAAAATCCCAATCCTTCTCGCCATATTATCCGGCACCGGCAGCCTGCTGGCGGCCCCGCAAACCTTTACCAGTTCCGATCGGCAAACCAGCCTGATCGAGCTCTACACCTCGGAAGGATGCAGCAGCTGTCCGCCCGCAGAACAGAAAATGAACCATCTGGAAAATCACCCCGGCCTATGGACCGAATTAGTTCCCGTCGCCTTTCACGTTGACTACTGGAACTACATTGGGTGGCCCGACCGTTTTTCCAGGCCGGAATACACCGCCCGCCAACGGCAGTATTCCAAACATTGGAAATCCCGCACCGTCTACACCCCCTGTTTTGTGGAGAACGGAAAGCCCGTACGCTCATGCCTTCCAAAGCATCGTAAGGCATCAGCCGGCATTTTAACGGCCACCCTTCATGAAAATCAGATCGAGATTCGCTTTTCTCCCGACGTCCAACCTTCGGAAAAGCTGAGCGTCTGGGTTACCCCTTTAAGCGGCAGCGAAATCACGAAAGTCAAATCAGGCGAAAACCGGGGGCGCACACTGAAACACTGCTTTGTTGCACTCGACCTTTCTCAAACTCCACTGACTCTTCAGGGAGAAGATCTCGTGGCAACCGTCCCGTATAATTCCGGCCTCAATGCCAAAGCCCTTGCCGTCTGGGTGGAAGCCCCAAACCGTCAAAAGCCCATTCAGGCCACAGGTGGCTGGCTCAAATAGATTGGCAACGCCGTGTCGGCACAAAAAAACCTCCGACCAGAACTGATCGGAGGTTTAAGGTGGTGGCGAGTCCCAGAATTGAACTGGGGACACGCGGATTTTCAATCCGCTGCTCTACCGACTGAGCTAACTCGCCGTTTGGGGACCTCGGGCAGGTCTCCGTGCAGATCCGTAAATCTGCATAAAAATGGTCGACCGATCTGGATGGATTTACGAACCGATTCGCATTCCTTCTTATCCAGAAAAGTGTCGATATGGGCGGTGATACTAACCAGTTCGCTTTTTGGTGCAAGCCCATTTAATAAACTTTTTCATCACCTTGTCAAAATGCTCCGTTTACATGTGTTTCCTTTTGAGATGGCCAACCTTTGGTATCTAGGGCGTGTTAACACAACGGGAGCATGTCCACGGTGAGCGCAAAGTGAATAAAGGCGCAGAACATTACGTCGAGTTTCTCGAAGCGTGAAA
>JARNMJ010000048.1 GCA_029432795.1 Pontiellaceae bacterium B12219
ATATGCTGCTGAGATTTCAGCTAACCACTTTTGATTATCATCAGGGATGGGGATTGCTTTGTTCATTATTTATTCTGTCGAACGTTATGGGTGAGGCTGAGGGGAATAAAACTTTGACCGGATTAACCGACGTCACCCCGATAGCCTCCAACCACTGGTTCGCATTTTATTTTATGAGTCAGGCCAAATTGTATCAACGACGTGAGGATGTGCTCCTCTGATCCAACCATCCCAACCCAAGTTATTCCCATTTGAATCCCGCCAGGAATCAAGCTCGCTTGCTTCTTGAATAAATCCAGATTCTCTGAGGAGAATTACAGCATCATCTTTTGTCATTTTTCATCCTTTTTTATTCTACGAAATCACCTGGATGCTCTGATGTTGGTTGAATTAACTCATCATTTAATTTTTCAGTAATGATTTTGAATAATTCTTCTTTTCCTAAATCTGTTTCGGCTTCAAGGGCATTGGATAGATGATGAACTACATCTGCTAATAACATTCCCCATATTTCTGGGGTATCTTTCCAAACCCATGGTGCCAATGAAACTTGAAGTTTGTTATTAACAATCCAACCTCTGAAAACTTCAAGAGCTTGGTCTGCCTCTTTGGCTTCTGGTGGTAAGGGTAGTTCTTTCATATTTTTATCATGCGAACAGTGTGTTAGATCGAATCGTTTTAATTCGGGTAATTTAGTGCTCTGTATATCCCATTAACAGCCCGTGCTGTCTATTATTAATTTTAACTTATGTTTGATTGTTAAGATTTGGCTGTTTGATATGGTCCTTTGTAAAAGGAGGAGGGGGCTATGGCTCAGTGGATTGAGGATTTTTCAATTGTTTTAAACCAAAAGGGCATCAAAGAGCAGCATTCAAAGTGGTATCTAATTCGGGCGAAGGGTTTTCTTGGAAGTGTGGGATGTAGTAATCCGTATGGTGTAACAAAAGATAAAACAGAAACGTATCTCTCGGAATTAGGCCGAAATCCTGGTTTGGAAAAATGGCAGTTCCGGCAAATTATTGATGCTGTCAGAATTCTGGTACTCGATGTTTGTAAGCATGAGTGGGCGGGTGAGATTGATTGGGCTTTTTGGTATGGCACGTATAAAGATGTTGGGCGAGAGCATGTAACTTTGTTGCGGGAGTCTGACCGGACGACCGCTGATTTTTCGGCGTATAATCTGGATGAGCATGGAGATCCTCCGGAGGGAATGGCGGAGCTTTTAGAACGAGTGAAGCAGCGGATTCGTCGAACGGGTTATGCTGTGCGTACCGAGCAGACGTATCTTTTTTGGTGTGACAAGTTTCTGCGTTTCCAAAATTGCGGCAATCCTGATGAACTTTCCGAGGAGTCGGTTCGGGAATATATGTCGTATCTTGCTTTGGGAAAAAACTCGTCGGCCGCCACACAGCGTCAGGCTTTGAATGCCATTGTGTTTCTTTTCCGTCATGTGCTTGGCAGGGAGTTAGGCAGTTTTGGCGATTTTATTAAATCTAGGAAGCCGAAGCGTTTGCCAGTTGTTTTGTCTATCTCTGAAGTTCGAGATCTTTTGGCTGAGCTTGATGGATCCTACCAGATAATGGCGGGTTTAATGTATGGCAGTGGACTTCGACTTATGGAGTGTCTTCGTTTGCGGGTGCAGGATGTTGATTTTGATGGCGGTCATATTGTGGTTCGTGGAGGGAAGGGGGGGAAAGATCGAGTGGTGCCTCTTCCTGAACGCTATGTGCCTCGTTTGAGGAAGCAGGTTGTTATGGTTAGCGATTTGTTTGACCGAGACTGCAAGGCTGGATTTAGCGAGGTTTACATTCCGGCTTCCGTGCGAAATAAACAGCCTAAAGCCGCGTTGGAATTGAAATGGCGTTTTCTGTTTCCTTCCAGTCGGATTGCGTTTGATGAGCGAAGCGGCAAGAACAGGCGACATCATTTGCATGAATCCGGTATTCAAAGAGCGGTTAAGGTGGCTGCTGAAAAAGCAAATATCATGAAGCGTGTTACATGTCATACTTTACGGCATTCTTTCGCGACGCATTTGCTTGAGGGAGGATCTGATATTCGTACGGTGCAAGAGTTGCTAGGCCATTCTGATGTCTCAACGACGATGATTTATACGCATGTCATGAATCGACCTGGTCTTACCGTGAAGAGTCCGTTGGATTTGCTTTAGTGTTGGTTTGGAGATGTTTGCGGTTGTTTTTGGCGGAAGTTATATTGCTGATTGGCGGGGTGTGTGCATGCTTCCGCCCTTGGTCGAGCGGTGCACATGAATTGGAACAGTATTGGTTTGCACAGTTTTAAATTTGGCAGAATGGAATTCCTTTTTAAATTATAAAAAGTGTTGGATTTTATAGGATGGATATTGAGATTAAATCTAAGTGTGGTTTGGGTTTTAGGTTTTAGGTGTTAGGTTTTAGGTGTTAGGTTTTAGGTGTTAGGTTTTAGGTGTTAGGTTTTAGGTGCTAGGTGCTGGGTGTTGGATACGGCGGGGGAGGACGCCTGCCCTCCAGTTTTTACAGGGTGCTTAGTGCGTGATGCTGTAAGCAGGGTTCTGTCTTTGAGGGGGGCGCAAAGCAGAAGCTGATTGCTTAGTCGATGATGTATTTTTCGAGGTGTTCTTCGTCGGCGAGGAATTCGGGGATAAGTTTCTTTTTTGCGGAGGCGCCGTGTTGGTGAACGGAGGATGGGTCGCCGGTTATGAGGGGGTGCCAGCGGGGGAGAGGTTTGCCTTCGTGGAGGAGGCGGTAGGCGCAGGTTTCGGGCATCCATTCGAAGTATTCGGGGTTGTTGACGGAGAGCACGGCGCAGTCGGGGACGAGTTCGTGGCGCTGTTGGTAGTTGGTGCAGCGGCAGGTGTTGACGTCGAGCATGCGGCAGGCGACACAGGTGTAGTGAACTTTTCCGGTTTCTTCGACCTGGAGTTTGTGGACGCAGCATTTTGCGCAGCCGTCGCACAGGGATTCCCATTCGAGTTTGTTGAGTTCGTTTAGTTTTTTTGTTTCCCAGAATGGTTTCATAGTTCGTGGAGGTAGTGGTTGATGAGGTTAATGAGGCCTTGTTGGCTGATGGGTTTTGAGATGTAGTCGTTCATTCCGCCGTCGATGCATTTTTGTTTGTCGTCTTTCATGGCGTGTGCGGTGATGGCGATTATGGGGATGGTGTTGAGCGGGGGGGGCATGGCACGGATGCGTGCGGTGGCCTCGAAGCCGTCCATGACGGGCATCTGGCAATCCATAAGGATGAGGTCGTATTTTGCGGTCTGAATCTGTTGGATGGCATCCTGGCCGTTTTCGGCGGTGTCAACATGGCAACCGGCTTTGCGTAGAATGGCGGTGGCGACTTTCTGGTTTACGAGGTTGTCTTCGACGAGGAGGACTTTTGCATTTTCTTTTGAGATGGTTTTGGGGTGGGCGCTTTCGGGGGCTTTCAGTGCGGTGGGCTGGGTGGCTTGCTGCAGGGTGAGGTTGAAGAAGAAGGTGGAGCCTTGGCCGGGCGAGCTGATCAGGCCGATCTCTCCGCCCATGAGTTCGACGAGTTGTTTGCAAATGGCGAGTCCGAGCCCGGTTCCGCCGTAGAGTCGTTTGGCGGAGCTGTCGGCCTGGATGAATTTGTCGAATATGGTTCCCTGCTTTTCTTTACTGATTCCAATGCCGGTATCGATGATCTGGAAATGGAGGTCGGCTTCGTTGGCGGATTTGCTGCGGCACTCTATGTTGAGGGTGATGGAGCCGTTATGGGTGAATTTGAGTGCATTTCCTAGGAGATTGATGAGGATTTGTTCAATGAGGCCTTCGTCGCCCATGACAAAGAGGGGGACGTTTTTCTGGCAGTGGCAGCTGATGGTGACGCCTGATTGCCGGGCCTGGGGCTCGAAGAGCTGGAAGAGGGAGTCGCAGATTGCGCGCAGATCAATGGTGGAGAGGCGGACATCCATCTGGCCGGCTTCAATTTTGGAAATATCGAGCACGTGGTTGATGATGTTGAGCAGTCCACCGGTTGATTGCTGAATGGTTTCGAGGCAGTTGAGCTGTTCGCTGCTGAGCTGGGTATCGGCCATCAGCTGTGTCATTCCAACGATGCCGTTGAGGGGGGTGCGGATTTCGTGGCTCATATTGGCGAGAAATTCGCTTTTGGCCTGGCTGGCCTGTTCGGCAACTTCGCGTGCATGTTCGGCCAGCCGTTTTGCTTCTTCGGCCATTTCGCGGGCATTGAGCATTTGTTCTTCAGCTTTTTTGCGGAGGGTGATGTCGCGCACGTGGAGCTGGAGCACTTCTTTTCCGTTGAGTTTCTGGAGGGCGCCGGTCATTTCGATGGGGAATAATGTGCCATCGGAAACGAGGGTATAGCCTTCGCATTGCTTGATTTCGCGGGCAAACCATTTGCGCATGTTTTCGGTGACCTCTGCTTCGAATGAAGGGGGTGAAAAATCATGAATGCGTTTGGAGAGTATTTCGAGTTTGCTCATTTTCACGGAGGTGCAGGCCCGGTCGTTGGCGGAGAGGATGTTGCCTGTCTGGTCGAGCACAAATACCGCGTCGGGCGAATTTTCGAAGATCTGTCGGAGGCGGTCCTCGCTTTCGGCATACTGGCGGGTGCGTTCGTGGACTTCGAGCTGGAGTTTTCGGTTCCAAAACAGGATCAGAAAGATCAGGGCGGCCACGAGAGCGGCAGTGCCGGATGTGAAGGCGAGGATGTGCCGGATGGGCATGATTTGGCGGGCATATTCCGAGCCGAGCCATTTTGCCTGAATACGGTTGAGTGTGCCGCTTTTCTGGGCATAGTTGATGCCTTTGTTCAGGAGGTTGAGCAACTCGTGATTACCATCTTTGACGGCCATGCAGAGGCGGGCGGTATAGAGCGGATCGCCAACCACTTTAAGGCCGCCGGCTCCGGATGCATACATATAGTGCTGTGTGACCAGTTCGTTACTGATCATGGCATCGACTTCGCCTTTTGTGACGAGTTCGACGCATTCTTCGGTGGAAGAGACAAATTTTATTTCACAAAGAATCTCATGTTTTTGCAGGATTTCAATGGCATGGCCCGAGCCGACAATTGCGACGCTGCGGTGGTTGAGTGAATAGATGTCGTGTATATCTTCGGTATCGCTGCGAACGTACAGTGTGACGGGCGTTATTTTCAGGGTTTGGGTGAAGTCGAATTCTGAATTAAGTTCGGGGGCGTTGAAGAGGCTGGTCATGGCATCGGCATCGCCGTTACGGACCATTTCCATGGCGACATTGGGGGGCGCGGTTTCGATCCGGATTTTGAAGCCCATATCGGCGGCCATCCACTGCGCCAATTCCACGTTCATGCCGGTGACCTGACGCTTGTTCACAAATCCAAAGGGGGCGTTATTCGGCTGGACGACAAATACAATTTCTTTTTTTTCAGCGAGATAAGCGCGGTCGCGTTCGCTGAGCGGAGCTGCCAGCGCAGCAACGGTTGAAGCAAGATATGCGTATAAAATGAATTGCTTTATGAAAGTCGCCATAAGATTCCTAGAGTTTCGGACTATAGGGTGCGGCTGATTGAGGGTAAACAAAAAGAACTGCCGAAAAGCAGTCGGCCCAAGTTGTACTTCCAAGGGTTGGAAAAAAGCCCTAGTCTTCATGTTCTTATGCCCCAGATAAAAAAAACAGTTCATGTGATGCGTCGGTTTTCCCCTGAAAAATGGGGCGGGACCGAGTGTGTTGTTTTTCAAACTTCGCGGGAGTTGATCCGGCGGAAAATTAAAAGCCCGGTTTTCTGCACGTCTATGCTGTCGCGTCCGGGTTTCCAATTATTGGAAAAAATTCCGGTTCATCGTTTTCCATATTGTTTTCCGTGGCTGTTCCTCTCGTCGGCGGCGCGTCGGAAATTGGAGCTGAAAGGGGGGAGCCCGTTATCGCTGCCGCTGTTTTTCGGATTGATGAGGGAACGGGATGTTTCAATCATCCATACCCATGTGCAGCATCGGCTTGGCGGGATGGCCCGCACGGCGGCGCGGCTGAAAAAGATACCGTATGTGGTGAGTCTGCACGGGGGGCATTTTACCTTGCCGAAGGCGCAGGTGGAGCAGATGACGGCGCCGTTTCGCGGAAAGCCGGAATGGGGGAAGGCATTCGGGGCGCTTTTCGGTTCCCGTCGGGTGCTCGAAGATGCGGCGGCCATTATCTGCGTGGGGCAGAGTGAGTGCGATGAGGTGCGGAAACGCTATCCGGAGAAGGCGGTGCATTATGTGCCCAACGGGGTTGATGTGGCGCATTTTTCTGCAGCCGATGGCGAGCTGTTTCGTTCTGCATACGGCTTCCAACCTTCGGAAAAACTGGTGCTGTGCGTGTCGCGGCTGGATTATCAGAAAAATCAGCTTGGTCTGGTGCGGGCCTTCAGCTTATTTGCGGCCCGCCATCCAGAACACCGGCTGGTGCTCATCGGGCCGGTTACGGTGGAGGCCTATTGCGATGCCGTCCGTACGGAAATCCAACGATTGGAGCTTACGGACAAGGTTACGCTGATTGAGGGATTTGCGCCGGATAACCCGTTGCTGGCTTCGGCGTATAAGGCGGCCGAGCAGTTTGTGCTGCCTTCGCTGCATGAACCGTTCGGGATTGTGGTGCTCGAAGCGTGGGCATCCGGTCTGCCGGTTGTGGCGGCGCGCGTGGGCGGAATTCCGGGGTTTGCGGCCGATGGTGAAACGGCGCTTTTGGTGGAACCGGATAACGACGGGGCGCTGGCCGATGGGATGGCGAGACTGGCGGGGGATGTCGGTTTGCGGGCGGATCTCTCCCGCCGGGCGTTTGGGGAAGTGGCGGCTCATTATGATTGGCCAAAAATTATTGATCAGCTGTGTGTTGTGTATGAAAATTCGATGAAAAACAACTCCGGTTCGGCGGGGTGAAAAGTCGTTATAAAAACTGGTTAAATCCGAAACAAATCCGCATATTTCATAATCTGAATTTTAACCTCGAAGGGGAACGGTATGCCGCATAATGATGTGAAAAAATCGATCGAAGCGCTTAAGGGCGAGCTGGTGCAGACGCCGAAAGAAACCGGCCGGTTTGAGGAAACACTTGAGTCCGCGAAAGAAGGCATTGAGCACTACACTCCGGAAGCGGTGAAGGACCTGGTACAAACATTGCAGAGAGAAGCAGACGAATTTGAAGTGGAGCATCCGCGAATCACGGCATTAATTAATAATGTCATGACCTCGCTGAGTAATCTGGGAATTTAAAAGGAGAGACGATTCATGACTAAGATTTGTTGTATTGGTGCCGGCTATGTGGGCGGCCCGACGATGGCAATGATTGCCAAGCAGTGCCCCGACGTTGAAGTGAATGTGGTTGATATTAATGAAGCACGTATTGCCGCCTGGCAAACCGATGAACTGCCGATTTATGAACCCGGTCTGCTGGAAGTGGTGAAAGAAGCCCGCGGTAGAAACCTCTTTTTCTCCACGGATGTGGATGAAGGAATTCGTCAGGCTGACATTGTTTTCGTGAGTGTGAATACACCCACTAAAACCTTCGGGGAAGGGGCCGGCTGTGCCTCGGACCTGCAATACTGGGAACTCTGTGCCCGCCGGATTAAAGCGGTTTCCACTTCCGACAAAATCATTGTTGAAAAAAGCACGTTGCCGGTCCGTACAGCCGAGGCGATGGAGCGGGTGCTGCATTCCGGGGCGAATCCGGTTCATTTTGAAGTGCTTTCCAATCCTGAGTTTCTGGCGGAAGGCACGGCCATTGAAGATCTGAAAATGCCGGACCGTGTGCTGGTCGGCGGCCATGAAACCGAAAGCGGTCAGAAAGCGGTTCAGACGCTGGTGGATATTTATGCCAAATGGATTCCGCGGGAGCGCATTCTGACCACAAACGTTTGGTCTTCTGAACTCTCCAAGCTTACGGCGAACGCCTTTCTGGCTCAGCGCGTCAGTTCCATCAACGCCATTTCAGCGCTTTGCGAAGCAACCGGTGCAAATATTTCCGATGTGTCGCATGCCATTGGAACCGACAGTCGGATCGGCCCGAAGTTTCTCAAGGCTTCGATCGGTTTCGGGGGATCCTGCTTCAAGAAGGATATTCTGAACCTGGTCTACCTGTGCGAAACCTACGGCCTGAAAGAACCGGCCGATTACTGGCGGCAGGTGGTTACGATGAACGAATATCAGGAGCGCCGTTTTGTGACAACGATGCTCCACAGTATGTTCAACACCATCGCGAATAAGCGCATTGCCGTGCTTGGATTTGCTTTTAAGGCCGATACCGGCGATACCCGTGAAAGTCCGGCCATTAAGGTTTGCCGGGAACTGGCGGCTGAGCATGCCGCCATTGTGGTTTCCGATCCGGAAGCCATGGAAAATGCCAAGCTGGAAATGCCCGAACTGGCCGATAAGATTGAGTTTGAAGAAGATCCCTATAAGGCGGTCGAGAATGCACATGCCCTCGCCGTGCTGACCGATTGGAAGCTTTATAATGAACTCGATTTCCAGCGGATCTACGATTCGATGCAGAAGCCGGCCTTCCTGTTCGACGGCCGTAATATGCTCGACCATGATGCTTTATTCGAAATCGGCTTCGAGGTCTATTCCATCGGGAAGGGCTACAAAACCCATCTCAACTAATTTTCCAGCACTTGGAAAACAGAGCGGGCTTCCAATTCCTGGAAGCCCGTTTTTTTTCGGGAAAAGGACGGGATGTAAAAATTGAGGACCGAAATATACTTCGTCGGCCAGCGTGGTAATACCAATCGTAATAACGTTGCGGTATGAATTTAATTCTTCTCAGAGACGCTGAGAACACAGAGAAACGCTGTAATACGGCTCAACGGGCTCTGCGGCTTTGCGAGGAATATCCGGGCAGTTTGGCCCGGTATGTTTCGGTAAATGGTTTGAACATTCTTCTGCCAAAAGCAGCCCGTTTCAGGTTCAACCTTGAAGGATGTTGATGGTCTGGTCGGCGAACTCGACGGTTTGCCCGGCGCGTATTTTGCAGCGCTTACGGGTTTCCAACTGGCCGTTGACCTGCACGAGCCCCTGCGCAACCACTTCTTTGCCTTCTCCGCCGGACATGACGAGGTTTACGGCTTTCAGCAGTTTGCAGAGTTCGATGTATTCGTCTTTAAGTGTGAAGTCCACAGCTATTCCTGTTCGGCTGTTTTTTTGAGCTTTCGGACGAGCTCAAGGTTTTTATAGGGCTGGCGCCGGCGGTGGTAGAGCTGGTCCATTTTATCGAGCAGCGTTTCCCAGTCATCAAGGGTGGGCGGGGTGTCGTAATCCCAGAACTCTTCATCGGAACGTTTGAACTGCCACTTGAGTTTGTCCTGGCCTTCAAAGGTGATGCGTATCTTGCGTTTGATCCGGTTTTCGAGTTTTTCAACCCATTCAATATCTGCTTTCAAAAGGTGCTCCCGTTCCAAGGGTTGGAAAATTTGAAGCCGTTTCCAGAGGTTGGAACCGGGCTTTATTTTGGATAGAACCAGCGCCCGGCCGTTCCGGCAATCAGGCAGATGCCGGCAATCATAATTCCTATCAGCGGAAAGATCATCCGCTGCGTACGCATTGTAACGTCGATCTCGGCCTGCGTTCTCAGGAAATAGTAAAGTGCGCCTGAGACGGCCAGCGAGATGATGGCCACCCACCAAAGGAGGGGGTGCGGTTGAACTGGTCGGTTATTTGGTTTCATAGTTAAGCGCGCATTAAGTACGAAGCCGTTAGTTATATCAAGGAGAAACGGGACTTATATGGTCCGTTTTGAGCCAGCCCTGTTTGCCGTCGTATTCCACTTCGACCCATCCTTTCGAGTCGGTACTGCGTTGCTGCACCAGAGCTCCGAGCGGCAATTTGAAATGGGCGGTGCTGCCTTCCACCGGGCCGAACAGCGCGGTGGCTTCTGTTTTCACAACGACCCATTCGGGATGAATGCTGAGCTGTCGCCACTGATTCCATCCAAAGCCGGCGAGCAGAAGCAGAGCGGCGGGAATGAGGCCGATTCTGAGCAGCGTCCGCCGGGCTCGTTTCATGAAAAGCATCAGAATGAAAAGCAGTGTGAGCAGGATATATCCAATGACGGCCACAATAATCCATTCACTGCGAGATAGACTGTAGAACAGATGCTCGAGGAAGGAGGGCGTGGATTCGATGGCTCCGGCAGCGTTCAGCGCAAAATGCAGGTTGGCTTTAATGTCCGGATCGCGCGGCAGATCATACCAGGCGGTGCGGTAGTGGCTTACGGCTTTGGGCAGATCGCTGTCCTTGAAGCAGGCATTGGCCAGGTTGTAGTGCAGTTCAGGATTATCAATGCCGCGCTCAATCAGACTTTCATACAGCAGAACGGCTTCGGCATATCGCCCCTCGTCGTAGGCGGTCTGTGCTTTCTGAAACGATTCATCCTGCGCCTGCGCTGTTGCAAGGCAGAGCAGCAGGCCGATGATTATGCGGAGGAATTTGTTCATAGCCGGACCCTTTCGCATTTTTTCAGTGTAGACGTGAGTTCATTCAGGAGCGCCTTCATTTCGTCGGGCGCGAGGGGCGCCTCGGCGGTGAAACCGTAGCGCCGCTGTTCGATGGTATTGAACAGGTGATCGATGGATTCCTGCTGTTTTGGAAATGCCGTGCGTACCGCCGGCAGCGCGACTTCGCCGGGGGCGAGGTTGAGGCGGTGGCCGAAATATTCAGCAAGCGCATTCCAAAGGGCTTCATAGAAAGCTTTTTCATCCTTTTTACGCCGCGCCTGTTCTGCAAGCTGAACATGCCGCCGGGCGGCTTTCGGCGCTTTCTGTCGGCGGGCGAGGGCAACATTTCCGGCCAGCTGATTGTGCCGGGCCGTTCCGCCGGCAATCAGGAGCAGCAGGAGAAGGGGAAGTGCCAGCAATACCCGGAAGAGCGGTTGTTCGTACCACGTACGGTCTGCCGCGGTTTTCCAATGTTCGGGAGCGGGTTTCAGATAAACAATATCGCGTCCAAGGATTTTGGTTTCCTGCTGAATCGTACTGGGTACGGTGGCAATCACCTGTGCGGCCTGCTGTGGTGCGGCCTCGACGGTCACCGGGAAGGGGCCCCGGGTGATGGTACGGAAATCGGTGGTCTTGGTGTTGAAATAGGAAAATGAAATGGGCGGAACATTGGTTACGGAATCCGACTTTGGAATCAATACCTGCTCGAAGAGAATTTCGTTGGGTTTATCGGTGGCGACGGTGCGGGCATCGTAGAGTTTAAAGGCATGGTTTTCCTGTATCTTCGGCGGCGTGATCTGAGTCAGGTTTCCATTGCCGGCAATGCGCATTTTGATGGTGATCGGCTCACCGGCCTTCACTTTGTTCGGCCCGATGCTGACATCAAAATCAAAAATACCAACCCCGCCGGTAAAGGAGTCCGGCCTTCCGGCCATTGGAACCGGCTGCACATTGACCTGCAGTTTATTGCAATCGAGTACAAACGGACGGGTTTCCTGACGCCCGAAAAAGTCGCCGAAGAACGGGTCGTCGAACCCGTAAGAGCGGCGCTCCTGCCGGGGAATGATGACATTCATCTGCACCTGCGGCTGGAAGGTGAAGGTGCCGGCTGTGAGGGTGCGGGCGGTGGCAGCCAGTGTGTAGACCTTGAATATGGAGCCGTTGACTTCTTCACGGGTCTGATCGATGACGTTCCAGGCGAGGTCGCCGTCCATGCCGTTTTCGGGCATACCGCCGCGAATCGCAAAGTTGCCGTCAATCTGCACGCCATCGCGAATAAACACTTTCAAGGTCAGCTCGAAGGGTTCCTGCACATGCGGCGCATGGCGGTCGGTACTGATTTCGGAATACATCAGCTCCGAAATTTCCTGCGCTTTTTTATCGTCGCTGGGTTTAATGACCCGCAGCTGCGCGGTCAGTTCTTTTTGGCCGCCTTTGTATTGAGCGGTCACGGGGCCGATTGTGAAGTCGCCCACTTTTGACGGGGTGACCAGATAGGTGTGCACCACCTTGGAGGTACGTTTCATATTCACAATGCGCGTTTCCGAGCTTTGGCCCTGATACTGAATATTCAGCCCGTCAACCTGAGGGATATCCAATGCGTTTCCGCTGGCATTAATGAATTCAACTTTGAGAACGGCGCGGTCGAGCAGACTGATCAGCTGCGGCTCAATCGACATCTGTACATCGGCCGCCAAGGCCGAGAGGGCACAGAAAAAGATTCCAAGGATTGGAAGTATTCGTTTCAAATTTCGAATTTCGAATTTCAAGTTTCTGACTCCTACCAATCTTTATCCACTCTAACAGGAGCGCCCATCACCGGATGCAGCTGCAACCGCTTGTTTTCTTCATCCTGTTTCATCGCGTCCAGCAAGCGTTCCGCTTCATCCTGACTCATCTGTTCGGCCGTGGGAGGCGGTTGCTGTGCCTGATCCTGACTCTGCTGATTCTGTTGATCCTGTTGGTTCTGGTCTTCGTTCTGCTGATCATCCTGATTCTGTTGATCCTGGTTCTGCTGGTCTTGATTCTGATCCTGATTTTGGTCCTGGTTCTGTTGGTCCTGGTTCTGTTGATCTTCGTTCTGTTGGTCTTCGTTCTGTTGGTCCTGATTCTGTTCCTGATTTTCCTGTTCCTGCTCTTGGTCCAGCAGTTCTTTCAGTCGCAGCAGTTTCCCGTTATCCGGAAAAATGGAGAGGCCGGTATAGACGAGGTTGCTCGCTCCGGCGGAATTGCCCTGCACATACATGCTGGCGGCCGGGTGAAAATAGGTGGAATCAATATCAACCTCGGCCTCCTGTGCGGATACGGCGACCGCCAGCGCGGTCAATAGAATGGTTAGGGTCGTCTTCATTGTGCAATATTGGTGGTCGGGAACAGGTCCTGGATGATCTTCAGGATTTCCTCATTCTTCTTAATGGTCTCTTCGTATCGTTTCTTCAAATCGGGTTTCAGATCAAATGCATATTTTCGCTCATCCGTCTCGGTTGTCAACCGTTGGGCGGCGAGCATGTATTGATAGTCGGCAATATACTGGAATGCAGTCTTCAGGTCGATCTCGGCCGCTTCAACCGCGAGTGCCAGCATTTCGAGGCGTTCATCGATTTTCGGCAGATACTGCTGCGACTCCCCATGGTTCGGATCCACATTCTCCAGAATATGCTTAAACTGCTTTTCGGCCAACTGGTAGTTTTTCTGTGCGTCCTTCGCTTTGTATTGCGGGAGCAACGATTCCGCCTGATCAAAATACCAGCGGCCCAGGTTGTATTCGAGTTGCAGCCGCAGGTTTCCGGCCCGCTCAAAGTTTTGTTTGCTCTCCAGATCGTCGGGTTGCAGCAGCATCGACTTTTCATACATATCCATCGCCTGAAATGCGAGTTCGATGGCCTGACTGATCTGTTCGGTCTGGGTGAGTTCCGTGGTGCGCGCCAGCAATGCATTGCCCCGGTTGAAATAGGCCTTTGCCTGCAGCTCAAGATCGGTTGTGCGCAGGGCTTCGTTAAAGGCCTCCGCTGCCGCTTCATAATCGCCGGAGCGGTAGAGGGCATTACCGAGGTTGTAGTTTCCAAGGTCTGGAAATTCCAATACGGTTTTTTTAAGCTGTTGCACGGCATTGGTGTAATCGCCTGCATGATAAGCTTTCAGGCCTTTCCGCATCGACGAACGCGGCGTGTCTTCCGCCTGAGCGGTCAGCACACTGAAGCTGAGCATGACGACCGCAGATAGACGCCATGTTATTTGCGATTGCCGATTGCCGATTGTTGATTGAATAGCAGAGGGGAGGCGTATGCCAAGGAGCCCAATCGTCAATCGGCAATCAGTAATCTTCAATAATAAATTGCTCATCGGTGGCTCCTCCATTTGGTGGGACGAACGGCGGCTTCGAGGATCAGCAGGAGAATCGCAGCACCGAGGAACCACTGGAAACGTTCATTCCAGGTTTTTGACATACGCGATTCACGGTCTTCGCGCTGCAGTTCGGCAATGCCCTGTTGGTAAACCCGTTCGAGGCCGAAATCGCCGGGGGCCGAGCGTACGTAGAAACCGCCGGTTTCAAATGCGAGCTGTTCGAGCAGTTTTTCATTGAGTGCACTTTTCACCACATTGCCTTGCTGGTCTTTCACAAAACCGTCCGAGGTCTGGATCAGGTCGCCTTCGCGGGTGCCCACGCCGATGGCGAAGACGCGGATCTTTTCTTCTTTGAGTCGCGGCAGCAGGGCGAGCGGATCGCCGGTGTGCCCTTCGCCGTCGGAAATCAGGATGATGACTTTATCGGACTTCGATTCTTCTCCTTTCTCAAAGCTTTCGATGGAGGTTTCCAATGCCTGGAAAAGGTCAGTGCCGCCGACGGGAACAATGCCGGCATAGACATCGTCGAGCATCATCATAAACGCGGCGTAGTCGATGGTGGCGGGGCATTGCAGAAAGGCATCGCCGGCAAATGCCACAAGGCCGATGCGGTCGCCGTTGAGTTCATTCACCAGATCGCGGATACCCCATTTGGCCTGTTGCAGGCGGTTGGGTTTGATATCCTGTGCGAGCATACTCTTGGAGGTGTCGAGCGCCACCAGAATGCTCAGTCCGCGCTGCTGGACCTTTTCCCATTTGAAACCCCATTGGGGGCGGGCCAGTGCGGCAATTGCCAGCGCGATGATTACCGTGCGGATGAAATTTTTGAAGCGCTGACGGCTGGGCGAAAGATAGGGAATCATGGTGCTCCACAGGCCTTCATCGCTCATTCGTTTCAGGAGGGCGAGGCGGCGTCTGAGCATCAGCCCGGTAATCAGCAGGAACGGCAGCAATGCCAGCAGCCAAAGCAGGATGTCGGGATTATTCCATTTCATTACGGCAACCTCCCGATGCGTGTGAGTGACAGCAGTTGTTCCAGCCCGAGGAACAGAATACCCGCCAAAATCCAGCCTTTGGAGGTTTCTTCAAACCGGGTAAACCGTTCGACTTCTATTTCGGTTTTTTCAAGCAGATCGATTTCGTCGTACACCGCCTCGAGGGTTTCAAGATCCTTGGCACGGTAAAATTTGGCGTTGGTGGTTTCGGCAATTTTTTTTAGCGAATCTTCATCCACTTCCTGCCGCTGCATAAAGAATCCAGTTCGGGCTCCGCCGGCCCCGATGGTGTAGATTTTGATACCGAGTGCTTCCGCGGCACTGGCCGCATTTTCCGGTGCGAGTGTGCCGTGGTTGTTGGCGCCGTCGGTCAGCAGAATGATGACTTTGCTTTTGGCTTCGCTTTCGCGCAGGCGGTTGATGGCGGAGGCGATCCCGTCGCCGATGGCGGTCCGATTGCCATCGAGCATGCCGGTGTGCAGGCCTTCCATGCGTTGGTTCAGCCAGCCGTGGTCCAGCGTGAGCGGAGCAACGGCGTAGGGCAGGGTGGCAAAGGCCACGATGCCAATCCGGTCGTCCGGCCGGTTTTCGAGGAAACGGGTAATCACTTCTTTGGATGCCTCCAGGCGGCTCATGCGTTTGCCGAATTTCTGGAAATCCTGTGTGTCCATCGATCCCGAAAGGTCAACCAGCAGGATAATGTCTACGGCTTCAGTGCGCACCCGGCTGTCGTCCAGTCCCCGCTGCGGACGGGCCAGAGCCACAATCAGGCAGATGAGGCCGAGCGTGTAAAAGATCGGGAGAATGGGCTGCAGGCGCACGCGCCAGCTGACAGGCAGCCCTTTAAGCACGTTGCTGTTGCTGAACTGCATCGACTGTTTCCGTACCATAAACAGCCGAAGCCACAGCAGGACCGGAATCAGCAGGAGCAGTAATAGAAAATATGGATGAGCCAAATGCATTAGGAATTACCAAGTTCCGATTTTTTATTTGGAACCGCGAAGGAACGCAAAGAACGCATAGATTTCCGTTCTTCTGGTTTTTGCGTTTGCTGTGTTCTTTTGCGGTTAATCATTATTTTGTTTTTCCGTGGTTTTCGTTTCTTCGACAAACTGTCTGGTGGTTGAGAAGGCAGATTCCATGGTGGTTCGGTCGGGGTGTCCTTTGGCGAATTTTACCATGTCGGCCTGTCGCATGAATTCCTGAAGAATATTGCGTTGTGAGCCATTCAGTTCAGGGGATTTGCTGAGTTCTTCAATGATCTCTTCAGTGGTCTCATCCGGAGCATTCAGTTTAAAGCGGCCTTCGAGGTAGGAACGGAGAATCAGTGAAAGTTCGGTATAGAACGGATTGCACTCATCCTTTTCGAGTAAGCCTTTGTTTTTGAGGGCTTCCAGAGCCTGGAGCGCAAGGGTATGCGGAGGAACCGGTGGAGCTTTCGGGATCAGCGTTTCGCGGTTTTTCCAAAGCTTGGAAGTAATCAGGCCAATCAAAAAGGCAATGGCGGCCGTGCCGAGCACAAACCAGATCCATTGAGGAATCCGGCCAGGCAGTTTCTGCATGCCTTTAATGTCGGCGATTTGAGAGGTCGCATCGTCTCCGAGCGAACTTTCAACCTGCAGGGTGATACTCGGGAAATTGGTGGTGAAGGTCTGGTCGCCCAGTGCGCAGGAAATCATGCCGGTGGTTACCAGATGTTCGCCGAGCCGGAATGAGGTGATGGAATAGCGGCTTTCGGATTGGACGAGAGCATCCTCGCGCGGAATATTTTCCCAATCTCTGGAAAGCAGCACCACGTCTTTTTCTCTTCCGATTTCCGGGAGGGTCAAAATTCCATTGGTTGGAAAGTAGGCGGTAACAACCAGCTCAACCGGATCGCCCAGTCGGATGGTTTCGCGGTCGACCGAATACTCTACGGTCAGCTGATTCTGCGGATAAACCTTCTGTTCCTCTGGTTTGCAACCCATCAACAGTAGGAGGAGAAGCCATGGAGCAACACGGATGAACGCGGATTTATTAAAAGCTGATCTGTGTTTTTCTGTGCTCATCGGTGGTTATCGTCGTTGCGCGCGTTGGCGGAAAAATTTGATGAATTGTTTGTCGTAGGGTTCTCCGGCAAAAAGGCGAATGGTGTCGATGCCGGCTTTGCGGTGCAGCTCGTCGATTTCCTCAGCCCGGCGGGTTTGTTCAATGCCCAGCTGGGTGCGTACTTTTTTGCTGGAGGTGTCCACCAGTACCGTTTCGCCGGTCTCAGCATCGTGCCAGTTGATGAGGCCGATGTCCGGCCAGGCAATTTCCCGTTTGTCGCCAATGATTACGCTGATGAGGTCGTGACGGCGCGCTGAGATTTTCAGCAGCTTTTCATAGGCATCATTAAACATGAAATCCGAAATCAGGAAGGTTACATTCTTACGGGTGCTGATGTGGTTGAGGTAGTCCAGTGCCGGTGCGGCGTTGGTGCCTTTACCTCTCGGTTTGTGCGAGAGCATTTCGCGCACCAGACGCAGCACATGGCGTGTGCCTTTTTTCGGTGGAATATATTTTTCAACGTCTTCCGAAAAAAGAATCAATCCGATCCGATCGTTGTTGCGAATGGCCGAAAAAGCGAGAACCGCGGCGACTTCCGCCGCCAGATCACGTTTCATCTGAGTTCCGCTGCCGAAGAGGTTGGATGCTGAAATATCGACCACCAGCATGACAGTCATCTCGCGCTCTTCCACAAATTTTTTGATGTGCGGCGAGCCGGAGCGGGCGGTTACATTCCAGTCGATGGTGCGGATGTCGTCGCCGGGAACGTATTCCCGAACTTCATCGAATTCCATACCGCGCCCTTTAAAGGTGGAATGGTACTGCCCGGCAAATACGTCGTTCACGGCGTGCTTCGTCGTGATCTGTATTCGCCTGACTTTTTTCAGCAGTTCTTTATGGCTAATTTCGTTCATGGAATGAAGGCAGCGGTCGGAAGGTCAAAGGTCGAAGGTCAGGTGACTTACGATCTTTAGACTTTTGACCATGTTAAGGAACCGGGATTTCGGAGAGAATCTTTTCAATAATATCTTCGGAGGTCAGCTCTTCGGCTTCGGCTTCGTAGGAAACGATGACGCGGTGACGCAGGACATCGGGGGCAATTGATTTTACATCCTGCGGAGTTACATAGCCGCGGCCCTGCATGAAGGCGTGAGCCCGTGCGCCCATGGTCAGATTAATGGTGGCGCGTGGAGAGGCTCCGTATTGCAGATAGTCCTTGATATCGAGGTTATACTTTTCGGGTTCGCGGGTGGCGAATACGATGCTGAGTATGTAGTCCTTGATTTTTTCATCGATGTAAATTTCATCCACAATTTCGCGGGCTTTCAGGATTTCATCGGGATGCAGCACGGATTTGATTTCAATTTCGGTATTGGAGTGCGCCATGCGGTCGAGGATGCGGCGCTCTTCTTCAAGGGTCGGATAGCCGACTTTGAGCTTGAGCATAAAACGGTCGACCTGCGCTTCGGGAAGCGGATACGTGCCTTCCTGCTCAATCGGGTTTTCCGTGGCCATCACAAGAAAGGGCTTCGGCAGTTTAAAGGTTTCATCGCCGATTGTGACCTGTTTTTCCTGCATGGCTTCGAGCAGGGCGCTCTGTACTTTCGCCGGGGCGCGGTTGATTTCGTCGGCCAGAATGATGTTTGCAAAAACGGGTCCTTTTTTAATGATGAAATCGCCGTCTTTCTGATTATAGATCAGGGTGCCGATGATGTCGGCCGGAAGAAGGTCGGGCGTGAACTGAATGCGTTGAAATGTGGTATCGAGTGCTTGGGCAAGTGTGTTGATGGTGAGGGTTTTAGCCAGTCCCGGAACGCCTTCCAGCAATACGTGTCCATTAGCCAGCATGCTGATGATCAGTCGGTCGATCAAATATTCCTGACCCACAATCACCTTTGCAATTTCAGTTTTAAGGGTGGGGACAAATGCACTTTGCTCGCGCACTTTCTGATTAATTACTTCGATTCCCGCCATAGTTCTTAACTCCTATTTAAAAAAGTTGATGGGAACTTCGACCGCAGCCTTCGGCGTGCGTTCAAAATTCATCGGTTAATTTGACGCAGGGCTTCGTAAAGCGTAATGGACGTGCAATTTGACAAATTCAGCGAGCGTACGCAATCGAGTTTTATCGGGATATTCAAGATCTGATCAGTCGGTTGTGCGTCAATGATTTTGTCGGACAGCCCAAAGGTTTCGTTGCCGAAAATCAGATAGTCTCCCGGTTGAAATTCGGCATCGTAGTATTTCCGTTTTCCGGCAGTGGAAAAGAAGTATTTCCGACCGGCTGGATTTTTTTCCAGGAAGGTATCGAAATCGGGATGAACGGAAATATCAACGGAATCCCAGTAGTCGAGTCCGGCCCGGCGCACAGCTTTTTCGGAGATATCGAATCCGAGCGGTTCAATGAGGTGCAGCCGGGACCCGGTGGCAGCGCAGAGCCGGGAAATGTTTCCGGTGTTCGGAGGAATGGAAGGCTCAACCAGAACAATGTTCATGGGGACTTCCAGCCACTGGAAGTCGAGCTCTACCCGCTTCCGGTCTGAAAAACGCATCTGTTCATTCTTTTTCATGAACGGCAGAGAATAGCAAAGCCTGCGCGTGCGGGAAGTCTGGGGAACTAAAAAATGGTCAGGGTTGGAGTGTGTTTCAGTCATTTTTCATGCTGATCACCATCCATCTGTGCGAAGGGGGGGGCATTGAGACTGCGGTTGAGCCGGTCTGTGCCGACAGGCCTGCCTTCCTTGTTGTCAATGAAATAAGTTTGGGGAAGCGGACGGGAACGAGTGTCGGAACTCGTTTTCACGCCCGCTCTGAGTGCAAAAAAGGGAACGCCGGTAAGCCGGCGGTTCCAATGCGGTATCTGTTCAGTTCGAACGGGCTGCGTTTCGCAGTTGTTCTTCGATCTTGCTGAGGTTGAAGGAACCGGGGGATTGGCTCGGCGGGAAGTCGATGAACGACTGAAGAAATTCGCCCGCGAGAACCTGCATTGGAACGAGGACGTAAACGCGGTCGATATACCAGTCCCAGTATGTATTTGAGTTTTCCTGTGCTTTTTCGAATGGATCTCTTCGCAGGTTGAACAGGTACGGGATACGCAGCTCAATGAACGGTTCCTGCCAAACTCCGAGCTGTTTTCCGCGGTTCGCCAGAAATACGGCTTTCCACGGCTGGTATCGGATGGCGACAATCTGGCCGTCGTCGTTTACATACCAGAACTCATTCCGGGGAGATTCTTCGGTTTTTCCCATCAGATAGTCCAGCTGGTTGTAGCCGTCCAGGTGTTGTTTATATGTTCGTCCGATGGCCTGGAACGTGCCGTCGAGCAGTTGCTGTTTGATGGAGTCATCGCCGGCGGCGGCTGCAAAGGTCGGCAGCCAGTCTTCGTGGGAAACAATTCCGTTAAGCGTTTTATTTGCGGGAAAATGACCGGGCCAGCGGATAAAGGACGGTACACGATAGGCCCCTTCCCAGTTGGAGTTTTTCTCGCCACGGAAGGGCGTCGTTCCGGCATCGGGCCAGGTGTTGTAGTGCGGACCGTTATCGGTGGAGTACTGGACGATGGTATTGTCGGCGATGCCCAATTCATCGAGCAGAGTGAGGAGTTCGCCGACGTGCATATCATGTTCGACCATGCCGTCGCCATATTCATCCTGACCGGAGATACCCCGGTGCTCGTCTTTGACATGGGTGCGGAAATGCATGCGCGTTCCGTTCCACCAGCAGAAGAAGGGCTTGCCGGCCGAGACCTGCCGGATGATGAAGTCCTTTGCTGCGGCCAGAGTTTCCTCATCAACGGTTTCCATTCGTTTTTTCGTCAGTGGTCCGGTGTCTTCAATGGTTTGTGTTCCGTCCGCATTGGCGTAGGATTTGATCACGCCTCGGGGACCGAATTTCTCGCCGAAGGTCTGGCCATCTTTCAGGAGCATATCGGAGGGATAGTCTTCGTGCTCGGGTTCTTCTTCGGCATTGAGATGGTAGAGGTTCCCGAAGAACTCGTCGAAGCCGTGGTTGGTGGGAAGATGTTCATCGAGATCGCCCTGATGATTTTTGCCGAACTGTCCGGTGGCATAGCCAAGGGACTTCATGACTGCAGCCATGGTTACATCCTTTTCCATCCAGCCCTCTTTCGCGCCGGGCATGCCGACCTTGGTCATGCCGGTGCGTACGGGAACACAGCCGCCGATAAAGGCCGCGCGGCCCGCGGTGCAGGATTGCTGGGCATAGTAGTCGGTGAAGGACAGTCCTTCGTTGGCAATACGGTCAATATTGGGGGTTTTATAGCCCATCATTCCGCGGTTGTTGTGGCTGATATTCCAGATGCCGATATCATCGCCCCAAATGACGAGGATGTTGGGCTTGTCGGTTTGTGCGGTTCCAAACATTGGAACGAGTGCTGTGATCAGGCACAGCGCAGCTAGTCGTACATTCATCCGTCTACCTCCTGTTTTTATGTCTGCTTAGTCAAAGTACGGTTGATGCATCTCATCCTTACAGAAAAATGAGTTTAATTTGATGAGACTCTGACGGCAATTGCAAACGGGATGAAAGATTTTGCTGTTTTTTAGAACCCTGCGGTAAAACTGGCATATAAACCGATGCCATCGACATTCGAGCTTCCACCAACTTCGGTAAAATCGAGATTGGCCCATGAACCGCGGACGCTCATACCGAGCATACCTTTTTCAACGACACGGAATTCGATGCCGGCGCGGGCATAAAGACCGAGTCCGAAGGCGGATTCATCGTCGGATTCGGTTGTGCTGCTGTCGCTATAGGTTCGATCGGATTGATACATCGCGAAGGTCATGGTGGGGCCGGCACCGGCAAAGATTCGAACGGTATCGGTTTTTGTAAGGAACAGGTTCATGTAGGGGCCGCCGGCGAGATCGAACATCCACATGGAAGTGGAGAGGCTGATGTAGGCACCGCCTCCGCCGAGGTAGGCATAGTTCACATCGTCGAAGCGGAATCCGAGCAGGAAGGTGGCTTCCAGTCCATACTGGAACCGCTCTCCCCGCGGGAGGGTGGTCCAGGCTCCGCCCACCTGGGGGATGAGTGAAAGGTCCACTTCTGCCGGTTCAGCGCTATCCGGCGGAGTGAATTTCAGGTTCTGATACTGCACGGCTCCCAGCAGACCGGACACCGTGAAGTTTTCTTCCCATACATCGTATTTATGAAACTGCGCCCACGTGCTTGATGCTGTGAGGATGAAGAGAACGGTCGTAAAGACTATGGAATTACGGCGCATGATTATCCTTCAGTTGTGGATTCTTCCAGAGCAGAGGTTTCCGTTTTTTTACTCACGGCTTTGGCAATGATGTAAAACAACATGGGCACAAAGATCAGGCTGGCAACCGTGGCCACAAGCATACCGCCGAATACCGTGGCGCCGAGCACCTTCCGGCTTTCGGCCCCGGCCCCGGAGGCGGTCAGCAACGGAATGACTCCCAGAATAAAAGAGAAGGCGGTCATCAATACCGCGCGGAAACGCAGTTTTGCGGACGACATGGCCGCCTCAAAAAGGCTTTTGCCGTTTTCATTTTCCACTTTGGCGAATTCCACGAGAAGAATCGCGGTTTTGGTACAAAGTCCGATGAGCAATACCACCCCGACCTGGGCATATACGTTGTTATCAAAATGCCCGATTATCAGCGCGATCACGGCGCCGAGCAGGGCGGTCGGAACAGACAGACAGACCGAAACCGGAATGCTCCAGCTTTCGTACTGGGCTGCCAGCACCAGATAAACCAGCACGATTGCCAGAACGTAGATGATATTGGAGGAGCCCTGTGCCTGTTTTTCCTGATAGGAAAGTTCGGTCCATTCAATGCCCATCGAGGCCGGAAGTTTTTCCTTGGCCATATCCTCGACAATACCCATAGCCTGACCGGTACTGAATCCGTCGCCGGGCTGTCCCATAATCTTGGCGGAAGGATACATGTTGTAGCGATTGATGGACTGCGGCCCGAGGATCTCTTTAATCGACGCCACGGCGCCGAGCGGAAGCTGTTTGCCATCGCGATTGCGGATGATCAGGTCGAGGACCTGTTCCGGGCGGGTGCGGAAGTCCGGAGCGCCCTGTGCCTTAACCTGGAATACCCGGTTCATGTAGGTGAAGTCGTTCATATAGACCGATCCATAGAAATATTGAAGGGCATTGAAGACGGCACTCATGGAGACGTTTTTGGTGAGCACCTGATCGCGTGCAATATCGACAAACAGCTGCGGTACGTTGGCGCGGAAGGTGGTATACATGCCTTGAAGGCCCGCCTGGGAATTGCCATCGTTCATGAATTCATCCCCCACCTGCTGAAGGGTATTCATGCCGACTCCGCCGCGATCCTGAAGCTGCATCACGAGACCGCCCGACATTCCAACCCCTGGAAGAGAAGGCATCGGGAAGGCAAAGGCCACGCCATCCTGCAGTTGCGATAGCTTGCGGTTGAGGTCGCCGATAATCTGGCTTTGGTGAAGGTGTGGGCGTTCATCCCAGTGGGTAAATGTCGTCACACTGAATGCGGCATTGGGAATGGCTGCGTTGTCGAGAATGGAATAGCCGGAAATTGACATGAAATCGGCCACGCCATCAGTATTGCCAATTACGGTATTCACTTCATCGAGAAAGGCCTTTGTCCGTTCAAGCGAAGCGGCTTCCGGAAGGAGCACGTTCACCATGCAGTAGCCTTCGTCTTCCTGCGGAACAAATCCGCCGGGAAGACTGCCGAAGCCGATGAAGGCAACAACGGACATGCCGAGGAAAAGAATTAGCCCGATTGCTGATTTGCGCAGGGCCTGGTTGACGACTTTGAGATATCCGGTTTTGGTTGCATTCAGCGATTTGTTGAACAGGCCCAGTGGACCTTTTGTTTTTTCACCGCCGGAAGGCCGCAGCAGCAGTCCACAGAGTGCGGGGCTGAGGGTCAGGGCGTTGATGGTGGAAAATACGGTGGCAATGGAAATGGTTACGGCGAACTGTTTGAAGAGGGTTCCGGTGATGCCCGGCATAAAGGTGGTCGGAACGAACACCGATAAAAGAACGAGCGTTGTCGCAATAACCGGCCCCGAAATCTCAGTCATAGCGCGGAGTGCGGCCTCTTTGGGTTTCAGGCCCTCCTCATCGATCAGGCGGGTGCAGTTTTCCACCACCACGATGGCGTCATCCACCACGATACCAATCACCAGCACCAGGCCGAACAGCGTGAACTGGTTGATGGAATAGCCCATGGCCGAAAGGGCGGCAAAGGTGCCGATTAATGAAACAGGAATGGTGGCAGACGGAATCAGGGTGGCCCGGAAATTCTGGAGGAAGATGTAGACGGTCAGTACCACCAGAATCAGCGTGATGAAGAGCGTTTCCACCACTTCCTTGATCGATGCTTTAATAACCACGGTGTTGTCATAAATGATGGTGTAGTCCAGCCCCTCCGGGAAACCGGCTTTCAGCTCCTCCATTTTGGTCTTTACGCCATCCACCACATCAATGGCATTTTCGCCGGGGATCTGATAGACCGCAATGGTGGCGGATTCGCGACCGTTCAATGATGAGCCGAGGACGTAGGTTTTGGCGCCGAGTTCAACATCGGCAACATCTTTCACGCGCAGCAGGCGTCCGTCTTCTCCATTGCGGATTACAATGTTGCCGAATTCCTCCTGCGTCAGGAGGCGACCTTTCACCCGCATAGTCATCTGATAGGCCTGCCCGGATGGAACCGGAGGTTCGCCCACCTGGCCGGCGGCCACCTGCAGGTTCTGTTCTTTGACGGCATTCACGATGTCATCGGCCACAATGCCGCGGGCTTTCATTTTGTCGGGATCGAGCCACATGCGCATGGAATAGTCGCCGGCCCCGAAGGCCTGGACTTCGCCGACGCCGGGCACGCGGGCCACTTCGTCTTTCACGCGGAGGGCCACATAGTTGGCCAGAAAGATGTCATCGTAACGGTCGTCGCCGCTGGAGAACCCGATGTACAGATTGGCATCGGTTGATTTTTTCTGGGTTTTAACCCCGAGGCGCTGTACTTCCAGCGGCAGCTGCGGGATGGCTTTGGCTACGCGGTTCTGGACCAGGACGTTGGCCATATCCAGATCAACACCGGTCTTGAAGGTGACGGTCAGTTTCATGGATCCATCGTTGGCACTGATGGAATTCATGTAGATCATGGATTCAACGCCATTGACCTCTTTTTCAATCACGGCGGCCACGGTGTCGGCCACAGTCTGGGCATCGGCACCGGGATACACAGCATCCACGGTAATGGCTGGCGGGGCAATGTTTGGATAGCGCTCAACCGGGAGGCCTTTCATAGAAAACAGGCCGATGAGCACGATCACGATGGCAATGACCATCGCGAAGATAGGGCGTCTGACAAAAAAGTGGCTGAACATGATTGTTCTCCCGGGTTAGTTGGAAGCAGGAGCTTCGGCAGTCGCTTGGGCTTCTGTTGCGGTAACCGGAATTCCGGGGCGGGCGCGCTGCAGGCCGTTTACAACCACTCGATCTTCAACCGTGAGGTAGCGGTCTTTTGTCGGATCTTTTTCAACAACCCGTTCCGTGTCGACCAAAGGGCCTTTAACCACATAAACACTTTCCACAATATTGGAGGAGTTAACGGTCAGTACATAACTTCCGGCCATATCCTGCTGCACTGCAAGATCGGGAACGAGCAGGGCATCTTCGATCATCCGCGGGATGAGGATGTTTCCATACAGACCGGGAATCAGTTTGTAATCCGCATTTTCAAAAATGGCACGCGCTTGAGCGGTTCCCGTTTCGGGGTCAAAGGCGGGATCGATATAATTCACTGTACCGGTTCCGTCATGAAAGGATCCATCGGCCAGCTCCAGTTTAACCGGAGGAAGGGTTGAAATTTTAGGGATTTCATTTCGAATGCCTTTCTGAAGAAAAGGGAGCATTGCGCGTTCGTCCACATTAAAGAAGACATCAATCGGGGCTTCCACAACCAGTGTCGTCAGGAGGGTCGACTGGCCGTCGCCTACCAGGTTGCCGACACTCAATGCGCGGCGGGCGAGGCGTCCATCCAGCGGGGCATGGATTCGGGTGTAGGAGAGGTTCAGTTTTGCATTGTCGAGTGCGGCCTGAGCTTCCATGACGGCGGCATCGGCCGCTTGCTTGTTGGCCTGGGAGGTCAGGAGATCCACTTCGGAGACTGCTTTGGTCTTATACGCATTTTCAGTTCGCTGCAGGGTGGCCTGAGCCAGTTTCTGAGCCGCTTGCGCCTGAGCCAGCAGAGCTTCGGAGGAGCTGACCTGTGCTTCATACTGTTCCGGCTCGATGGTGAAAAGCAGATCGCCTTTTTTAACCCGTTGGCCGTCGGTGAAATCAATCGATTGCAGAAAGCCTTTAACGCGTGCACGGATATCGACCGTGTCGTGAGCCACCAATCGCCCTGGAAAAGATTCGTAGACGGTAACCGTTTTTTTGACCGGGGCCTGAACGGTTACACCGGGAGGGGGAGGGGGCTGAAATTCATTTTTCGGGGCGCAGCCGAAAAGCAAGGCGACGGTAACGGCAGGAACAAACAACATTGTCTTCATATCTCTCATCTCCACGGGTTCAGGGGAAAAGCGTAGTTATCCAAGAGGGGTAATGTCGAGATTGAATCCCGTTTATTCCTGTTTCTCGGAGGGGGGAGGCCGCATGTTTGCCGCCTTTTGAACGGATTAAATAAACGACGGTTGGCTATTGTTTAAACAGGCTGCTTTCAGGGATCAGGAAATCACAACTGAGCAGGAGGGTCCAGTTGCCGGAATCGGTTGGAGCTTCGGCATAGGAATAGGCTTCAACTTTAAGGTTTACAGGATGGCGTTTGCCTACCAGTTTTCCGAATCCGCCGCCGAGCGGAATGGTCCAGCGTTCATCCCCCGTTGCTTCCCAGTCAGCGAGATTGACGGGCGAGGTTCCGACCCACCAACCATTTGCGAAAGTGGCATACGCAAAGTATTCAATGGCCGTTCGATTCACATCTTCAGGATCGCTCTTCCCGGCAAAAGACCAAAGCTGGTTCACGCGGACGCCGGCCACGATGGGCCCTTTCACAAAAGAGACGGCTCCGGCAATGCCGGCACTCCATTTCTGTGAGCCCAACTGATTATCCGTTGTGGTGGGAAGTTGGAAGGTTGGGCCCAGCCCCCAGAACAGGTTCCGAACCGTGGAAGGTCCGATAAAACTTTCATAGGTGATATTACCCAGACCGAACGAATCCTTTTCGCCCGGCGTTCGGCCGGGCTGGTATTTAAAGGGGACGTCCAGCCGGTTGACGATGTTCCAGTCCCTGGAAAATTCAGAGACCATGGAGGGTTGAAAAGATAACGTGTAATTCAGCGTTCCTTTATGCCCGTAATCGGTGTCGAACTGATTCACCACCGGAAGTTTAATCAGATCGGCGAACGGATTTTGATCCTGCTGTGCCCAATAGGTCTTTTCATCGGCCTGCGCAGAGCGCACGAAGAGACTCAGCAAAACGAGTGTTTTAAATCCGGTTTTCAACAGTTGGAATATGGGACGGGGTTTCATCTAAAAGTACACGCCAACGGTTAGGGCATATCCATCCCAGTCGCCGGCAACATATTTGGCTTCAATGAAAATGGCGGTTTCTGAATTGAGGTCAAAGGTGGTGCCGCCGCCAATGTTAAAACCGGCCCGGTTATATTTGCTTTGAATGGCCAGGTTCACGCCGGCCAGCGGGTAGAGACGAAAGGCGGTGTCCCGCCGGAAAATATAGTGAAAATCGGCATTCAATCGTGTGGTGACTTTCTGCTGATTATACAGACCGGCCTGGAGGTCGACTGCGTATTGCAGTTCCTTCCCGAATTTAAAATCCTTTCGGCCCTGAATGCCGAAGTCGCTGTCAAAGACGCCAAGTCCGACTCCCCAACCGCTTGGTTCTGCGAATGCACTGATCGTGCAAAGAGTGAGTAATGCTGAAAGGATCCGTAATTTTTTGATCATGCATGGTCTCCGCTACCTGGTGAAATTGAGGCAGGATGCTAGCAGAAGAAATTTACCTCTACAAAGTCGAAGTATGGATAAGCTTAAACTCTTTTCGATGTCTTGCGATTGGTTTTCCCGGAGGCCTTCGGTATAATTCCTAGGTCTTAAAAGGGAGCGGGCTGATGTTGGATGAATCGGGAATCATTGTGCTGGAAGGACGGCACATCATCGTGATGGCAATTCTGGTGCTTTATCTCGGGCGGTTTCTGAAATCCAAATCGGACTTTCTGCGGCAAAACAACATTCCGGCTTCGGTCATCGGAGGAGTCATCTGCAGTGTTTTCGTCTCCATTCTGATCGGGTTCAATTTGATTCGGTTGGATTTTGATATGTATTTGCGCAATGTCCTGCTGCTGGTTTTCTTTTCATCCATCGGACTGACCTCAAAGTTCAAGAGTCTGATTCATGGCGGTAAGGAACTCGTTATTTTTGTCATTGCGTGTGCTTTGTTTTTAATCGTACAGAATGCCGTGGGCATTGTGCTGGCTAAGCTGCTGGGGCAACCTCCAATCCTTGGGCTGTTTGCCGGGAGCATTTCCTTTGCCGGTGGGCATGGAACAGCTGTCGGCTGGGGAGAAACTGCCAATGAAATGGGAGTACTGAAGGCGGCGGAACTGGGCATGGCCTGTGCCACCTTCGGGCTGATTCTCGGAGGATTGCTGGGCGGCCCTGTGGCCAGCCGGCTGATTAAAAAGAACGGACTCAGCGGGGAAGACTGTTATGAGTCAGTCAATCAGCAGGTGGAGGAGCCGGAGAGCCGTCCGAGGAAATACATCACAATTGATGATGTCATCGGATCGCTTCTGGCCTTCGGGCTGTGTCTGGCACTGGGCGATTTTGTAAATCAGTTTTTTTCGCACCGCGACATTCCCTTGCCCGGATTTCTGACCGCGATGCTGGTGGGGCTGTTGATTTCCAATGTGGCCGCACCGATGAAGGTGATTAAGCTGCGTAAAAATGTGATCGAGATTATCGGCGGCGTTTGTCTGCAGTTGTTTCTCTGCATGAGTCTGATGAGCATGAACCTGATTGCACTGGCCGATTCCGCTCTCCTGCTTCTGGTGGTGGCCACCGTACAGGTGATTGCCATTGTTCTTTTTGGAACACACATTGTGTTTCGCATGATGGGGAAGGACTACGACGCGGCTGTAATGGTCAGCGGATTCATCGGAATGGGGTTGGGGGCAACGCCCGTCGCCATTGCCAGTATGGATGCTGTTTCCACCCGGCACGGTCCGTCGTTTAAGGCGTTGCTCGTGGTGCCGCTCGTGGGTGCTTTCTTTATTGATATCATCAATGCCGCCACCATTACCGGATTTCTGAGACTGCCCTTCATGGGGCAATAAAAAACCCTTCCTGACTCAGGAAGGATTTCGGCTGTTCCAGAGGTTGGAAACGATTACGAATCGCCGCCCGCGCCCCCGATATACTTCGCACCGAAGGAGAGCCGCACGGAAAACTGGAGCCGGATATCGTTTAAATCCTCAACTTTGCTGCCTGCCGGTACTGATGGGTCGGCCGCGCCCCCGCTATTGTTCTCGCGCATGCCGTATTGCAGCTCCAACCCATACATGACGTTCGGGGTGGGCTGATGGAGTAGATTGGCCAGGGCATAATGACCACTGCTAATGGCGGTATTGTATTGTCCGGATGTATTATCGACGTGATACATGGAATAGCCGATGGATGTGCTCAGGGTGTCACACCACGCATGGTCGTAGAAGGCAACAAGGCCGAGAAGCGGCACGGTTTCTGCGGAACCCGGTCCGGTCGCCCCCACGTCGGGTGCGCCGTCGTTCAGGTAGTTTCCGATTCCTTCTCCGTAGACCAGTTGAAGACGCAGGGTGTCGTTGTTTATTTTATAGTTTCCACTCAGATTGAGGCCCCAGCCGAGATAGGAATCGTCGAGTCCGCCCGGGCCTGTACTTTGGGTTCCGATATAGCGAAGAATACCGGCTGCCTGTATATGTCCCCAGTCTTGAGAGTGACGGTAATGCGCGGCCAGATCCGGCACGGGAAAATGACTCGCCGTATTCGGCGGGGTGGCGATGGAGCCTTCATCAAAGCCTCCGCCGGGGTTCTCAAGGGAAATCGCCACATTGTTTTCTTTTGTCATAACGGGCATATAGCGGAACTGAATATTGCGGTAGAAAATCATACCGCTCGGCCCCCAGTATTCGAGCGAGTTCGGGAATACGCTCGGATCCATAAATACGCTCCAGGTTTGGCCGGCGCCGAAGTTTTTATATTGCCCGTAGGCCTGCCGCAGCCGGAACGTCGTCTGGCCGGCGTCGGCCCCGACGCCGAAGAGTTCGAATTCAAAGATGGTGGTCAGTTCATCATCCCCGACTTCGGTGGCGGTTTTGAACCCGAGGCGACTCTGCCGAACGGAGGCATAAAAGTTGCCGTCGGAGCCATATTGATGCTCATAGACCGGCAGTTGGGACGGGCGCACCACATCGTACCAGTCCGGATTATTCTGTCCGGTTTGTGTGCCCATATCGAGCTGTGCATAGCCATACACATCCATGGTGGTTTTTCCGATTTCGAACTGGGCCGATGCGCCGGCCACTAAACCGCACGCTGCAAGTGTCATGATTGCTGATTTCATTTTTTTCTCCAAATTGAGTGAGGTGTGCGTACGTATTATTCCGGGTTGGAACCAAAAACGCCCAGGCCGAGCTCGCCGGAAATCTGACGAATTGCACGCATGGATTTAATGGAGTTTCCTGCTTCGTTCAGACGCGGAGAAAAGGCCGCAATGGCGAATTTTCCAGGAACAACGGCAACAATACCACCGCCGACGCCGGTCTTGGCCGGGAGCCCGGCGGTGGCCATCCATTCGCCGGATTCGTCGTAAAAACCGGCGGTGGCCATGATGGCCAGAAGTTCCGGCACATGCCGGGGATCCAGCACTTCAATTCCAGTGATTGGATTAGTTCCACTGTTGGCCAGCGTGGCACCCATGACGGCCAGATCGGTTGCGCTTACGCCGACGGAGCATTGTTTGGTGTAAACCCGCAGGGCTTCTTCGGGTTCGCAATACAGCCGGCCATAGTTAAACAGGGAGTTGGCGATGGCGCGGTTGCCCCAGGCGGTTTCGTATTCAGAATTATAGACCGCTTCAAGCAGGGGCAGTTCACGGCCGGCAAAGGCTTCGAGGTTGCCTTTCACGAGCTGCCAACGCTCCGCTTCGTTTTCGGCATCAACCAGACTCACGGCCGCAATGGCGCCGGCATTCACAAGGGGGTTGACGGAGCGATCATCATAAATTTCGAGCGCGAGCTTGGAGTTGAACGGTAAGCCGGTCGGTTCGAAGCCGATATTGTCGGCCACGGCCTCCGGATTCTTTTCCTCCATGACCAGAGCGGCGGTGAATACTTTTGAAACGGATTGAATGGAAAATTTATAGTCAACATCCCCGGCGGTGAAAAACTGTCCGTCGGGGGTGGCAATCACGATGCCGAACAGATCGCTGGGGGTTTGGGTCAGGATCGGAATGTAGTCGGCATTTTTTCCTTCCTTCAATCCTTTGAAATTTTGATAGGCCTTGTCGACGGCCGCCTGCAGTTCCTCCGCCGAGAACCCCGTATTCTGTGATTCAGTAACCTGTTCAACAATAACTTCCTCTGAAGCCGCTTCCAACGGCTGGACGTTACTTGCGCCGCAGAATGCCTGGGGCATCAGGGCCGTGATGAGGGCTGCGGTGACTAGCTGGCGATTACAGGATAATGCTTGCATGTGGGCTCTCCTTTTTAATTTATATAGGGAATGAACATTCCGTATTCTACGGAATGGATCTTCCAGTGATTGGTAAAACTTGTCAAATAGTTAAAAGGTTACGCATGCAGGGAATACGATTGAATTTAGGGATAGTGTTCGGTGTGTTTTTTGTCTTCACAGGTTGCACCACCTTGAATGATGCAACGTTGCGCGAACTTGACCGGACTGCAGATAAAGCGCTTGCCAAAATGGTATTGGCCTTTCCCGGGCTACAGAGCGAACTGGGCCTTTCTCAGGGGTATCTGGTGCTGCAGCGTTCCGGATCGTGGGTTCCAACGGTTGGAAAAAAAGGATACGGGATATTGACCGGGAAAAGCTCGGGCGCGCACTCGTATTTCCGCATTGAACAGGTGGAACTGAACGGAGCCTGGGGGGTCGGCGATTATACGGGACTTATGGTCCTGCCGCAAACGGTCGAACTGGATCAGGTGATTGCGGAGGGGTTGACGCTGGAGAACAGCGGCACGCTGTATATTTATGCAGAAGATGAGCATCCGGCGGCTTATTCGATAAAAATCATCTCCATGAAGCCGCTCGAACGCTAATCATCCTTTTCCGTTTTCCCGTGTTCATGTAAGGCACGTTTAACGACAAAATATCCCGCAGATAATGCAAGAACCAGCGCCGCAATGGACAGCAGCATTTCGGGGGTGATTTCATAATAATCGAGAATGATGATTTTTCGGGCCACCGCCACGAGAGCAACCAGCAGCACCACTTCAACGTGGATGACGCGTTTGTCCAGATAGGCTTTAATCGTTTCGAGCAGTTCGAGCCCGATCACGACCATCAGAATAAAACCGAACACCTCCATCATTTCCTTCACATTCAGGAGCATCAGCGGCGGTTCGAGCATCTGCTGCCAAAGAATCACGCCCACTTCGATCGTGGACAGGAAGACGGCAATCATCATGAAGATCATCAGGATCAGTACAATGAGGTGCTCAAATAACTCAAAAAATTTCTTCATGACGATTCCTTTTAAAACCGCATTCTGAACATGATTCCGAAGGGGAAGCAAGAGTGGATAAACGGTACTTCACCGCGCAACGGGCAGGGCAGGGGGTGGGGTGAACCTTAAGAGGTTCTGCCGTTAATTTTTCAACGGGCGGTAGCGTACGCGGTGCGGGCTCCAGCTCTCGCCTTTCTGAGCTTTCATGAATTCCTTGAAGGATTCGTAGTTGCCCTCATGCCAGATCACCTCGTCGCCTTCGAAGGCGAGGATATGGGTGGCAACACGGTCGAGGAACCAGCGGTCGTGGCTGATCACAACGGCGCAACCGCCGAAATTCATCAGTCCCTCTTCCAGTGATCGGAGGGTAGCCACGTCGAGGTCGTTGGTCGGTTCGTCAAGCATCAGCAGGTTGCCTCCGCCGCGCAGCAGTTTGGCCAGATGTACGCGGTTGCGTTCCCCGCCGGAAAGTACGCCGACCTTTTTCTGCTGTTCCGCGCCCTTGAAATTAAAGCGGGCACAATACGCACGGCTGTTCATTTCGCGGCCACCGACTTCGATCGTTTCTTCGCCTTTGGAAATTTCTTCCCAGATGGTTTTGTCGGGATCGAGATCGTCGCGCGACTGATCGACGTAGGAAATGTCGACGCTCTCGCCAAGCTCCAGCGTTCCGGCGGTGGCCTCTTCTAAACCGAGAATCATTTTGAAGAGGGTGGTTTTTCCGGCACCGTTTCCGCCGATCACTCCCACAATTCCGCCCGGCGGCAGGTCAAAATTCACGCCATCGAAAAGCAGGCGGTCGTCAAAAGCTTTGGCCAGCTCTTTCGCCACGACCACTTTCTGGCCGAGGCGTTTGCCGACCGGAATCTGTATGGCGAGGTTTTCTTCGGCGGTATCGAACTCCTGATTTGCGAGTTCTTCGTATCGCTTCAGGCGGGCCTTGTTTTTGGTCAGACGGCTGGATGCATTCATACGGACCCATTCCAGTTCCTGCTTCAGCATTTTACGTCGGGAGGCATTCAGCTTCTGGGTTTTCTCGGCAATCATCTGTTTTTGTTCGAGCCAGGCTTCGTAGTTGCCTTTGTAGGGAAACGTTCGTCCACCATCGAGTTCAAGAATCCATTCGGTGACATTGGAGAGAAAATAGCGGTCATGCGTCACAACAATCAGCGTGCCTTTAAAGCGTTTGAGATGCTCTTCCATCCAGCCGACGGATTCAGCATCCAGATGGTTGGTCGGTTCGTCGAGCAGCAGAACATCGGGATTCTGCAACAGCAGTCGGCACAGGGCAACGCGGCGTTTTTCTCCGCCGGACAGCACGTCCACCACCTGATCGGCTTCCGGCAGGCGCAGCGCATCCATCGCCATTTCCACATGGCGTTCGAGTTCCCAAAGATTGTTGGCATCGATTTCGTCCTGCAGTTTTGCGACTTCATCGTTCAGTCTGTCGGACTCTTCGTCCGAAACATCGCCGCCGAGGAGTTCCCAGATTTCATCGTATCGATCGAGTTTGGCCTGCTGCTCGGCGACCCCCTCCATCACGCATTCCAGTACGGTCTTTCCTGCGGTAAGCTGGGGCTCCTGCTCGAGGTAGCCGATTTTGGCGCGCTGGGCGATGATGCACTGCCCGATGAATTCGTCATCGATGCCCGCCATAATACGCAGCAAACTGGATTTTCCCGAGCCGTTACCGCCGATGACGCCGATGCGGGCGCCGAAAAAGAAGGACAGGTTGACGTCATCGAGAATGATTTTCGCACCATGCTGTTTTGTCAGGTTTTCGAGGGTATAAACATATTCTCCAGCCATGAATCACTCCTTGCAGTCGTTATTTTGCACTGCAAAATTATCTATCGCTACGTTTTGCGGGGAAATCTCCGTAAATTGAAAGCGCCCGTTGTACCGTCGGGCAGAAAAAAGGGCAAGCCCGCGGCTTGCCCTTTTCGCAAGGTTTCCAACCTATGGAAGTTCGTCCGGCTGCGGCGGGTTGGGAACCCAGTTTCCGTTTTCATCGGGCCGGAAGATTACACGCAGTTCTTTGGCGCGTCCGTCGGTCATATATTTCAAAAGAAACGGTTCGGCCTCGATAACTTTACCGGAGGGGGGAAGCTGCATATTTGAGAAGTTCGTGCCGGGAAATTTCTTTTCGAGGGTTTTGATGGCTACGGCCGAATTCGGCCGGATCTGCAGCAGGAAGGCATCGGCTTCAGGCGTGTTCAGTTCCAGCAGGGCATCCTGGAAGGGGGTTCCGGATAGGTTTTCCCCCGCCGCAATCCGCCTTGAAACGCTGTCGAGTACCGTTCTTGTGGCGCGGTCGTCATTCAGCTCGACCAGAATCCGGGCGGACAGGGCCGCAAGTTGCAGATCATCGTCGTTCACGGCGGCGAGCAGCGGGAGTTCTGAGCGCTGGCGATAGGCGCGAAGTTTGCGGAAGGCCAGCGTTTGCCGGTTTCCGGCCGCTTTAACAGTCTTCTCATCCTCGGAATCGCTGGAGGCCATTTGCTCAATGAGCAGGGGAATCAGTTCGCGGTCGGGCCGGAATTTTTCGGACTTGAGCAGGCTCGTCGTTTCGTCGTCATCGCCTCTTAATAACCTTTCGCTGCGTTTATGCGGTCGAAGACAGAACACCACGGGTTTACCCGTGGATGAATGAGCCCGGAGGCGTTATGGTTCCAAGTTATGGAAGTACGAATAGCA
>JARNMJ010000049.1 GCA_029432795.1 Pontiellaceae bacterium B12219
AACTCGATCGCGCAGCTTATCGACGGAAGCACTCCGCGCCCATCTTGGAAAAGATAAAATCCATCCTCGAAACCGAGCGGTTCCGGCAACTGCCGCAAAGCAACTTCGGCAAAGCGATCAGCTACACCCTCGAGCGCTGGGACGCGCTCAATCTTTACCTCGAACACAGCGTACTCGAAATCTGCAACAACCTCGTCGAGAATGCCATCCGTCCCACCGCCATCGGCAAAAAGAACTTCCTCTTCTTCGGCAGCCCCGACTCCGGCCAAACCAGTGCCGTCATTTACAGTCTCATTGAAACCTGCCGCAAACTCGACATCAATCCGGCAGTCTACCTTCGAGAAGTCCTTACGGCTTTGCCGACGATGAATCAATCCGAAGCAACCGATTGGACGCCTGCCCGCTGGAAGTCATCCCGCGAAAACACCTCTTCGTAATCCTGTCAATGCGGACCCCGAACAGCCGCATACAAACCTTTCAGCATGCCAGTTCTGTATCTTCCGGGGTAAAAACTAAAGATCTCATCCGTCGTTGGTATAAGAGACGAAAGCGTTCGGCCACTCTGTTCTACTTAAACGTTACGTTTTCAAGTTTCACGACTACGGTGTTCGGCCAACGCTTATTGTTGTAGATCCGCTGCGCACGCATCACAGAAATCTCAAGACCATCAGCGGTTTGTTCAAACTCAGAACTGGGGTCTGCGTTTGCTTGGTATTCCAGAAACGTACTGTTCTGGCCCAAGACTGAAATTTCAGTATCGTCTGTAGCCGTCAGTTCTTTGAACAGAATTTTTTTCCGCTCGCCATACTTCCACTTGTTTTGTTCACCGGAAAACTGCGTAAGGAACACATAGACCGATTTGCCATCTCTGGACTGCGTAAAATACATGCCATCCTCACCCACTACCTTGCACGGGCGCACATCGTGAATTGCTTCCTTATTAACGAACATCCACAGTGCCAGCTCCCGGAAGCGGCGATCCTGTTCAAACGGAATGACTCCATACGGATCAGGCCCGACATTGATCAGCAGGTTGCCGCCTTTTGCACGTGTTTCAATCAGCATATTGATCAGCTCGGTGCCGGATTTATACTCTTCATTGGTCGGTTTAAACTGCCACTGGTTACCTAGGGTAAAGCAGGATTCCCATGGTCCCGGCATCGGCTCTTTCGGAAGGCGTTGTTCCGGAGTTTCCATTTCGCCGCGGGTGACAATGCAGTTCGGCTGTTTTTTGTGAACATACTGCGCCAGTTTTTCCATGCCACGTCCATCAAAGAAAATGACATCGATTTCTCCATAGTTCGTAAGCAGCTCATCCAGCTGTTTTTTGTTGTAATCGCCAAGCGCATCGAAGCCGTCATCCATATGCCCGACCGCCCGGCGGATATCCCTTCCGTTGCGGTGCTGAAAGATAAAATCCTCCGGCGAAAAATAGAATCCGACCTTCAACCCATGACGGTGGCAGGCATCGACATAATCCTTCACGATGTCTTTTCCATATGGTGTGTTCATAATATTGAAGTCGGTGGTTTCAGTATCCCACATACAGAACCCGTTATGGTGCTTCGTCGTAAATACCATATATTTCACACCGGCGAGCTTCGCAATCTCCATCCAGCGATCCGGATTATAATCCACCGGATTAAAGGTCTTCGGCAGCTCATTGATATATTCATCCAGATACTGATCCGAAGCACCCACCATCGAATGACTGATCACCGAACCCAACTGTGAATCCATGGACCAGTGAACAAACATGCCCAGTCCCCAGTCCATAAACTCTTCTTCACGCTGTTCATCATTCAGCAGTGGGCCGCGGCTACGCAATTCAATCGCCGCGGCATTCAGTGCCGTGCTGAGCAGAACGGCGGATGTTAATAAACTCATTATGCTTTTTTTCATTATGCTCTCCTTCATTTCCGATTTACCAAAAACTACAAATCAACCATTAACTGAATCACCTGCTGATTCCGAACCACGCTGAATTCAACGCAGCCCTTGGCCTTTAAAATCGCCTTTTTAAAATCGGCAATATCTTTTACCTGACGCCCGTTAACTTTCTGAACCAAATCCCCGTTCTGGAACCCGGCTTTACCCGCAGGAGATCTCGGCCGGAGACCCAGAAAGGCAACACCGCCCTCCTCTTTACTCACGCCAAAGGCTGAAAATTCCTCGCCGGTAAGCTCAGTCAGGGTCGCGCCCAAAAATGAAGTTGAGTTGGCCGATGAAGCACCTTTACTCTGCCCGCCCATCACAACAGGAAGAACCGGTGTGCGGGCAATGGCCTTGAGCGACGGTTTTTTCACACCGAACTGATCCATCGGGAAGTTTTTGAACCCGATTTTGAAAGCCGGCGACCCATCTTTAACGCGGAAATCCCCCGCTGCCGGTGCCACAAACATCGGATCTCCGAATATAGCATTTTCATCCCAGCCCATTCTTCTGGAAACCTTCATCACCGTCGCTTCATCAGCTGCGAAAAGGTTTTCATCTACACGCGTACTGTCCGTATAGGGCTTGCTCATGCGGGCCGGTTTATGCGGGGTCATAAAAATATTGCCGTAAACCTGATCCTTGCTGCCGTCATACCAGACGTGCGGATGCAGTCCGTTATTGACCGTGATATTATTCCACGCATGACGGCGGAATCCCTCACGAAATTTCAAGCCGTTGTTCAGCATCAGGTTGTTGTATATATCGTAGTTGCTTGAACCATCATCCAAATCGATATCCCAACCATGGTCACAACGCCAGCGGCTGTCGCGGATAATGGTTGTTTTCATCGCATCCAGAAACGGCAGGTCCGGATCCTTATCAATCGCGGCCTGAGAGGATGCAGCATCCTTCCGCCAGAAACGGTCACGGCCCCATGAATTGAACGAACCATGATCGTGCGTTTCCAGCACCGTATCAAACACGTCGCATCGTTCAATCAGGTGACCACCCCAGGTGCCTTCACTAACGTTGATCCCCGCGCGGGCCGTGTCATAGATGGAACAGTCGCGGACTGTAATGCCCTGCGCCATGGAAATCTGTACGCCGGCCGGCTGCCGTTCCACCCGCCCGATACCATGAATGAGACAATCTTCCACTGCCGAATCTGCGGGATAGTTGTTTGTCTTCGGCCCAGGCGTACGATCTATCTTCGCCAAATCATTCCGTTCGTTGTATTCAAACAGTGGATCACGCACCGCATCCGGGTCGCCCACAAAACAGACACCGCTCGCTCCTGTGTCATGGATATGGCACCCCTTCACCAGAATATCGCGGTTATAATTATTTACAAAGATGGCATTGCCGCCCACCTGATCAAATGTGCAATCCAGAATCCGGATATGCTTTGCACCGGTCAGCATGAATGCGCCGCCGCGATAGATAGCCCAGTCCGAACGAAGCAGCTGCTCCTTACAGTCCATGAACGTTCGCGCCGCATGGCGAACCGTGAAGCCCTGCAGCACAACCAACTGAACCGGACTTTTTTCCGAACCCTGGAACTCAACCAGATGGCGCAGCCGAACTACCTCAATTTTAGCGCTAGAAAGATCCACACCGGCTTCCGGCATATAATAAAGAGTGGAGGTTTTTGCATTGTGGTACCACTCGCCCGGGGCATCCAGTTCCTCAAAGATATTCTCCACCATACGGTAGTCGTTATGCATGCCCATTTTACGATTGTTCTGCCAACCGCCTTCATAGGTCACGTCACCCTTACCGTCCTTGCCAGTGATCCGATAGTGATACCCACCCCAGCGTTTAATATGCATGGCGTGGATGTAACCCCCTGTTGGATCGGCCCAGTTTGCCGCACGTTCTTTGGATAAAGCATCAGCGGCGTATCCCTGATACGGCTCTGCCTTCTTGGCCGGATCATAGTTTGGATACCGGGCCATCCGCTGGTTTTTGCCATCAACAAACAGCTGATCAATATCCAGCCCTGCCGGCGTTTTCGCCTGGAAGATTCCGTCCTTGAAGGGGTTCCAGTCGAGATCCAGCTTCGCGCCGCCACTCAGCACTGCACCGCCTTCATTCACCGCTTTATAAATCACCGGATTCTTTTTTGAGCCGGAGTCCTCCGGCGTAAACACCACCGTTTCCGGAAGATAATAAACGCCATCTTCAAAATGTACCGTAACAGGCGTCTTCCCGGCATGCGGGCGCACCTTCTCAACCGCACGTCCCAGCGTTGCAATCGGTTTCTCCTTCGTACCTGGATCTGAGTCACTACCCTGGGGGCTCACATAAAAATCCGCCGCATGGACCATTCCAACGGACAGCGTCAGCAGGCAAATCATCAGGTTAGCATGGTTTATTTTCATCATTCTCCTTCTTAAAGTTATTCCGATTTTACGGCCTCATGGTCCTGCAAATGATCTGCATCATCACTGTTTGTTATCCCGCCTCCAGGCTTCCAATCCTTGGAACGATACGCATGCACATGAGGAACATATTCCCCGCCCACCCATCGGAAATTGCGAAAGATCACCTCTGAATCCTTCCACTTTTTATTGCTGGGAGAGAGCTCAAGCACTCCGATTTCATTGATGGACGTACCGAGCTGCTCCTTACTCTTTTTTTCGACAAACTGATCGCCTGTCAGCGTGACGGTCTGCCATCCGCTGTCGGCATCCAGATTCACCTTGCACTCATAGGTCTCAAAGTCTGCAACCCAGTAGTTTTTATACAGACGCACCGTAAAATCTTCATCCACATCCGTTTTGATATCAAACTGCAACGACGCGCCTTTCGGGGCACGAAATTCGGGATCACTCGGCGCATAGGTAAACGGACTTACGCGCTCGGCCGTAAATCCGGGTTTCCCGCCCGGCCCCTTTACCGCTTTCAGCCGTTTATCAATTTTTCCAGGGATTGGATCCGTGCCGGTTGAGTTGCGTGTCCAGTTGCCTACGCCTTCCATGCCGTCATAGAAAACCCGCGAAGGATTTTTAATCGTCGCCACCGCATCGATGGTTGACGGAATCACCGCCTTCAACGGGCTCGAAATAACAACCCCCGATTGGTAAAAAATATTGGCGAAGGCAAAAAGATATTCATTCGCATTCATAACAGGAACAGGTGCCGAATAAATATCGCCGGCTTGCTGAACGGCTGCATTGCGCCAGTGCCGGTTCACGGCATAGGGATTTTCCAGTCCGTAAAAAACCTCAACCTTTTCAACTTCATTTGGCTGATCCGGCTTCAGGAAAAAAAACGGTGCCCCGTCCTTACCGCGCTTGATCGCAGTGGCCGGATTTTCAGGCCAATTCCCTTCACCTTTTAAATAAAAATCAAACCAGGCCGGCAGGTCATGAATAAAGTCCACCCCGATGTGATGACGTAAACGCGGCGTCAGCGCCCATGCCCGCGGCACCCCTTCCGGAATCAGGTCCAGCGACTGTTCCGCACGATCCATGTAGCCATGCCGATCGTTGGAGGAGCTCATGAACAGCATGGGAAATTTAACATACGGAGCCGATGCCTCCGGAGCCAGCGACGCACGCCAGCGCAGATCATTTTCACTGGGCGTATGCCTGGGCATACCGACCGAATACCGCGTCTCATCATAGGTATAGGTATTCCAACCCGCCCCGTAGATGGCACAGCCCGCTTTAATGCGCGGATCAAATGCAATATTCCACATAATCGAGCCACCCATAGAGATGCCGTACGCACCGATCTTGTTTTTGTTCACCTCCGGCTGACTTTCGAGATAAGTCACTGCCCGCATCGAGGCCTGCGTCCAAAGATAATAAGAATCGTATCGCGGTGTGGGTACGGTTACTTCTCCGCCGGTCCGGTGTTTATGATCCCCGTTCTTGACCCCGTTCCAAAGCGTATAACGCTCCCGGTTCGGCCATTCACCACCCCAGTTAAATGTCACAACAGCATATCCCCGCCCGGCCAGAACTTTGAGCCAGTCTTTATTCGCGGTCTGCCCTCCGCCGTGAATATGAACGAGCCCCGGCAGGTTTTTTCCTCCGCTCGGCACCGCATAGATTCCATAGATACGGACATATTTTCCGTCAAACCGCTCCCCGTTAAAATAGACCTCTTTATAGGTGACGCCGTCCTCCTCCCACATCTTAAGTATTTCTTCATCCAACGGTTCGGCGCGCGGATCATACCCCTCCCAGATTTCCTCCGGACCCATAACATCATCTGCACTTGATAGACTCGAAATCCCAACTAAACCTGCAAGAATTACCACATACCATCTATTCATTTTCATACCTTTTTCCACCTTACTATTGCGCAGACTCGAGCACATCAGCGCATCAGAATCCTATCTACAAAACATACATAATACAGCCTCACCCCAAAGGATCTATCCTCAGTCTTGGGGATTTTCGGTATTTTTCATAAAAAATCGGCATATGAATGAGGTCCTGGTTTAAGACTGTTGATAAAGTCATATGGAGGGGCCCTGGCCTCAGCGACTTAAATGTGCAAAGCAGCTCCATCAAAGCCTTTCCCCGGTTTGGGCATGAAGGCCTATGCCCTTCCACATTCAATCTTTGAGTGCATTGAAGTCACCTCGCGCTTTATCTTCGAGCGAGAGGAAACATGGCTGATTGAAAGTGGAGTGAATATACATGCACGAATATACTATGGACCGCGCAAACGTCCTATTTAACAGATTTGTACCATGCATTGTATTTCGCAAGTAACGTCTTGAATCGCTCCGGCTCCTGTTTAGCCAGATCCGTGATTTCGGTTTCTTCTTTATTCAGATTATATAGACTCCAGTTTTCCCCGTCCTCTGTCACCAGTTTCCAGCCGCCATCGATGATGAACGACTGCCCGCCCCGGTTCATATAGATCGTGTCCTGATGCTTGATCGGCTGGTCGTAGAGTACGTCAGCAAAGCTGTCCCCGAGGATTTTTCGGCCGGATACCCCGTTGAAGGTTTCCGGATATTTCGCGCCGGAAAGTTCCAGAAAGGTCGGCATCACGTTGTAGAGGTGTGCAAATTTATCCGTAAACCGGCCCGGATTTCTGATGCCATTCGGCCAGTGAAGAATCATGGGTGTTCGTGCGCCGCCATTGTAGGCGCTGAGTTTATCCATGCGGTGCGGGGTGTTGGCGACATTGCTCCAGTTCCGGCCGACCATTAAGAATGTGTCGACCTCGCCTGCGTTTTCAGGAACTTTTCGTGAGGTCGCTTTTTCAGCCCCGTTATCCGAACAGAAAAGAATCAGCGTGTTTTCATAGACGCCCATCGCCTTGAGTTTCTGAATAATGTCTCCGATTCGTTGATCGACGCAGTCAATCATCGCGGCATGAATCTCCATAAGTTTTGCCTGTTCTGCTTGCTCCTTCGCACTCATCGTAGACCAATCCTCAGACGTTGGCGACGAGAGCGGGCATTTTTTCGGGTCAACCAGCCCCATCGCGACTTGTCTTTTATATCGTGCCTGCCGGATCGCCTGATATCCGGCATCATAGACCCCTTTGTACTTGGCAATATCTTCCGGCCAGGCCTGCAGCGGATAGTGCGGCGCCGTATAGGCCAAGTAGAGGAAGAAGGGGTGCCCGGTTTTTTCCTTTTCCCATTCATTTAAATAGTCGAGTCCCTTGTCCGTAAAGGCATCGGTCGAATAAAACCCCTTGGGAAAGTACTGCTGATACGTTGGATCCTGCGTATCAAAGGTCAGCCCTTCATCGCACCAATAGCGTGTTTTGCCTTCTTTGTTGAGGGGGGCAGGTTCGCCTTCCCGCTGCAGGCCGGGGTTGAAGTGGTTGCACATTCCATCCCGAAGCCCGAAAGAATGGTCGAAGCCCTTGTCGACCAGATTGACCGTGGAGTGGTTTTTCCCGGAGCAATAGGTGTGATAGCCCGCGCTCTTCAGGACATTCCCCAGCGTCGGGTTGTTGTAGGTTCGTTGAGAGGCCCCGATATTGGAACGCCCCATCAACAGGCTGACCCGGCTCGCGCCGCATTTTGCATTATTATAAAAATGCCGAAAACGAACCCCGTTCTCCGCCAAGGAATCGATGTTGGGCGTTTTGATCTCCCCGCCGTAGCAGCCGAGATCCGAATAGCCCATATCATCCACCATAATGAACACGATGTTGGGTTTCTTGGGTTCCGCCGAAACCATCGACACCGCCGCGGCAAGGAAAAGAACAGATAGAGTCTTCATTTTTCTCATTATACATTCTCCAATTATCGGGCCAGCGTGCTTCCCGCCGTCGAAAGATCGATCGGTTGAATCCCGAGTTTGATGGCGGGCGAACCCGGCTTGAAACGGAAGATTTTCTGCTTCATGGCCGCTTCGTCAAACATCGGGTCGGCGTAACGGATGCCGACCGTTGCTCCGTTGCGTTTGTCCGTGGGAACCAGGTCGTCGCCCACGTCGAATTCAGGAATCGGCGTTACGTCATAAACCAAGGAGTTCAAAAGATACTTCAAGGCGGCATACGCATTCTTCTCGGCCACGATTTCCTTTGGATTGCTCTTTCCCAGCTTGGAATCCGGCTCGTAGTGAATCGTTCCATCCGGCTTCGTATTGTAGAATACCAGATGTGTCAGCCCGTATCCCGCGTAGGGTATAAAGTTCAAGCGATTGAGATCGATTCCAAAATTATTATCCACTTCACAGGGACCTTTCATCATGAACATGTTATCCCCATTTCGGCAAACGTTGTTTTTGATGATCGTAAAGGCTGAAACATCATCCAGACGAATAAACCCGCGCGAGCCTCCCAGATCATAGATATAATTATATTCGCAAACATTGTCCTTTCCCATTCCTGAAAAATAAATGCCGTTCCCATCATGTAACTCCAGCATCACGCGATAGATCTCGTTATAGGCAATGAGGTTTTCCCGGGCGTGAAAGAAGGGTTCGATAATGCTCAGATCCTTTTGCATATCCCGCTCCGAGAGGTCTTTGATTCGGGGAAGAACCTCCGCTGCACGGATAGTCCCGATCCATTCGCGCCGGTTTTTCAACGGCTTCGTCCGTGTAAGAAATGCGGGGCGACAGCCGCTGATCACAATCCCATTATAGGCCAGATCATGAATCGTATTGTGCGTGATTTCATTGTGCCCGCTCTGGGCAATGAAGATGCCGGGTGCGTGCTTATAAATTGCACCGATGTGATGCAGGTAGTTGTTGTGAATCACATTAAACTTATTCTCATCCTTGAGCCCCGGCCCATACCCGTTCAGAAGAATCCCGGTTCCGCCGAGATGATGAAAGAGGTTGTCAACAATCTGAAGGCGCTGGCCGTAGAGATCCGAGCGCACCCCGTCGCCGCTGCTCGCCTCAAACGTGCAACCCTTAACGGAGCAATGCTCCGCATGGCGGAAGCGCAGGATCGCATTGCCCTTATCATACATATCCCAGTCGTGCTGAAGGCCGATGTCATCGGGTTTCCAGGTATCCCGGAGTCCGTGCCGGAACGTCAGCCCTTCAAAGTGGATATGCGTTGCGCGCGCTCCGTCTCCCACCCCGTCAACGCGGATGAATTCCTGCAAATAGGGTGCGCGGATATCGGCCGCTTCGATCGGTGCGGACGGCCAGAGATACACACAGCCGTTGGCGCTGTCGAACACCCACTCGCCTGGTTCATCAAGATACTCGATGGCATTTTCGACGTAGTACGGTTTTCTGCCCACAAAACAATAGGTCGGATCAATCGCCACGGTTGCGGTCTTTGCCTGAATATCGATGCTCTCCAGCGGCAGAACGTTCACCATCCAGCCATACCGGGGAGAGAGGTACAACTCGATATCGCGAGACTGCTTCCATTCCTTCAGATCCTCGCCCTCAAAATGAAAGACCCGGTTAAAGGAAACGGGTTCGTCGTCATAGCCCATAAAACCCATCTTCTTGGGCTGTTCATTATTCGGATCCTTCACCTGATCTTTCGATGACACCAATTCGGGCGAGCGCGAGCGCGGCAGCAGCGTCAACCCGTCGTACAGCGACGTGATCTGCCACTTGCCTTTCAATCTGTCCGGAATTTCGCAATAAACGACTTTCCCCTTGGCCGCATCGGAAATGCCCGGCAGATTTCCTTCCACCTTTTTCCAGTCCGTTAACTTTATCCCACCGGTAAAAACGGGTGTTTCATTAGCGTAGGCCCGATAGGTAACCGGGTATTTTTCCGTACCGGAATCCTTCGGATCGAACACCACAGTTTCTCTCAACGGATACTCACCACCACGAATCGTCACCGTGACCGGGGCTTTCAGCCCATGAGCAATGAGTTTCCGAATACTGGAACGCGCACCATTCAAAGAGGCTAACGGAGCCTCTTTCGTGCCCGGGTTTGTATCTGCTCCATCAGGAGCAATGTACAAGTCTGCAGCCTGTATAGATGCAGACAGAAACAACAATCCTACTATCAAACTACAATTCATTGCTTTCATGCATATACTCCTGAATGACAACAGCGTTACTTGAGGTTTTCGCGCTCAGCCGAAAACACATCCCCTTCAGGCTTAGCCGGCAGGGTTTGCTGCCAGTTTTCCAGCAGTTGGATCAGCTGTTTCACCGTTTCCGGCTGTTGCTCTTTCAGATCCGTTTTTTCATACGGGTCGTTGGAAATATCGTAGAGTTCGACATAACTGAGGTCTTCGTTGGTCACCAGTTTCCAGGTCTGATCCACGACCGCATAAGAGGCCCAATGATCGGGTTTGCTGTCCCGCGCCGGCCATTTGGACGGATATTTCCAATAGAGCGGTTTTTGACGGGCGGCCGCCGGCTGCCCCTCCAGCACAGCAACCACGCTGATTCCATCCGGCTCATAGCCCTCCGGCATTTCCACGCCGGCTACGTCGCAGAAGGTGGGCAGCAGGTCGACGGCGGAAATGAGCGAAACTTCATCCACTTTTCCAGCCGGTACTTTTCCGGGCCAACGGACAATGAACGGCACGCCGATTCCGCCTTCGAAGAGAGAAGCTTTATATCCTTTTCGTCCACCCGTTATTCCTTTGGAGGCGCCTCGGCCAAAACCGGCTCCCGTCGCGGGATCGTAAGAAAGCGTAAGTTCATCACTGGCACCGGCGGGTCCATTATCCGAGCTGAAAACGACCAGCGTGTTTTCGGTCAGCCCAAGACGGTCCAGCGCGTCGAGCAGTTCACCCACCCGGTCATCGGCGTGCGACAGGATAGCAGCGTAAATCTGGTCGCCCTCATCTTCCAATCCCTGGAAACGCCAGCGGTATTCCGGAAGCACATGATGCGGCGTATGCGGTTCATGCATCCAGACATTAATATAAAACGGTTTATCCTCACGTTGGCTTTTCTCCATGAACGCAATGGCGTTCATGGAATCTTCAAACCACGGCATCTGTGAACCGGAGCAGTTGAACGCCCCATAGTGGTCGTAGCCATATTCACCCGGTGCGGGCGAGTCGGTAATCATTTCATTGGACAGATGCCACTTTCCATAATGCGCGGTAGTATATCCACCCTCTTTCAGCATGCGAGGCAGATACGGCGCATCCAGCGAAAGCCAGTCGGGCATGTTCCGCCGCGCATTACTTTCAACCGTGGCAAAGTGGCCGTCGACATTATGCCGCCCGGGAAAATGGCCGGTCATGACGGCGGTGCGGCTCGGCGAGCAGACCGGACTGGCGACCGTGAAACGCTGAAAATCCATCCCCTCTTCCGCCAAGCGGTCAATGTTGGGGGTCTTCACATACGGATGTCCATGACAGCTCAGATCGCCCCAGCCCCAGTCATCCGCAAAGATGAAAAGAATATTGGGCTGCTCCGCGGCCTGCACGGCCGCAGCACATAAGACAGACGCTGCAATTATCATTTTTTTAATCATCGTTTTTCTCCTGATCTATTTGAGCCGAATGCTCAGTTTCAATTCATCGCCTTTTGCCATCGTTACGGAACGATAACGGTTACCGTATGCTGATTCGGACACCGCCTCGGGATTGCTGACGGTCAGCTCGGCCACTTCACCCGGAAATTTAAGATCGAAAGTATTATCGCGCAGGGCGTTCAACGTCATTTCGATTGTCCTGTTCTCCATATCCCAGCTGGCCGACGTGCGGGCGCCGGTGCGCGTGAGCATGTCGTTGAATTCGCCGGTCGTCCATTCCGTCGGCAAAGCCGGCAGGATGCGCAGCATATCGGCAGTCGACCCGCACAGCATTTCCATCACGGCCGCCGGAATCCCGAAGTTGGCATCCATCTGAAACGGCGATGTCCGCCCGTACACGTGCGTGGTGGTCACACCCATTTTCCGCCAGTCGTTATGATAGGTAAACAGGTTCTGCCCCAGACAGCAGCGCGCCAGAATATCTAATGCATCTTTCGCCCGATCCCCATCCCCCAGACGGGCATAAACATTGGCCATGTGCGCCAGCGACCAGCCGGTCTGCGACGACAGCCCGATCACCAGCCGTTTTTCGATCGCCACGCGGCAGGCTTCATACATTTCCGGATTGGATTCCTCGGTAATTTCCGTGCCGGGGAACAGCGGATAGATGTGCGACTGGTGCCGGTGCTCATAGCAGTCGGTGAAGTCCGGGTGCATCCATTCCTTAATCGCCCCGTCTTCGTTGATCTGATAGTCCGGCATATCGGCCAGCTGTTTTTTCCACCGCTTCACACCGGCCGGTTCAATTCCGAGCTGTTCACACGCATCAACCAGATTGCTGAAATTTTCTTTGGCGACCGCGTAGGAAATGGTCGCATTCATGTGGACCTTGACCCGTTCCTTGATGCTCGTCGGATAGTTTTCCGGAGACGATCCGGGGAAAAACATGTTTTTCCCATCGGGACCTTTCACGATGTAATCCTCATAAAAAAGGGCCACTTCTGTCATGAAGGGGATGGCGCGGTTTTTGAGAAACGCTTCATCGCCGGTAAAGAGATAATAGTCGTAGTAGTACGAAGCCAGCCAGCCGGCGGCATCTGTCCAATGAATCACGTGGGGCGCGGTATGCCGCAGCACCCCGTTTTCCGGCGACATAAACGGCGGGATGAAAATTCCGCGGCATCCGAACAGCTGTTTTGCGTTGTAGCGGAATGAATCCAGATTGCTGTCGAAATAGTCAAAGAAGTTCATCATGGAAGCTTCCAGATCACCGGGCAGTGCCTGCCAATAGTTCATCTGAAGGTTTTCGTTATTGCCGAGGAAGCCGGCCCACGGCGGAATATAGTCACCATTCCAAATCCCCTGCAGATTGGCCGGATAGCCGCCGGGACGGGTACTGGAAATGAGCAGATAGCGCCCGTAATCGGCCAACCGCTGAACCAGCTCCGGTGATGCCGGATTCTGGTAGGCATCCAGCAACAGGTATTCATTGGGCGTATCCTGCGGGCCGTCCGGGTTGATATTGATCCGCACCGTGTTGAATTTTTTCCGGTGCAGCGGAGCATGGCGATTAAACAGCGCGGCATAATCTCCCTCCAGCGCCGCCAATTCTTTTTTCAGGCGCGGAACGGCAGTGGACGCCTCTTCGTTCGCAAAAAATCCAACGATGAGCAGCACATCATCCGCACCGGAATAACTGATTTCCCGACGACCGGTATCCACTTCACCGCCGGAGCAGATGACCCGCAAAACGCCGCCGAACTCCCCGCCATCGGTACCATCCGCATGGAACTCTACAATGCCACCCTCTGCAAGGGTCTTATAGGTAAAGGGCGAATCAATAGACTCGCCGTTCCTATCGATGGCATCTTTCAGGTCGTGAATATCCAGCGTAACACGGCCGCTGACGGCCCCGGCCTTGTCCGCCGTGATGGACATCACAGAAACATCATCCGGAATGGAAACAAACAGCTTTCTGGAAAAGCCGATATCCCCGTCGCGCCATTTGACCTCCACTTCACCGGTTTCAAAATCAAGCGTCCGGGCATACCCTTCAAACATCTGCTCGGTCTGCGTGGTAACCAGCAGATCGAAGGCCGGGTGGTAGCGCGCATTGGTTCCCTTGAATCCCGCTTCTTTCATTTTTTTCGAATAGTGCGCGTTGGCTTCGACATAATTTCCTTCCAGCATCAGCTGGCGCACCACATCAAGGTCGGCCGACATATCCGGAAGTTCTGCAATCCGTCCGCCATACCAGAGTTCGTTATGGTTGAACAGTACCCGCTCTTCATTCACGGCCCCATAAACCAGCGCACCGATCTTTCCGTTTCCCGACGGCAACGCCTCGCGCCACTGCTCGGAGGGTTTAACCATCGTCATTCCCCGACGATAAACAGGCTCCTCGCCCGGGGACACCAACGCACTTCCGAGCACGCCAAGTATTATCCATCGCTTCAACATAAATACATTCTCCTTAAAACACGGTTCATCAATCCATGGATCTAAATGCCCGGCATATCCTTTGCTGTTTTATCCCGCTTCCACCAATCCGGTCCCTCGTTGAGCACATCCGTATCGTACTCAATGAGTGCCTTTTCCAACCGTTGGAATCGCTCCGGTTCATGGGCGGAGAGATCCGTGGTTTCCCGCGGATCCTTGATCAGATTGTATAATTCAAATTTCGAGTAATCGGAGGTTCCGACGATTTTCCAGTCGCCCTCGCGCAGCGCGATCCTGAATTCCTTGCTGGTATTCCGCCAGTAGAGCGGCTTGGCCCGTTGGAAATCCCTGTTTTCAAGGATTGGAAGAATCGACGAGGAATCGAAGGTCACATTTTCCGGCAGATCAATACCGGCAATCTCCAGCAAGGTCGGGAAGACATCGGAACCGATAATGGGTTCATTCGCAACCTCGCCCGGCTGAATCCCGCTCCGTTCAAAACCGGCGGGCCAGGAAATGATGCCCGGAACGCGGATCCCGCCTTCGTGGGTATGCCGCTTTCTGCCCCGCAGGCCGCCGGTACTGCCCCGATAGCGGTTGCTCCAGAGATTCTCACCCTTGCTCGGCGAACCATATTCGGTATCGCCTTCCGGCCCGTTATCGCTGGTGTACCAGATCAGCGTTTCCTCATACACACCTTCATCCTTCAGCGCCTGCACTATTTCACCAACGGCCTCGTCGATCTGCGTCACATTGGCGAAATACTGTTTCAGGTCCGGGTCTTCCACGTCCGGATACCGCGCCAGAAAACGGGGATCGCTGTCGATGGGGCCATGCGGTTCATGAAACCACAGCGTAATAAAGAAGGGTTTATTCGGATCGCGATATTCCCGCAGCCACTTCACCAGCTCTTCGGCCACGATCTGAGCGGAATATCCTTCAACCCGTCCGAGCGCGTTTCCATTCAGGAAAAAATTTTCAGGATTCTTATGACTCGGCCGCGCCACGTTTCCGGTTGCCAGCCAATAGTCATAGCCATAGTCATCCATCGTCGGCTGCCCCGGATCGGTGCTGAAGCCGTAGTTTTTAAACCGCTGCGGCCATTCGCCCTCCACCTTGATCCGCTCTTCGGTAAAGCTGCTGAGATGCCATTTGCCGAAATGCGCCGTTTGATATCCCTTTTTCCGCAGGAGCTGAGGCAGCGTGATTTCATCGCTTTGCAGATAGCAGTAATGATCCGCAGGCAGGAACCGGAACACCCCGTTCCGATACGGGGTCCGGCCGGTGAGAATCGCGGATCGGGAAGGCGAACAAACTGCGGCCGCAGCATAGCAGTGCGTAAACTTGATTCCTTCCGCGGCCAACCGGTCGATGTGCGGTGTTTCGATCATGACGTGTCCAAAGGATTCAAGATCCCCCCATCCCTGATCATCCGTCAGAATCTGGAGAAAGTTCGTTGCCCGCTTTGCAGTTGTGTCTTTCTGCACAAACCCCTCGACATCGTCCAGGACAATCATTTCACGCGCATCCGGTTCGCGGGTGGTCAGCCTGACGTTTTTAAACTCAATGTTTTTTGCATGGCGAATATAGGCGCCCCAAGCCGGCAGTACGCCGAAGAAAAACTGTTCCGGATAACGGGTCTCATCCTCCGCAACCACGTTATCGACTTCTTCCTCGGTGGCGTATCCGGGAAAACTGATGTTGATGTTTTCCAGCAGCACATCCTTCACATAGTGGCCGGGAATGCCTGAAATCATGATGGGGCCGGCTTTGGCCTTTTCCCGCTCGGAGTAATCGCCGGATTGATCGCGATCCTGCAGCGTCACCGTTGCCGTGATATCGCTGATGCGGATATTTTTCGCGATGCCTGCCGGCTTCTTAACGTCATTGCCGAAGGTACTGGCACGATTGCCCAGGCGGATAAAGACGGGACAGCCCACGTTATCCATCACCACCCTGGATATTTCGATATTCTCCATGCGGCCGCCATCCACCACCGCCAGTTTCATGGCCCCCATGGGACTGTCATAAAAATAGCAGTTGGTCAGTTTGATATCGATGAAGCCGCCGTAACCGGAGGAACCGAATTTAAACGGCGCCGTATGGCTGCATACCCGGCAATTCCGGATCAGAATATTGCGGCAGGCATTCTTCGAACTTTTCAGGCAGATCGCATCATCGCCGGATTGAATGTCGCAGTTTTCGATCAGCACATTTTCGCAACCATCCAAATCAATTCCGTCATTGTTCACGCCATTTTCCAGAAAGCGGATCGTCAAACCGGACATATGAATATTTTTGCAGTCGACCAAGTGCAGCCCCCAGAAGGCCGGGCGCTTATACGTTAAACCGGAAAACGTCAGATTTTCACACCCTTCAAAGCGAAGCAATCGTGGGCGGTTATCCCCGCGTTGTCCGGGGCGGCGTTTTGGAAAGGCTTCCGGGGTGCCCCGTCCGTCAATAACCCCCAACCCCTCCAGCCGGATATCGGTTGCATCCTCGGCATAAAGCAGGCATTGATCCTGCCCCTCGCGTGCGGGTCGCAGGTTTTCCGTCGGATAGTCTTCCATATTCAGACTGCCCAGCAGGGTCGCACCAAAATCCAGCGACAGCGTCACATGGCTTTTCAGGTGCAGCGTCCCGGTCTGATAGCTGCCGGCCGGAATCCACACCGTTCCTCCGCCGGCCTCACTGCAGGCATCGATCGTCGCCTGCAGCGCTTTGGTATCCATCGCCTCGCCGTCGCCCACCGCCCCGAACGCTTTAACATTAAAAACTTCGGCCTGCGCAACACCGACGAATGCGATCAGCGCCATCAAACCAACTGCTGTTTTTCTGTTCATCACATGTCCCTGCTTAATATCGATCCACAAAAAACTGAATCGTCTGCTCAATAATCTCCTCCCGCGACGGCGAAACGGTTCCATCGACGGGTCTCCAGTTGTGACCGGCATTTTTAACGATCACGATTTCCACGGGAGCATCAATGGTCTTGAGCACCTCCTGCATACGGGTGGCGTGATGCACCGGAATGGTGGTGTCTTTATCGCCCTGCAGCATCAGCAGCGGCGGGCTCTCTTTCGTCAGATAAACAACCGGACTCATCTCGCGGAAGCGTTCCTCTTCATCGCCCTTATCCTTGCCCATGATTCTTCCGTGAAACCGGGTGCTTCCGTTAAACAGTTCCGGATCCTGGAAGTCGCAGGGACCATACCACGAAACGCCGGCCACCGTCTTATAGCTGTATTTTGCAAGTTCGGGATCCCCCTTCAGGCTCCCATCCTGAGGGGCCAGCAGAACCATCTGCGCCAGATGCCCGCCGGCCGAATCACCGAAGGTGTAGATCCGGTCCGGATCAATCCCGAGCTCCTTCGAATAGGCCGAAATGAACCGGAGCGCATCCATGGAATCAATCACACAATCGCGCATCGTCACCCCGTTCGCGGCCAGACGATAATCGACCGACAGCACACAGAATCCCTTTTTCAAAAGTTCCTTATGTACCCCTTTGAAGGAATTCATCCCGGCCCCTTCTTTACTGCCGGCCGCCCAGCCACCGCCATGGGTATAGATGACGACCGGCTTTTTGGAACTGCTGTCTTTATCCGGAAAATAAAAATCAAAGAAAACAGGACCCTGAGGAGACTGCTTAAAAATGACATTCAGCCACTTTTCACCGGGACTGTCGATATAGGTAACCGGCATCTGCTTCAGCTCTTCCAATTCCAGGAAGCCATCTTTATCGGCATCATACCGCGCCATTTTTTTCCAGCTGCGCTCATTTTCAGACGGTTCAATTTTTCCGTCGTTGTTCTTATCCGAACGTGCAAGCGTCACTTGAGCCTTAACTCCGGTATAAACCTCTGTTGAATCTTTCAACGGTTCAAGGGCCTGAGCATTCAGCAAAGCCGACAGGGTTATACACAGCACAGTTTCCGATTTTAAATATTTCATAATACACCTGCTTTCATCTATCCATTCACCGAATCACTGCGATTCATTACGGATGACACATAAATTTATTCGCCTTTGGTTTTTCCGGAAAGATGCCGGTTGGACGCCAAAACATAGACCGGCCCGAGGGTGATATACTGCACCTTCAGATCTGCCTCATCGGACCCGTTCCCGGATGCCGTGGTGAAGGTGTTCTTCCCCGGGTTAACGACGAACGCCTGGGTTGTTGCCGGGAGGCTGCGAAGCACATTCCAGTTTCTGTCAAAAACGGTCGCCGTTTTACCCCCCTCAAATTTCATATACTCCGTGGGCAGAATCTCCCCCTTCACCATCAGGCGGCCTTTACCGTTCACTGTGATCAACGGATTCTTCAGCGCCGCGGAGTCGTCCTTGACATAGAGCATCACCTGCGGTTCCTGCGCCTCGTACGGATTCTCCAGCTCCATCGTCGTACCGGCCCTGATCGCCTGCCAGCGGGCCTGCGCGCCCCACTCCTGATCCAGGATAATGAGTTCGTCCTCTCCCGATGTCCGGCCCATGATGTAATGCGGTGTAAAAATATAGTTTCCGCTGCCGTCTCTGCTGAGCACGGCGGAAACGGGACCGGTGTGATGATTGCCGCGTCCGGTCATGAAGGTCCGCAGATAGTCCGCATCCGCCTCGTCAAACACAGGGGCCAACTCGTTCCAGTATCCGAAAAGTTCAAGACAATGATCGGTCAATCCATAGGTCTTCAACAGCTCCAGCGAAAGCTGCCCGCCGCTTTGTCCTCCACAAAAGAACAGCCGACGGCTGCCGCGCAGAATTCCGTTTGCAATATCGAAGTGGATTTCCAGCTCACTCGTCGCGCTCTCCGTATGCTTTCGCCCCTTCTGATAAAGGCGCGGCCCGATGCGCAGAATCCAGTAATTCAGTATGCCCTCGATTTCCTTCGCTTTGCTGAACTTCATTTCAAAATGAGCAGGGAGCCCACCGCCGCCGACCACACTTCCAGTGGTTGGATGATCCACCCGGCTGTAGACCTGATCGGTAAATTCACGGACATACCACGGCGGTTCATGCATCCGGCCCGTGCCGTCAAAGTGCAGGTGCGACACATTCACCTCGTTGAGGAAGTCTCCATAGTCGTTGCAGATTTCCTCGCCCAGACTGTCGGGCAGTCCGAAATCCTCTTCGAAATTAAAGGACCGATTGCTTTCAACCAGCGCACTCAATTCGGTTCCGGCCCGATGGGCTTTCGCGGTCGTACCCTTGCTGCCGCGCTCGCAATCCTCCAGCATCCACACCTCATCCTCGCGCTTCACAGAACCGACTTTGATCACCTCATGACCGAGGCGGATATATTCCGGCTCCTTCATTTTGACGATGGGGTCCGGACCAAGCCGGAACGGGATGGTCGAAGCGGTTTCATCAACGGACTTAGCCAGCGTGCCGGAACACCAGCACATCAGGCGCGGATCAACGAAGGAAGACGAAAGGTATTTTTTGTCCCTGATCTGGGGAGAGAGGCTCTTCAACTGCAGCTGAATCCCCCGGTCTTCCAGATAACGGCTGTAGGCGATCAGATCCGCCTTGCCGCCCGGGAAGACGTCTGTTCGTGGAGTCGTCATACCCGACTCCCGCCAGCTGCTGGAGAACATATAAACACGATTCGCACCGCAGGGAATCACGTATTTTTCCGTCATTTCGTAGAGATTTTCCGCCGATCCGTCGGGATCCACGCTCACCACGGCAATGCTTTTGAATTTGTCCGCCCAGCGATCCACCCAGGCAAGTACATCGGCTTCCGTCCAGGATTCAACAGCCGGCTTCACCATGTGCCCCGCCGCAGCCTGGGCCGACCAGATTTCAGCCAACACCGCATCGCGGTCGTCGCCGGACAGCCGGTTGTCGAAAAGCACCACACTGCCGCGCGATCCATCACTGCGGGGCCGCGCCCATAGATAAGGCCAGGTCAGCACGGTGTTTTTGTTTTTTCTTACAGAACCTCTGGCGTTCATCAAATCATTCAAGGTGTACACGGCAATATCTTCAGAATCAATCTGCAGGCTCAGGCTGTAATCCAGGCCGTCCCCAACCCCTTTAACATCGAGCAGATGAATCACGGCATGTCGGGGATAGGTATCAATCTGAAAGACAACGCCGAATGTTTTTTCGGAATCATAAACCCTGATTTTATTCCCGGTCTCAGAAATCTTATCCAGGCGGGTCTCGCCCTTCGGATGGCGAAGTATAAAACCGGTTGATCCCGTATCCGAAAAATCAGCACCGCCCAAAACCAGACGATCCATTTCTCCTGAGGCGTTAAAGCTGAGCTCCGATTCGGCATACGACGAAACGGCCGTCAGGAGTCCGGCCAAACAAAGCACCCCGCACCGAACCCGATGTTTCATGTGATTATACCTCTTCATTTCCAATCGATTTCGGCGGTCCAGGTTTCGAGATCCACAAAGACGGAGGCATGGGCGAATTCGCGCCGGTATTGCCAGTCCCTGCGTTGGAAATCACCCTTAGGCGGACCGAGCGGTTTATCAAATTCCGGGTACCATACAAAGGTGCCGGTATCATCGCCCTGATAGCCCCAGGTATAGCAGAAATAGGAATAAGGCTCGGCGATCAGGAGATAACAGGCCAGCGGAAACGTGATGGATTCGCGGGCCATTTTCGTCCGCTCCTCCTTCGGCTTATTCATCATCTCTTTGTCCCGCCAGTCAAACTCCGGCCAGGCTTTAACCGCCAGAATTTTCCCCGATTTGGCCACGGTGTGAAGCATCTCGATATCCTCCGCAAGTTTCTCTTTTTTCCCGGGCTTCGCGGTCACAAAATGCTCCTTCATCGCGCCGTCGGTCACCTTGAGCATGCGGGCGCCAATATCATCCGGATCGAGGTTAATGCCGTTCTGAATGAGGATTTTTGAAGGCCCAATTTTTCGGCGCGTATCCTTTACCATGGCAAGCATACCGTCATTAAGCGCATCACACTTTTCCTGGCCACATGCTTTAATTCGCCCGTTAGTACTGTATTTACCAATGGCATCAATAAAGACGCCATCTGCACCGCATTTCTCTACGGCAAATTCAGCCGTATCGGCCCACCACGTCTGCACGTTCCTTTGCGACAGATCACTGAAAGGGCTGCTGAAAATGGTCATCGGCTCTCCCGCCAGATTCACCAACTCTCCGCCCTCTGGAAAGTTCTCATTAAGCTTATACCCCCCGATCTTTATGCAGGAATTCCAGTAGAACAGCACCGTCGCCTGCGGATTGCGTTTCTTAATCTCCTTTACTGCAATCGCAAACCCCTGTTCGGTACTGCCGTATTTCCGTTTGCCATGGCCTTTTTCAATCGTAATAAAATCAAAATGCTCCGCCAGAAAGTCATGCTGTTCATCCGAAAATCCGTTGGACATGTTGGCAAGATGGGCATAAAGCGGAACCGTATCCCAACTGAAGGGTACATTATATTCTGTTGCACACAGCGCCGTGAGCGGAAGTGCCAGAGAGAGTGCGAGTAATTTTTTCATTCGGCAAAGCCCCGTTATTTCGTTTCTTTAAATCCGGTCACATCGTCCAATACGATCCGTTCCCGGGCATCGGGTTCACGCACACTCAGGTCCACATTTCTGAATTCCACATTTTTTGCGTGGCGGACATACGCACCCCACGCGGGCAGGATGCCGAAGAAATACTGCTCCGGGTAGCGCGTTTCATCCTCAACCACTTCGCGTTTCGCGTCTTCTTCGGTTCCGTTTCCGGGATAGGAAACCTTGAAATTTTCCAGCACAACATCTTCCACGTAATGACCGGGAATACCACTGATCATAATAGGGCCGGCCGTTGCAAATTCCCGATCGGCTTTTGTCTTTTCGCGCGGCTGTATTGTGACATTCGCCACGACATCGCTGATGTGTATGCCCTTGACGGACCCGACCGAAGCACCTTCGGATTCATTCGGATTCAGCAGCGCCGTTCCGGTGTAGGTATTTTCCCCATACACCCTGCCCCGGTTGCCCAGACGGATGAAAAGCGGCGACCCGACGTTATCCATCACAATGCGCGAAATGTTCACATTTTCCATGCGACCGCCGTCCACAATCTGCAGTTTAATGCCCCCCATCGGGCAGTCATAAAAATAGCAGTTTGAAACATCGATATCGATGAAGCCTCCGCTCGATGACGTGCCGAACTTCAGCGCCGCGGTATGGGAGCTCACAATGCAGTCGCGCACCACAATATTCCGGCACGGATACTTTGAACTCTTCAGGCAGATCGAGTCGTCGCCCGCCATGATGTCGCAGTTTTCAATCAATACGTTTTCACATCCGTCGATATCAAATCCGTCATTGTTGGAATGGTTATCCTGCATGCGGACCGTCACACCGGAGATATGCACATCTTTACACTCGACGAGGTGAATGCCCCAGAAGGCCGGGTTCCTGTAGGTCAGTCCGGAAAACGTCACGTTTTGGCAGTTCTCGAAACGAATCAGTCTGGGCCGATTGTCTTTGCCGCCGGGCCCCGCCTTCTTCGGAAAAAACTCCGGCTTTCCGCGCCCGTCAATTTCGCCCAACCCTTCGAGGCGGATATTGACCGCGTCCTCCGCATAAAGAAAGCATTCGGAATTTCCCTCGCGCGACGGCCGCAGGTTTTCAATGGGATAATCCGCGTGATTCTGGCTGCCCAGAATGTAGGCCTCATGATCCAGCGAAAGCGTCACATTGCTTTTCAACCATAACGTACCGGAAACATATTTACCGGCGGGCACACGGACCGTTCCTCCGCCGGCCTGTGTGCAGGCATCAATCGCCGCCTGCAGCGCTTTCGTATTCAGCGTCTCTCCATCACCCACCGCCCCGAATTCCCTGACATTATAAACCGACTCAGCTTTCTCTGCCACAGCCCTCGTGCTGCAAGCCGACAGCAGCACCATCCCGCAGACTACACGTAACCAAATCCAATTTTTCTTGCTCATGTTCGATTTCCTTTTATTCATATAGCCCATCCCGTTGTGACTGGAGTTACCCAAACTCTTACGATGCTACCCCCATGGAAAATGCTTTCCATCACACAGGATAATGATTTTCCCCATAAAAAATTCCACTATCATCCAGAATAGAAAATCATGATGAAACCAATTTACCCTACACAGTCATCCAATGGTATCCTCATATTAGGGGATACACTTGTTTCACGGGAAAAAAGGAACGCGCATCATCAAGTGATATAGAAACGCATGAAACCACTTCTCAACATCTTAACGGCGGCGGCTCTGGCCGGCATTCTGCCGCCCTCCCTCCTGTCGGCTGAACCGGAACCCGCATCCTTAACCTCTTTAGAAAACCGGTTAAAAGAAATTGATTCAGAGCTCAAGACGCTGGCGCACCTCAGCCTGCGCAGCGGGGTCGGTGCCATAGGTTTCCGCTCCAAAATCTACAAAGACCCCGATCATACCGAATCGGTTCAGGTGGAACTCAACGGTGAAATTCCGATTGATAAAATCGTACTGGTACCAACGGTCTGGCGCCATGTCGAAGAGGGATTCATCGGGGATGCCTTTCCCTCGGAATTTCGGGTTATTGCCGGATCTGAAGGGAATACAAACGGCACGGTGATCGCTTCGTATGCAGCAGCTGACAGTAACTATCCCGGCATTGCACCGCATATCATTGCATGTACAAATCAAACCGCATCCTGGGTTCGGATCGAAGCCACAAAGCTTGCTTCCAGATACCATGACGGACGGTACCTTTTCCAACTGTCGGAAATCATGATTTTCAGCGATTCAAAAAACGAAGCCCTTCACCGGCCGGTAACCACCTCATCCCCGGCACACCCGAGATCCATCAGCTGGAATCCCCGACATCTGACCGATGGATTTACACCTTATCTGATGAACGGGGCTCACGGTGATAAGAGCCTCCCCTTCATCACCAGTCCCAAAGATATCCACCCCCCCGTTCTTTCCATCGATCTGGGAGAAACCTATACACTGACGCGTATCCACCTACACGCTGTTGATCAAAGCGACACCGTTCCTCAGTCCACAGCTGGCGACCTCGCCATACCACGCAGCATGACCGTGGAAGGAGCCAACCGACCTGACTTTTCAGATGCCGTAGAGCTGCTGCAGTTCCAGGGACTCACCATCTATGCAACGGGACCGATCATGATGTGGAACCTCACAGAAACGCCCTGCCGATACGTGAGATTCATCATACACGAACCCTTTCAGCACCATGACCACCCTTATGCGGACAAAAGAGTCGGGTTTGCAGAAATCGAACTTTTTTCCAATGACCGGAACGTGGCTGCCGGAAAACCATTTGACATCAACCTTACCGTTAACAGAGAAGAACGCCTGTTTACGGCACTCACGGACCAGCGGAATCTTTATGGAAACATACTGCCGATTCGCACCTGGATGGAGCAGCTCGCCCGGCGGCGCGACCTTGAGATTGAACGCCCTTTCGTTATGGCGGATCTGACTCACCGTTATGCACGGCAGAAAGCAATGCTCCGCCGAATGAGCTGGATCATCAGTATCCTGACCGCCGGAACCGTGATTATTATCCTCATCGATAAAATGGCCCGCAACCGCGCCATTTTACGCACCCGGAAACGTATCGCCGCCAACCTGCACGATGAACTCGGAGCAAATCTCCATGCCATCGGCCTGCTGGGCGATCATGCCATAGATCAGGTCGAAGCCGTTACCCCCCGCGAAGAACTATCCGAACTCGTGGAAACGCTGAACGAAATGCGCTCCTTCACCGAGCTGGCCGGCGCTGCTACGCGCTATTGCGTCAATATGCTGGAATGCCCCGGTCTTTATGAAAACCTCCCGGAGGAAATGCAGCGAATTGCATCACGCTTACTGGTTGATATTCACCACAGTGCCTCATTCGTAGACACGTCCATGCTCGGCACACTGAAAAAACGCGCCTGCATCGACCTCTATCTTTTCTATAAGGAGTGCCTCACCAACATCCTCCGTCACGCCAGTGCAACCGAGGTTTCCACCACGTTCCAGATATTGGAAAATATGCTCCAATTAACCGTTATAGATAACGGTTGCGGATTGGATGCCGCACTGAATCCCGCCATTCCTAAAGCACTCAAACGGCGGGCCCGCCTGCTTCGGGCACATCTTTCCTTCGAATCAACTCCAGAGGGGGGAACAACCATCCGTCTCACCTGCCCTCTCCGAAAAATAAGAGCCATAAGAAAAAGGAACCCTCATGCCTAGCACAATTAAAGTCATGCTGGTTGAAGACAGCAAAATATACCAGAAAGCAATCGAAAGAGCCGTACAGGGGGATCAGGAAATCGAACTGATCAGTCAGTTCGGCACCGCTGAATTTGCCTTGCGCAGCCTGCAGCAGATGTCCACCCGCAAAGAACCGGATGTGCTGCTGCTGGACCTCAATCTGCCCGGAATGAGCGGGCTTGAAGCACTCCCCTTTTTCCAGCAGGCCCTTCCTGACGCAAAAATCATCATATTAACCCAGTCCGATAAAGAGGCGGATGTGCTCGATGCGATCAAAAAAGGCACCGACGGTTATCTGCTTAAAAAATCCACCAACAAAGAGATCATTAAAGGGATAAAAACGGTCATGGACGGCGGGGCAACCATCGACAGCAACGTGGCCCGTTTTATCCTGCAAACCATGAAACAGACGCCTCGTCGAACAAAAACTGAAACTGAAAAACTGACGAAGAAGGAGCAGGAAATCCTTACGCTGGTTGCCGAGGGGCTCGAACAGCAGGAGATTGCGACGCAGCTCCACATTTCCCGCAACACGGTGGCTACTCATATCAGGCATATCTATAACAAACTTGAAGTGCCCAATGCACCGGCCGCCATTAACAAAGCTTATAAACTCGGACTTTTTCAACAAAATAACCGCTGAAGCCCCTTCTTATACGAACAACGGAAGAGATCTTTGGTTTTAACCACGGAAAACAGGGAATACACAGAACATGCATACTGAAAGGTTCCTTGTTTTCCGTGGTTCATATCCGTTTCCAGGTTAATCCTTTCTAATTTCCAGCTTGATAAACGCAGCTGGAACATCGGCCGCATAGCGGTTCGTTACCGACTCATATCCATCGACTGCAGGCCCGACCAGAATCTGATCCTGTGCATTCGTCATGAAGACAGAGCCGATCAGGTTCGTTGTATCCATCATCAGGTAAGACAAACCCTCAGCAGCATAGTCCACCCGACGAAAATGGATGTATTCAAAATAATTGGTTCCAGCTGCGGCTGTGAGTTGGATCCAATCTCTGGAACCGGCATCTGCATTCCTCGGATTCATACCCAACGCAAACTCCGCCAGATTATTATACCCATCCCCCAGGCCATCATTTTCCGGATCCGCCTCGGAGAGCGCATCATCGCCGGTCAGACCAAAGTCTGCAACCCAGGCGGTATAGCCATCCTGATGGGTGGCCCCGTGCAGAATCACTTTATCAAACAGGGTGGTCGAACCGCTGTTATTCCGGCCGCCATAAATATAGAGCCGGAACTCCACCGCATCCGTTATGCCCTGGAACGGCGCAGCACTCAGATCGATGATATGACCGACCCACTCGCCGACATTCGTCGTGGTGCCTGACGCAATGGCATCGGCCTCGCCAAATCCATCGATCGAAGAATAGAGCGACCATGAATTGACCGACTCGACAGCATTCTCAATCCAGACCCGGAAGGTTAAGCGGGAAAGATCCATTTCAACCCTGTCCGCCGGCTCAACCGTGAACGTCATGTACTCATTTTCTGAAAGGGCATTTGATAGATTTCCGTTTCTTGTAAACCCAATCGTATCCCGATTCCCTCCGAAGGAAATCCCATTGGTCGTTCCGAAAATATTTCCTTCTGCATCCAGATCTTCCGCAAGACTGTTCGCGCCTGTATCCATCACAACGTTCAAGCCAGACCCAACGCCATACGCTCCGGCCGTTATATTCGGATCGCTAAGGGTTACATTCAGGGTGGCGGTACCTGTTCCATCATCAAAGTCATACGCGGCAATAACCTCCGTGACGTGTTGAATCACCGAAATCGACACCGGGGCCGGGGCACTGTCAACCTGCCCATCGTTTACTTTGAAGGTAAAACTGTCCGCTCCCACATAGCCGACATCCGGTGTATAGCTCAAATTTGGAGCCGTTCCGCTCAGACTTCCATGAGCAGGAGCTGACAACACCTCGTAGTTCAGGCTATCGCCATCCGCATCCGTTCCGCTCAGCAGAAGGACCGTCGATTCTCCCTGGCGGGCGATGATCGTCTGCGCGGCAGCTTCCGGTGCATCATTGACGGAGTTGACGTTAATTGACACCTCGGCAATCAGGCTGTTTTCCGCACCATCATTCACCATGTAGAAGAATTGATCCGAACCGAAATAGTCCACATCCGATGTATAGACCAGGTTTGTTGCACTTCCGCTCAAGGATCCGTTCAGTGGCTGGCTCACGACCGAATAGGTCAGGTTGCTGCCGTCCGGACTCCACCCGCTCAAGGGGATAGCAACGGATTCTTCTTCGTTGACACTCACGCTGACTTCTTCAGCAATCGGACGCTTTTTGGCCAATGCAGCAATCGCGCTTTCCGAGAGTCCATAGTTATAGATCCGGATATCATCCAGCATGCCTTCGTAATAGCTTGCATCCACGCCGCTGCCGAAACAGGCCCGGGCAACCGTACCGGTCATCATCGTGGTATTTCCTGTACCCGAATGCCACAACACCCCGTTCAGATAAATATCCATCGTTCCGGCCATGGCATCCTTGGTGAAGACCCAGTGGTTCCATTCGCCTTCGAAGTCCGCCTCGGAGGCCGTTTTCTCAATACGATCATATCCGCTGCTATCACCGGCATCCCAGTACACCTTGGAAGATGACCAGGGCACATGAATATTCAGCAATCGGTTTCCACTCGCGTCCTGAGCCGCGAACACCGTATCATTGCGCGGTTGCAGGGCCGCATCGCCGTTCACCCACATGGCGATCGTAATCTCATTACTCACCGAGCTGAATAGTTCAGCAGGAATGCTTACCGAATCCGAAGATACGCTTCCATTAAACTCAAGCGCACCGCCGTCGCGGTCGGTCACCCACGTGCCGCCCGACAACGTACCGTCAAACCCATTCCCTGACACATCACTCACCACCGTGCCGCTGCCATCCGACATCGGCCAGTGTGCCAGCAACGCATGGGGATATGAAACGGGATTTTCGAGATCCTGATAATCCGATGTCGCCACCGCATTCCCATACGATACATTCATGAACCAGGCGGTGGTATTTTCAGGAAGCGCCGCCGTTGTAACATATCGACCGTCACCGTCATCGACGAGCGCCGCCGGGGTAGCCGTCCAGATTCGCTCCGACTGAAGGCCGCTATCGGTTGTTGAAATCAGCGTTGCCGAATCCAATGTTTTGGTGGATTGGAAGGTAACCGATACCCTGTTTCCTGCTGCACTTACGCTTTCCTGAACGCACCACGGCGTTCCTTCAAAGACGATGCTGTCCGCATAGGCTTTCGCGGTCTCGCTTTCGAAGGTTGCATAGTTGTGCCCCAGACCGGGAATGGAAGAAACCATATGAACGGCCGGCGATGCGGCATAGGTTTTGGCCTGTGAGTCCAGGCCGAAATGGATATCTGACGGCCACGAATACCACAAGGTCGGCAGTGTTGCATATTGCATGCGTACCATCGGATCCCAAATGGTCTTATAAACCTCATTATCCACTAATGCCCGACCCCAATGGTTGTCCTGATCGTACAGATGTCCGCATCCGTAAATCGGAATCGCATAGGCCAAACGATCATCAATACCGATGGTGGTCGAGGTAATGACCCCGCCCCAGGAAGCCCCCATAATTCCGACCCGGTTTTCATCCACTTCCGGTAGCGAGCGAAGCAGTGAATTCGCCAGCACAGCATCCGCTACCGCATGATACATGAATTGATCGGTAATCGGGGACACACCGCTGTCGCCATAAATACCATTCCGGCTGGGCCCCGCCGCTTCGTGCTTATACCAATTGCCCACATTGTTTCCGGCAGCGATATCTTCAGCGGTCGCCGTATCATCGGTCTGCCCTTCAGTGGCAATTGATATCGCGGCATACCCATAGCTGTTCCATGTTTCTACATACGAGCTGTACGCCGTTCCGCCGCCGCCATGAACAATAATAATGGCCGGAACCTGATTCGAAGAACCGGCCTCTTCAGGCAACCCTACATACGCATAAAAACGGGTCGGATTGCCCAGATAATCTTCACCATCGATAAAGACCGGCACCACCTCTCCCGGACGGACCGCCGCAAGGGTTGATCCCGTTGCTGAAGTGTACATCGCCGGCGCGTTGGTTAAACTGCCGATCGCCGCAACGGTCTCCGAATCGCTTAGCGCAACATCCACTTGGCCGTGAAGAATCACTTTATCAAACAGCGTCAGCGAACCGCTGTTATTCCTGCCGCCATAGATATAGAGACGAAACTCAATGGCTTCTTCCAACCCTTGGAAAGAGGAATCGGATAAATCGATCACATAGTTGACCCATTGATCGGCAACCGTGGTTTCACCGGCATCGATGGCCTGTGCAAAACCGTCCGCCGATGAATACAGGGCCCACGAATTCGCCGCCTCGGTGACACTTTCAATCCAGGCCCGGAACGTTAAGCGGGATAGATCCATCGCCGCCCCGCCCACGGGTGTAACCGTGATGGTCATGTATTCATTCGATGATATGGCCGTCGAAAGATTAGCGGATCGGATAAATCCCAAACTGTCCCGACCCCCTCCGAAAGAAAGTGGATAATCGGTTCCGAAAAACCTATTTTCCGCATCCAGGTCTTCCGCAAGACTGTTGCCGCTCGAATCGACAATCGGATTCAAACCGGCACCAACCCCGAAATGACTGGCCGTTACATGAGGATTGCTGATTGTTACGTTCGTGGTGGCCGTGCCTGATCCATCATCAAAATCATATGCAGCGATCACGTTGCTCACGTTCTCGCTCACAAAAACCGACACCATGGCCGGGGCACTGTCCTCCAGACCATCATTTACCTTAAAGGTAAAACTGTCATTCCCCAAAAAACCGGGATCAGGGATATAGGTTAGATTCGGGGCCGTTCCACTCAGCATACCGTTGACCGGATCCGTTACGACCGTGTACGCCAGGTTTTCTCCGTCAACATCTGTTCCGCTCAGAGTAACGCCAAGCGGCTCACCTGCACTAACAACGATACTCCGGGGCAACGCCTCCGGCATATCCTGAACCCCGTTTACGGTAATCGAGACCTCCGCAGCATAGCTGTTGGTCACCCCATCGTTCACGAAAAAGTAAAAGCGGTCGGATCCGAAGAAATCCGCATCCGGCGTATAGGTCAGATTCGGAACTGTTCCGCTCAGCGTGCCGTAGGCTGGTTGTGCGCCCACCGTATATGCCAGGGGGCCGGGATTGCCGTCAGCATCCGAACCGCTCAACGTGATGGCAACAGAAGCATCCTCATTCACACTGATTGAATCCGAATCCGCAACCGGGCGCGTCTCGGCCAGCACTGCAATTTCGGACGCGGAAAGCACCGTGTTATAAATTCGGACATCATCCAACGTACCTTCGTAATAATCAGTGCCCTCGCCGCTGCCGAAACAGGCATTGGCAACCACCCCGTTCATGGGTGTGGTATTTCCGGAACCGGACTGCCATAGCGCCCCGTTCAGATACATATTCATGGTGCCGCTGGTTGCATTCTTCGTAAAGGCCCAGTGGTTCCACTGACCTTCAAAATCCGCAGTGGACGCTGTCTTAACAATGCGGTCATACCCGCTGCTGTCCCCTGCATCCCAAATCACCTGAGAGCCAGCCGCAGGCAACTGAATGTTAAACAGAGGGTTGCCGCTCGCATCCAAGGCCTGGAACACCGAATCATCGCGCGGTTGTTCGGTTGCGTCCCCCTTTACCCACATGGAAACCGTGATTTCATTGGTTACAGCCACAAAAATATCAGCGGGAATATTCACCGAGTCAGCAGACGTACTTCCATTAAACTCCAGAGCACCGCCACGTTGTCCGGTTACCCATGCACCGCCCGACAAGGTCCCATCATATCCGTTACCCGACACATCGCTCACCGCCGTGCCGCTTCCGTCCTCCATCGTCCAGTGGGCAACCGGCGCCTGATGCCAGGTGATGATGGAATTGGTGTTTTCCAGATCCAGCCACACATCGGCATATTCAAAGGAGCGTTCATAGATCCAGTCACTGACGCGCACCCCCTTTCCTTTGGGCGGACCCAGCGGTTTGTGGTACTCCTCGCAATGCCACAACACATCGGCCCACCTTGCGGAATTATTGCTGAGGTCGGGAGCCAATGGGAAATATCTAAAAAAGCTTTTTTCATGAGCGACAACAAGGAACGCAGATAAGGCATATCTATAGTCCGCATTAAAACTGTTAAAAAACATGTGCTTATCGTTCGAAATCACCATGTATGCATTAAGATTATCACGTATTTCACCAGGCGTTTCTTTTACAATGTCTTCTCGCATAAACCCGTCACAATGGTCGATCAAACCTCCGGGGTGCCCGTTCATAATCGTCAAACCATCCAGTTGGCTCAGGGTCTTTTTAAACTCAGGTATCCACTCTGAATGACCGTGGGTATCAATTTTGCCAATTGCGTCAACGTAGGTCCCCACAACATTACTGTCATTGACCACATCATCAGAAATGGAGGCCCAGAATTCCCGTCCCGCTGCAGTACCCATATTGTAAGCAAATGGATCCATTCCCCCATCCGGAACAAACAGATCAGGATAACTGGCTCGGTCCATATCATAAATGGCCGTGTATCTTTGCCATGCATAAAAGGCCTGCAGATAAAGCAAGACCTTGGTGTTCTGTAATAAATCAGCGGTTGCGATTGTGGACTGGTCCAGGTTTCCCCCGGAAAACACATCGGCCCCATGTATCTTTTCAAGGGTAAGATAAGCGATATTCTCATCGATATATGCTAACTGCGCTGCTGAAAACATATCCCTGTCCTGTCCATGACCATAGCGTCTGATTTTGGACCAATCACCTTCCCAGACCGGCTCCGCCCACACCGCAACGGTAGAAATTGCGGCTAGCAGACTGAAATATACGAACCTCTTCATTGCATTCTTCCCTTTTTCTATTTGCTCGGGGAGGCAAGGCCCCCCCGAGATGGTTATACAGCGTGCTCGATCTCTATTTTAGGGTATGACCACCCGATAGAATCCGACGGGATCAACCATTTCATTGGTATAACTCATCATGCCGTCAATCCCGGCAACCGAATCAATATTGGTCCAGCCCGGCTCATAAACCAGATTGTTGTCATACTGCACCGCATAGGTAACACCGGAATAGGCATCCCAGCCGACAACAGCTTCGGAACCGGAAACAGCGAACACGACTTCGCCGACTTGCGGTCCCAAACCGTCATCCACCCAACCCGTCAGGTTGACATTATCGATGCCATGAGTACGAGCGGCCGTACTTGAATTATCGGTAGTCACAAACCGGAATTCAATAGACTCCCCGTTTTCCAACGCCTGGAAAGCGGCATTGGTCAGGGCGACATTCACATCATAGGTACCGTTTCCGGGGATAATTCCGGAGTCATACAGCGGCGTATCGCCGGTCATGAATGTGTTCGTACCCTGTCCGGTTACACTCGAATAGATCGCCAACCGGAAATTAAGCGGCTGCACGCAGATATAATCGAGTCCCAGGTTATTCAGGTTCAGGGTGGCTCCCGGAGCCAGTCCCTCAACGGTAAAGCTGAAGGCGTGATAATTTGCGGACGTCGGGTCGATCGTGTTATTTGCAACATTATCGGCGGTTACATTAGCCGTTCCATTCAATGTAACATTCGCATTCGTATAGGAAGCCCCGGCACCCGCGTTGGCCAGATCCCAATCTGAAACATCGCTATAGGCAAAGACATCGGACGAAACACCATTCGTTTCACTGAAGTTAAAGATCGCGATCTTATATTCGAGCGGATCGCTCACAACCGTTAATGTGGAATCGGGATTTGACGCGGAATCGATGGCGTTGGAATAGGCCGGATCCGACCACAGCATGGAAGCGGTATACGTGCCGGCATCCAGAGGATAGGGTCCGATCGCCACCTGTTCGAACGTCAGATCCTGATCAAGCATCAGGGTGCCCCCCGCAGCAAGCTCCAACGATTGTCCGGTACCATCATAATCATAGTTCAGATTCAGCAGCCCATTGGCTCCCACATTAAAACTCGCCGTCCCCAGCGAACCCTCAAGATTGCCTATCAGGTGACCGCTCGTAACCTGCCACACCCCGGCAAATGTATTTGAGGTCGTGTTGATCGTGACGTTTTCGTCGGGATCGGACTCATGGGTTCCCATATTGACCACCATGCTGGTGATATTTGAACCAATGGTCATCGGCGCCGAAATATTGATACTGCGGTTGTTTTCACCAGAGTTGAAAGTAATGGCTCCCGAGCCGTTATTCGTAGCAGAACGGATCGAACCATTCAGAGCACCGCCGCCCCCATTATTGCTGATTCCGGTGCCCGCATTCAGAATGAGATTGACCTCAGCAGGACTGGCTTTAAGTGCCAACGAGCTGCCTTCCGCTCGAAGCTCCAGAGAATCCCCGAGGAATACCGAAGGCCCTGTAGTTCCGGTACGCGTCTGACCAGCCAGCGCATTCACATAGGTATTGCCCGCCGCAGGTACCTGCGGCACCGTGTACGCAAGGTTAGTCCAAAAAGCTCCATTCCAGTCCAACCCAACCCCAAGGTCCTGCGTCTGATAGAAGATCGAGGCCGCAACGGGGTCATCGATATAAAGTACGGTTACCTCTACCGAATTGGTCGCTAATTCAGAGCTGCCTGTTTCATTGTAGACCACATGTACCAGACCGGTCGCGCTTTCACCGTCCACTAGACCTGCGGCGCTGTTGTCGAACACGATCTCTACGGTTTGGTTGGAAGGAGAAGGCTCGTTCATGACAAACGATGCAGGCGGAACCACAGAAAATGCGCCTGGATAAATACTCTCCACGGAAATATCAACATCAACCGATGCCACCGCCGTACCGGAAAAAGCCACATCAACCAATCCGGTCGTCACCGTGACCGGTGCCACTAGTGTGCTGAGCCGTAAATAGATTTACATTACAAAAAGTTATGGTATGATGGTTTGCATGGGTAGACCAATTCTTCAAATAGAAATCAATG
>JARNMJ010000004.1 GCA_029432795.1 Pontiellaceae bacterium B12219
GCTGCGCGATCGAGTTCGGGATGGTTGCGCAGCTTGCTTTCAACCCGGTATAGTTTGGCAACAAGTTTAACGATATCCTCCGCAGTCGGGTTGCCAGGGATCTCCTTGAACTTGCGGCGGGCATGCGCCCAGCAGGCCGCATGAATGATTGCCGCCTTTTCAGTCGCATGTGATTTCTTGCTCAACCAGCTGGTGTAACCGGCGTAGCCGTCGGTCTGCAGCAGCCCGGAGTAACCAATCAGCATCGAGTCAAGGCAGGTCGCTGCACGGCTGGCGTGCCATTCAAAGAGCACGCCTTTGTCTGGCGAATGATAGGCCCATAGGTATCCGTTGGGACAATAGTCCTTTTTCGGATCCTGATATTTTATAAAGGTTTCGTCGGCCTGGATGTATCCGCTTTCGCGGATTTCATTTCGCAATGCTTCATAAATGAGTGATAACCATTGGCCCACCATATACATCCAACCGCCCATAGTTTTACGGCTGATTTCAACACCGAAGCGCTGCTTGAAGATCTGTTCCTGCCGGTAGAGCGGAAGGTGGTCGCAGTATTTACTAAGGATGATATGAAGAACAAGGCCGACCGTGGCGTAGGAGTTTTCAATCAGTTGCTTTGGAGCGGGTGCGATCAGCGGGACAACGGAACGGTCGTCACGCTTCTTGTATTTATATCCTCTAAACGTACGATAGATACCGTCTGGTTCACGTGTAGCATAAATAAGTCGAATCATTGTTGAAACGAGGTGGTGCGATAAAGAAATCGGTTCTGATTATTTTGTTTGGGAAAGAGGTGTCAGTATGGGAAAGCGGACAGCAGCGGATAAAGGTATAGTGAAGGGTGCTCCAAGCGGTTTTGTGATTAGTCTGGCCGTTCATGCTGCGGCGATTCTTCTGGCCGGTCTGTTGGTGGTGTTTAATGTTACCCAGAAAGAAGAGAAAAAGTTTGTGCCGCCCAAACCGGTTGACCGTCCGAAAATGAAGCTGAAAAAGCCGATGGTGAAAGTTAAAAAGTCCGCTCAGCCGAAGTCGACCTCACGCATTGTTACCAAGGTTCAGAAGGCGTCAATGCCGGATATTCAGCTCCCGGAAATGAATGGTATGGGAGGCGGTTTTGGTGATGGAGTTGCCGGAGGGTTTGATATCATGCCTGATCTCGAAGAGATCAGCGTATTAGGCAGTTCGCAGAGTATCGGAAATGATTTGGAGGGGACATTCTATGACTTCAACCGCCGCCGGAACGGAAGCACATACGGGATGAATACGGATGTCTTCATCTCTGAGCTGGCGGCCTTTGTTGCCAGTGGATGGAAGACGTCTAAGCTCAGTCGGTACTATAAGTCGCCTAAAAAACTGTATACGACCACAATTGCTGTTCCTCCTATGCCGTCGCCACTGGCACCTTCGGCGTTTGGGGAACCGGACAATATGGATTTCTGCTGGATGGTGCACTATCGGGGAAAGCTGGTGCATAAGGATGGAATCAAGTTCCGGTTTGTCGGGAATGGTGACGATATTATTGTGGTGGCGATTAACGGAAAAACCGTGATGAACGGAAGTCGGGGCTGGGACCGGGATACCAGCCGCTGGGTGGATTGTGCACCGTGGCTTCCATCATCGGCTGACAACCGAAAGTGGATTAAATGCCATGACTATGCGGCAGTGAGCGATCTGATTGTGCTGGAGCCGGGCGTTCCTGTGAATATTGATGTCATGTTTGCTGAGGTTCCGGGCGGTCAGTTTAATGCCTTTCTCTGTGTGATGGAGGAGGGGGTGGAGTATGAGAATAATTCCAAGGCGGAACCGATTCTGCCCTTGTTTAAAACGGCTGAGCTTCCACGCGCCCTTCAGGATAAAATTTTCCGCGGCATGCCGAAAGATGAGGTCAGCGTGACCGGTGGTCCGATATTCAACGATTATGAATCGTCTTCCCCGGAATCTACACCGAATACAGAACCGGTCCAGGATTCGGAAGGTCCGAAACCCGCTGAGCAGGGTTCTTCCGCGTTGCGTACCTGGGTTTCCAAAGATGGGAAAACGCTCGAAGCGGAATTTATGACGGCGATGGGCGATAATGTTGTGCTGAAAACCGCCAGAGGAAAACAACTTAAAATTCCGCTCTCGGATTTGTCAGAAGAGGATAATAAATTTGTAAAACTGGCCACACCTCCCCGTTTTAAATTGGATCTGGGGAAAAAGATCAGACAGAAGCGTTTAAAATATGGAGCGGATGCCATCGGGATTAATGAGTATACGTTTACAGCTAAAGTAAAGCAGGAGTCTTCCGGCAAGTACCCGTATCCTTTGACGGTGGAATATTATGCAATCGGCTCTGAGCTTGCCGGGAATAAGTTTATTCTTCTGGACAAGGCGGAGAGCGTTTTTGTTCCGTCCGAGCTGGAAAACGGAACTGCGCACGAGTTTTCAGGCCGCACGTTTGATATGCTCGACTACAATGTCTATGAAATGCGCCGCGGCGATAAATATGCGGGCTTCCTGATTCTCGTGAAGGACCAGCGCGGGGAAGTCATTGCCCATCGCTCTTCTCCGACCTGGCTTTATAAAAATATGGATAACCTGAAAAAACTGCCGGTTGGAAGTTTTATGGATAAAACCTGCACGCGGGTCTGGCCGACTCCGTTACGTTCCGGGCATTAAAGGGTCAGTTTTTTTCAGAATCGTCTTTGTATTTGATGCCGCGCCGGTTCTTCCGCTGTATCGCTTAAACGTGCGATAGGCTGGTTCGGGGTAAAAGCTAGGATAACCTGCCGGTTAAATAGTGGGATTGTGATAAAAAAGGAGCAGGGATCAATGCAGAAAACGGTCGTTTTAGCAGGAATTTTTATACTGGTTGCGGGAGCCGCACAGGCGGATACCTCGCATTGGAATCATGGGGGAAGCGGCAATACGGAATGGACCAATGCTGTGCGGTGGACCGACGGTATGCTGCCCGGCACTGAACAACAGGATAATGCGGTTCTGAGTGGGTCCGATACGGTGACGGTAAATTCTGAAGTCACATCAACGTATGGAGTGGATCTCTCGGTGCGAAACGCAACGGTGGATACGAGTCTGACTATCGCAGCGGACATGAGTTCCCTCAATAAGATCGATATTTCCACTGCTGGAAATGCCACCGATAATAAAGTGGTCCAGAATGCAGGGACCGTGACTGTAAGCGGGAATGTGACTGCCGGGGGTGTTGCGGAGGGCACTGGCGTGTACGAGCAAACGGGGGGACGCTGAATGCCGGCGGAGTTATTGTTCAATCCGGAGGCGCCTACAGCATGAGCGGGGGCAGTGTTTCGACCGCTTCCATGGAAATGAAAGATGGAGGGGCCGGAAGTTTTTCTGCCGGAAGCGTGCATGCGACAGCCCTTAAGGTGGGAGTGAGCGGGGCGGGAACAATTACCCAATCAGGTACTGCTGCGGTGGAATCTGAAGGGCTTAATGTCGGAACTGAAGGCATCTATAATCTGAATGCGGGAACCTTGACTGCGACTGTGGAAGCGCCCACGGTTAACGGCACGTTAACGATTGGCGGCGGCACGTTTTCGTTGAGCCAGAATGATCTGAATGTGAACGGAAGCGGGCTTGTGGAATTAAAGTCCGGGCTGCTTGAACACAGCTATACAGGAGGTGGCGATTTGGTGCAATGGAATGCGGACATTGCAATCAGCGGCGGCACAGTGGACATGAACGGGCAGGTCCGGATGGGTGGTGAATTTAAAGTGATCGGAAGCGATGCGACGATTGATATCAGACGTTTGAATCAGGGTGGGGGAGACTTCGTTTTTGAATTTAATGCATTTGATAATTCGGGCGGAACGGATCTGAGCACCATTGCAAATGGAAGTGCCGGTTATATTAATCTCGGGAATGTTTCGATTACCGTGGACGGTTCGAATTATCAGGGAGGAGAGGCCGTGATTACTCTGTTCGATGCCTCCTTCGGAGGCAGTGGTTTGAACGGAACTTCATCAGTTGTCAATGTGACCGGTTTTACCGGTGGACTCAGTGGTTATATTACGCAGGATCAGGAAACTGATATGGTTACCCTGACGATCGTTCCGGAACCGGCTGTTCTTGGTTTGATCGCCGTCTTCGGCGGCGGCCTGCTGATCTCCCGGCGTTTGTTCGGGGAATAAAACGAGCTGCATGCACAAAGCCCCGGCGAATTGGACCGGGGCTTTTTCGTGTTCATCCATATGCCCGGGGCGGCCCCGCTGTATACCTGTCTGGTTCTTGAGGAAAATCGGCAAAAAGGTGAGCGCTGAATGCTGGGATGGATTGCTTAGTATTGTGGTCCAGCAACAAATACCGGATGGGGTTAAAATTGCCTTTTCGCCTTCTGATACATTTCGGATCATAGTGTATTTGAGGGATGGGAACCTGTGATTGCTCAACTATACTGTCCCTCCCAAATAGGAGCTTTCTATGTTGCAAAAGTTAACGTCGGTATCGCCAAAAAGTATGATTTTGGTGCTAAGCATTGTTGGCCTTGTGGGGCCGGTGCCGGCCACAACAGAAGCTGCAACGGAGTTGTGGTACGGGCAGCCGGCGAAAAAATGGACGGAGGCACTTCCGCTTGGTAACGGACGGCTGGGGGCGATGATCTTTGGTTCGGTGCCGATTGAACGACTGCAATTGAATGAAGAGAGTTTGTGGGCGGGGGAACCGTTGGAGAGTTATCCCGATAATTTCCGCGCAAATTTGTCCGAACTTCAGCAGTTCGTGCTTGATGGTCAGATCGAGGAGGCGCATTCGTTTGGATTGAAAAATCTGACCCAATCTCCGACATCGTTTCGGTCGTATGAACCGCTGGCCGATCTCCTGATTGAAATTCCCGAAGAAACATCGATTCGTGATTACCGTCGAAATCTGGATTTAGCGACGGGCGTTGCCTCTGTGCGCTATGAAAGCAAGGGTGTTCGCTATACCCGGGAAATATTTATTTCGGCGGTGGATGATGTAATGGCCATTCGGTTAAGCGCAGATAAGCAGGGGGCGGTGGATGCAACGATTCGTCTGACGCGTGAAAAAGATATGACCGTGACGGCTGTCGGCAATCATCGTCTGAGGATGGACGGGCAGATTGTCGATGTCGCAGCGCCGGCTGGATATGATGATAATCCCGGCGGTTCGGGACCCGGCGGAAACCATATGAAGTTTGCCGGTCGTCTGCTTGTGCGTGCTGCCGGAGGGAGTGTTGTGGCCGATGGCGACTCACTGGTGGCCTCAGGAGCCGACGAAGTCGTGATTTTGTTCTCGGCCAAAACCGACTATAAGGTGGCGTTGCTCAATTTTGACCGCTCCATTAATCCGGGAGCCGAAGCAGATGCCATACTGGCGAAGGTTGCCGATTCCTCCTGGCAGCAGCTGAAGAGCGATCACATTGCGGAACATCGGGCGATGTTTGACCGGGTGACTTTAGATCTTGGAGGAGCCGAGACCGCTGAGAATCCGACCGATAAACGGCTGAATACGGTTAAAAAAGGTGGCGAGGATCCGGCTCTGTTGGCGCTCTGTTTCCAATATGGTCGGTATCTGCTGATGTCGAGTTCGCGCGGTCCTTCACAACTGCCTGCCAATTTGCAGGGGATCTGGAACGATCGGATGTGGGCACCGTGGGAATCGGATTATCATCTGAATATTAATCTGCAGATGAACTATTGGCCTGTTGATGTCTGTAACCTTTCCGAGACGATCGATCCGTTGGTCGATTGGTTTGTGCCCACAACAGAGCGGGGGCGGATGTCCGCAAAACGGCTCTATGATGCAGATGGCTGGGTGGTATTTACGGCAACAAATCCTTTCGGGCGGGTGACGCCCAGCGGTTCGACGAAGAATTCCCAATTCGACAACGGTGTGCTCGATCCGCTGGCCGGCGCCTGGATGGCCATGACGCTTTGGCGACATTATGAATTCACAGGCGATCGCCAATTCCTGAGCGACACCGCCTATCCGGTGCTCAAAGGGGCCGCGGAGTTTCTGCTGGATTATCTGGTTGAAGATTCGGATGGAATGCTTCTGGTGATCCCATCGACTTCACCGGAAAACTCCTATTTTCATCCTGAGACTGGAAAAGCCGTCCGTATCACGAAGGGCTCAACCTACTCAACGACGATCGTTCGCGCGGTCTTTGAATCAGTGATTGCCGGTTCAGAGTTGCTCGATGTGGATACGCAATTTCGCCAGCAGCTTGAAACGGCCGTCGTGCTGTTGCCGCCCGTGCAGGTCGGTGCCGACGGAACGATTCAGGAATGGGTCGAAGATTACCGCGAGCAGAACCCGGGGCATCGGCATATTTCGCATTTGATCGGGTTGCACCCTTTCTCACAAATCACACAGAAGAACTCGGAGTTGTTTGCTGCGGCCGCAAAAACGATTGAGCGGCGGCTGACGAGCGGCGGCGGCCATACAGGATGGAGCCGGGCCTGGGTGATTAATTTCTATGCGCGATTGCTTGATGGAGATGCGGCTCACGAACATGCATTGATGCTGTTGCGAAAAAGCACCTTGCCGAACCTGTTCGATACTCATCCTCCATTTCAGATCGACGGCAACTTCGGCGGTACGGCCGGCATTGCGGAAATGCTGCTCCAGAGTCACGATGGCGAAATTCATCTGCTGCCGGCGCTGCCGAAAGCGTGGCCGGACGGTTCGGTTTCCGGCTTGCGGGCTCGCGGCGGCTTCGAGGTTTCCATGCATTGGAAAAACGGAAAACTCGTAAAGGCGGACGTAAAGTCGATTCTTGGAAATCCATTGGTAATCCATACCCCGGAAGGAAATCGGATCGAGTATGAAAAAACCGAAACGGGTAAACATTATGAAATAGAAGGTGCTGAAAAATGATGAAACGTCTCTTAGGATGTTTTGCTGCGTTCGCTGCGTTCGCTGCGTTCGCTGTGTTGGGATGTTTGGCCGGACCCGTTGTTTTGGCGAACCCACCCAATATTCTTTTCATTATTATCGATGATATGGGCTGGAAGGATATCGGAATTTCCGGCAGCACGTTCTACGAAACTCCGCATATCGATGCGTTGGCAGCCGAGGGGATGCGATTCACGAACGCCTATTCGGCTGCGCCGGTCTGCACGCCGTCGCGGGGCGCGATCTATTCCGGTAAATGTCCGGCCCGGACGCAGTACACGGCCGTCTATAACGGCAAGGCGGGGCCGGACGATCGGCTTCAGAAAAAAAGTAAATATAGCGGCGAATGGGACGAGAATTTTGAAGCGCTCCATCGCCATGCCTTGCCGGCGGGGGAATTTATTCTGCCGCAGGCTTTGGCGGCCGGTGGTTATGCAACCGGCTTTTTCGGCAAGTGGCATATTGGCGAGTGCGAGGGCTTTCAACCGGATGACCGGGGTTTTGATGTGGCCAAGGGATATCGAACATCCTATGTGCCGACCTCCAGGTCCGGGCACTGGATGAAAACCTTCCAGCAATATGGTGCAAATCTGGAGGGGGCCGATCCGGATGCTTATGTGGCCGACGTGCTGACCGAAGAGTGCATTGATTTTATCACCGCCAACAAAGATAAATCCTGGCTGGCAGTTTTATCGCACTATCTGGTTCATACACCGATTCAGCCGAAGCCGGAAAAGATGGAACATTACCGGAAGAAGCCGGAAACGGATCAGAAAAATCCCGGTTATGCTTCCATGGTGGAGTCCGTTGACGAAAGCGTCGGCCGGGTGCTCGAGGCTCTTGAGAAGTTGAATCTGGAAAAGGATACCCTCGTTATTTTTACATCGGATAATGGAGGGCTCACGCCGAATTCGACCTCGAACTATCCGCTGCTGGGCGGAAAATCCTTTCCTTTCGAGGCCGCTATGAGAGTGCCCTTCATTGTGAAGTGGCCTGGAAAAATCAAGCCGGGCATTTCGGAAGAGCGTATTGTCGGAACGGACATCTATCCCACCATGCTCAGCGCGGCCGGTCTGCCGTTGCGACCCGAACAGCATGTCGATGGCGTCGACCTGATGCCGGTTCTAACGCAGCAGGCCCGCCTGGAAGATCGTCCAATCATCATTCATTACCCGCACTATACGCACGCTACCGGTCCGTTTTCTTCCATCGTTTCCAGGGACTGGAAACTGATCCGGTTCTACAATGATTCGGAAGGAGCCTATCTGCTGTATAATCTGGCTGACGATCCGAATGAACAAACCGATCTGGCTGCCACACATCCGGAGAAAGTAACCGACCTTTCTTCCCGGTTGGCCCTCGCTTTAACCGAAATGAAAGCTGAGATGCCTACCTAAAATCCCGGTTATAAACCGAATAAAAAAGCCCTCAATCTTAAGACCACCAAGGCGTTGGCTGAAAAAGAACGGCATCAGTTTGAAGCCAAACTGAAGCAGTAGTTCCCTATAAAAAAGTGAAAATAAGATGACAAGTAGAAGAGATAACGGATTTGTGCTCGCTGTAATCGCCGGGCTTGGTTTGGCTTGCGCCGGGGCGGTTTTTCCGGAACAGAAAAAGGAGATAAATCCTTACGCGGCCACGAAAAATAATATGGCTCCTGCCACGTATGCCAACCTGAACATTGATCCTGATGCGATCAATATTCTGGCTCCGAATGTGGGAAAAATGGATGCCAATATGCGACCGGCTGTTGCAAACCATATGATTCTGTGGAGTGCCGCGAGAAAAGCGGGGCCATGTCAGGTTGAATGGACGGTGGAGGTGCCGGCAGACGGGGGATACGGTGTAACGGCTTCCATCGATGGACAGGGATCGGGATTGGTCGTCAGCTGCAACGATCAGAAACTGGAGGCAAACGTTACAGAGGAAGGCTGGCACTTTCTGGAACTTGGGACTCTGTTTCTGAACGCGGGGGAAAACAAGGTGCGACTGGATGTTGAAGCCGTTACTGTGCAAGCCGGGAAACGCAATAAACAATTCCGAATGAGTGCGCTCGAACTGGTGCAACCTGCAGTTAAAGAGAAGGTGCTGCAGGACGCGCTGGCCATGAGACAACAGCACGACTGGTTCAAGGATGCCGGATATGGCTTGATGTTTCAGTGGACCAATCGCGCAACGCCTCCCGAAGGGCCTGTCAAGGCATGGGAGCAGAAAGTGAATGACTTTAACCTCGATGGTTTCATCCAACTGGTAGAGGACTCCGGCGCGGCATACGTGATCTGGTCCGTCACATGGGGAAATCAATATATCTCCGCACCGATCCAGTCTCTGGAAAAAATTATTGCCGGGCGCACAACGACCCGTGATTTATTGGGCGAAATGGCGGACCGGCTCCATGAAAAAGGCATCAAGCTGATCTTTTATTACCATTATGGCTATGAATGCTACCACGCACAGGATACCGAGTGGTTAGAAGCCGCGGGCGGATATAAGGCCGATAAAACAGAACTCTATACCAACTTGATGAACATTATATCGGAGGTTGGAACCCGCTATGGCGATAAGCTCGATGGCTGGTGGTTTGATGGCGGGGCACGCTATTTAAATTGCCATTTCGATGGGACTTCGGCTGCGGAAGGGATCTTAAGTGCTCCGTTTAAAGCTTACACGCAAGCGGCCAGAAGCGGGAATCCTGAGCGGCTGGTGGCATACAATTCATGGATTAAACCCCGTATCACCGAATATCAGGATTATTATGGCGGCGAGGGGAAAACTTCATTCAATCCAGCCGAATTAACAGATGGTATTATCAATACCGGGCGGCAGCAGGGATTGCAGGCGCATGGCTGTTTTACGCTGAAAAGAAGGTGGGGGCATATTGATCGGGATACGACAATTGCAACGCCGAAATACAGTTTGAAACAATTGACGGGCTTCGTGACCAAGGCACAGCAAAACCGTTATCCGCTGTCGATCAATCTGGAGATGTACGAGGACGGTTCCGTTTCGCCGGAGTCTTACGCTTTGTTGAAAGAGTTGAAGGCCGCGGTTCGAGTGAAATAGGCCGGAAGGGTTTAATGATTCATTCCTGAAGCCTTTTCAGACGGTACGCTGATACAGATTAAATAGGTAAGAATTTGAAATGTTTAAACGGGTGAGTGATATGTGTAGAAAAACGATAGCGTTAGTCGTCAGCCTACTGGCCGTAGCGGGCGCGGCGTGTGCGGAGCAGAAACAGCCCAATATCATTTTTATTAATGCGGACGATATGGGAGTTGGAGATGTTTCTCATACAACCGGTCTGGCCCCGACCCCGAACATCGATCGGATGGCCGCGGAAGGCATGCGTTTTACAGATGCGCATACCGCATCCGCAGTTTGTACCCCCTCCCGTTATGCGCTGCTCACAGGGCGCTATAACTGGCGCACCCGCCTGACCGCGCATGTCTTCAGCAATCCGGATTGTGCGCCGTTGATTGAGCCCGATGAACCAACGATTGCAACGTTGTTGAGTGAAAATGGATATCATACGGCGTGTATCGGAAAGTGGCATTTGGGCATTCAGTGGCAGTATCAGCAAGACTATAAATTCACTGCGGGTCAGCGCCCTAAACAAGGCTGGGATATCGATTTCAGTAAGCCGGCGATTATTTCGCCAATATCGCATGGTTTTGATTATTTCTGGGGAATCGCCGCGTCTTTGGATATGCCGCCTTATCTCTATATTGAAAATAAAAAAGCCGTTACGACGGAGCTGGTGGCTAAGAAAGGGGGGCGAAAGGGGCCGATGGATATTGCATTCAAACCCGATGGCTGTCTTCAGTCCTTTGCAGAAAAGTCGGTGGCTTATATTGATGAACGGGCCAAAGAGGATCAACCGTTTTTCCTCTATCTTCCGCTATCCTCGCCGCATTCTCCGGTGGTGCCGAGTGACGCCTGGAAGGGAAAGTCCGGCCTGGGTCGGTATGGCGACTTTCTAATGGAAACCGATTGGGTGGTTGGGCAGGTGCTGGCTGCGCTGGATAAGCATGGGTTGGCGGAGAATACGCTGGTTATTTTTTCAACGGATAACGGATGTTCGAATTCTGCCGGGATTCCGAACCTTATTCAACAGGGGCATAATCCCTGTGGCGGTTTGCGTGGACACAAGGCGGATATCTATGAGGGCGGACACCGTGTTCCTTTTGTTGTGCGGTGGCCGGCTCTGGTGAAACCGAATACTGTAACGAGTCGTTTGACGTGTCAGACCGATTTCATCAGTACCTGCGCGGATATTCTGGGCGTCGAGCTGGCGGCCAATTCCGGGGTGGATAGTGTTTCCTTTTTGCCGACGTTAAAAGATCCGTCGAAAGTGGAGCGTGATGCTGTGGTGCATCACTCCATCAATGGATCGTTTGCCATCCGCGAGGGCGACTGGAAACTGATCCTCTGCAAAGGCTCCGGCGGGTGGACCTATCCCAAACCGGGAGATGCTCCCGCTGAATTTCCAGACGTCCAGCTGTTTAACCTGGCGGAGGATCTCGGAGAGACCAATAATCTGCAGGCGGAGTATCCTGAGCGGGTAACCGCCATGACCGAAGTTTTGAAGCGTTATGTTGAGAACGGTCGCAGTACAGAGGGGCCGGCTCAGAATAATGCGACGGAAGTGAATATCTATGCACTCCCGATCAAAAGGTAGTTCCGGTCGTTTGGCCGGTGGGGACTGGCTGAATCGATCCGCTTAAATGTTTGGGGTGAAGGGAAGGGAATGAATAGATATCGAATATATTTAAAGTGGACAGCCGTTGCCTTCTTCGCGGTGCCTTCCGTTTTGCTGGCACGCACCGTGTATGTGTCGCCTCAGGGGGATGATGCAAATGCGGGAACTCAAACAGCGCCTTTTGCCTCCATTGCAGCCGCCCGAGATGCACTTCGTGCCAGTGGAAAATTAGGGAAGGAGTCTTGTGAGGTCATTATCGGTTCGGGGACGTATCGCTTTACTGAGCCGTTGACTCTTTCTCCTTCTGACAGCGGCAGTAAAGATGCTCCCGCAGTTTACCGTGCGGCAGAAGGAGCTGAAGTGGTCTTTACCGGCGCGCAGGAGATCAACGGTTCCTGGGAGCATTGGAACGATGGTATTTACCGTACGGAAGTCGGAAGGATGCAGGCGATTGATCAGCTTTTTGTAAATCATCGGCGTCAGATTATGGCGCGCTATCCCGACTTGGAGGCAGGCTATGTGTTGGCTGAAAATCAGAAACATCAAGGCGGAAAAGCGGGGAACCCTCCTTACGAAGGCTGCACGCCGGATGCCTGGGATGCGAGTAAGGCCAGAGGGTGGAGCGATCCTGCTGGGGCCTTTATGCATGGGATGCATGGCGGGCTGTGGGGCAGTCAGCATTACCGGGTTTTGGGAAAAAAGGCGAACGGCGAACTGCTGTTCGAAGGGGGGTGGCAAAATAACCGCTATCGGTCCGCCCACCCGTCCTACCGCATGATCGAAAATATTTTTGAAGAACTCGATGCGCCGGGCGAGTGGTATCACGATATGAAAGAAGGCTGGCTGTATTATAAACCGGCCGCAGGAATCGATATGGCATCTGCACAATTCGAGGCCGTGTTGCAGATCAAACATCTCGTCGAATTCCATGGCGCGCATAAGCAACCGGTCGCTGTAATGGAGATTCCAAACAGTGGAAACGGTTTGCCGATGACAACGGTTAAAACCTATGAAACCACCACAGCGGTAAAGTACATTCAGTTCGAGGGCATTCACTTTGCCGGCACGGCACGCACCTTCATGGAAACGATTGAGCCGCTGTTGCGCAGTGACTGGAGTATTTATCGTGGCGGTGCGGTCCATTTGCGCGGTACGGAAGATATTACGATTGCGAATTGTTCCTTTGAAGAGTTGGGGGGGAATGCCGTATTCATCGATGGATACAATCGAAGGGTCGTGATTCGAGGCAATCGGTTTCACAATAACGGGGCGTCTGATGTGAACATTGTCGGTTCGCCTGCCGCGGTGCGCGATCCTGCGTTCAGCTATGGTGCCAGCGCCCGCCCGCTTGATACGATTGATACGGAGGTCGGACCAAAGTCCGACGAATATCCAGCGGATTGTCTGGTTGAGGACAATCTCATGACACATTGCGGACGTTTTGAAAAACAGGTTGCGGGAGTCAATATATCAATGTCTTCGCGCATTACGGTTCGACATAATACCATCAGCCACACCCCGCGAGCAGCGATCAATGTCTGTGACGGGACGTGGGGCGGCCATCTGATTGAATGGAACGACTGCTTTGATACGGTATTGGAGACACATGATCATGGAGCTTTCAACGGATGGGGACGTGACCAGATCTGGCACAATGCCTCGCCCTCGGGGCCCACTGAACGAGATGAAAACGGAAAACCGCTGATCAGTTATTATATAGAGAAGTATCCGAACGCCCCCCGCTGGGATGCATATCAGACCAGCATTCTGCGTAACAATCGTATGCATTGTGAACATGGCTGGGATATTGATCTGGATGATGGCTGCACCAACTATGAGCTGTATAATAACCTCTGCCTCTTTGGAGGGCTCAAAACGCGCGAGGGATTCTACCGCATCGTCACGAATAACGTGATTGTCGGAAGACTCGGCTATACCTGCAATGTGCCGTATCCCAAACCCACCTACGACATTTTTGAACGCAATATCATCTGGGCTCCAACGGTCTACAGTTCATCCAATCCCGGCTTATGGGGCGGTGTGCGCAACCATACTTTTGTACACAATCCCGAAGCCACAGAAACGGGTCCGGCTGTGGCACTGCAAAAAGAAACCTTCGATGATGCAGAGAGCCTCTACGGAAATGCTGCATTCGTGGCGCCCGCGGACGGAAACTTTCGAGTGAAGGCCGGTTCTCCCGCACTCCAAACCGGGTTTAAGAATTTCCCGATGACCGGGTTTGGTGTGACTTCTCCTGAACTCAGGAAAAGCGCGGGAACGCCTCCGGTGAAATTGCCGACAAAAGCGGCATCGAACCGGTATAGGAAGGTGCCTGCAAAAGAAGTTTGCGGTGCCATGGTGAAGAGCTTGGACTCGGAAGCCGAATTAACGGCGACCGGGATGCATGAACGCATCGGCGTTTTCCTGATCAATGTGCCACCGGACAGCGAATTGGCAGCATATGGATTTAAGAGTGATGACGTCGTCTTGTTTGTTGATGGAACCTCCACACCCGGACTGCGTGAATTTTCGAGAATATTTTCGAAGCTTAAGCCCGGATCGCATAACGCCAAGGTCTGGCGTGCTCAGGAACCCGAAACATTTACCTTTAAGAAATAACGGAGGGATAAGGAATGCGATCCGTTCAGGCAAACGAAGTCGGGAGGATTGCTGAAAAGTGTACAAAAATATTTGGGTGCGGCATGGGCCGATTGACGCTGCACTCCTAAAACAAAAGGAATCGATATTATGTTAATAAAAGAAATTCGTATCTTACTGGTGGTTTCAAGTGTGTTGTTGGGGGCGAATGTTTCTGACGCGGGGCTCAAAATTTATTATATCCGCCATGCCGAAGGCGGGCATAATGTAAAAGCCGACTGGGAGAAAAAAGGAATTCCCGAGTCAGAATGGCCGGCCTACGTGGGGGATCCGAATGTCTTCACCCCTTTAGGAGTCACGCAGGTTGCAGGCGCCACTGAAAAACTGCAGAAGTATCAATTCGATTTTATTGCCACGAGCCCTGTGTGGAGAGTCCATAACACGATCGCCCCTTATCTGAAGAAGACAAACCAGACGGCTGAAATATGGCCTGAACTGAGGGAGGGGCCAGGAATGACGACGATCCTTTCTGAGGACATTCCGGAGGTGCAGGAAGAGATCTTAAACAAAGGCACCGCCATTGTGTTGACGGAAGATGAGGCTGCCTATTTAAGGATTCGCCCCGGTGCAGAGAACAACTACAAAAAGTATCCAAAGGGCAGCAGCGAAAACGAAAAAGTCGCGTATATGAAACATGCCTCGCTGCATGCGATCGACTTGATCGAAACACGATTCGGAGGATCTGATCAGTCCATCCTGCTCGCGGGACATAATAGTGCGGGAGTATCGCTGTTGAAGTTACTTCTGCAAGAGGCGCCGACCGGAGAGGCCAGAAGGGGATTGAGTAATACCGGAATCTGGATGGTCGAGCAGCAGGAGGACGGTTCGTATGAACTGAAGATATATAATGATAAGCCTTATGAACAGGAGTAGCACAATGCGGTATAACAGGAGCGTTTGAGTTTTTTCTGTTGAGTCCGCCATGGTTTAGACCGCGAAACAATGCAATATGCATTTTGCGGCTCCTCTGTCAGAGCATCTCTTTTTGTTGATAGAGGATCTGGGAGCCATATGCTGAAAATACGCAAATGTTTTGTCTGTTTTTACCTTAATCACAACCCAAAGGAATCATTGTTATGTTAATGAAAGAAATCCGTATTCTGCTCGTGATGAGTTCCGTATTCGTCGGGACGCGTGCTTCCGAAGCGGGTCTTAAAATTTATTATATCCGCCATGCCGAAGGCGGGCACAATGTAAAAGCCGACTGGGAATATCGAAAGGTGCCCAAAGATCAATGGCCCGCGTATGTCGGGGATCATACTGCATTTACCCCGAAGGGGCTCGCGCAGCAGGCCGCAGTGGCAGGAAAGCTCAAGCAATACGATTTCGATTTTATTGCTGCCAGTCCGGCATGGCGCTGCCGGAATACAATCCTGCCCTATATGAAAGAGGTGGGAGCCACGGCAGAGATCTGGCCGGAACTTCAGGAATTAAGCGCCAGCGCATTGATTCTTTCCTCCGATTTGCCGGAGCCCGCAGAACCGATTCTCGGCGTGGGGGATGCCGTGGAAATTCTGCCCGATGAAGCTCCTTATTTCTCTGTGCGTGAGGATGGAAAAAATGAGTTTCACATATCGCGCGGTGGAGCGGGACCGGAGGCCCGTAAACATTCGAATGCCGCCGCCCGGGTGGTTATTCAACAGGTGGTTGACATGATTCAGGACCGTTTTGGCGGAACGGATAAAACCATCCTGCTGTCGGGACATGGCAGCAGCGGTCAGGCGGTTCTCAGAATGCTTACGCAGGATCCGCTGGATGGGTTCACCGGGATTGATAATACAGGCATCTGGATGGTGGAAGAACAGGCCGATGGCACATTTAAGATGATGATGTACAACAGTTATCCGCTTGAAAACGGTAAGCCCTCCGCCGCATCAAAGTTTGCTTTGATGGATACGAATGGCGACGGGCAGGTCACGAAAGAGGAATACGTTGCTCGTCACGCTTCCGGCTTCGGGCGAAAAGACCGGAATAATGATGGGGCCCTTTCGGAGGAAGAGCATGGGCACTCCTCGTTTGCAACCGCGGATAAGAACAATGATAACCAGCTGTCCGCCGAAGAGTATACAGCAATTTTTGAGGGCCAGTTTGATCATTCCTACGACAAAAATGGCGATGGAATCTTCACGCTCGATGAAATGAAGTAACTGAACATAAGGAAACGCGGTTATGTGGAAAAAAGGAATAGCTTGTATTGTCGGGGGATGTCTCGGGACATCGATGGCTGTTGCGGAACCCAACCCTCGGTGGCCGAACCCGCCAAATCCCAATATTATCTACATTCTTTGTGATGATCTCGGCTATGGCGATGTGCAGTGTCTGAATCCGGAGCGCGGAAAAATTGCCACGCCGAATATGGATCGGCTGGCGGGGGAGGGCATGGTTTTCACCGATGCGCATACCAGTTCATCGGTCTGCACGCCGAGTCGCTATGGCATTCTGACGGGGCGCTACAATTGGCGTACGAGCCGTCAGGCCGGAGTGCTCGGCGGGTATGGCGCACCGATGATTGCTTCGGACCGCCTCACGGTGGCCGGATTTTTAACTGCGCAGGGCTACCGCACGGCTGCTTTTGGAAAATGGCATCTTGGAATGACGTTTCCAACTGTGGACGGAAAACGAGTCGCGAAAAACGGGGCGAATATCGATTGGAAAGGAGCCATCACAGACGGCCCCGTTCAGCATGGATTTGAAACGTATTACGGAATTTCCGCTTCGCTGGATATGCCGCCTTACATCTACATCGAGAATGACCGGTTCGTCGGCGAATGTACGACCACAAAAGCATTCTTCCGGAAGGGGGCCGCGCAGGCGGATTTTGAAGCGGTTGATGTTCTTCCAACCATTGGAAAAAAGACCGTCGAATTTATCGGGCAGCAGACCGCAGACCAACCGTTCTTTATCTATGTTCCCTTAAACTCTCCGCATACGCCGATTGTCCCAACACCGGAATGGCGGGGTAAAAGCGGACTCGGAACCTATGGCGATTTTGTCATGCAGACCGATGCCGTGATCGGACAGATTGTTGATGCGGTGGATGCCGCCGGGCTGGGTGAAAACACCCTGATCATCGTCACCAGCGATAACGGCTGTTCCAAGGCCGCAGGTATTCCGAAAATGCAGGAGAAGGGGCACTATCCGAGTGCTCAGTTTCGGGGTTCAAAAGCCGATATCTGGGATGGGGGACATCGCGTTCCGTTCATCCTCCGTTGGCCGGCGGGCATCAAAGCGGGCAGCCGGAGCGACCAAACCGTCTGCCTGACCGATCTGATGGCGACCTGTGCCGAGCTGACCGGAGCCGCTTTGCCGGATACTGCCGGGGAAGACAGCGTCAGTTTTCTGCCGGCGTTGTCGGGCAAGCCGATCGTTTCCACACGCAGCGGAGTGGTTCATCATTCGATCTCCGGACACTTTGCGTATCGTGAAGGAAAGTGGAAACTCGTGCTTGCCAAGGGCTCGGGCGGCTGGACTTCTCCAACCGAAAAGGAAATGCCGGAGGGCAGTCTTAAAGCGCAGCTGTATGATATGGAAGCCGATCCCGGTGAAACGACCAACCTTTATACCACATATCCGGAAGTTGCCGAACGTCTGCTCAAACAGTTGGAGGTCGATGTGAAACGTGGCCGCAGCACGGAAGGTGCGGAGGTGAAAAATGACACGGAAAAGATCAACCTCTGGAAAGGAGGACGCTAACCTTGCGCTCCATAGATCCGGAAAATATTAACATCCAGAAAGCAGCTGGACGGTGTTTATGCAATGCATGGACCTAATGCTTTCTTCTGACGGAGATCAAAGCGTATGATGATGCCAGGTTGCGCTTATAGGTAACTGCCGGCTCAGTATCCCGCACTCGCAGGAATACAGCCGACACATTGAAAACTCGGCGCAACCCAACGTGGACCGCCTTCGGAAATCTTTAACTGAGGAATAACCTATGACGTCTGAATTGAAATATATTTTATTGATATGGGGACTATCCATTCTTGGAACCAATGCGGCTCCGACCCATTTGGTCGATGAATCTCCGGTTCATATCAACGAGGTTGAAACCGGAGTTTATCTGGTCGATTTCGGGCGGGTGGCTTTCGGTAATATTCGGTTAATTGCCTCGAAGGATAGCGAGGTCAAGGTTCATTTCGGGGAAGACCTGGTGGACGGACGCATTAATCGTAAACCTCCCGGGACGGTTCGGTATAAAGCGGCCTCAGTCTCGCTTGATGGGGGGACAATGAAGGTTGTGGCTCCGTCCGCAGATAAACGGAATACGAATTTTTCCCGAAAGCCGCCGGCCATTCCGACGCCAGCGGAATGGGGTGTCGTACTGCCTTTCCGTTGGGTTGAAATTGAAGGATGGAACGGGCCCTTGAAACCGGATCAGATTGTGCGGCAATCCGCTTTTGCATCCACCTGGAATGATGGTGCGGCCTCTTTTGAATGTTCGGATGAAATGCTCAATCAAATCTGGGAGCTGTGTCGCTATTCAATCAAGGCGACGACCTTTGCCGGCGTGTATGTGGATGGCGATCGTGAACGGATTCCATATGAGGCCGATGCGTATCTGAATCAGCTGAGCCACTACTATACCGACCATGATGTCCAGATGGCGCGCGATACGATTGATCACCTGATGGTGCATGGCACCTGGCCCAGCGAATGGGCCCCTCATATGGTATTTATGGTGCATGCGGATTGGATGTATACCGGCGATAAAACATGGGTGAAAAAGCACTATGAAGCCTTGAAAGCGAAGACGCTGGAACATCGAAAAGGGGCGGATGGATTGATTGCCAGTAATCCGCAGCAGATGAATAAAATTGATATTGTGGATTGGCCGAAAGTAGAGCGCGACGACTATGTTTTCACTTCCCGCAACACGGTTGTCAATGCCTTCTATTTGCAGGCGATCAAGCAGATGGCGGAAATGGCGCACGCGCTGGGGAAAGAAAACGAGGCCGCCGAATTTGAATCCGATTTTGCGGTATCCTATCCCATCTTTCAACAGACATTTTTTGATACGGAGACCGGTTTGTATAAAGATGGTATCGAGACGGATCACGCGTCGCTGCATGCCAACCTGTTCCCGTTAGCCTTTGGTTTGGTCCCCGAAGACGCGCGCGGAAAGCTGGCAGCATGGCTGGCGGAACGCGGGATGAAATGTTCGGTCTATGCGGCGCAGTATCTGATGGAAGGGCTTTTTGATAATGGGGAGACCGAGCAGGCCGTTGCGCTGATGACGGCCCGGAATGACCGCAGTTGGCGACATATGGTCGAGAGCGGAGCAACCATCACCTGGGAAGCGTGGGACCATAAATATAAGCCGAATCAGGATTGGAACCATGCCTGGGGCGCAGCCCCGGCCAATCTGCTGCCGCGGTATATTCTCGGAGCAGCACCTCTGACCCCAGGTTGGAAGACAGCTCTGGTTCGTCCTCACCTCGCGGGGCTGTCCGCTGCCAAAGGCAAGGTGCGGACTCCGTTAGGGCCGATTGGAATTGATTGGGAAAATTCCGATACCTTCTCGCTTTCGTTGTCCCTTCCAAAGGAAATGAAGGCTCGCGTGGAGCTTCCAATGATTGGAACTTCTTCGGAGGTTTTCTGCGATGGAGTGCCTATGACAGGCGTGTTGTCTGATGGGTATTATGTGCTGTTTGTGGAAAATAAAGAAACGGTAAATTTCGAAGTCCGGAGAGAGCAATGAGTTTGAGATACATAACATTATTGAGTCTAATCTGTGCCGGATGCACTTCGTTTGGCGGGGCGGAAGCACCGAATGCGAGCCATCAAAAAAATATATTGCTGCTCTGCATCGACGATCTGCGGCCGGAGCTGAATTGCTTTGGGGCAACACATATCCATTCGCCGAATATCGATCGACTTGCATCCGGGGGGCGCGCATTTCATCGCCACTATGTTAATGCGCCCAGTTGCGGGCCTTCCCGCTACGCCATGCTGACGGGGCGCTATCCGGTTAAGGGGCGGGGTAACGAACAGCTGCGTGTGCGGGCAAAGGACGTGGCCGAAGATCCAGCGGGGGTTCCGCCAAGCATGCCCGAATGGTTCCGGATGCATGGCTATACCACCGTTTCGGTAGGGAAAGTTTCGCACTATCCGGGCGGACGATACGGAAATGGATGGGCTGATGAATCGCTGCCGGAGCTGCCGAACGCGTGGGACCGGCACCTGATGCCGGTCGGTGAGTGGGAAAATCCGCTGGGAGCGATGCACGGGTATGCCAACGGAAAAAAGCGAATCAAGGCGAGCGGGGAGAATTTTGTGTATGAGTCGGTGGAAGGACCGGACACCATCTATCCGGACGGATTGATTGCCGAAGAAGGGGTCCGGCAGCTGGAAGAATTGGCGACTGGGGGTAAACCGTTCTTTCTGGCGATTGGACTGATTAAGCCGCATCTCCCGTTTGGGGCCCCCAAAAAATATCTGGATTTGTATGATGGGGTTGCGATTCCGCCGATTCCCCACGCCGGGAAGCCGGCGGGCCAAACCACCTGGCATGGGTCTGGCGAATTTATGGGATACAACCGCTGGGGCAAAGACCCGCGCGACGATCAGGCGTTTGCCGACGAGGTGCGCAGGCATTATGCCGCCTGCGTCAGCTATGCCGACAAACAGGTTGGCGATATTCTGGCCAAACTGAAGGAGACCGGCGCAGATCGGGATACGATCATCATGCTGTGGGGCGACCATGGCTGGCATTTGGGAGAACACAGCATCTGGGGCAAACACAGTCTGTTTGAAGAGGCGCTGCGCTCGCCGCTGATCGTATACTATCCAGGCATTGGAAAAGCGGGGCAGGAAAGTGATGCGGTGGTTGAAACCGTAGATCTTTTTCCGACGCTGTGCAATCTGACCGGCGTTGATGTTCCGGATTTTACGCAGGGTATTTCGCTTCAACCTCTTTTAAACGATCCCGCAGCTTCAGGCCATGGGGCGATTGCCTGCTGGAATAACAAAGAAACCATTCGCACCGATCGCTATCGGCTTGTCGTTCATCCATCGGGCGCAGTTGAGCTCTACGATCATACGAGCCCTGAAAAGGAGACGCTCAACATTGCCTCCGTACATCCTGATCTGGTCGTCACACTTAAAATGAAGCTCCGGAAACAATTGGAAAGGTGATTTGGTTCTGCCCGTTTCTATCCTGAACAGCGTGTCCCTCAAACGTGCGGTAGGCGGTTTGTTTATTTAAGGTAGTCTGGTGTTCAAATGGCAGGATTTTTTGGGGTTTCAGACTGTTCGATGACGGTTCCGTTTTGCGATGCGAGCCGCAGGCATCCTGCTGCCTTTGTTTTATGAGCAATATAACCGACATACGACGAACCGTTGTATCTGAATATGGAAAAAGGAAGTGTAAAATGAACAGAAGTACTCGATTTAAGTTTAAAAAATGGATGGCTGCAGGTGTTGGTCTGCTGGTTGGAACTACAGCCTTTGGGACTGAACGGATGGTGCTGGATATGGTGCATCATAATCCCGGTGAAAAGCCGTATGATAGCGCCTATGTAGATCCGGCAGTGATTAAGGAAATGGGCTATAACGGAAAGGTTTATTTTCTCTTTGAGTCGCCCGCTTTGGCAATCAACTGGGAATCGGTTGATCCGGATATTCTGCCGAAAGGGTCCGAAGAGCGGGTATGGGTGGATGCGAAGGCGGCGCAGATTCGGAAGATGCATGCGGCCTGTGCGGCACAGGATATCGATATTTATGCGATGTCGGATCTGGTACTTTTTCCGAAACGGTTAATTGAAAAATACGGCATTGAAGAAACCTTCGGGGATCCCAAGAATCCGCAGGTTCAAAAATTATTGCGTGCGCAGATCAACGAGATGTTCGACCAGTTCCCCGACTTTGACGGGCTGGTTGTGCGCATAGGCGAAACCTATCTCCAGGATGCACCGTATCATCAGGGCCACATTCAGGATAAGACCGATGCGCAGGCGACGATCATTCCGTTAATGCAGCTGCTGCGTGAAGAGATCTGCGTGAAACGCGACAAAAAACTAATCTTCCGCACCTGGCGCGCTTTCGATAATAATGCGCCGCGGTATCAGGCCGTTAGCGACGCAGTGAAGCCGCACCCGAATCTGGTTATCAGTATTAAGCATTGTGAAGGCGATTTTTTCCGGACTAAACCGTATAGCCGTTGCATCGGAATGGGGCGGCATCCTCAGATTATTGAAGTCCAGTGTGCGCGGGAATATGAAGGAAAAGGGGCCTATCCGAACTATGTCGCCAACGGGGTCATTGAAGGTTTTGAAGAACATGCCGGGATGAAGGAGGAAATCAATAGTTTGCGTTCCTTCTACGAAAAGAGCCCGGGGCTCTTTGCCGGCGTTTGGACCTGGTCGCGCGGCGGAGGCTGGGCCGGTCCTTACGTTAAAAATGAAATGTGGTGCGATCTGAATGCCTGGGTAATGGCGCAGTGGGCATTGGATCCTTCCCAAAGTGAAGAGGCCGTTTTTAACCGTTATGCGATGGAACGGCTGAAGTTGAACGGCGAGGATGTTGCCACGTTTCGAAAGCTCTGCCTGCTCTCCGCTGATGCTGTAATCAACGGAAGGTATTCGGAGCGCGGAGGAATTCAGTATACATGGACACGGGATCAGGGAATCAGTTGGCCAAGCACCATAACCGATGCCGCTAAACAGCAGCGTAACCTGAAGAAGAAGGATGAGGCGATTGCCCAATGGGAGGAGATTGTCTCACTGGCGAAATCTATTCAGTGGGCCGATGAATCAACGCGGGAGCATGCCATCGGCTCGGCCTGTTATGGGCTGCGGCTCTACGAAATCTACCGGAGCATTATTTATCTGGCTGACGCAGAAGCGCATCAGAATCAATCCGGAATTCAGCAATGGATCCAGGCGTATGATGAGGCCTGGGCAGCCTATAAACAATTGCCGGAACAATACCCATCCGTCGCGTCGCTGTACACTCAGGATTATACCAGAGGAATTAAAAGTCCTGCTGACCAAAACGTGGATCGTTTGCGCAATGATTAGGGGCGGAGCGACAGGAGTTCAGAACCATGGCGTATGCAGAACATATGGAAAACCGGCAGAATCAACGAACTTCCAGTGGCAAAAACTCCTGACTCCTTCTTCAGCGTGCGACTATACGATATCTATTGAACTTCAATCGAACGTTTGAATGGTAGCGGCATCCCCTAAACACGCGATACCTGAGTTGTATTTTTCCGATATATTTATGACAGGTTGTTAGCGATCACTAATAGGGTTACAGGAAGAGTGTAGATGAAAAATTTGACGATTAAACAGGCGGTATGCGCAGGAGCGATCCTGCTGACGGGTATGGCTTCTGTGGCACAGATAGAGCCGACGTGGGAGTCTTTGGCGGCGAACTATGAGGTGCCGGACTGGTTTGTAGATGGGAAACTGGGGGTTTGGTTTCACTGGGGGATTCCATCCTCAATCAAGGATGGGCGGCCTCATGACGGTTCGCACTATGGCGCGTGGATGTATGGAACCGAGGGGCAGCTGAGTGCGGCAAAGCATCCTGAAGCGGTTCAACGACTGACGGATTGGCATGATCAGACTTATGGGCTGCATGCGGAGTTCGGTTATGAAGATCTGATTCCGGAGTTTACGGCTGAAAACTGGGATCCGGATACCCTCGTGGCTACGGTGAAGGATGTCGGTGCGCGTTTTATTATGCCTGTGGCCTGCCATCACGATAATTTTGATATGTATGACTCCTCCCATCCCTGGAACTCCGTGGATATGGGGCCGAAGCGGGATACGCTGAAGGAGTGGAAGGCGGCGGCAGCCAAACATGGCCTTAAGTTCGGCGTCTCAACACACCTGTACTGGTCACCGCGATTCTTTAACAGTGCCCGGAAATACCAGAAAAAGGGCACGCTGGCATGGTCATTGTTTAACATGGATTATGACCCGATGGGCTATTCCGGTCAGGACAGCTGGAATGAACACTGGTATGTGCGCTGTTGGGAAATTATTGAAAAGTATGATCCCGATATGTTCAACAACGATTCGCCTTATCCGACGCTTAAAAGCGGAAACGGGCTTGGGATTAAGCTGTTCACGGACTATGTGAATAAGGACCTTCAGGAAAATAACGGCAAACAGGGTGTGGTTCTCTCATTCAAGGATTCAAAGGCAAATAAGGCGGCTTTTACCTATAATATGGAGCGCGGCAGTGCGGCTCAGATTGAGCCGGAACCCTGGATGTGGGCGACGGACCTTTCCGGAACCTGGTTTTATCGAGACGGTGCCCGCAACCGAATGCCTGTTCCGGTGATGGTCGGCAATGCGATCGATTCCATAAGTAAAAATGGTGTCGTAATGCTAAATATTGCGCTTAAAGGCGATGGTACGATTCCGGATAACCAGATGGAATATCTGAATGCGTTCCGTGATTTCATGCAGGTAAACGGCGAGGGAATATACGGTTCCAGACCCTGGAAAATATTCGGCGAAGGACCGTTGGTTATTCAGGACGGGCGTGGTAATGAAAATACCGCACTATGGTGTCAAGAGGACATTCGTTTTACGATCAAAGGCGGAAACCTGTACGCGTTTGTGCTGGCTCCGCCGACGGAAGATATTGTGATTAAAACGTTCGCCAAAGGCGGGGAGTTGGAAAAAACGATTGAAAGCATCCATCTGATGGGCAGTAATGAAAGAATCGTTTGGAAACAAACGGATAAAGGTCTGGTGATCAGATGTCCCGAAGCGCAGCCTGGGCTTTACGTCAGTGGATTCAGAATTGTTTTAAACTGATGGGCTGAAGTGGCAGGAAGCATGAAATATGAACTATGACAGATGAGCTATGAAGGTCAGTCGGTGTTGGCCATTCTTGTTAATGGGGTCGTAGACCCACTCTCACAGTTCATCTTTCATTTTTCCTCTTTTAGGAACGCAGCGTGGAAAGAATAAAGGTGTCGTGAAATGAAAAATATGAAATTGAAAATTATGGGGGGGGTGATGCTGTGCATGCTCATGGGGGAAGCAGCAGAGCGACCGAATATTATCTTTATTCTGGGCGATGACATGGGCTATGGATCGGTACAGGCCAATAACGAAAAATGCACCATTCCGACGCCGCATTTGAACCGCCTGGTTGAGGAAGGGATGAATTTTACGGATGCGCATACCGATACCTCGGTCTGCACGCCGACGCGCTACGGCCTGCTGACGGGGCGCTACAGCTGGCGCTCGGGGTTGAAAAGCGGCGTGACCTGGGCGTATTTCCCTTCGTTGATCGAGCCGGAAATTGTGACGGTGGCCGAAGTGCTTCGCGATGCGGGCTACGACACCGGCATGGTCGGTAAATGGCATCTGGGCCTCGATTTCACGAACAAGGACGGACAGACCGTTGCGGAGGAGATGAGCCTGGATCAGCATCACTTTGTGAACTGCGGTGATTTCAGGGCGGTTGATTTAAAGTACAACTGGAAGAAGCTCGATTTCACACAGCCGATCAAAGGCGGGCCGGTCGATCACGGCTTCAACTATTACTTCGGTGACGATATTCCCAACATGCCGCCGTATGTCTTTTATAAAAACAATCGGATTGTCGAACAGCCGACCGTTCCGAAGCCCAAAGAGATGTTTGGTCTTCCCGGTCCCATGGTGCCGGGCTGGACACTCGAAGCCGTTATGCCGGCCCTGACCAAGGATGCGCAGCGCTATATCGCGGAAAAAGCACACGGGGATAAGCCGTTCTTTCTCTATTTTTCGCTCAACTCGCCGCATACCCCCATCGCGCCTTCCGATGAATTCAAGGGCAAGAGCGGGCTGAACACCTATGCGGATTGGATTATGCAGACCGATGCGGCGGTCGGCGCGGTGCTCCAGACCCTGGATGAACAGGGCATTGCCGATAACACATTGGTTATCTTTTCCACTGACAATGGAAGTACCGGCCCCGAATTGAATCAATTAAAAAAGATGGGATGTGATCTGACCCATCAATTCCGGGGGCAGAAACGCAGTCTGTATGAAGGTGGGCATCGTGTGCCGTATATCGTCCGCTGGCCGGGCGTGACGCCGCGGGGCAGTTCGTGCGACGCCACGATCTGTCTGAATGATTTTATGGCCACCGCCGCTGAGATTGCCGGCATTCAGTTGGATGAAAATGCGGGGCCGGACAGTCGCACTATCCTGCCGCTCTATCAGGGGAAAACCCGCGCGGAAGATCCGGCGGTGATCCATCATGATTTCGACGGTGGCTATGCCATTCGCCAGGGCAATTGGAAGCTGGTGTTTTCGCTGAACCGCAAAACGAAAACCTTCACCCGCGAACTCTACAACCTGAAAGACGATATCAAAGAAACCAATGATGTGATCAGTCAATATCCGGAAGTGGCCGCAGAACTCAGTCAGCTTTTTGAGACACAGGTTAAAAACGGCCGCAGCACACCGGGTCCGAAACAGGAAAATCTGGAAGATCCGGACTGGCTGTTGCCTTTTTAAAGGCGGTATTTAAATAATACCAATCGAAATAATTTTTCGGTATAAATTTAATTCCTCGCAGAGACGCCGGGAACGCAGAGAAAATCTGTAATACGGCTCTGCGCGAAATACCTCGGCAGTTTGGCCCCGTATGTCCGAGGTTTTAAGATGCTTTTCAAGCAGACTATACCCTATGGTGAGCAGATGATATTTTCTGTTAATCTGGATCAAGGCTCCGGAGAGAAAATTCCAAGCCGATGGGCTTTGTTGACCGCGGCAGCTGCGTTTTGGACTTCGAGTTTTTCGTAGATGTGGCGGACGTGGTCGGCAACAGTCGTAAAAGCGATTCCCAGTTGATCGGCAATTTCTTTTTTTAACAACCCTTCCCCGATAAGGATCAGTATTTCAAGTTCCCGGGAGGATAGTTCTTTTTCAAGAGGAACTTTGTCTGTGCGTTTGGCCAGGGTGTCGAGAATGAATCGAGCTACTTGAGGGTCGAGCGTTGCTCCGCCATTCATGACCGTGTTGATGCCGTCCTTGATCTGGGTAACCGTCGCTGATTTTAACAGATAGCCTTTTGCACCTAATGAAATTGCTTTTAAAACATCATTCTGATTATCGGACTGCGTCAGGATGATGACTTTAAGGCTGGGAATGGTTTGTTTGAAAAAGGGCAATGCTTCGAGTCCGGAAATACCCGGAAGATTCAAGTCGAGCAGGAGGAGGTCAGGTTCGATACGAGTCGTCATATCCTGCAGGCTGCGAAGGGCAATTTCAGCGGTCGTGAACTGGCTGATCAGCTCGATCTTCTCTTCTCCTTTCAATGCCCTGGCAATGACTTCGCGGTATCCTGCATGATCTTCAATGAGCATAACTTTTATTAATGATTTCATAGTTTTATCTTCTTCATTTTTTCAAGAATCCAGCGGTGAACTTTTAGACGCAGGTGTATGCGTGAGCCGCCTTCCGGAGGGGACTCGACCCATAATCGGGCACGGAGCAGTCGGGCACGACGCGTCAGTGAAGGGGGCGTGACCCCATTCAGGCCAAACCCGTTATCGGAGATGATAAGTTCAATTTGGTGCGGATCGGCGATCAGGCGGGCATTCACCTCCGTGGCATTGGAATGGCGAATAATATTGGCGAGGCACTCTTTATAAAAAAAGAAGAGGTCGACTCGGTACCGCGGCTTGAGCTGCCGCAGTATTTTCTCTCCCTGGAATGAAAGTTCATAGCTTAGGTCGCCCAGGAGCCGCGCACTGGAGCGTTTCATCTCTTCGGCCAGGTCTTCACAAAGTCCTTTGGCTTCCAGCATATTTGTGCAATAGCGGGCGGCGGCACCACTGCGTTCCGTGAAGACGCGGGAGCGTTCGAGCAGTTCGAGCAGTTCTTCGCGGGAATCAATGGCTTCCCGCGCGAGGTCGCCGAGCATGCCGATTGTGTGCAGGTTTGCTCCAAGCTCGTCATGCAGGTCGGCGGCAAAACGTTCTTTGATACGGGTTAACTGCCGCATTCGGATATTCCGATCAATGAGGATGGTAAAGCCGATGCCTGCCGCGAAGAGAGCCGTGAGCCAGCTCATGCGGTGAAGGTGTTTCTTTTGCGCGGCATAGCGGCGGGTGAGTTCGGTTGCGATTCGGGGGCGTTCTGCTTCGAGATCATGACGAAGCGCCAGTTGATTCAGCCAATCCCGTAAGGGAAGAATCTGTCCGAAATAGTTGAGTCCGTCAGTCATGTTCGATAGGGATCGATCGCTTGTTATGGTTAGAAACTTGCTGGTAAGTGGTTTTCCCCGGGCATGGTTGATCCCATTCTCAAACAGTTCAATTTCTGCAAATCCAAGGCGATGGCCTTTAAAAATGCTGGGCTCGAGTGCTGTCAGCCGAATATATCGTGTGGATATTGCGGGGGTATTCCACCACATAATGGGGGCTGTTTGATAGATGTCAGAACACCATGCGTCGACGAGGATGCTGGCATCAGAAAAGTCCGGTTGCAGGGCACCTTCTATTTTAAAATGCTGAGGAATTCCGAACCCATTCGGATTCGACTGAGGAATGGTATCGCTTTGATCTATCGCATGGAGGCTGATCTGAGAGATGGAGCGGGCATTCCCTAAGTCGAGCGTGATAGTCGGATGTTTCCCCTCAATAACAGTTCCAAGAAAGGCGATGCTTTTTTCGCCGGTTGCTGCATCCATTAAATAAGGAACGGACCCATCCGTTAAATATGCCGCTCCCCATGGACCGGAATTTGCATCCAGAGACGGTCGGCCTGAATAGGAAACCGAGCTTCTTAAAGCGACATTCTTCCCCTCACTGAAAACGAGCAGTTCCGCGAGTTGGAGAGCAAAATAAGAATCCAACCCCCGGGGAGAGAGTTTGCCTGCTTCGATCCGAACCCAGGAGGCTCTGACTTTTGGGCATGGGATAACAACGGGGGCAATGCGGGGCAGCAGTTTGTCTTTTTCGGTGAAGTCGGCGATGAGTGTACCTTGTTTATCCTGAGCTGTGCCGGCAAGAACGCGGAACTCAAGGGGGAAACCTTCAGCTTGAAGTCCGTTTTTGCTATCATGCAGCAGTGTGGGTATCAGGATAATTTCTTCGACCGGTATCTCCTGCCCCCAATCGACTTCAACCCACTCCGGATGATCCGAGGTTGGGTTCGCTTCGGTTCGGAATCCGTTGGATCCGGTTCCGCTGCGCAGGCTGTAACTGGCGAGCTGTTCGAGTTCCATATCGATCGTTGAAAGTCGTTGTTCGAGTTCTTTCATGGAACGGGTCGCAAGGGGGACGTCTGCGTTAGCCATGAAACCGGAATGTGATCCCAGTGTAAATAGACAGAATGTAATTAATCGCCGCATAGTTATAACCCAGATTTTAGCAAGAGATTGCCCATAGATGCTATTTCAGTTTGAACATTCTTTTTTCATCTCCTGCTTGAATCAGAGGGTTTCGGTTTCGTTCTGATGAGGGTCGAACAAACTGCCAGTTTACTTCTGGATTCAACACCCTCCAAACGGGGGGTGTTCACGATTTTTCTCCGCCGATACATTATTTGGTGCTCAGGAATGGAATCTGCCGTTCCAATGAGATCAACAATAAGGAGATAATATGAAACTGGTAACAAATAAAGCGGTTGGGGTTTTGCTGGCAACCCTGACCATGGCAGGGATGAGTTACGGGGCGGACTATGTCTGGAACGGCACGGCCGCAGATGGAGACTGGAGTAATGCGGTAAATTGGGATGGTGGTCTGGTGCCGGCGTCTCTATCGGCGGCAGGTGGTGGTGATGCACCGGATGTGATTACCTTTAACGGCGCGAATATGCCGACCGCAAACCTTGCGACGTACGGGGGGACATATAACAACGATTCAGCCACGATGATTTTTAACAGTGGCGGCGAGTTTACACTGAATTTATCCGGCAGCTTCGATTCGTCACCGATTTCCGAAGTGGATAGAACCTGGCTGACGGTGGGGGATGGCAGCGGCGGTGCATCTGAGGTGATCGTCAATATTACGAATATGTTCTACACGATTCGTCACAGCGGGAATACGATCACGAATGTGATTCATTCCGATGGCGAGTTGAATGTATTGGGTAATTTGACGCCTTATGGAAATGTCAATCGACACATGGTTTTTGTATTGGACGGTGGCGCAGTAGAAATTACGGGAAGCATTAGTGCGATTTATGACTCTCGGCCGGAAGATTATTTTGAGTTGGCCGCACTCGGAAGCACATTCACGGCCGCATATGGAGGGGCCTATACCAATTTTGCTGCGGTTCAAGCGGACGTCGGCAATAACTTCCAGGCGACTGCAGGCCTTGCACTGGCATTTGCTGATAACGGAGATACATTTACGGTCAGTTCAGTTGAGTCTCCATTAACTGCCGTAATTCAAGTTTCGCCCGATACCGGCATTGTTCCATTGGAAGTGGTGTTTGACGGTTCCGGCAGCCTGGCTGACCCCGGAGTTATTAATGAATATAACTGGGATTTCGGTGATGGCAACAGTGCGAGCGGTGTATTGGTTACGAATACTTTCACGACGGTTGGCGAATTTACAACCACGCTGACGGTGGTGGATTCGCTTAGCAATACAAACAGTGCCACGGTGTCGATTCATGTTAACGGACCGGCTGAGAATATTGTTCTGAATGCTGATGGTGCTAATTCCAGCGCGGCTTATTACGGTTCAGACATTGGATTCCTGTTGACTGACCCATTTGCTTACAGCCCGTATGATCCAACGGCTGAAGTCCCGTCGCTTGTCTTTACCGATGGTTTTCACGGGAATGACGCCAGCGGAACCAATATCCTTAGTTTTACACTTTCCACTGCGTATACAACGGTCTCCGATAACCCTGTAATTGCGCTGGATATCTGGGGGCGTGATAAACAGCAGGATCGGGATGATAATCTGGATGTGATCCTTTATAACGGTGATTATTCAACCGCTGTTGGCCGGGTAGATGGAATTGCTGTTGCAAACGGTGCAGTACCTTACGTCCGCGCGTTAATCAATACGGTTCCGGTCGGTACGACTTTTGACCGAATACAGATTATTGGCTACCACCCTTCGTTCACACTGTCCGAGGTGCGTTTAGCAGCTGTTACGGGAGATCTCGTTCCGTTGGCGGCCCGATTTAGCACCTCTACAACGAGTGGTGACAATCCGTTGGAAGTGATTTTTGATGCTTCGGCGACTGTAGCCCATGAAGGTGTTGATTCCTATAACTGGGATTTCGGCGACGGCAACAGCGCGAACGGTGTACTGGTAACGAATACCTATGTTAATCCAGGAGATTTCACGGCCACGCTGACGGTGGTGGATATGCTGAGCAACAGCAACAGTGCCACAACGATCATTTCGGCAATCAGTCCCGGGGAAGCCATCATGACGGTTTCGACCATCAGTGCCCAGGCCCCTGCTGAAATCACCTTTGATGCATCGGCCAGCTGGGCTAGGGACGGAATTGCTTCCTACCTCTGGGACTTCGGTGATGGAAGCTCCAACAGCGGTGTGACGGTTGTTCATACCTATCCGGAAGGCAGTTATACGGCCACGCTGACCGTAGTCGATACCGTAGGATTCAGTAACAGTGTGTCTACCAACATCATGTCGTGGAATATGCCGGCGGATGTGGCGTATTCAACCGCTCAGTATGTTGAACCTGACACTGAAAACCCGACGAATGGACCTGCCGTAAGTACAGCCGACCTGGGTCAGACCGCATTTCTGAGTGTAACCAATACCGGAGTCTGGGCTGATCCGCGATCCGATCAGGATGTGGATCTGTTTAACGGAACCATCACGAACGCGACCTGGCTGCATACCGGGGCCTCGGTTACGATCACCTTCGATACCTCCATCAGTCACTACGGCTACGATATATATCAGATCGATACGGTCTTCGGAGGCGCTGTCGGGGGGGGAGGGCGTGCCAATCAGGGTTATAGCGTGACGGTGACCTACATGGATGATTCGTCTGAAAAAATCCTGGGCAATAACGTGTGGGAAGCAAACGATCCGGCGACCTTCTGGACCAAGGTATCGTTCTCTAATACGGTTGGCGACGTCATTGCTTCCGGCGTAAAAGCCATTACCTTCGGCGAATTCGCTCCTGCGAACGCGGCGGCGTTCGGTGATTATTCGATCGCTCGCGAGTTCGATGTTTTCGGCGTCCCCTCCGAATCTCCCAATGGACTGGTACTGACTATCACTGATGGAAATATCCTGATGTGGGAAACCATGAATGTGAAGAACTATGAAGTGCAATGTAAGAATAGTTTACCGTTCGAAGAATGGGGTACCTATACGAATATTACCGCAACGCCTCCGGCGACTCATATAGAGCTTCCAATGGGACGCTATGAGTCGGAATTCTTCCGCGTTGTTGAATAGGAAAAACAGTTGAAAATCATCGCCTCCCTGAATGATTCGGGGAGGCTTGTTGTTACAAAAAATAAAAAGGTGAAAAATGAAAATAATAAGTATGTTTGCGATGAGTCTGCTGGCGGCAGGAGCTGCTCAGGCGGCAGTCTACACGTGGAACGGCAGTGCGGATGACGGCGACTGGACGAATACGGCAAACTGGGATGGCGAATTGGTTCCGGTAAGCCTTTCATCAACGAATGCTGACGAGGATACGATTATATTTAACGGAGCGAATATGCCGGAGTTGAATTTGGCTACATTCACCAGCGGGTATAGCGCTGATTCAGCTTCTATGATCTTTAACAGTGGCGGAGCGTTTGCTTTAGATTTCTCAACCAGTCAGAACGCGGCTCCGATTATGAGCGAGAGTCGAACGTTGTTAACCGTTGGAGACGGTGTGGGAGGAGGAACGGAAGATGTGGTGGTGAATATCAGCAATATGCTTGATCTGCTGCGTCATACCGGTAGTACCGCTACATATTTGGTCAATTCTGACGGGACGCTGAACTTCGCTGGGAATATCGGCCTCTATAATGACAATAACAAAAATGGCGTACTTCAGCTGAATGGCGGCTCCATTGTTGCAACCGGTAACCTGGATGCACGCTTCAATGATATGGCAGGGAGTTATGTGGAATTCCTTTCAGAAGGGGGATCCCTAACGGTTGCATATGGGGGAAGCTATACTGACTTTTCCGCAGTTCAGGCCGATGCAGGAGGTAATTTTGTCGATACGAATGGCGGCGGACTCCAGTTTACCGATAACGGCGGAAGCTTTACGGTCACTGCCATTCCTGAACCGGCTACGTTAGGGCTGATTACTGCTTTTGGAGGCGGACTGCTGTTTATTCGGCGCGCCTTTAAACTCTAAGTGATGTGTTTTGACGCATGAATTGATGATCTGTCCTGTTATGGAGCGGGAAGATCATCAGTTCTTAATCCCCTTATCAAAAGAGGAACAAAAATGATGGCGGCAACAAAGGTTTTTTGGAGTACATACTTAGCTCTGGGCGGGGCTCTTATCTGTCATGCAGATGTATTAATTGATGATGATTTTTCGTCATCTGCGATCGTTGTGAACAGCCGCTTTTGGTCGGATCAGGTGGATGATGGATGGAATAAATTCAGCACATCGGACTGGAGTCTATCCAATGGTCTGCTGACCAACCCCGGTACGGAGGCGGGCATTCCTTCGGAAGGCGCCATTGGCCAGTTTGTTTCCACCGCGGGAATAGATGAACGAAACACGAAACTGCGAATCTCATTTGACTACGATGTCGGAACCGGCAGCACCCTCTATTTTCATCTGATCGGTTGGACTACTAATGGAACGCCCAGCTCCTCCGAAATGATGGGGAATACCGGAGCTCAGAACGGCAGCATACAAAATCAGGGTGATGATCAGTTCGGAGATCTGAATCTGATCACCGGTGATGACCCCTCGGGAGCGGCTTCAGACGCGGTTTCATTTGCAGCCGGTTCATCCGGTACCTATACGGCGATGATTGATCTTACGGATTATGCCTGGTCTGCCGACGAAAGCCCCGGGTTGACCGGAAGCATTTCGAATATTCGGGATTTCGATTTTATTCAAGTGGCTTTTGCCGCCGACATGAGTGCGGCTGACGGAAGCGGTGCGATTACCCTTGATAATGTTCGGCTGCATGCACTCCAAACCCCATCCATCATGCCGGAGTTTTCGTGGGATACGATTCCGCGTTGGATCATCTTTAGAAGCGGGAATCGAATCAGTGATGAAGCGGTAGAGCGAATAGGAGATCATTATCAGGTAACGATGCTGGAAAAGCCTAACCAGCAGGGGTTTGATTATACAGAAGATGGTTTTGCGGATGTTGCAACGCGGCTGAAAACGGCGAACCCGAACATCATCAATTTGGCCTATTGGAATTCCTATTATTATTGGCCGGGTTATCGTGCCGGGATTGAATTCTATGAAAATTATGAGGCGTGGTCGAAGGATGAACTGGACACCGGAGGCCGCATGAAGCTGGAATTCTCCAATACCGATATGCAGGAGTGGTGGGTTCGAACGGCGCTGGAGATTGCGGCGCTGCCGGGCATTGATGGATTGGATATTGATACGATTCGTCCCGATGCCCAGCCGATGATTGCGGAGATGCATCGACAACTTTCATCGGAAGTCATTGCCATTGGAAACGGCACGTGGCGGGAAGAGTACTGGCTGAATTATTTTGATGGTTCCTATATGGAAGGCTGGGCTCCCGACGCGGATTTTGTGGTCGACACGATTCACTATTTTAGAGAGGACAATCTCGCCCTCGGGAAGATTGCCCTTTTTCGAGGAGGTCCGGAATACAACACGGACTTCACTGGGGAGGAAAAGCCGTCGTCTTTGGCTGATCGGTTGGATTGGGTGGAACGGAATGTTGATTTTTCTTTGGCCGTCTATCTGATGGTTGCCGAGGAGTATGCCTATTTCCAATATAGCGAAAACGTGTATGCCGGCAATGGAGAGAACGACTGGCATGTTTGGGATACGAGTTATATGGACATCTTTTCACGTCCCTTGGGGCCGCCGTTAGGAGATCCGGTGAAGGAGGGTTATTTATACACCCGTTCGTTCCAGTATCTGGATGTGTCTGTGAACGTGGAAACGGGGGAAACCTCTTTTGATTGGAAAACGCCTGAGGAGGCACACTGGGCTTTGGATGATGCTTCGGGGGGTACGGTCACCGACAGCTCTGGCAATGGGTTTGACGGAACGGTTACCAATGGTAGCCGGGTCGCTGGAATTGATGGGGGCGCGCTGGAATTTGATGGAAGTGGTTCGGGGGTATCGCTTCCGGCGGAAGCCTTCAGTTCGATCAGTAATCAAATTACGATCGCCATGTGGGCCTATGGTTCGGTGAATCAGCCCGTTGCGGACTCCGTGCTCTATGCCATAGATGCATCAAGTAACCGGGTGCTGAATATTCATCTGCCCTTCAGCAACTCAACGGTGTATTGGGACGCGGGCTTCAGCGGCACGTATGATCGTATTCAACAAACAGCCTCTGCGGCAGATTTCAAGGGGCAATGGAACCATTGGGTCTTCTCTAAAAATGCAGCTTCGGGAGAGATGAAGATCTTCCTGAACGGTTCGCCTTGGGCGAGTGGAGATGGAAAAACGAGGGCCATTAGTGGAATAACCGATGTGCGGCTGGGAAGTGATTTCAGCGGAGCGGAGTATAGCGGTCTCATTGATGATGTTTTGCTCTATCGTTTTGCACTCTCCGACGAAGAAGTTGCGCAGCTCTATCAACAATATGAACTGGTGAACGGCGTCCCGGTCGATTGGCTTCCTGCGTATGGGCTGGCGCGTACAGATGAGGCGGCTCTGGAGGATGCGGATGGCGATGGCCTGCTCAACTGGGAAGAATATGTTGCAGGCTTGAATCCAACCAATTACAGCCCGTTTACAGTATCCGATTTTTCAGTTGGAACCAGCAACAGCTTCACGTGGAGTGCCGTAAGTGGCCGCGTATACAACATCTATTGGTCCAGTAATCTGGTGGATGGATTTACACTGATTCAGAGCAATTTGGTGAACGGAAGTTTCAGTGATATTGATGCATCAGCGGACCAGCAGGGCTTCTATAAAATTTCGGTGGAATTGGAGCGCTGATGAAATTCGGATTAAAGAGTAATCGACGAATATGTGCTGAGGTGGTTGGTTCGATGAACAGAATAATACTGACAGCTATTATACTGTTTGCGGGCCTTTCTGCAGACGTGATGGCGGCACTCAGCTGGAGTGGAACACAGCACCTGGATGTCCCGTATAAAACGGTTGATGGACAGACGCTTCTGCTGGATATTTATCTGCCTGATACGGTGGGTCCTTCACCGGTGGTTATGTATACACACGGTGGGGGCTGGTCTACAGGCGATAAAAGCACGATTGAAGTGGGATACAAGAGCTGGGTGGCTCTGAATCTTCTGGAAGCGGGCGTGGCTGTTGTGACCGTGGACTATCGGCTGGCCACAGATGGAGTCATTATTCGTGATTGTATTACCGACTCGAAAGATGCCTATCGCTTCATCTGTAAAAATGCCGACATGTATAACATCGACAAGATGAAGGTGGCTGCCTTTGGCGATTCGGCAGGAGCACATATCGCCATGATGTGTGCTTTAACGGATAATGATGATGCCGGTTTTCCCGGGACCGCAGAGTTGGCGGCATATACGGATTATAAAATCAAGGGATGCGTTGCCTGGTATGGCCCAACCAGTTTCCGGCTGGAGGAACTGTCATTTTGGATGGACCGCAGTATTTGGGGATTCAGTGAACGGTTGTTTGGTGATGAAACCGACGCCGATACGCAGAACTATTTGCGGGAATTAGTCAGTCCGGTCGTCTACTTTGATCGGTACAGCCCGCCTCTGTATCTTATGCATGGCGCTGACGATACGACCATTCCGGTGGGGCACGCATATGGTATGAATGATCTCGCCACTGCGGTTGGAAATGCTTCCTTTGGTTACCAGATTGTTGAGAATTCAGGGCATAATTTCAGAGTAAGCGATACGCTTCCCATCAGTCCAACTGCTGAGGAGCTTGCAACGTTGGCCACCGAAAAGCTGTTGAGTTATCTTGATGTGGAAGTTACGAGTTCCGGGCCGGACTACACGTGGAACGGCAGTGCTGCGGACGGGGATTGGACGAATACGGCAAACTGGGATGGCGGAGTTGCGCCGACTTCTCTTTCGGCATCCGCGGGCGGTGACGATCCGAATACGATCACATTTAACGGGGCGAATATGCCTGCGATGAATTTAGCGACTTTCACGACGGGGTATAGTGCCGACTCTGCTTCTATGATCTTTAACAGTGGCGGAGCGTTTGATTTGGATTTTTCAACCAGCCAGAACTCGGCACCCATCCTGAGTGAAAGCCGGACGCTTTTAACGGTGGGTGATGGCACGGGGCCAACGAATGACGTGGTTGTTAATGTCAGCAATATGGCCATGTTGTTGCGCCATAACAGTGTGACGGCGGACTATACCGTTCATGCGGATGGCGTACTGAATTTTGACGGAAACCTCGAGACCTATCAGCAAGACAACAAAAAGGCCACCTTTACGCTTAATGGAGGAACGGTGGTGGCGGCGGGGTTTGTCGGCACAGGAGTCAAAGCGCTTGAATCGATTGAGTTTACCGCGCTGAATGGATCGTTTACGGCTGCTTACGGAGGAGAATTTGCAGATTTCGCCGCTGTTATGGCTGATGCAAATGGGCTCTTTGTCAATAATTCGGGGGGGATCCTTGAAAAGGTGGATAACGGAGATGCTACGTTTACAGTTTCTGCTATCTATTCCTCTGTTCTGGCAGACATCAATGCTTCTACAAATGTCGGTGTTGCACCGTTGGAAATTACATTCGATGGTTCCGCCAGCACACCGATTGGAGACATTGTCTCCTACAGCTGGAACTTCGGTGATGGAAGCTCGAACAGTGGAAGTGTTGTTTCGCATACCTATACCAACATCGGAACGTTTGTTGCTACGCTGGAAGTGGTCGACAGTTCGGACACCACCAACAGCACCTCTGCTGCTATTACGGTTGGAAGTCCCATTGTGGTGGATATTACGGCTTCAGCCGACCATGGGCAAGCCCCTGCAGAAATCATCTTCGATGGTTCCGGAAGTTCAGCCTCTGCGGGCATCGTGAGCTATGAATGGGACTTCGGTGACGGCACCACGAACTATGGTGCAATCGTGACCAACATCTTCGACGTTGGCGAATATACTGTAACCCTGACGGTTGTGGATGGTATTGGCGACAGTAACAGTGCCACAACCAACGTTCAGGCCTGGGTCATGCCGGAAAATGTGGACTATTCCATTGATCAGCCTGCTTCTGCACCTGCAGTCAGCACGAACGATCTGTGTCAGACCGATCTGCTGGATATCACGGTCGAGAATCTGCACACCGGACCGATCTCAAACCTGGTTGACGGGATTGCCTCAACAGATAACTCCACTCGAGTTCGTTTGAATTCTAATTCATCTGTCACCATGACCTTTGATACCTCCGTGAATGCTCTCGGCTATGACATTACGGATATTTATACGGTATATGGAGCCAGCACATATGGTGGCGGTCGGGCGAACCAAGGGTATAGCGTGACCGTCACCTATATGGACGACTCGACTGAAAAAATCCTGGGAAAAAAGACATGGCAACCGAATGATCCGGCGACCTTCTGGACGACGGTTTCTTTCTCAAATACGGAGGGGGGCGTAATCGCTTCCGGCGTGAAAGCTATTACGTTCGCCGAATTCGACGGCGCCGTCGTCGGGGATCAGGGTTTCGGCTATTACATTGAGCCTCGTGAGTTTGATGTAATCGGAATGCCGACGACCGATATCTCCGAGCCGCCGGTACTGGGGCTCAGTGGAAGCACCCTGTCCTGGGGTACCCCGATTGAGAAGGGGTATGTCGTACAGGTGCTGACCAACCTGACGACTGATACCTGGTTAACCTATTCCAACGTTATGGCAACGCCGCCGGAAACCCATGTTGAGCTTCCGTTTGGACGCGCCGATTATGAATTCTTTCGCGTGAAGGTCGACAATTCAGAATAATCGAAAACATCATGCCTCCCTGAGCAATTCAGGGAGGTTGTGTTCCCCCCCAAAAAATAAACGGAGACAATACGAAAAGAAATCCACCTAAGTAGGATATCCATTTTTCATATGTAATGAAAAGAAGAGCGGCAAGCGATGGAGACAGAGTTTAATGATTCCGAACCTTGTTCGATTGTCTAGCTTTGAAAGAAAAAGGAATCACGAACAGGCCATGAGTAATGGGTCACGTCAAAAGGAGGAAGTGATGAAGTTGAAAGACAAAATTATGATCACATTGAATCTGAACAAGTTAGGTGCGAAGAAGAAAATGAGTCTTGCAGGGCTACCTCTGGCTCTGGGGGTGTCCATGCTTATGCATATCAATGTGTATGGGTCATTGGATAATTTAGAGGATTATTCAGAATTTGGATCATCCTATTCAGGTGCCGGCAGTACCTACTTATCCGATACGTATTCCGCTCAAATGGATCAATCGGGATTCGCTGCGTTTTCCTGGGATACGGTGCCGCGCGCGGTCATCTTACGGAGTGGTTCCCGGATGAGTGACGACGCGGTGGAGCGAATCGCGAATGCCTACTCTCTGGTTGTGCTGGAAAAATCAAATTCACAAGGATTGGCATCTACAGAAGAGGGCGTTATTGACCTTGCGACACGCTTAAAGGCGGTAAATCCAAACGTAAAAAATCTATTTTACTGGAATACGTTTTATCGCTGGGACGGATATGAGGCGAATGTCGAATTTGATGAGCATCTTGTTGAATGGACCCGGACGGCGGGAGTGCCTGACAGTATGGGACGCTACCGCTATGTGCACAATAACAGTGATTTCCGAGACTGGTGGGTGGCGAGCGGTCTGGCGGTAGCCATGAACAGTGCGGTAGATGGCGTCTTCCTGGATACCCTTGATAATTGGGAGGGACGTTATTTTAATGATGATGGAAGTACGGTTACGGAATACAGCAGTTACTGGAAATATGGCCATACGGATATGGTGAATGAACTCGTAAAGCAGCTTCCGTCGTCAAAGCTGATGATCGGAAATGGCGGAACCTACAACCACGAGCCTAATGGGGGGCGGGAGTGGCTGCGTATTCTGGATGGAACGTATACGGAGGCATGGGAGAGGGTCAATTCCGAGAGCATTCCCGCACAAACGCAAGCGGATGGAACCGCGATCAATATGCAGCTGTTACGTGAGGCCGCCGTTAAAAATAAAACGATACTTTTTCGGTCGAGTCCTGATCACAATACGCAATTTACAAATGATCCGGAACCGGCGGAACTGTCCGATCGACTGGATTGGGTAGAGCGAAACGTCTATTATCCTCTGGCGGTATTTTTAATGATTGCGGAAGAAAATTCGTTTTTCCATTTCAGTGACGGAGTCTATGCCGGTACCGGCGAAAATGACTGGCATATTTGGGATACGAGCTATATGGAGATCTTTGAAAAGCCGTTGGGAGCCCCGCTGGGTGCTCCGGTAAAAAATGGCTATCTCTATACCCGTTCTTTTGTTTACCTGGATGTGTCGGTGAATGTGGAAACCGGAGAAACAACCTTTGATTGGAAAGATTCGGAAAGGGTTGAACCGGTCGCCTTGGGCAAGGTTACTGCGCAGTCTACAACGGTGCATGGCGGAGTTGCTTCGCGCGCCGTTGATGGGAATACGAGTGGTGTTTGGGGCGATGGATCGGTAACGCATACCGCTTCGGAAGAAAATCCCTGGTGGGAAGTTGATCTGGGTGCGAACTACAGTATCCGCGCCATACAGATCTTTAATCGTTCGGTTCTTCAGAGCAGGCTTTCGGACTTTACTGTTTCTCTGATCAACAGTAGCGGTGCCGTCACATATTCTCAAACATTCAGTGATTATCCTGACCCGTCTCTTGTTATAAATACAGAGGGGGCGGTCGGCCATACTGTCCGGGTGCAGTTGAATGAAACGGGAATATTGTCATTGGCCGAAGTGGAGGTTTATGGCGGTTTAATTCCCTACGTGAATATACGTAAACGTAATGCATTGGAGTATGCGCTTGATGGAAGCGGGAATGAATCCAACGGTCAGAATGTGTATCTGTGGAGTTACGCAATAAATAATCCTAATCAGCAGTGGGAAGAAATCGACCGGGGTAACGGATATTATTCATATCAAAAAAAGGGAACGAACTATTCCCTGGATGGCGGATCCGGCGGGGCCAATAATCAGAATGTGAATTTATGGACCACCAGTGCCTCAAATTATAATCAACACTGGAAAAAAGTGGATATGGGCAATGGATACTTCCAATTGCAGAAACGTAATGCATTGGGATTTTGCCTGAACGGTGGAAGTGGTGGAGCCAATTCTCAGAATGTAAATCTTTGGTCTTCCAGTAGCTCCAGCTACAACCTGCAATGGTTGATTGAGGAGCAATAATTATTGAATCGTTTAACCGCCTCTTCCCGGACTTCGGGAGGAGGCTGTTTATAAAGTCCGGACATACATAACCATTCCATAACACCCAATATTTGTACAGAAGCCGATATTCGGGACTTCTATACCGTTACGGTGGAACTGGAATCCTAAGCAGGGGCGAAGCTCCGTAGAAGGATGTAATATATGAATAAAGTTGTATTGGTGAGCTTGGTGGCCCTGTCGTTTGTGACAGCTATGGCACGTTCTGAAACGCCCGATATTATGCTGGATGTCAACTGGCCTGAATTTATGGAAAACCTGGACCCTGTTTGGGAAGAGTTGCCGAGTGTTCCGAAGCATGGCCCCATGATTGGAAACGGCATGCTGGGTACTTACCTGATTCAGGATGAAGAAACGGGGGAGATTCGTTTTGAAATGAGTCGGTCGGACTTATGCGATGTACGGGCCGGATTTAATCGCCGGAAAACGAATGGCTATTTTAAGCTGGCGCTCAACGGAGAACGACCGACAGGAACCTGTCGGCTGGATCTGTGGAATGCGCAGTTGACCGCGGATCTGCAGGTGTCAGATGGATCTCTTTCTTTACGGGCGTTTGCCGATGCCAACAGTGATGTGATCGTTTTTGTATTTGAACAAACGGGCGTAAACCTGACATGGGATTGGGTTCCGGACAATCGGGGCTGGGCGGGGACCGTTCCGAAAATTCCTGATGGGTATGTTCCGTATCCCGAGCCGGTGCTGCTCGAATATCAGAAGTGCCAGGTTAGTGTGCAGGATATGCCGACAGACCAAAAATACTGGACGCAGCATGAACCGGCAGCCTCTCAGCATGCGACAGCTTGGCGCATACTCCATGCGAAGGGAAAAACCTATGTTTTTGCCAGCACGACCTTCGCTTATCGCACCTCAACCGCGAAACAACAGGCGGTGGATAATATCAATCAGGCGATTTCCAAAGGGTTTCCGGAACTGGAGGCCGAACATCAGGCCTGGTGGCAGGAGTTTTATCAGCAGAGTTTTGTGACTCTTCCTCAAAAGTTCGAGTGGTTCCATTGGATGCAGATCTATAAAATCGGCTGTATGACGCGGCCCGATGCGCCGGTGATTATCGACTTGATCGGCCCGTGGTTTGATCGGGATTTGATCTGGAATGGAATCTGGTTCAATTGGAACACCCAGAAGCAGTATAGCAATGTGTTTACTTCAAACCATCCGGAACTGGCCGATTCTCTTCTCAACAGTTTATGGAATCAGCGCGAGAATTTATATGATGCTGAAAGTGACGGCTACGGTGTTCCGTGGGGAGGATGCGGTGCGCATAACCTTGCACGGCAAAACTGGAGGGATGCAGCCTGTCTGACATGGTTGCTCAGTTTGGGTTGGGAGCGCTATCAGTGCACGATGGATGCAGAGCAGTTGCTGAACAAGGTGTATCCCATGTTGAAGGGATCATACAACTACATGAAGCACCATTACCTCGTTGAAGGAGAGGATGGATTGCTTCATTTTAAGCCGGGAGCCAGTCCGGAATATCATTTTAAGGTCGATGGGGTGAAAATTCGGGACTTTGAGGATATCACCTTCCAGATCGCGAATATGCGTTGGGCGTGTAATACCATTATCAAGATCAATGAACGGTACGGAGTCGATGAGGCCGATGCGATTGAATGCCGGTCAATCTTAGACCGGTTGACGCCCTACTGTGTCGACCCCGAGCAGGGATTCATGATTGGAAAAGATACATTGCTGGGCCATGCCCACCGGCACGACTCGCACGAGCTTCAAATATTTCCTTACTACGAATACACGCCGGATAACCCGGAGCAGGTTGATGTGATTCAAAAAACACTGGCACATCATAAAAATATCGGATTTCAGGACCAGGGAATGGCGGATGCCACGTGGGGAATTATGCGGGCGATGTTTGGCGACGGAAACGATGCGCTGTGGTCGATCACGCATGAAACCGGCTATGTAAATCATCCAGACGTCAGCCCATACACGACGCGGTTGGCTGTATATAAAACCGCCTATGTTGAAGAAGGGCCCTTTCTCGGCGATCGAGTCATTCAGGAAATGCTGTTGCAAAGCTGGGGCGACGACATTATCCGGGTATTTCCCGCTGTGCCCGACGATCCCGACTGGGATGACCTCGCTTTCCATAATTTCAGGGCAAAGGGCGCGTTTTTGGTGACCGCCAAACGGGCTGACCGGAAAACGAGTTTTATAAAAATTGAGAGCCTCGAAGGCGAAGTTTGTAAAGTGAAGTTCGATCTGGACGGGCCGATACAGATCGCCGGTAACGCCGATTGTACGATTACAGATTTAGGGAATGGAATTATACAAATTAATAACCTTAAAAAGGGGCAGTGGTGCGTGCTCTATACCGGCCCGCTACCGGATCTGCGTATCGTGGCGAAAAATTTGTAATGAAAGCGGAACGTGTCCAATTGAAGAGCAGAAGCTGATCCAGCAGACGGCATACTCTTTGAATGTGATGACCCGTTAGGCACTGCTTACGATCACCTCACAACATCTTCCGGCACGGGCCCTGTTTAAACAGGAGCTCGATGTCTTTTTTCTCCTGATCATGATTCGTATTTGTATCTCAGTACGGCCCGGCTGTTGCGGAGAAATCATGGGGGGTATCAGCAAAGCGGGAATATTGAAAATAAATTTTGCAGGAACTTTTTAAAATACGATCAGTGTCTGTTTGGATTTTTTTAGAATATGGATGAGGTCGGCGAAATACGAGGGCATCCCTTAAAAGTGTGATAGTCACGATTTATATTTACGATACGGTTAGATGTGGGTGATGGATCTTCACCCTGTTTAAGGCGGAATGGAAGCAGGTCTCAGCATCACTAACGATTATCCGCAGTGCACGAACGGACGTTACCTGGGCGTGAAGAATGTGGGTTGATGTGGATAAAGGAAACATGATGGGAAATTTTGATGTGAAAAAACAAATGAAGTCAATTTTAAGTGTGGGTTTATGCACCCTTTTGAGTCAGGTGCATGCGGAACCCGTGGCAGTACAGCGTGCGGACAGTTGTGTGGTGATTGGAGCCGGGCAGACCGCGATGGACGGCAATCGGTTGACCGCGGATTTTGAATTAACGTCGCCCGGTGAATATGTGGTTCAGCTCATTCATAAGCCGGAGCAGGCCGGTACAGCGCTTTCGGCATCCGTGTCGGTGGATGGCTCCTCCCTTTGTGAACAGCTGGAGCGGAGTTACTGGATCGAAGACGGCATTGTTTCAACCTTTGAGACGCCGGTTCATCTTCCAAAGGCTGGAAACTATTCCGTTACAGTTAAGTGCGATGTGAAGCCCGAAAAAGTCCGGCTGATTCCGCGGGTCTATTTCGGAAGCCGGATTGTGGTCGGTTCCGAAACCTATTACGACGCGTGGATCAAAATGCACGAATCGCCGGAAAAACAGGCGGCGATGCAATGGTATAAAAATGCGCGCTTCGGCATGTTTATTCATTGGGGCGTCTATTCCCAGGCGGCGGGAAGCTGGAAGGGAACCCGCATTGAGGATTCTCCGATTCAGGGACCGCGCGTGGCGGAGTGGCTGATGTTTACCTTCAATATTTCGCGGGACGAATATCGCGAATTTGCGAAGCAGTTTAATCCCGATGCATCTTTTGCGGTGAATATTGCGAAACTGGCCAAGAATACCGGCATGAAATACGTCGTCATTACGGCGAAACATCATGATGGGTTTGCGCTGTTTGATTCCGCCTGTTCGGATTGGGATGTGACGGATGGGACGTCGTACGAAGGCGATCTGATCAAGGAGCTCTATGATGCCTGTCGGGCAGAGGGTATTGATTTCGGGGTTTATTATTCCCACGGCCATGATTGGATGGACGGCTGCGATGCGGATTATGCCAACGTGAAAATGAAAAATGATGAATACGGTGTCCCGACGCGCCCGAACGGGAAAAATCTATGGGATCCGAGTTCGAATTCCTATTCGGACTATCTGGAAGAAAAGGCCTATCCGCAGATTGTTGAATTAATCAATCTGCTGCCCGATCTGCGCCTGATCTGGTTCGATGGCGAAGGGCTGATTACGGAAGCGCAGGCCTTTCGATTTTATGAAATGATTTATGATCTGAATCCGAACATTGTGGTGAACCGCCGTGTGGGCTATGAGTACGGCGATTATATGGACGCGGGCGACAACACGACGCCAGAGGCAGGTGAGCTGGTGGCGAAATATTTTGAAACCTGCGGAACGGCCAATCATTCCTGGGGCTTTAAAGCGCATGATAATAACTGGAAGAGCACGAACCAGCTGTTGCGCAACTTTGTGGATATTATTTCCAAGGGAGGGAACTATCTGCTCAATATCGGTCCCGATGGAAAGGGCCATGTGCCGCAGTCCTGCGCGGACAGCTTTGTGGAAATGGGGCAGTGGGTGAAGACCAATTCTGATGCCATCTTCGGAACGACCCGCTGGAACCGTTTTAATGAAAATGTGAACCCTGCAAAAGGGGCGGAATCGGTTCCAGGCGAATTCTGGTTCAGTGCAAAAGAAAACAAGGTGTATGCCATGTCGATTACGCCGGCTCCGCAAACCGTTCGCATAGAATCGTTGAATATATCGTCCGGAAACGTGACGGCGTTGCGTCTATTGGGCAGCGATGAAATACTGCAATGGAAGCAGACCGGCGATGCGTTGGAAATCGATTTTAAAGGTATAGAAACAGATCCTCAGGGTTTTGTGATTGAAGCAACTTTCGGGGAACAGGGATGAAAAAACAAAGTCGAAAGATGTTGGTCTTAATGGCCGGGCTGCTTGCGAGTCTGAATGCGACCCGTGCTGCGGAGCTGATTGTGGAGAGTGATGAGGCGTATCAGCAGCGCATGCAGTGGTTCACCGATGCCCAGTTTGGGCTGTTCATTCATTATGGGGTCTACTCGACACTGGGCGGGGAATGGAAAGGCGAACCGGTTCCAAAATATGCGGAATGGATTCAGCGCTGGGGAAAGATCACACCGGAGGAATATATTCCGTTGGCGGCCGATTTTCATCCGGATAATCTGGATGCCGACCTCTGGGTGAAGACGGCCAAAGAAGCAGGTATGAATTATATGGTCATCACGACTAAACACCACGAAGGCTTCTGCCTGTGGGACAGCGCCTTTACCGAATATGATTTAGGAGAGGCGACGGACTTTGATCGGGACATTCTTGGTGAGCTGAAAGCGGCTTGCGATAAATACGGCCTCAAGTTTGGTACGTACTATTCGATTATCGATTGGCACCACCTGTCTCAGCGCGCTGCTCAGTCTATGAATCAGACGCCAATGAACGATAAAGAGGGCTATGTGACTTACATGAAGGCCCAGCTTAAAGAGCTGATCGATCGCTATGATCCGGCAATCATGTGGTTTGATGGTGATTGGACGAAATGGTGGACGATGGAGGACGGCATCGACCTGTATAACTACCTGCGGGAATTGAGCCCGGACATGATCATCAACAACCGGGTCGCCAAGCGGAAAGAATTCAAGAAAGACTACGGTACGCCGGAAAATTCCACGCCGGGTGCGGCGCTGGATCACATCTGGGAGGCCTGCTGGACGGTGAATCATTCCTGGGGTTTCAAGAAGAGCGATACCAATTGGAAAAGCACGGAGGTGCTGATTCAAAAACTGATTGATATCAATACCAAGGGCGGAAATTTATTACTCAACGTCGGCCCGCAGGCAGACGGTTCCTGGCCGGAGGAATCGATCCGGCAGCTTAGGGAAATGGGGGCATGGAATCAGGCGCACACCGAGGCCGTTTACGGAACGGCGGTTGTGGCAGTGCCGGTGCAATCCTGGGGCAAGGTGGCGCAGGAAAAAGGATCGACTGCTGAAGCCGGCGAACTTTTTATTTATGTTTTTGACTGGCCGGAAAACGGAAGGCTGCTGCTGAAAGACGTCGCCTTCGGTCAGGTTGAGGCATTCACCTATGGCCGGGAACCGCTTCCTGTTTCGGTGAAGAAAAACGGTGTTGAAATTGATATCTCTTCGGTAACACCCGATCCGTATGCAACGGTGCTGCGTCTTGAATTTTCCAAGGGTTGGAAAAGCATGGGGGCGGCGGAACCCGCTTTGGAACTTTCCGGGAATGAATTAATACTGCAGGCCCAAGAGGCAAAACTCAACGGGGCCGCCATTAAGCTGGTGAATAATGCGCACATCGGTTTCTGGACCGATCCGGCGGCCACCGCATCGTGGGCGCTGAATATTCCGGCCCCTGGAAAATACCGGGTGAAAGCGCTCTGTTCCTGCGCCAACGGCTACGACGGAGCCGATGCGCGTTTGGCGGTGGGCGGGCAGGTGCTGACTGCACGGGTAAAGCCGACGGGCGGTTGGGAACAGTTTGCACTATTGGATTTCGGGACCGTGAACTTGAATCAGGTCGGGGCAACGGACTGCATTCTCGGATTCGGGGAATCCGGCAGCAAGGCGCTGTTTAATTTGAAGACCATCATCTTTGAACCGGTTGGGCAGTAAAAAATCAGCGTATAACTTTTGAATATGGGGAAGATAAATATGAATCGAAAAGTGAATAAGTCAGTATGGTTAGGGATCAGTATAGCGGGTTTGATGAGCATGCAGGCGGCAGCCATTGAGGTGTCCTCCTTTTGCGCGGCGCAGGTTCCCGGGGAATATATTCTTCCGTCGGAAGAGGGCGAATGGACCTGGGGCATGGCGCCGATCTATGATGAGGCCGGGAAGCTGCATGTTTTTAATTCCATCATTCCTGACAATGGAACATGGAAAGAAAACAGCCGGATTGTTCATTGGGTGGCCGATCAGCCGGAAGGGCCGTACACGTTGATTGGCGATGTTTTTGCGAGCGACGAGGCCGGCTATCATAACCCGCAGATTTCCAAGGTGGGCGATACCTATGTCCTGGTTTATCTGTTCAATAAACTTAACGACGAAAACGGATCGATGCAGGAGGTCGGTATTGCCACGGCGAAATCATTGAACGGCCCCTGGACCGAAAGTCCATTGAACCCGATTATTCCAGCCTCTGGAAAAATGGGCGGCGCGGAAATCAACCATGCCTCCAACCCCACATTTGTGGCGGCACCGGATGGAAAATTCCGGATCTATTATAAGTCGATGACGGATAAGCATCAATTCCGCGAAATCTCGCTGGCGGTCAGTGATGCCATCGAAGGCCCCTATGTGAATTATGCCGGGAATCCGGTAATCAGTTACGCCGAACAACAACTCGATATCGAAGATCCCTATGCGTTTTTTTACAACGATATGTATTACATGATCGTGGAGGACCGCCGGGGTGTGAAGGATATGCTCGAGGACAACCCGCTTCCTGTAAATCATAGAAAATCAGGCGGCCTTCGTCCGGGGCTCATCTATACTTCGGAAGACGGGATCGACTGGGGTATTCCGGAGGTTGGATATCTGACGAATGAGCAGTATTTCGGTGCAAAGCTGGCGCGCAGTGAACGCCCGAGTATTCTGTGGAAAGACGGCAAACCCGAATGCCTCTTTCTCGCCTGCCATGATGATGATCCGACGGCCGGCTATTTCGTGCGAATCAATGGATGGGAAGGTAAATAGATGAAGTTGCAAACCGTGTTATTCGTATTCACGCTTACTGCAGGCGGAATTCTGCAAGCGGCGGAGCGGGCGCCGAATCCGTTTGTCACCCATATGTTTACCGCCGACCCCTCGGCGCACGTTTGGGAGGACGGTCGTTTATATGTGTATCCGTCGACCGATATCAAAGGGCGCGGGTATGCCAAAATGGATGGATATCATGTATTTTCGACGGACGATATGATTACGTGGACCGATCATGGCGAAATCCTTAATGCCGGCCAGGTTCCATGGGGACGTGAAGAAGGCGGATTTATGTGGGCGCCGGACTGTGCCTATCGAAACGGGACCTATTATTTCTATTTCCCGCATCCAAGCGGAACCGATTATAAATCAACCTGGAAAATCGGTGTGGCAACCAGCACCAGTCCGACCTCCGGCTTCAAAGAGCGGGGGTATATCAAAGGGTTGAAACCGATGATTGATCCGTGCGTTTTTATGGATGATGACGATCAGGCTTATCTGTTTTACGGCGGGCCCAATCAACCGCACGGCGTGAAGCTTAAAGAAAACATGATGGAGATCGATGGCGAACTTCAGAAACTGGAAGGCCTCGATGGTTTTAAAGAAGGGCTGTGGGTGTTTAAGCGAAATGGAATTTATTACGCCATCTATCCGGACGCGACCAAACCCGCAAACGAGATGCGCTATGCAATGAGCAAAAACCCGCTCGGTCCCTATGAGCATAAAGGCGTATTTCTGGAAGGCTCTGATGTGATCACCACGCACGGTTCCATCGTGGAGTATAAAGGGCAGTGGTACATCTTTTATCACAACGGCGCACTCTCCGGCGGCAGAGCATCCAATCGGTCTATCTGCTTTGATAAGGTGTCTTTCAATGACGACGGTACCATCAATAAGGTTGTGCAAACATTGGGTGTCGATCAGCATTAAGGCTGTGCGCGGAGCGAAATAGCGGCGGAAGTTGACTGATCTCTAATGCGAATTGAATGTTTGACCAAATAAGGAAATGGCAATGAAACTAAGAACCCTTGGACTGCTTGTCCTTTACATGGCATCGGCATCAATGGCGGGAGCAATCGCACTGGAGGGCAGCCGCCCGAATATTATTCTGGTGATGACGGATGATCAGGGAATGGGCGATCTTTCCTGTATGGGAAATCCGATTCTCAAGACGCCGCATCTGGATCAATTCTATGAGCAGTCGACCCGCTTCACGGATTTTCAGGTGAGCCCGACCTGTGCACCGACGCGTGCCGCCATCATGAGCGGGCGCGCGCCGTTTAAGAATGGGGTAACGCACACCATTCTGCAACGTGAACGCATGGCGCTTGATACTTTCACGATCGCGGAGGCCTTGAAGTCGGCCGGTTATGCAACCGGGATCTTCGGGAAATGGCATCTCGGGGATGAAGAGGACTATCTGCCCGGCAGCCGCGGATTTGACGAAGTTCTGATTCATGGGGCGGGGGGAATCGGACAGGTTGCCCTCGGCGATTTCCCTCCGAACAGGGACGACTGCTATTTTGATAATGTCCTGTTGCACAACGACACCATTGTCAAAACCGAAGGGTTCTGTACGGATCTGTTTTTTCAATCCGGCCTGGCCTGGATCAAAAAACAGGAAAAGTCAGGTACACCGTATTTTGCCTACATTTCCCTGAATGCGCCGCATGGTCCATACTACGCGCCGGCTTCATACACGCAGCGTTTTATCGATGCAGGGTACGATGAGAAAACCGCGGGCCGATACGGCATGATTGAAAATATCGACGATAATTTCGGGCTGCTTTGGAAAAAGCTCAATGAATGGAAGGCATTGGAAAATACGCTTCTTATTTTTATGACCGACAACGGCATGTCCATGCCGGCGATCACATTCAACGGAAAGAAGCAGCGCCCGTTTAATGCGGATATGCGAGGTGGTAAAAATTCGCCGAATGAAGGCGGAACCCATGTTCCGGCATTCTGGTATTGGAAGGGCGTGCTGGGCGAAGGTGTGGATATCGATGCGCTGACAGCGCATATCGATCTTTATCAAACCTTCTGCGATCTGGCCGGAGTGCAGCTGCCTGCCACGGTGCAGAAAATGGATGGTCGCTCGCTGATGCCTCTGCTCAACAATCCGGACGCCGACTGGGCGGACCGTGAGTTGTTCTTCCATTGCGGCCGCTGGAAAGCGGGCGAGCGCGACGATTTTAAATTTAAAAAATGCGGGGTGCGTACCGGGAAATGGCGCTTCACGAATAATACGGAATTATACGATATTTCAACGGATCCGGGCGAAACCAGGAATGTGGCGTCGGCCCATCCTGAGGTGGTGGAGAAACTTCGTAAAGCCTACGACCAATGGTGGGCATCGGTGTTGCCCCTGATGGTGAATGAGGATTTGCCGAGAGTGGCTCCGGATGATCAGCCGCTGGCTGTTCGTTATAATCACCAGCTGAAGGAAATCGGGATTCCGGACTGGGCTCCGGAAGATTTGTAAGGGCGCGGCTGCGCTAAAACCGTTTAAGCCTGTGTTCAGAGGTTTTGAAAGCAGGGTCAGATAAAAAAACGTATGGGGATGGAATCATGAATTCTAAGGCTGTGTTTCGTTTGATGATTGGGATGGTGGTGCTGACCGCTGTTTCTCGCGGAGTTGCTGCGGCAAAAGAGCGGCCTAATGTGGTTGTGGTTATTACAGATGATCAGGGAAAGAACGATCTGGCCTGTCTGGGTAATCCGATTATAAAAACGCCCCATATCGATGCCTTTTATGAGGATGCGGTTCGTTTCACCGATTTCCATGTTTCCACCACCTGTGCTCCGAGCCGCGGGTCGCTCATGACCGGTCGGCACTGCAACCGGTTGAATGTATTCCATACCATCACCGGACGTTCGCTGCTGTTTGAAGATGAGGTTATTCTGCCGGAGCTGTTTGCCCAAAACGGCTACGCCACGGGCATGTTCGGGAAGTGGCATCTGGGGGATAATTATCCCTTCCGTCCGATGGATCGCGGTTTTCAGGAAGTGGTGCGGCATGGCGGCGGCGGGATTACACAGGGACCCGACTACTGGGGCAATGATTATTTTGACGATACCTATTGGCATAACGGGGAACTGCAGACGTATGAGGGCTATTGCACGGATGTCTTTTTTTCCGAAGCACTGCAGTTTATTGAGAAGAACAAAAATCGACCGTTTTTCTGCTACATTTCCTCCAATGCGCCGCATGCGCCGTACAACGTTCCGGAAGCCTATCTCAAGATGTATGAAAATGTTCCGGGGCTGGCGGAGCGGTTTCAGCGCTTTTACGGCATGATCACCAATATCGATTATAATTTCAAGCGGCTGACCGACAAACTGGATGCACTGAATTTGACGGACAACACGATTCTTATTTTTATGACGGATAACGGTTCGGCCGGCGGCAACAAAATTTATGACGCGGGCATGAAGGGCTCCAAGGGCAGTGAGTACGAAGGCGGACATCGGGTGCCGTTTTTTATCCGCTGGCCGAATGGTCAGATCACCGGCGGAAAGGACATCGATCAGCTGGTGGCGCATTACGATGTGTTGCCGACGTTTGTGGATCTGCTCGGACTCGATTATGAGCCAGCCAAACCGTTGGATGGCATCAGCTTTAAATCGCTGCTGACGGAATCCGAGCCCGCCTGGCCGGACCGCATTCTGTATATGGATACCCAGCGGCTTCAGAACCTGGTTAAATATCGTAAATATACCGTGATGGATAAGGACTGGCGGCTGGTCAACGGCGATGAGCTTTATAAGATGTCCGACGATCTCGGTCAGACGACGAATGTATTTGATCAGTTTCCAGAGGTTGGAAAACGGCTGGCCGAGGGCTATGAGCAGTGGTGGACTTCCATTACGGAGGAGGGCGTGAATGAACGCTACGCGTACATCAAAGTGGGAACGCCCCATGAGAACCCGAGCCGTATTTCTGCACACGATATGCTGACGGGAAAACACGGGCAGGTGTGGCATCAGATCGGCGCGGCGGTTGGGGCACAGGGTACGGGCCGTTGGAAAATTGAGTTTGTCGAGGATGGGGAATACACCATCAGCTTGCGGCGCTTTCCGCGGGAAAGCGGACTGGCCATCAACGCCACCTTTCCGGCTCAGGAAAAAACAGTTGAGCTGGACCGGACGCTGCCGGCGAGTGTGAAGTCAGATTTTACGGAAGCTTACCTGTATGTGGCCAATCTTCAGGGCACCCGGAAAATAGAAGAAGGCCAGGATGAAGTAACGTTTAAGGCGACGATTCCGGCGGGCAGGTACGACATGGAGGCCCAGTTGATCGATCGAGAGAAACGCGTATCTCCCGCATTCTACGTGTATATCGAGAAACTGTAATTTAGAGATTCGACCGTTAAATAGTGTGATCGTATATGGAGGGATGCCGTCTCCGGCGTCCGGACAGCGGGGACGCTGTCCCCCCAGCAAGATCCCAACATTCAACTGGCTGAGCAACAGAAACGAAATGCTGTTAAAGGATGGAATGATGAACCTATTAAATATGAAATGGATTTCGGCGGCTGCCATCCTGACCGGTTGCTTTCAGGTTTGCGCGCAGGAAACCGTCGACTCTGTTGTCAAAATAACCGGAAGCGATGAATTCGGTTCCGCCGGTGTTTCGATCTATACGCCCGAGATTCGGGAAAATATGAAACAGCTCTATGAGGATAAATTCGGCCTGTTTGTTCATTGGGGACCCTATGCGCAGCTCGAAGGGATCTGGGACGGAGAAGAAGTCTCTGCCGAATGGATTATGAAGCGGGCCTTTATACCGGTGGAGGATTATGAACGGGAGGCATCCGGCAAATTCAAACCGACAAAATTCAATGCCGCTGATTTTGTGACGATTGCAGAGAATGCCGGGATGCGTTTTATTGTGATAACCGCAAAGCATCATGACGGCTTTGCCATGTATAAATCGAAGCATCCGTATAACCTGGTTGATTTCGCCGGCTACGGGCGCGATGTGTTGAAGGAGCTGGCTGAGGCGTGTGCTGACCGGAAGATGAAGTTGGGGTTTTATTATTCGCAGAGTCAGGACTGGCATGAAGAGGGCGGGTTTGGAAACCATTGGGACTTTGAAGGAAATCTGAAACCGCAGGAAAAATTCGATGCTTATTTTGAAGACAAAGCGGTTATGCAGGTGAAAGAGCTGACGCGCAATTATGGCGATATCTTTATGGTCTGGTTTGATACGCCGGTGCAGATGGACGATGAAAAATGCCGGCAGATGATGGATGTTGTGAAAGAAAATCAGCCGGGTGCCTTGGTGAATTCGCGGTTGGGTCAGGGGTACGGTCATTTTGATGTTTCGATGGATAACGGCAAAACCCCGAGCGTGAGCAAGGCCACCTGGCTTCCCGATCTGAAGGTGCCGTGGCAGACGCATGAATCGGTGACGGAACGTGGATGGGGATACACGTCGTACGGTGGCGAAAATGATCGTTCGGATGAATACGCCGACTTTATTTATGCCCTGTGCCGTGTTGTGAGCAATGGCGGGGTCTACCTGCTGAACGTGGCGCCGCGGCCGGATGGCACCATTCCGGAATCGCAGGTCAACAGCATTACGGCCATCGGCGATTGGCTGAAAGTGAACGGGGAGTCGATTTACGGTGCCGACCCGAGCCCGCTGAAGTTTCCGCCGTATGCAATTACCAGCAAACCGGGAAAGGTATTCCTTCAACTGAAAGAACTTGAGGGAAATCAGGTGGAGCTCAAGGGGCTGTTGTCGAAGGTGAAAAAAGCCTATTGCCTGGCCGATCCATCGCAGAAAGCACTGATGTTTAACCAGAAAAATGAACACCTTTCCGTTACCGTGCCGGACGAACTCAAACAGCCGCATGTGACGGTGATTGCGTTGGAGCTTGATGATGAAATTCCTCAGGTCGTGGATGAAACCATTCAGCAGGGCGAGGGCGGATCCTTTGATTTGCCCGTTGCACACTGCGAGTATGCGGTTCGACGGATCAGTTATGACTATGATGCCCAGACAACGCGCAATTGGGGCGGGAAAACCAATCAGGGGTTGGTCTGGACGGTAAACGTTAAAACGCCGGGCATTTTCGAGGTGATCAGCGAAGATAATGGAGACAATAAACTCAGTTATGAACTAAAGACACCTTCGGACATGCTGGTCGTATATTCGAAAGGAACCGTTGGAGAAATCACAGAAAAATCTGTTGGAACGATTCGGATCGATCAACCCGGCGTCATCCGTATCACGGCCTATCCCAAAGATACGATTTCGTGGTTTAACGACTTTCGACTTAAAGGAATTAAGCTGGTGCCGGTGGAATAATCCGCGGCAACGGAAAAGCAACGAAATCATTTATATGTTGCACAGTAGTCACTTAACCCCACAGAGGAAGTGCTAACTACGGAAGACACTGGATACACGGAACCTTTCGGTCGGCTTGTCCTGTGTTTTTCGAGTCTTCCGTCGTTAGCATAAAATGCAGCATGTTGGTCTATCTGTCGCGCACAGCCCGATCCTCATTTTGCATGCAATCATTCTTCCTATATTCTCCAGCAAACCCTTGGGGAGCGAAGATGATCCTGTTCCAAATACTGGAACCTTCAGTCCATATGGTCTTCATATCGTATTGTACCCCCCGTATACGGGATGTTCAGTTTTTCTGCACGTGCTACGTTGTTCTCTCAATGGCTAAGGCAGGGAGAGTTGAATGAAGTATAGATGGTTGGCTACATTGGCGACTTTGTTGTGCGGCACGTGTTTCGGCGAGGCAAACGGCGTTCAAACCGAACCGCCCTCCATTGACTTTGAAGCCTTTCTGACGCAGCACGACATGGTTTGGGATCGGATTCCCGACTGCTGGCAGGTGGCACCGTATACGGGAAACGGCAATGTGGGGTTTCTACTCTATCAGCTGGAGGATGAAGGCGCAAATACGATAGCGCTGCATATCGGTCGGCATGATTATTATGATCACCGCCTGCCGTATGAGGGCAAACAAATGCTCTGGATCTATCGCTCCCGACTTCCGCTGGGTCATTTTAAACTCGAATCGGAAGGGGACATTACGGATATCGATCTGCGTCTGAGCCTGTGGAATGCGGAAGTGACCGGCGAGATTAAAACAACCAAGGGCTCGTATGCAGTTCATGGGCTGACACACGCCATGACCGATGTGATCTATTTTGAAACGGATGCGGAGGGCGGAGAGTCGGTAAAAATTACGTGGCATCCGGACGTGCCTTTCGCTCCCGTTCGTAAATCGCTGGATGAAGGCGGCGGGCCGAAGGGCTCTTCTTTTTGGGACGACATGCGCACGGCCCCGTATCCGCTCCCGCCGGAACCTGTCCTGAGTGAAGAAGACAGGATGCAGTTTTGCCTGCAAATGCTTTACGATAACCGGGGCGAAACCACCACCGGCTGGGACATTTCCGGCAAGGCCGACGGTAAACAGCTTTTAACCGCGAGTGTTCATCACAGCTTTCCGGAACACAACAGTCTGGATATCGTGAAGGAGAATCTTTCCAATGCCCGGAACATGGCGAGGGACCAGACCTTTTTATCCAGTCATCGGACCTGGTGGAACGACTACTATCCGCAGAGTTTTCTGACGGTAAATGATCCGGAGAAGGAAGCCTTTTACTGGATTCAGATGTATAAGTTTGCTTCAGCCACCCGCGGAAACGGGCCCATTCTGGATCTGATGGGACCGTGGTACAACGAAACCTTCTGGCCGATGGTCTGGGGCGATCTCAATGTGCAGCTGATTTACTGGACCCACCTGACGGCCAATCGGCTGGAGGCTGGCGAGTCGCTGGTGAATAACGTGGATAAATATGCGGAAAACCTCACGAAAAATGCGCCGGAGCGTTGGCCGGACAGTGCAACATTGGGGGCTTGTTTCCCACAGGATATGCTGGCCGATAACGGATTCCCGGACATGCTGGTCTGGTTGCTGCATGACTATTGGCTGCATTGTGAATTTGCCGGTGACCGTGAACGTATGCGCGATGGCCTTTTCCCGGTATTGCGGCAGGGCGTGAACAGCTATCTGAATTACCTCAAAGAAAATCCCGTGGAAGCCGAGGATGGCACCATTCATATTAAAAGCAGCTGGTCGCCTGAGTATAAACCCGGATATGGGCAGGATATCAATTTCACCATTGCACTGATGCAGTGGAGTTGTCAGACCTTATTGGATCTAAACGCGGAGTTTCAGCTGAACGATCCGTTGGCTGCTGAATGGCAGAACATCGTCGACAATCTGGTCGAATTCCAGATCGATGAAAACGGGCTGCGGATTGGAAGGGATATTCCGTTCGATAAACCGCATCGCCACTATTCACACCTGCTCGGATTTTATCCGCTGGCGGTGATGACTGCCGACAATGATGCTGAAGCGGCATTAGTCCGTACAACATTGGATCATTGGTTGGATGTCTCGATTAACGGGACCGATACGAGTGCCGGCGGAACGAAGGTGACCGGTTATACCTGCACGGGCGCGACCTCGATGTATGCCTGGTTGGGCGATGGTGAAACGGCCTATACCTATCTCGATATGTTTATCAAACATCCAGGCGTTGCTCCGACGACGATGTATGCGGAAGTGGGCCATAATCCGGTGATTGAAAGTCCCTTCTCCTATGCCACCTCCATGCACGATATGCTGTTGCAGAGCTGGGGCGGGAAGATTCGTGTTTTTGCGGGCGCTCCTTCAACCTGGTCCGATGTGGCTTTCAGGGATTTGCGCACGCAGGGCGCATTTTTGGTCAGTGCCAAAAAGAAGCAGGGCATCACGCAGTTTGTTACAGTTGAAAGTCTGGCCGGCTCTCCCTGCTTCATTAAAACCGATATTCCGAACCCGAAGATTTATATTAACGGAACGGCAGTCCAACACGATCAGGTACGTATCGATGAAGATGGCATAACAGAGCTTTCTTTGAAAAAGGGGGATGTTGCCATCTTTACGCCGGTTGCGCTCGAAGAAACCGATCTGAATATCCAGCCGGTTCCGGTCCGCGCCGAGGATCAGAATTTATTTGGATTGAGCGAGAAAACCAAACGCCTTCCGGGGCATCAGAACTATTACAACGAGGATGTGAAATGAAAACGATATTGAGTGTGATTTGTCTGGGTGTTTGCTGCAGCCTCTCGGCAAAAGAGGTCTATGTTTCGCCGGAGGGTCATGCACAGGCTGACGGCAGTATTGAAAAGCCGTACGCCACCCTTCCCGGAGCGGTAGCGGCAGTTCGGGCGCTTCGTGCGTCGGGCTATACCGAGCCGGTATCGATTCTATTGCGCGAGGGGCGGCATTCCTTAAAAGAGACGCTGGTGCTCGGATTGGCGGATGGGAATCCCGCTGCCCCGATGCAAACTGCTCTGCCGATGTATGGGGCCGGCGAAATTGCGGATTCAACGTATTTGACGATTGCGGCCTATCCGGGCGAGCAACCGGTGATCAGTGCGGGGGTTCCGGTGACCGGCTGGCAACGCCTTGAAATGGCACCGCCTGAACTTCCGGAGGAGGCGGCCGGCAAGGTGTGGGTGGCCGATATGCCCGAAGGAATGGGTCGGTTTTATACGCTTTATGATGGAAACGGTCGCCTGAAGCGCGCGCGTGACAGCGGTTTTACGGTGACGGAACCGGGGGACCTGCGAACACTTCATTTTCCGAAAGGCGCGTTGAAGAATTGGGATAATGTGGAAGACGTGGAGATCAACATCCGACCGTCTCGTGCCTGGGTGATTAATATGCTTCCGCTGGCATCGGTGAATGAAGAAACGGGCGTTGCAAAAACGGGTGTTTCCGCAACCTATGCCATGGGCCCGATTCCGGGCTGGGTGCACAATCCTTCCGGGAACCATGTCTGGGTTGAAAATATGCTGGAAGCATTGAACGAGCCCGGCGAGTGGGTGGTGAATACAAAAACGCGGAAGATATATCTCTGGCCGCGCGATCCCCAGACGGATGGATCGCCGCGCGGGATTCTGGCGCCAAGCACCAGTGAGCTGATTCGCGTGGAGGGCCAAATTGATTATGACGGGCCAACTGATGTTCCAGTGGTTGGAATTGCCTTTGAAGGGCTGACGTTTACGCACGGTGACCGCCGAGCATGGACCAGCGACGAAACGCGTCTGGGCTGGGGCATCCAGCACGACTGGGATCTGTTTGACCGGCCTTCCGCCATGCTTCGTTTTCGCGGAGCGGAAGCATGTGTGGTGAAAGCGTGCCGATTTGTCGATGCCGGCGGTACGGGTATTCGACTGGATCTTCATGCGCAGCGTAATCGGATTGAAGATTGTGAATTTGCGCATTTGGGTGAAGCGGGGATTCTGCTGACGGGCTATGGCCCCGGAACAAAAGATGTGAATCACCACAATACGATTTCCAACAATCATATTCACCACTTCAGCGAAATCACCTGGCATTCTCCGGGCATCTGGGCCTGGCAGAGCGGACATAATGAAATGGTGCACAATGAACTGCACCATAGCGGCTATGCGGCCGTAATGATCACGACGCGTGTGCCGCCCGACCGGGGCTTGAATTCAGAAGGCGGACGGACGGTTCGCCAGCATGAAATTCCGGCGGAAGATAAAGAGGGGGTTGTCCGGTCGTATGAAAACTGGAAGGCACGCGAAAAATATAACCATTCACGGAACAACCTGTTTGAATACAATGAAATCAGCCATACCGTGCAGCTGCTCTCCGATGGCAATGCGGTTTATGTTTCCGGAACGGGCGGGGGGAACATTATCCGCTATAACTATATTCACGATAATCTGGAGCATTCCTTCCCGTCCGCCATTCGGTGCGATGATGACCAGCATGAAACGCTTATTTATGGAAATGTGCTGGTTAACAACTATGGGTTTTCTGCCGGTATTGCATCCAAAGGAGTCAACGATATCATCAATAACTTTATCGTGAATCCGCTCACTGCTCCCAATTGGGGATATATCAGTCTGGAATGGTATCCGGTGACGGGCTCGAAAATTCAGCGGAATGTGATTATTGCCCATTCTGACGGGGGCAATGCGCAGGCGCAGCGCCCGATACATCCGAGTAAGCAGGGTCCGCTCGGAAAGCCTGAACTGAAGACAACGAATATGGATTCAAATCTCTATTATCATGCGAGCAGTCCGGCATGGATGGATGAGCATTTGGAGATGATGCAGTCGGCTGGACTGGAACGGAGCAGCCTGGTGGGCGATCCTCTTTTTGTTGATCCGGATAACGGCGATTTCTCGTTTCATCTTGGCAGCCCGTTTGTACCTCAAAAGAATTTTCCGAAGTTCAGTTGGGACACCACGCCGATGTATTACATGTTCGGTGAAATGGCTCGGGTGCTGCATCCGGAGGAAATGGCTTTTATTGCGGAACGAACTGACTTCCTCTGTATTGAAAAATCGCATGGACTCAAGCAGCTCGGTGCGGCTGAACTGGGTGCAAAGCACGATGCCGCCGCCTTTAAACAGATTAAGCCCGATATGAAGGTGCTGTTTTATTTTAACTCGGCCTATGCCTGGCCGTTCACCTCGTATAACAAAATGTTCCGGGGCGGAATGATCGATCAGTATCCTGAACTGAAGAAATTTTTAATAGTGGATCCGGAAACCGGTGAACTGGAGCATCGCAACAAGGTCTTTTTCTTTGACGTGCTGAATCCGGATTTACGCGAATGGTGGGTGAACACGGTTGCGAAGGGCGTGACGGAATCGGGATGTGACGGAGCCTTTATTGACCAGATGCATGGTTTTTCCTGGTTGCGGAAAGATAGGAGCGCAGAGGTTGAGCTGGCCATGGGGGAAATGATGGCTGCGCTGAAAGAAAAGATGGGGCCGGATAAAATTCTGCTTGCGAACAATGCCCATCAGGATATTGCCAAACACGTCTTCCCGGTCATGGATGCCAGTATGTTTGAGCATTATAAGGGAGAACTCCTCAGCAAAGAGAGTCTGCTGCGGGACTGGAACGATATGCTGCGTATCGCCCGGGCGGGTAAAATGTCTATCTTCCGGATCGGAGTGGAAGTTGATCGCAGCCGGGGCAGGAAGAGCAGCGTGGACGAGCGGGCCGAGCTGGCACGGGAACGTCTTGAATATTATCTCGCCTGCTATCTCATCGGTGCCCAGCCTTATTTCTATTTTCAATATGGCTGGGGGTGGAAGCTGGGGGATGGATCGCTGTATGATTATCCGGAGCTGCAAAAACCGTTGGGAGAACCAAAAGGGCCGTATCGGCGCATTACGCCGGATGGGTGGGAGTTTACCCGTGAATTTGAGCACGCCGAGGTGTGGGTGGATACTGACAAGGGTGAAGCACGAATCACGTGGCGGTAAAAAAGACGAAGAGGCCGGTGCGAGAGTCAATTTTTTATAGGTATTTTATGATGAGTAGGTTGAGGCAGTTCAGCACGTTTTGAGTGGAGAAAAATAATGGACATGAAAATTCTAAATAAGGTGCTCTTGGTCGCCATCGCATCGGTGGCATGTTGTGTTCCAGTTCGCGCTCTGGAACCGCTGGAGGAATCCAATCAGGAGTATCTGGCCGTGGCGGTTAATCGGTTTCTGGAAAAATCCGATAAAAACGGAGATGGCATTGTTGAGCAAGACGAAGACGAAACGCAGTGGAAGCGGAACCGTAAGCTCGATAAAAACGGCGATGGAGTATTGGACCGAAAGGAGCTGGAGGGACTTTCGCTGCAGTATGTAACCAGTCCCGGGAAACAGTTGCGCAACGTCTGTTTTAAACGCACTGAAACTGAAGATGTCTATCTGGACTTTTATTTCCCGGATGTGGATGACAGCAAAAAGAAACCCGTCGTTCTTTATACGCATGGCGGCGGTTGGGCGGCGGGAAGCCGGCACGGAGCCGGCAATGCATCGTTTGATGTTGTTCATGGTGCCTTGTTGAAGCAGGGATTCTGTGTTGTTTCTGTGGGGTATCGCTTATGGAGTAAAGAAGGAATGACTGCCATGCGCGATTGTGTGATTGACTCAAAAGATGCGCTCCGTTTTGTCTCGGCCTATCGAAAGGAACTGGGAATTGATCCGAACCGGATCTATACCTTCGGCGATTCGGCCGGCGGCCATCTTGCACAAATGGTACTGCTGTCGCCGCCGGACAGCCTGCAGGGCGATCCTGAACTGGCGAAGTATTCGTATAAAACGGTGGCGGGCGTCTCGTGGTACGGGCCGTGCGATTTCGAAGATGAGCAGTTGTTTAATCACGACGACCGCGAAAATTTCAGAGACCGGTTCGGGCCGCGTATTCTGGGGAAAGACGCTAAGCCTGAAGATAAGCTGAGGCTTTATCGGGAGATGAGCCCGATAAATTATCTGACCAAAGACAGTCCGCCACTACTGATGATTCAGGGGGACAAGGATACAACCATTCCGGTTAAGCAGGCCTATCACATGGAAAAGAAGGCCGACGCGATCGGGGCTCCGGTGGAAATCATGATTGTGAAAAATGCCGGGCACAACTGGCGGAAGGTGGATGCCGATATTGATCCTTCCAGAAACATTATTATAGATCGAACCGTCGAGTTTTTCATCAACCACCAATAGTGTGGAACCGAAGCCTTCTTCCCCTCTCCGCTGTTGAACTGCGCATGAAGCATCGGCTCATTAAATCCATTGAGGCTGTAGGGGCAGGAAAACTGCTGGTTGAATGAGCCGGTGGCTTGAAATCACCGGGGTTGATGGCGACGCCTCGCCGGAGCCCTGAGCAGGGTATGGCTCGGGCAGAGCCTCGCCCTTCACAAAGAACATGTGGCGCGCAGCACAAGCTGCGGGATATAAAACTCAAGGCTCCGCAATACATGTGTACATCGCCTATAAAAGGCCTTTTTTGTGAGCTTTCGAGATCGCGGCGGGTGCGTTTTGCACGCCGAGTTTTTCGTAGATATGCCGAATATGGGTGGCCACGGTGAAATGGCTGATGTTGAGCTCGCTGGCAATCTGTTTTTTAAGCAGACCCTCTCCGAGCAGTTTGAGCGTTTCCAGTTCCCGTTCAGAGAGCAGGATTTCCACCTCCTCTTTGGGCAGTCTGGTTCGCAGCGTATTCAGGATAAAGCGGGCCACGGAGGGGTCGAGCGATGATCCGCCATCCACAACCGTTTGAATGCCTTCTTTAATCTGTTGAATTGTGGCTGATTTTAATAGGTATCCTTTGGCACCGTGTGAGATGGCCTGAAGGACATCCTCTTCTTTATCGGATTGGGTGAGTGCGATGACGGGGCTGTCGGGAACCGCCTTTGAAAAATGGGGAAGGGCTTCAAGGCCGGACATGCCGGGCAGGTTGAGATCGAGCAGAATGATGTCGGGAACGATCCGGGTCGACATATCCTGAAAACTGCGCAATGCCCGTTCCGCTGTTCCAACCTGGCTGACCAGTTCCATGGTGGGCTCACGTTTGAGTGCAATATCGATGACCCGTCTGTATTCCGGGTTGTCTTCGACGAGCATGATTTTAATTTTCTGTTTCATAGCAGGTTTCATCTCCGAATTCTAAATTTGTGCGGTTTAAACTTCAGGGTGATGCAGGTTCCGCCGGATGCCGGGGTTGGACTGGAAACCTGTCCCCCGAGCAGGCGGGCTCGGCGTTTTAACGACGTTGGAACCTCTCCGATAAAGCCGTGGCCGTTATCGGTGATGGTTAAATAAATTTCGGTGCTGTCCGCAGTCAGGTTAATGCGTACTTCTGTGGCTTCGGAATGGCGGCTGATATTGACGAGACTTTCTTTGTAGAAAAGAAAGAGGTCGGCCTTGGCACGCGGCTTAAGTTTGTCGAGCACCTGTTCGCCTTCGATTGAAATATGGTAGTCGAGATCGGCCATAATACGGCGGGCGGTGCGCCGCATATCTTCGGGCAGGCTCCCGTAGATATCGGCCTGCTGCATGTCGGTGCAGTGGCGTGCCGCTTTGCCGCTGCGTTCGGTGAGCGCACGGATCTCATCAACGGTTTCGATCAGCTCGTCGGGCGAATGCACGGCGTCTTTTGCAAGATCGCCCAGCAATCCGATGGCGTGCAGATTGGCACCGAGCTCGTCGTGCAGGTCGGCGGCAAAACGTTCGCGGATGCGGGAAATCTGGCGTTGTCGGAGCATGCGGTCGATCAGGATGGTAAAGACAACCGCAGCAACGAGCAGGGCGGCCAGTCCTATCATACGATTCAGGTTGGTTTTCTGTCGCGCATAGCGCTGGTTGAGCTCGGCCACGACCAAGGGGCGCTCGCTTTCAAGATCGTGGCGCCGAGCCAGTTCCTTCAGCCAGGCCCGAATGGGCAGGATGGTGCCGTAAAGATTCCGGCCGTCCGTTAACGTTGCAAGTGAACGGTTGGTGTCGGGTGGTTTGGGGATGTCCTCGGCCTGAACCTGTTTTCCCAGGGCGACATTTTTACCTTTGGAAAAAAGTTCAATTTCCGCAAACCCGATGCGGAAGGGGGTGGATGTTGAAGCGTCCGACAGGCGTATGTAGCGACAGGTGGTTTCGGGAAAACGCCAAATCATAATGGGGCCTGTGTCGTTAAGTGAATCCTGATGGGTTTCCAGGATTACCTTTGCGTCCGAGAAGTCGGCACGGTTGGCTCCTTCGATGCGCAGGTGACGGGGTATTCCCATGTTGCCGGCATAGGCCTGAGGAACCGTATCGCTTTGTTCGATGGTGTGCAGCTGGACGCGTGAGAGGGGGAATTCATTCCCGAGGTCCAGAGTCAGGACGGCTTTTTCATCGTGCCGGGGGCTCAGATAGGCAACGCTTGAATGCGCTTCAGCGGCATCCATTAAATAAGGCATGTGGCCATCGACCAGAAAATCCGGATTCCAGGAACTTTCAGGGCGTTCATTATGGGTTGAAGAGGCTTTAACGGGGCAGCGCAGCGCCACGTTTTCGGATCCGCTGAAGATGCAGATTTCCGAGAGCTGGAAGACGTAGCGTTTGTCGAATGCGCGCAGCGATAGGCGGGTCGCTTCGATCCGCACCCAGGTCGCCGGAATGCCATTGGCGGGAATCACAACCGGGGCGGTCCGTGGCAGAAGGCCGTCGTTGGAGCGGTATTCTCCCAGAACCGTTCCTTTGCGATCATCGGCTGTGCCGACGCTAATGCGGAATTCTTCAGGAAATCCATCCGCCTGAAAGCCCTTTTCCGCATCGCGCCACAGGGCCGGCACCAGCACAATTTCATCGATGGGCGTTTCCTGCTCCAGTTCAATTTCGACCCACTCCGCCTGTTCGTTGGTGGTTCGCCACATGGAACGGTGCCCGATGGAACCTATTCCACTGCGCAGGCTGGTGTGGGCGAGTTGCGTAAGCTCCCGATCAATGTCGGCAAGCCGCTGCTCGAGTTGAGAGAGCGGCAGATCGGCATGCGGACCATCCGCACAAGCGTTGATGGCCGGGAAGAGTCCGGTTAGCAGGATGGCAAGGTGAATTGTGAGAGGACGGTACATATCTGTTTATATCATGAACTGTTTCAGCGCCAAAAGCAGAATTGAGAATCTGAATCTTCCAGCCATTGGAAATACTGCCGAATCTGTAGATATCCGGCATCGCTCAAACGTGCGATAGGCAAACTTTTTATGCGCTGTAAATTGGATGATGAATCGGGAAAGACAGAAGTCGGTCCCCGGGAAGTAAATAAAAGGAAACAGGAGGAAACAGAATGAAAAAGAGACTATGGGCATTAAGTGCTTGTCTGATGATCGCGGCGGGCGGTGTACAGGCCGGGACCATTCAGGAAAATCTGGGATTTCCGGATATGAATGCATTTGTCAGCCAGAAGGATAATGATTCTGCCAATTCGGTTTGGCGAACGGACGATTCGCTCGGGGGGGCGATTGGCGGGCAAAGCTTCAAGCTGGATGCCGAGACCACTTTGCGGGCCATCACGTTTCAAAAACAAGGAACTAAAACATTTGCGGAGTCGCCTAGCGAAATTCTGCTGTTCGTGGGGGAGTATACCAATGGTGTGATGGCTTCGACCAACCTGATAGAAACCTTTGATGTGAGCGGGTACACCATGACCAACCTGTATTATTATTCGCTCAATCTGGATGATGATCTGGTGCTGGATGCCGGAACCTATGCGTATCAGATCTGGTTTAATCAGGCGAGTGAATCACATACGTTAACGATGAAAGTCGGTGCTTCTTCAACCTATACGAATGGAAACTGGTTCTGGAAAAGCTCCACGACAAATTTCCCGATTCCTTCCTATACAGAGAGTACGGCGGTGGGGAAGGACTATACCTTTGGACTGCATAATGAGGTCGTAGGCACTATTCCGACGGTGGTTACCCTGAGTTCTGACCAGATTGACATGTCCTTTACATTGGATCTGGATGGAACGGCTGGAAATACATCGATCGGTTATTCCACGGTCAGCGGATCAAACGTGGTGGTCTCATCCATTTCGATTAGCGACGAAACGCATGCCGGTGCTTTCAGCAATCTGACGGTCCTTCCTTTAGTGATGAGCAATGCGCTTCCGGCGACGACTTCGCTGGCCTTTAATTTTGATAACACGGTTGCCGGTTTGACCAATGGTGAAACGGCCACCGCCACCGCCACCATTGATTGGATGGAAGAGGGCGGCACAAACGGGCAATTTCTGGTAGCACTCTCGGTGACCGCTCGTGAACCGTTGCCGGCCAGTTCGATCTCCAATACGGGTAGCACGTTCCCAACCAATGATGTTCTGGTTGGCCAGGAGGTATTCGGCGGTAACGGCCAGACGTATCTCGCGGGAACCGCGAGCACGAAATTGGGCTCGGGGCAAACGTTTACCTTAGATGGGAATAAATACATCTCGGGGTTCTCGGTCTATGTTACGGCGGGGAAAACCTTTGATGACGGCACGCATCTGCTGAATGTGTGGCTGGGCGCAGAGGATGGAACAACGGCGGGGGAAACTCTTCACTTATCAAGTATTGACCTTTCCGGGTACAGTTTTACCCAGGGAAGTTACTACCGCATTGATTTTGCGGAAGAGATATACGCTGAAGCGGGGACTTATGCGTTTCAGATGGCCTGGGCAAATGAAGATCCGAACCATGCTATACGGTTCGGTAACTCGACCACCAATGTGTATGACGGTGGTACAGGACTGCGTTTCGGATCGGACGGTGCACTCCCCAAGAACGGCGGCTCATTTGCCTGGGATCTCGCTTTTGCGATACACGGTGTTGATGGCCCCGAAGGCTACAATGCCTGGTTGCTGAATTATGATCTCGGCGCGTATACCAATGCGACTGATAATCCGGACGGCGATGCCTATGACAATCTTTATGAATATGCCATGGGCGGCGATCCGACCAACAGCGCAGACATTGGATATATGACGCCGCTGAGCTATCAGCTGCTGGAAGACGGAACCACGAACTGGTTTGAGTATGTTTATGCCCGCCGGATTGCAGCTTCCAATGAGCTGGTCTATGCGCTGGAGATGAGCGACAATCTGGCGATCCCCAACTGGATGCTCGGAACTTATGTCGAACTTCCAACCACTGGAATAATGCCGGAGGATGCGGAGTTCGAAACCGTGACCAATCTCGTGGATATGACCGGAAAGAACGTTGAGTTCATCCGGGTGAATGTTGACGAGCTGTAAAAAATATTCCGCCTGTTGAGGTGCCCGGAAACGGGCACCCGTTCGCGTAAAACAGGGGAGAGGTCCTTCCCCTGATAAAAGGAGAAATAATGAGGAAAATAAGTTATATACTGACGGCCGGTCTGCTGATGACTGGCGCTGCGCAGGCTGCTAACATTAATTGGTCAGGCGGCGGCGCTACGGATGATTGGAATGATACGGCTAACTGGGGCGGAGCGGTGCTGGGTACCAATACTGCAGACCAGGCCGTCTTTAACGGGGCAGGCGACAGCAATACGCCAACGACTGATTTTGCCTTTGCCGAGGCTTCCAATCTGACAACACGTAATGAAGCTCACATCACGATTGGAACCGGTGTGAATATCAGTGGCTTTGGTGCTTGGCGACTTGGGGCGAACAACGCCAATGGCGGTGGCCATATAACAATGACCGGAGGGTCGTTGGATGGCGTCAGTCTTCAGGTTGCCAGCAGCCCTACCGCTTCTTCCCGCTCAAGTTTCACGGTTTCGGGCGGCTCACTCACGACCTCTGGCACATTATCGCTGGGTAGTCTGGCGGATTTTAATTTGACCGGAAATGCCGCTTCTTTTGATGTGGCGTCTTTTACTGCCGGCAACGGAAGCATTTTCAATGCGACGTATTCTTCCGGTATGAGCACTATTGATGCAGGTTCTGTTAATATCAATGCAGAGGGTGCTCTCTTGAATGTTGATCTCGGTACCTATACAGGAACCGGGGATTTCGACTTAATCACATTCGATTCTCTGACGAGTGGTTATGCCAGTGGAAACGTAGTGTTCTCCGGTCTTGACGGAGGCCGGACCGCAACGCTTGAAAGTGATGCCGACAGTCTGTATGTGCACGTCATCCCGGAACCGGCCACGCTTGGATTGGTTGTCGCTTTGGGCAGCGGTCTGATTGTGGTTCGCCGTTTTTTCCGGATTTAGAGCAACAAAGGATTGTGCTCCCGGATCATGATGTCCGGGAGTTTTTTTGATCAGCTTGGCAGATTATCCAACCTGATTAGATATTTTGCAAATTAAGAGGGGCAAAATGAGGGCCGTCCACAACGCAGGAGTTCTATTCAGTCTAGTGTTCTTCATGATCGGGACGTTGCAGGCCGCGACGGTTCATTGGACGGGCGGGTCGGCTTCCAATGATTGGAACGATGCGGCGAATTGGAGTTCAGCGACCGTTCCGGGGTTCTCGGAAGCGGATGACGTATTATTTGTGGATGCCGGCGACAGCACCACGTTAGTGACTGCTTTTTCCTTTAAAAATGCATCTTCGATTAAGCTGCGGGGAGATCCTTCCGTAACATTGAGTGCCGACCTGGCTGGCGTAAGTGAGCTTTATCTGGGAGGAAATGCGAACCTGAATGGCGGTTTCATTCATCAGACCGCCGGGAAACTGTCTTTGGTTTCATTGCGGATTGGAAGTCTGGAAACAGCCACATCGGAATCGGTTTACACCCTTACCGGCGGCCGAATTCTGAATTCCGGAAATCTATATGTGAATAAGGGCATGTTTCTGCTGAAGGGTAATTCGGCCATGGTTTCTACCGTTTCGTTATCCGTTACCGATATCGGAACCCTGGCATTTACACTGGATTCAAACGGGGTTCAGGCCATTGAGGTGAAGAATCGATTCGATATTTCTGAAAAGGCCCGGCTTATAGTTGATGCCTCAGCGCTGGAAACCGGAGAAGGCGTTTTTGAATTAGTGAAATTCAGTAATCTTTTTCAGGAGTTTAATCCCGAAAATATAACGATTACCGGTCTGAAATCCGGCTTGATCGGAACCATTGCCTATGAAAAGAACCGCATGATGCTGATGATTGAACAGGGGCAGAGCGGGCTGGGTCTACTGACGTATTAAGCAGAAAAAGAAAAAGAGGATCAGCATGGGAATCGGAAGCGCATCAGGGATTATATCAAGTCTGTCACTTTTAATGTCCGCGACCGTGCAGGCGGCCACCATTCATTGGACGGGCGGCGCTGCTTCCAATGATTGGAATGCAGCCGCGAATTGGAGTACGGCCGAGGTGCCGGGCGCCACGACGGACGATTCTGCGATCTTTGCCGGTTCTGCCGACAGCACAACCCTGGCAATGCCTTTTTCATTTGCAAATGCGTCGTCGATTACGGTGCGGGACGATGCGGTTGTTACACTCAACGCGAATCTTTCAGGAATTAATCAGTTCTATCTGGCTCCGAATGCGAATGTTGCCGGCGGGACGGTGGTTCAACAATCCGGAACCGTATCGGCTCAGACGGTCAAGGTGGGCAATTCCAATACAGCGCTCTCGGAATCGTGGTATACGGCAGCCGGCGGGACGCTGAGCGTTTCCGGCGAATTGTATGTGAACAAAGGGACCTTTTCTCTCGTGGGTTCATCCGCAACGGTAACCGCAGATGCTTTGAAACTGACGAATACCGGCGGACTGGATTTCAAGCTGGGGGCTTCGGGGGTGATTCCGATTCAGGTCGCCAACCAATTGACGATTGGTGCGGAGTCCACGTTGACGATCGATGGTTCCGCATATGCCGGAAACGGAGGAACCAATGTTCTGGTGCAGTTTGGATCGTTCAGCGGGATATTTGATCCCGCAAATATAGTTATTGATGGAATGGATGGCGCATCGATCAGTTATGAGGACGACAGCATGAATCTGGTGATTCCTGATCACGTTGCAACGAACGTCGTCTTTTCCTCCTCCACCAATTGGTCGTCGGCTGTGATTCATCCGAGCGATGATGTCGTCGTTGATTCGGGCGCGACCGTGACGGTGGGTACAGATGGAGCGGCCAATTCGCTGCTGCTCAACGGGACCTTGAAATTTGAACTGGATACGGTGGGGGATTCCTCGTTGACGCTGAACACACTGACATTCGGGGCAGGTTGGGCCATTGAGGTGGATGGCTCCGGATACGAAGGCATGGATCTCTATTTTCCAATTATTCTGGCAACCGGATTGCCGACCAGTTTAACGAATACCGTGACATTTTATGGATTTGGCGAGCGCGAGCCCGCTTTGGTGGCTCAGGATGACGGGCTTTGGTTGCGTCTGATTGCACCGCCGTCGCTTTCAGTACGGCTTTGTTCGTTGGTGCCGGAAAGTACGGTGGCAACCGATTATTCGAATAGCGTGTTTGCGGCGACACGGGCACTCAAACCGACGGGATCGGCCTGGCAGCCCTCGTTCAACGAGGCGCATGTGATGGATACGACGCTGTCGCAGGCCATGCTGGGCAGCGAAAACCACTCGTGGGATTTAACGGTGGGGCGTGCCGGGCAGATTGCTTCGTTCCGGGTTCCAACCATTGGAGAAATCATTCCGCCGCAGTGGCAGCATAAAAGCTGGCCCGGCGGCTCCGATCGTTCGCCCTGGATTGATGAAGTATGGCAAGGGGTGGCTGTGCGTACGCCGGCTGCAAATAGCTGGTACATCCATCAGGGCGGCACCTATCTGTTTGATCCGATTCAAACGGAGCCCTTTTATTCGCCGCAGCTTGCGGCTGAACTGGATGCAGAGAATCACAGCTTTACGACCATCAACTGGGGGCAGCAGGCGCACACATCCATTTTTACCGATGACGATCCAACCAATGATTACCAATCGTATGTGCTCTACTTTACCCGGGTGCGGGACTTGGGGCAGGGGCTGATCGAAGTATCGTTGGGTTTTTACAATTACGGGCACGATCATGTTGATCATTTTAATATGCCATGGGGCGGGATCCGTTTGACCAACCTCCGGGAATATTTCCTGTCAAAGCCCGATGGAACCTGGGCGCTTGCGACTGATGGCTGGGATGGGGACGAAGACCGGTATAAAGATTATGACGAGGCCGGCGGTTGGGTCGCTTTCTGCAATTCGACCAATGCCGCAACCCCTGCGCTGGGGTTAGTGTATGGCAATGATCCCGAACCGCTATTGTCCAAGCAGACCCGCAAAAGTTACATGTGGTGGAAGCAGACGGTGACGGACTATGAGGCCGATGAAACGGCGTCTCGAAACTACGGGGTGTTTGCCACGATTCGAAAATATACCCTGAATCAGGGCCATGGCATTTGGGGACGCTACTATTTTGTGCTGGGTGATGATGTCGCCGATGTGGAAACGCGCATTGAGGAACGCCAACTCCTGGCCGATGAATCCATCGTTCTGTTCAACTACACAGAGTCGAATTCCCCGTTGGTGGGATATCGGTTTTCGGGAAGCGGGTCCGGGTTCCGGATCGAAGAAAACGGCCTCTCGCCCGACTTTTTCCTGTATGCCCATCCAGTCACTGGAAGCTTTCCGATTTATGAGATTATCGAGGATGATAAATCCCGTTACCTAACGTGGAACCCCTATGCGACCGGCGTGATTAAAACGTACGACGGAACTATCGCGGGCATGCGTCTGCTGGGATTTGCGCTTCCGTCGGGCGAGGTTGCGGGCAGTCCGTATGCCTATGAATCGCTGGATACTATCATGGCCGCCGCTCCCGGAAACTATCTTCCGTCCGGCGAAACCCTGTCGGTCCGAACAGCCACGGCTCAGGAAGCCTGGCGCATTGATCATTTCGGATTTGCGGACAATACCGGCGACTTTGCAGACACGGCGAACCCCGATGCCGATGCTCTCAACAATCTGGGCGAATATGCTTTCGGCGGTGACCCGACCAACGCCCTCGATATCGGCTATCTTCCAAAGGTTGGAAGCGGAACGAATGGATTTGAATATGTGTATGCGCGGCGTACAACGCCCGGTCATGGGCTGACCTATACGGTGGAAAACAGTTCCAACCTGCTTTCCAATGATTGGAAAACGGCCGCCGTCGTTGAGCTTCCAAATCCTGGAACGCTGGATGCCGATTTTGAAGCCGTCACCAACCGGGTGGATACTGCCGTCAAGAGCAATGCGTTTTTCCGGGTAAAGGTTGATCGTGAAAATAAGTAAATAGCCGTCATGCGCTGGGCCGAGCATCATGTATTCGAGGGATAGGAATGTTTCCGGGCGGTGATACCTTATTATTTGGTTTAGAAAAAGGAGCGGATCATGGTGATAAGATGGGTGTGTTTGTTTATCGCAGTATGCAGCGGAATGCAGGGCGTTTGGGCCGCTGGTAATGAGGATCCGGCAAAACCCAATGTGGTGATGATTTATTATGACGACATGGGCTACGGTGATATGGGGATTAATGATCCTTCGCAACCTTCGTTTACTCCGAATCTGGATACCTTTGCGGGGGAGGGCGTGCGCTTTACCGCCGGGCATTCCGCCGATGCCATTTGCACGCCGTCGCGTTATGCGTTGATGACGGGCCGCTATTGCTGGCGGACATCATTAAAAGGCGGGGTGAATCAGGGGTATAGTCCGTCGCTTATGGAGTCCGATCGCTTTACCTTTGCCAACATGTTTCGATCGATGGGCTACAGCACGTCGATGATTGGTAAATGGCATATCGGCATGCAGTTCTGCGATCCCAATGGGGACCCCGTGGTTCTTAGCGATTGGAACGATACGGATGTTCTCGGCACCAATACGAATTCGACCGCCGATGATAAAATCGATTTTTCTAAAACATTATCGAATACCCCTTATCACTGCGGATTTGACTACTATTTCGGCACAGCAGCTTCGCTGGATATGCCGCCCTATGTCTGGATTGAAAACGATACGGTGCTTTATAAAGGCGGGATTGTGACCAATGGGGCTGTTGATTTTTCCCAGGCCGTTCCGGCGACTAATGCGGATCTGGAAGAAGGAACGCCCTTTGGTGACTTCGATAAAAAGCGCGACGGCGTGTATGATCCTACCTTTGTGCTTGCCGATTACCTGCAGATTCAGGCTCAAAAAGTAAGCGATATTCTGGCAGAGCGTGCGGCGGATGAGACCCCGTTCTTCCTCTATATTCCGATGCCCGCCCCGCATACCCCCTGGGCGGTGCAGGATGCATTTAATACGAATACCAATTTCCCGTACGGCGATTATCTGACACAGACCGATTTTTATACCGGGCAGATTCTGGATGCGCTGGATGAATATGAATTGGATAGCAATACCGTTGTCTTCATTTCCAGTGACAATGGTCCTGAGTTTTATGCTTTCGAAAACAGTATTACGAATGGGCACGATGCCAATGGTCCATTTGCCGGGGTGAAACGCGATAACTGGGAGGGCGGAACCCGCGTTCCATTCATGATTCGCTGGCCGGGCGTGGTGGAGGCGGGAACGACCAACGATCATGCCTGTTGGCAGGGCGACTTTTTTGCCTCGATGGCGGCTCATATTGGATATGATCTTGCCGAGGGTGAGGCGCCGGATGCGGAGAGTTTTCTGCCTGTGCTGCAGGGAAACCCGATGCCGGATGCTCGCCGGGCAGGGTTCTGTCAGCATTCCAGCGGGGGGCAAATTGCGATTGTGGATAAAGACGGTATCTGGAAACTGCTCGATGGAACGGGGAGCGGAGGATATGGCGTGATCAGCTGGGATGCAGATAATAATCCGATTTCAGATCCTCGCGGAACAATTTTCGGAAACCCGAAGCAATTGTTCAACCTGGCGCTCGATCCGGGCGAACGCACCAATCTGCTGGCGGTGGCTTCTCCCTCTCAGGAATCGATCGACAAAGCGAATGAGCTGTATGCATTGCTGAATGAGATTCGCGGTGATACGAGCTATGGAACCGATGGCGACAGTAATGTGCCGCCGGCTGATAATGATGCGGACCAGATGTCCAATGCATTTGAAAATACCTATGAAGGGTTGGATCGGAATGATCCGACCGATGGCGGCTATGACTTTGAGCCGGATGGCTTGAACAACGTCGAAGAATATTTGAACGGCGCCAACCCCTGGAAATCGGATTCCGATGATGACCGATTATCTGATTATGAGGAGGTCCATACGTATGGAACCCAGGCGGGCAGCGCGCACTCGGATGGAGATGATCTGGAAGATGGTGATGAAGTTTTGATTTGGAACACCGATCCGCTGAAGGCCGACTCCGATGGCGACGGCGTGGACGACGATGCGGAATTGTCAGCCTTGTCCAATCCACTCGATCCAACCTCGAAAGCCTATGCCGGTACACCTGGCGGAACCCTCGAGCTGGGACCGGTTGACGTTCTTTCGGTGGGTTACAATGGAACAACGACGACCCTGGATACCACCGGATCCTGGGGAAGCGCTGGAACGATATTTGTGCGGGAACATACCAGTTTAGCCCATAAAACGAGGGTGTTCCTCCGGTTTGACTTCAGCGGAATTGAGGCTGAAATTACCGGTGCACGGTTACGGATTCATCAGAAGCATCGTCTCAATACACAAGCCGGAAAAGATTTATCTCTGGCCGTAGTGGCCGACAGCTGGGATGTGGTGAGCGGATCCTATCCAACCTATTCTGGCATCGGTGTGACCGATTCCTTCGTTTTCGGAAATCATGGACAGTTCGGGAAGACGGCAACTTCCGGCGGATTTTTCAGTGGCACCGCCGGGATTCCTGCCAGTGATGACAGCGGATTCGATGTGACCTCGATTGTTCAGGGGTGGCAGAACGGAACGCGTTACAACTATGGGTTCCGCATTTCATTTTCAGCGGAAGCCGGATATGTGGCGGCTTCGTTCTCGGATGCAGATGACCCGTCGACGGAGAATCAGAATGAGGCGCTTCAATTAATTCTTACCACCGCGGCCATTCCTGAAGTGATTTATGACAGCGACGGAGATCGCTTACTCGATAGTTATGAAATGGACGTCTACGGTAATCTGGATATGAGCGGAGACGATGTGGTGAATGCGAATGGTGATTCGGCGTTGCTGATTCAGGCGATGGGAAGCAATGCGGTTGTTGAGGTGATCAGTACCAATGCTCCAGCGGTCAATGTGGCATTTCATCGAAATAATAAGGTCGGTCTCGGATATGAGGTATTAGTTTCGGAAAATTTAAGCACATGGGATCCATACACCAAATACTACCGCGTTGCGAGCCCGGCCCCTGCCAGTGAATTGGGAGAGGAGTTCGATAAAGTCTTCCTGGAACCGCATTCGGCCTTGCCGTCGAATCTATTCTATAGGGTGAATGTCCATACCTATTGAGTCAGAGCATTTTAAGGGCAGTTAAAGAACGATATCAAAGGACCATATGAATATAAACCGATATACATTGAGTACGTGTTTGTTGATGACACTCGGAACGCAGGCGGCGACGATTAGCTGGGTCGGCGGATCGGCTTCCAATGATTGGAACGATGCGGCGAATTGGAGCTCGGCCTACCTGCCCGGCGCGACGGAAGCGGACACCGTTCTGTTTGTCGGAACGGACGATAACACAACATTGGTGACGCCGTTCACTTTTACGAATGCTTCATCGATCAACCTGCGGAGTGATGGCGGACCAACGGTAACGCTTAATGCCGATTTGTCAGGCGTGAACACGTTATATCTCGCGGGGAACAGCGGCCATGACGGCGGAACGATCAACCAGCTTGGCGGGACCCTTTCCACAGTCTCTGTGAGAGTCGGGAGCAGCAGCGGGGCGACGACGGAATCGTTTTATACGATGACGGGCGGTCGCCTTGCGAACTCCGGTGATCTGGTGGTGAATAAAGGATCCTTTACGCTGTCCGGCTCATCCGCTGCGGTGGAAACTGATGCGCTGACGGTGACGAGCATTGGAACCCTTTCTTTTGTATTGGGTTCAGACGGCGTGACGCCGATCAGTGTGACCAATGCATTTACCATTAATGATTCAACCTCCAGGCTGACGATTGACGCCTCGGCGTACACCGCAACCAATTCGACAATTGAATTGCTGCAGTTCGGTTCGTTGAACGGCAGTTTTGCGGCGAGTGAAATCACGGTTACCGGACTGCGTCCGGATCAGGAACCGGCCTCGATTTTTTATGACGACAACCGCATGACCCTGGAACTGGCCAAGCCGGACCCCAACTGGGCGGCGATGCTGGCGTTGGGCGATCTGACCAATGCGCCGGCGATCTATGATATTTACGGTACCTCGACCACGTGGAGTGCGGTGGCCGCGGCGGCAACAGGAGCGGTTCAGGCAATTTATTATGACGGGCTGGATTATCTGGGAAATCCGACGCGGGTCTTTGCGTATGTGAAACTGCCTGCGAATGCGAGCGCGGCCAATCCGGTGCCGGGCGTTGTGCTGGTGCACGGCGGCGGCGGTACGGCCTATCCGGATTGGGTCGAAAAATGGGCCGACCGCGGTTATGCGGCGATCGCGATGGATAATGAAGGCGATGCGTTTGATCCCCAGGGCAATGAAATCGACAGTCCGTATCCGGGGCCGCACCGCACCGGAATTTATAAGGACTCGGAGCCGGAGAATTTAAAGCCGCTGGATGAGCAGTGGGAATATCATGCAACCGCTACGGTTATTCTGGCGAACTCCTTGCTGCGCGCCATGTCCGAAGTGGATGCGGATAAGGTCGGGGTGACCGGCGTGTCGTGGGGCGGCGTTTTAACCAGTACAGCCATTGGAATTGATGACCGCTTTGCTTTCGCCGTTCCGGTTTACGGCTGCGGCCGATTGTTCGATGTGGGCAATCAATATGGGGCCGCGCTGGGCGATAATGTTTTTTATCAGACGATTCTGGATCCGATTCTCCGGATGGATCGGGCAACGATGCCGCAGCTCTGGTGTTCCTGGCCGGGAGAGAATAATTTCTCGCTCGACTCTCAGGCGGCAACCTATCTGGCGGGCACGAATGCCGAACATTCCGTCGCGCTGGTTCCGGGCATGGGACACGGACATGGAGCATCGTACAATCGACCGGAACCCTACGATTTTGCAGATCATGTTTTAGCGACCGGAACCCTATGGGGGAAACAGGAAAGCCTGAGCCGGATTGGCGATGCCGTTGAAGTGGTCTTTGCGTCGACCAAGCCGCTCTATAACGCCACGCTGATTTATACGACCGGAACGGGCTATACGGGCGATCTCGACTGGCCGGAAATGCCGGCGGATTCCCTCGTGGATAATGCGGATGGAACCTGGACGGTGCAGGCCACGCTGCCGACGAACACCACGGCGTGGTTTGTGAATGTGAATGCATTGGGGTCGGATGTGGATGACCTTTATAACTATAAAGATGTAAACCTCTATATGAGTTCGGATTATCAGGAAGTGATTAACGTTACGTTGAGTCCTGATATCGGATTCGAGATGTCGCATCCGATTACGCTCAATCAGTCAACGGGAATGCTTCAGGTGGATTGTACGGTCCCCACAAATCTGGAGATTGTGGAAATACGCGCCGCCGACGAATCGCATCCCGGATCGCTGACCTATCCGGGGGCGTACCCGGTTGTGCTGGTTGATGGTGGTTTGCTGAGTTTGGAGTTCGACAATACGGTGGCCGGTCTGGCTTCCGGAGAAACGGCAACGGGAATGGTCCAGGTGGTGTGGGAAAATATGGATGGTTCCACCGACGTGGCGGAACTCCCGTTCACCGTAACGGCCCGGGCGGCGCAGACGGTTGTTTATGACGCCACCACAAACTGGACATCAAAAACCGTGTATGAAATCGATGATGTTTTTATTCAAAGCAATGCAACGGTGACATTGGATCAGGAAGCCGTCGCAGGGACTCTGAGGATCAGCGACGGGCATCTGCTGATGGATCAGAATTATACGCTCACGCTGGCGGACAGCCTGACCGTTGAAACCAATGGTTCTCTTTCTGTGCTGGATGGGGAGCTGGACTTTAACGGCGGTTCCTTTGTGGTGGATGGTTCGGTCATCATTGATGGCGGAACCGCGAATGTGGAAACGCTGGCATTATCCGGAACCGGCAGCCTGCTGGTAAAATCGGGTGCGCTGAATTTTAACAGCGGCAGCACGTTGGATATCAGCCTGCTGGAAATCAGCGGCGGCAGTGTTGATTTCGGCAGCGGTTCGGCTTATGTGGGAGACAATGGCTCCACGGAGCTTCGAGTCGTGGGGGACACGGCGTCCATTTCGATGAATATCCTGAATCTTCAGCCTTGGACGTCGACGGATCCGACTCTGCGCTTTGTACTGAACGAAACCGGAGTGTCCACGATTCAGGTTTCCAGCTTTATGAATCTGCCGCAGGCGGCAATCATTGTGGATGGCTCGGCTTATACCGGCGGGGCTGGAAATTTTGTGCTGATCGATTCGGCGAATCTGGCCACGCTCGGCGATACGAATAAGTTTTCCGCAACCGGTTTCGAGGCTATGGGGTTAAATGCGGTCGTGGTGCAGGATCAGACGAATGGAAAGGACTGGGTGGAACTGGTTCTGACCGAAACGGCCTACGGAAGCTGGGTTCGTGGGTTTAATCTGAGCGGTGCCGACTTGAGGATGACGGCCAATCCGGACGGGGATGCCTACTCCAACGGAGAGGAATTCATCGCCGGTCTGAACCCCGGTGTATTTGACGCCTTTGAAATCCAATCCTTCTCGAACGGCGATACGCTGGAGTGGGACGCCGTCAGCGGACGACTTTACAACGTCTATTGGGCGAGCAACCTGGTCGATGGATTTACGTTGATTGGGAGCAATGTGGTGGACGGCATATATACGGATTCCGAATCCAATGCGCAGGGCTTCTATAAAATCACCGTGGAATTGGCGCCTTAACCCTTACCCGGTTGAACGAATTAAAGAGGAGCAGGATGAAAACGAGCCTTATTTTACCCGGCGTCTTCCTGATGGTTGGTTCGCTGCAGGCGGCCAGTTTAGATTGGGATAATGGAGCGGTGACCAATGTCGGTTGGCATACCGCAACGAACTGGGCGGGCGATATCCTGCCGGGGAGTACAACCAATCATAGTGTGATTCTGAACGGACCGGCGGATGCGCCGTATGTGGTGCAGGACATCAGTCCCGCGAATTCCTTTGATATCACACTGCGCAATGAGGCCGAGCTGACGATTGAGGCGGATCTGTTGAACGTGGATGCTTTTTATCTGGGGCCCAATGCCGGCAATGGCGGCGGCACAGTGGTTCACAACAACGGTACTGTTGCTGCAAAACAGATCAACGTGGGCGCCAGCGCAACGGCCCTTTCGGATTCGGTTTACACCCTGAGCGGGGAGGGCGCGGTGTTCACGAGCGCGGATCTATCGGTGAGCCGGGGAACCTTCCGGGTGGATGGCGCTGAAGCGGTTGTTTCGGTTGGCAATAACCTGAATTTATCAGCCGGGGGAAAGCTGGTCTTCGAACTGGGAGAATATGCTCCGGCGCAGTTTGATGTCGCGGGCACCTTGAGCGTGAATGCGGCGGAATCGGTGCTGACGGTGGACGGCTCGTTTTATCGCGGGGGAAGCGGCCGGTTTGAATTGATTCGGTTTAGCGGAATAAGCGGCTCTTTTGCGGCCACGAATGTGGTGATCAAGGGATTTAAAGCGAATCAGTCGGCGTCCATTGCGGTTGATACGGACAGTCTTGATTTAATTGTTACGACCGACGCGGTGGCCGATGTGGATGGGCAGCTGTGGTTTTCTGTGACGCCGAATGCCGGAACGCCTTCAGCAGTTTCTTCGGATCTGCAACTGAATAATGGGCATCATGCGTCCACCTTGGCATCGTCAGATCTGACCTGTGTTCAGACGCGTGACGGGAATGATTTGATTTATACCGTGGGATGGAGCGGCAACGATTTTGATGCGGATGGAACGGCGGATACGCTGACCTTTGATCTCCGTGTGACGGGGTATGCCGGAACCTCCTTTATCTACAGCACGGATGCGGGCGGCTCATCAATTTCGGCTCTGGGCAGCGCGGGGTTGGCGACGGTCAGTGATGGCCGGTGGGGCGTGGGGGCTGATGCCGATCTGGATGAAGGAGAAAGCCTGCTGGTTCGCGTGGAGAATGTTCAGTTTTCAGTGCCGGGTTTTGCGGCGTCGGGCTATGGGTTTACGAAGTTTGGCTTGAATGAAATTTCGGGCTATAACCATGCGCATATTCGTGGAGAAGGCATTGGATCCAACCTGGATTCCGGCGTCATCAATTATCCGACGGACTATGAATTTTCATCCCTGAATCCATTGATGGTTACGTGTGCAGGCAATGGGTCGGGTGCGGGATTTCAAGTGGATGCCATTGAATTTAATCTGACGTTTAATGATCCGGAACAGGAACCGGTTTGGGACGTTTCAGACTATTCGTATATGAAGGATGGAATCGGTTTCGTGGAGCCCTATCCCGAGCAGAAACCGGGTGTTGAGTTTCCGGAATTTTCCTGGGATCAAGTGCCGCTGTGGTTGGCAGTGCGTAATCTCAGCGCATACAGCGAAGAGCAGATCAGTACGATCGCGACCAACTATCAGTTGGTGATGCTGGAAAAGAGCAATAAAAACGGGCTCACTTACACCGAAGCGGGACAGCTCAAAATGGCGGCCGATCTCAAGGCGGTTTCGCCCGATATCAAAGTGATTACTTATTGGAATTCGGGACTGCACTATACCGATTTTGAGGCCGACTTAACCTACGACCTTGAGAATTGGAGCCGGCAGGAGGTGGACAGCGATGGGGCTGTTACATACGCACTGCAGCGGGGTACGCAGTATAAGTATGATTTTTCAATTGAGGCCATGCGGGACTGGTGGGTGAATGTTGCGCTGACGATGGCCTCCAATGAGAATGTTGACGGCGTGTTTATTGATGTTCCTGCGGTGGAGAATACGCACTTTTATGATGAGAATGGCGTGCCGACAGAGGACCGCGCAATCATGCTGGATGCCCTTCGGTCTGCAATGCCTGCCAATAAAATGCTGGTTGGAAACAGTTTGCGGAGTGAACATCTTAATGGCGGACGGCAGTTGATGGAGTGTTTCGACGGCTCCTATCTGGAGCGCTGGGATATGTGGGATCGGGAGAGCCTGATCGATCAGACCGAAGGCGATGTGATTGTCAATTCCATCCAGCTGATGCGCGAAGCTCTCGCGCTTGGAAAAATGATTAATCTGCAGTCGGGGCCTGAGGGACCGGGTATTGACGAGGATCCCGCGCCGACGGGCTCTTCCAACATGGCGACGCGCCGGGCCTATGCCGAAAAATATGTCGATTTCCCATTGGCGGTCTTCCTCATCGTCGCAGAAACCAACGCGTATTTTGGCTACAACATGGGCGTGAACGCAATTGAAGAGAGTTATAACGATGATGTTTGGGATGCGAGTTACATCACTGCGTTAAACCGCCCGCTGGGTGCGCCGCTGGGCGACCCTGTCCGGAATGGATATATCTATACCCGTTCCTATGAGCACGTCGATGTGTGGGTGGATGTGGATTCCAAGGAAACGGTGTTTGCATGGGACAGCGCCGATACCGATGCCGATGGTCTGAATGATTTGTGGGAATATCGTAATTTCGGGAATGTAACGAATGCCATTCCGTCGGATAATCCGGACTTTGATGCCTACAGCAATGAAGAAGAATATATCGCAGGGCTTAATCCCAACGTATTCGATACCTTTGAAATCCATTCCTTTACGAACGGTGATACGCTGGAGTGGGACGCCGTCAGCGGCCGCCTTTACACGGTGTATTGGGCGAGCAATCTGGTGGATGGATTCTCCTTGATCGAAAGTAATCTGATGAACGGTGTTTATGTGGTTCCTGAAACCGATGAGCAGGGCTTCTATAAAATTACGGTCGAGTTAGAGCCGTAACCGCTATGACTCAAACGTGCGATGGCGCGCTGGGAATTCAGTGATACGTTAGAGCGTATTGATGTGGGTGGAATCGATTTTTAACTGAAGACAAACAGACAGGATGACAGGAACAGTTTTATGAAGAAACGCAATTTTAGAATTGGAATGATCGGGTCGTTGGTTCTGACCTCAGCCGTTTTATCCGTGTCGGCGAAAGAAGATCAACTGGCGGAAGATCCATTTGAGCTGAATCGGGCAGAAAATCAGGCCCTGAATAATGAAAAACCCTGGGTGGGGCGTTCACCTGAAGCGTTGCGAAAGTGGGCAAAAAAGAACCTGCACCACAAAGTGACCGCAAGAAATGTCATTATTTCCGAGGAGCATCCCGAATGGGCGTGGTTCAGGAAATCCGGGCTGGGTCTCTTCATTCACTGGGGCCTTCCGAGTGCCAATCCGGATACCGGCGATGCGTGGGCGATTCAGTGGAACGAAGCCAAGGCAAAGGCCGGACGCTATATGGAACCGGCCACTAAAATGTTCGGCGTGGCAGACACGTGGAATCCGGAACATTATGATCCGGATCAATGGATGGCAGCCATCTCGAAAGCCGGTTTCGGGTATGCCGTGCTGACTACACGTCACCACGATGGTTATGCCCTGTGGCCCAGTGAATATGGAACCTGGGATACGGGTGACTATATGGGCGGGCGCGACCTGGTGAAGGATTATGTGGAAGCCTGCCGTAAAAACAATATTCGCGTAGGATTCTATTATTCCGGACCCAATTGGCATTTTGCCCATGAACAGAAAAGCTTCGGCGGCCCGAAATCCGGTGAATATGTCTATAATTACAAAATGGAAAAGGTGGATCCATTACCCGACCTGCCTGCTGAAGTGGTCCGCGCAGAGAAAGAAGAATCGCAGGGGCAGGTGCGTGAACTGATGAATAATTATGGCCCGATTGATGTTATGTGGTGGGATGGAAGTGTGGCGATGACCGGCGAAGAACTTGCAAAAATGCAACCCGATATTCTGGTGGCACGCGGCAATATTGCCACGCCGGAAGGGGAACATCAGGCCGCCAGCGAAAACCTGAAAGTCGCCAATGAATGCGGGTGGTGGTGGGAGCAATGCCGAAAATCGGAAAACCGGTTTACGCCGAACTGGCATTATGGAGTGGAGTGCGAAAACAACCATTGGGATACCAATACCCTGCTGACTGAATTGATCCGCAGCCGCTCACTCGGCGGAAATCTGCTCGTGAATATTCCCCCGCGCGGCAACGGCGAAATGATGGAGTGGTTCTATGACGTCTGCGATGAAATGGCCGGTTGGATGAAACATTCGCGCGAAGCCGTTTATGATGTCGATCTCGATGCGCCGCTGCCCACGTTGGATAAAACGCAGAACTACACCACGAAACGCGGGAATATCTATTATTCGCTGCCGGATGATGAGGGCGTTGTTTTTATCACTGACGTGCCAAAACCGAAAAAGGTATCGCTGCTTCGAACCGGGAAAACACTGAAATACGAGTACCAGGACGGCGCATTATGCGTTGCCGTGCCGACGAAGGATCAGACCGAACTGCCGGACATGGTAAAGATTGTCCTGTAGGGGAAATGCAGCGGCCAGCAATTTCACGTAATGGAAGAAGTGAAGTATGTGAGATCTGATTTCATTTTAAGGTTCTACGTAGAATTTCATGGAAGCGGCAACGGATTATTAGAAAGCAACGGATGATATTTTGAAGGAACGCCCATGCACAGGGTTACTTTTTTGCTGTCCAAAAAAATGATTTCATGAGCTGTGTATGAATGTAACAGGTTTTTCAGTATAGACGTATACCGCTTATGGTAATCCGTTGGCACCTGGGAATATGCGCGCTGCGATCCGTTGCAAATAAATTTTCGGAGTATGAGATCGAGGCTCGTCCCCTATATGCAGGATAGAAAAGTATTTGTTGAGTGATAGGGTCTCGGTCATGAAACTAAAAATAATCTCTATATTGACGGTAGTATTGTGTGGAGTGGGGGGCGTTGTTGCCGGTGCGGAAACAAAACTCCCGGCCATTGATTATGAAGCTTTTCTCGGGCAGCACGATATGGTTTGGGATCGCGTCCCCAATCGGTGGGAGGTGGCGCCGTACACCGGAAACGGGAATGTGGGTTTCCTGTTTTATCAGGCCAAGGGCGAGGCGAAGAATATAATTTCGATCTATGCCGGGCGCCACGACTACTATGACCATCGTGAGCCGTTTGAGGGGAACGAATTCCTGTGGATCTATCGCAGCCGTCTGCCACTGGGGCATTTTAACCTGGAATCGAAGGGTGAAATTTTAGAAGCCGACCTGCGGCTCGATCTATGGAATGCGGAATTAGTCGGCACGATTACGACGTCTGTTGGCTCTTACGCGGTGCGCGGCTTTTCGCACAGTCTGCATGATGTGATCTATTTCGAAACCGATGCGGCGAACGGCGAAGCCATTAAAATTTCGTGGCATCCGGATGTGCCGTTTGCACCCGTGCGGGCAACGCTCGAAGCGGGCGGCGGCCCGAAAGGCGGAAGCTGGGACCGGATGCGGAATGCGCCTTATGAACCGGCGCCGGAAGCGGTGCTGAGCGAAGAGGAGGGCATTCAGTTTTGTTACCAGGCCCTGTATGAAAACCGCGGCGAAACCACCACCGGTTGGGACGTGCTGGGAGAGGCCGGCGGAAAACAGGTTTTGCTGGCGAGCATTCATCACAGCTTTCCGGAACACGACAGTAAGGAAAAGGTCGTTAAAAATCTGATGGAGGCGCGTGAGCTGTTGGCGGCGGATACGTTTTTTTCCAGTCATCGGAACTGGTGGAACGACTATTATCCGCTGAGTTTTCTGACGATTAATGATCCGGAGAAGGAAGCGTTCTACTGGATTCAAATGTATAAATTTGCTTCGGCCACGCGCGGCAACGGACCGGTGATGGATCTGATGGGGCCGTGGTATCACAAAACCTTCTGGCCGATGGTCTGGGGCGATCTGAATGTGGAACTTCAGTATTGGACGCATCTGACGGCCAATCGATTGGATGTGGGATCCTCGCTGCCGAACTGGTTCGACAGGAATCAGGAGCAGCTTTTTAAAAATGTGCCGGAGCATTGGGCAGACAGTGCGGGGCTGGCGACGCTGTTCCCGCAGGATCTGGTGGCGCATCAGGGCGGAACGGTGCCGGATATGCTTTGCTGGATCCTTAATAACTATTGGCTGCACTGCGAGTTTGCCGGCGATCGGGAACGGATGTGCGTCGGTCTCTTCCCGAAGTTACGCGGCGTGGGAAACAGCTATTTGAACTATCTGAAAGATAATCCGGTCGTTTCCGATGATGGGAAAATTCATATCAAAAACAGCTGGTCGCCGGAATATCCGGGAGGCCGCGGACCGGATGTGAACTTTACCATCGGTCTGATGACCTGGTGTTTTCAGACGCTGCTCGATATTAATGAAGAGCATAACCTGAACGACCCGTTGGCTCCGGAATGGCAGAACGTGCTGGATAATCTGGTGGAATTTCAGATCGATGAAAACGGTTTGCGGATCGGAGCAACCATTCCGTTTGAAAAACCGCATCGTCACTATTCCCACCTGCTGCCGTTCTATCCGCTGGCTGTGCTGACGCCGGACACACCGGAAAACGCAGCGCTCATGCGGACCACGCTGGATCATTGGCTGGATGTGACCTTTAACCGCGAACAGAAAGATTCCGCCATGGCGGTGACCGGCTATACCGCTACCGGAGCGGCCTCGATGTATGCCTGGCTGGGCGATTCAGATCAGGCCTATCACTATCTGGATTTCCTGATCCAGCACAACCGGGTTTCGCCGACGACGATGTATGCCGAAGGCAATCCGGTGATTGAAAGTCCGCTCTCTTTTGCGACCTGCATTCACGATATGCTGCTGCAGAGCTGGGGCGGAAAGATCCGGGTGTTTCCTGCTGCACCGAAACTGTGGGGCGATGTTGCCTTTAAGGATTTTCGAACGCAGGGCGCCTTTCTGGTCAGTGCCAAAAAGAGCGATGGAGTCACGCAGTTTGTGGAGGTGAAGAGCCTGATGGGATCGCCGTGTTTTGTGCAGACGGATATTCCGAAACCAAAAATCTATATCAACGGGAAACCCGCCCGGAAGAGTGAGGTGCGGGTCGATGGCAGCATGTATCAGATTGCCCTTAAAAAGGGCGGCACGGTTCTCTTTTCCGCAATGGCGTTGGAGGATACGGACTTAAGCATTCAGCCGATTCCGGTCAGCGAAGCCGATAGAAACCTGTTTGGCCTGAGTGAAAAAACGTCGCGCCTTCCCGGGCATAAACATTATTACAGGAAGTAGATGGGGATAGTATGAATATTAAAAAAATGCAGATTCTGACTCTGGGGTTACTGGCCGTTCTTGGTGTTGTTCATGCGGCAGAAAAGCCGAACGTGATTTTTGTGTTCTCGGATGACCAGCGTTTTGATTCGCTCGGTGTTACGGGTGAGCGGGTGGGGGAGACACCGCACCTGGATCAACTGGCCAAAGATGGCGTGTTGTTTCGACAGGCCTTTGTCACAAGCCCGATCTGCGGGCCCAGCCGTGCCAATATTTTCACGGCGCAGTGGGAGCGCAAAAACCGGATCGGATTCAGCAGCGTTTCCCATAATATGATTTCAGAGGAAACGTTCGGGAACAGTTTTTTAATGCAGTTCAAACAGGCGGGCTACTCGACGGCCTTCATCGGGAAACATCATACCAAAATCGCCGACCGTAAGAATACGCCTCTGCGGGAAAACATCGACTTTTGCTACTACGGCGAAGGTCATCTCGGATTTTATCCGGGGGACAAAGGCAAGACATTTACCAACCTGAAGAACAAGTCCCAGATCGAGGGATTGTTCGAGGCCTTCGAGGCGTACATTCAGCCGGGGAAAGCCTATGACTATTTCTATGAGGATGCGGACCCTTCGATCAAAGACATCCTGCAGCGGCGCGATCCGGACAAACCGTTCTGCGCGTGGATCAATTTTAATCTGCCGCATCAGGCCAGTCTGGGGGGAATGGGATCGCGGCCGGAAGACCCGCAGTTTTATTCAACGCTCTATGCCGATAAGGTCGATCAGTTTACATTGCCGGATGGGTATCCCGACAATCTGACACTGCCTGCCAATGTAATTACGTCGGAAGAGCAACCCGGATATTATCGTTTCTCCCCGAAAAGCCTGCAGAACAATCTGCTTCAAACCGCACGGGGCGTCTATGGAATTGATCAGTTTGTCGGAAATCTCAGAACACTGCTGGCCGACCTGGGCGAGGATCAAAACACCATCATCGTGTACTGTTCCGACAACGGATTGCTTTACGGCGAGCACGGCCTGGGCGGCAAGACCATGCTCTATGAAGAATCGGTGCATGTGCCTCTGATCGTCTATTCGCCGTTTCTGCCGAAACGGGAACGTGGTAAAGAGCTTGATGAGCTGGTTATTGCGCAGGATATTCCGGCCACCCTGCTGGATCTCTGCGGTCTGCCGATTCCGTCTACCTATCAGAGCCAAAGCATGAAACCGTTGCTGGAAGGAAAGAAGGTGGCGTGGAGGAAGGAGGTCTTTCTGGAAAATCTCTTCACGGATCAGGGATATCCGCGGCAGGAAGGCGTACGCAGCAGCGACTATAAATATATCCGCTATTATTCCAAAGAGAGCGACCGGAAACACTATCTGCCCGAAGGCGTTGAAGGCGAAGAACCGATCTATGAAGAGCTGTTCAATATTAAAAACGATCCGACCGAACAGAACAATCTGGCCAACAACCCTGAGTATGCGGAAATTCTTAACGCACACCGTAAGCGCTGCCGGGAACTGGTGACCGAGCTTGCGAATTAGAACGGAGACCTTTCTGCCGGAGTCTTCATTTACTGCTTAGTGCTTATGTTTAAAAAGACCGAGGGTATGGGCTTTGTCGATGGCGGACGGGGCATTGGCCACATTGAGCTTCTGGTAGATGTGGCCGGTGTGAGTTACGACGGTATAGACGCTGATGCCCAGCATTTCTCCGATCTCTTTTTTTAAATGGCCCTTGGCAACCAGGGTGAGGATCTCCATTTCGCGGTCGGAAAGGGCAGGGAGCGTTTCTTCTTTCTGAGGGGGAGCTTTCAGTGTGGCCAGAATATGTTTTGCCACACCGGCATCAATCGGTGCTCCGCCTTCCATTACGGTTTTGATGCCGTCAGTGATGGTTTTTACCGTTGAAGATTTTAAGAGGTAGCCCGTTGCTCCGAGTGTGATGGCTTTCAGCACATCCCCTTCCTGGTTGGATTGAGAGAGGATGATGATTTTGGCGTCCGGGACGGTTGATGCAAAATAGGGGATTGCATCGAGTCCGGACATGCCGGGGAGATTCAGGTCGAGCAGGATAATATCCGGCTCTATACGGGTAGACATATCCTGCAGGCTTCGCAGCGCGCGTTCCGCCGTGCCGAATTCACTGACCAGTTCAATGCCGGACGCTTTTTGCAGGGCGATTTCGATGACCTCGCGGTACTCGGGATGGTCTTCAACCATCATGACTCGTATGTTTTTTTTCATTTGAGGCCTCGATTTATATGTCTGTGTTTACGAATGCGAAGTTTCAGGTGAATGCTGGTTCCGCCCGTGGGCGGCGTTTCAACGGTAACCTTGGCGCCGAGGAGCCGAGCCCTGCGCTTTAGCGATTTCGGGATTCCGTTTCCGCTGGGCTCGGCCAGGCCGCGCCCGTTATCGGAAATGGTCAGCTGGAGTTCCCTCGGACGGACTTTCAGTTCCGTGCTGAACCGGGTGGCACCGGAGTGGCGACTGATGTTGACGAGCGATTCTTTGTAGAAGAGGAAAAGGTCGACGCAGTTTCGGCGATTGAGCTGGTCGAGATATTCCTCGCCTTCGATGGAAAGTTTGTGGTCGAGCTTGGCCAGACTTCGCTGGGCAGCGCGCTGCATATCCGCAACGAGTCCTTTGTAAAGATCTTCCGAGTTGAGCATGTCAGTGCATGTGCGTACGGCGATGCCCGAACGTTCGGTTACCGCCCGGATGCGTTGATGGAAGGTGGCCAGTTCATCGGGGTCATCTTTGCAGTCTTCAGCGAGATCGCTCAGCAAGCCGATGGTGTGCAGGTTGGCTCCCAGCTCGTCGTGCAGGTCGGCGGCGATGCGCTGTTCGATCTGCCGGATTTTCCGCATTCTGAAAATGCGTTCGATGAGAACGGTCAGGATAATTCCGGTTGCCAGCAGGGCCGAAAGCCATCCCATTCGTTGCAGGATGGCTTTTTGGCGGTCGTAACACAGGTTGAGTGCGCGTGCTACAAGAGGACGTTCTGTTTCCAGGTCGTGGCGTCGGGCCAGTTGTTTCATCCAGTCGCGAATGGACAGAATGCTCCCGTACATATTACGACCGTCCGTGAGCAGGGATATGGGCCTGTTCGGATTTTCAGTGACATCGATTCCCGTTATGGTTTTTCCGAGCGCAACATTGACGCCTCCGGAATATAATTCGATTTCAGCAAAACCGAATCGGGGGGCTTCCGGGCCATAGAGCGGATCTTCGGCCGGGGCGTTTATGCTCAGGCGGAAAAAGCGATTCGTGGTTTCGGGAAAGGTCCACATCATGATCGGAGCCATGTCGTAGATGGATTGGAGGTGCAGGTTGATTACAGTTTCCGCATCCAGGAAATCCGCTTGCGAGGCGGCTTCGAGAAGCATTTTATGAGGAATGGCAAAGTCGCTCGGCAGAGACTGGGGTAGGACATCGCTCGGGTCGACCGCATGGAGGTGCAGGCGAGAGACGGGATGGGGTTTGCCCAGGTCGACGGTCAGTGAAGGGGAAATATTGGTGGTGAAGCGGCTGATGAACGCAACGCTTCCAGCTTCCGAGGCGGCATCCATCAGATAGGGAACGGACCCGTCCACGAGGAAGCGTGTGTCCCATGCGAGCCCGTCGCGCCGGTTCGATCTGGCGCTAACCGATTGGTGTAACGCCACATTTTCATGTCCGCTAAGTGCCAGGATTTCGGATAATTGAAATACGTATTGTTCGTCGAAAGCCCGAAGCGAAAGCTGATCGGCCTCAATTCGGATCCACGAGGCTGAGAAACCGTCGCAGGGAATAAAAAACGGGGCCGTGCGGGGCAGGATGTGCGCTGCTTCGGAATATTCGGAAAGAACCGTCCCTTCCTGATCGCCATCGGTTCCGGCAATCAGACGGAAGGCTTTAGGAAAACCGTCTGCCTGAAATCCCGTTTTGGCATCGCGCCGGATGACCGGAACGAGAATAACTTCATCCAGCGGGTATTCGGCTCCGAAATCGATTTGGATCCATTCTGAATCATATTCACTTTCATGGACGATGGAGCGGTATCCGATTGCGCCGGTTCCGCTTCGCAGACTGTAGTCGGCCAGCGTCGTCAGCTCGCCGTCGATTTCCGTCAGTCGGTGCTTGAGCCAGGCGAGCGACTGGTTCTGTAAACCGGCGGAGGGGGCCGGCTCTGTGGCCGCACAAAGGGCTGCGGGCAGCAGGACGGCAATGAACGGCAGGAGCCGCGATCTGTTTTTATTTTTTTTCATGGATATTCTATGCGCATGGGCGGTGAAATTTATGCCGTTGCGTATTCTGATGGTCGGACTGTATCGGTTATCAGGCATTAAGGTCATCCCAAAAAATGAGGATAGGCAGGGGCTAGGAAGAAGATACGCTGAAAGCAGAAATGGGAGAAGGCACGCATCTGATTACTTTCCTTCCTATTGGTACTAAAGAGGATGAAACCATGAAGATTTTACGAAATGCCGTAAGCATGATCCTGTTCGGAACAGGTGTCGCCGCAATCTGTGCGGTGGCGGATGTGATGAATGTGCAGATTCAAGCTGTTGCAAATACAAACTATGGAACCGACACGGTTGCGATCCTGTATTCACCGGTTCAGAGCTATGGACCGGCAACCTTTCGGGTCGCGATCAGGGTGGACCCCATGGCGGGAACGTCGATCACGAGCGGGTCTTCCGGTGAGTGGGGCATTAATTCAGGTGAAGCTAACAACGGATGGTGGCCCTCTTTTGATGGAAGTTTGACGCAGTCAGTGGACTCCGTTTCAAATATAGAGATTGTTGATTTCAATGCGAATGGAAGCGGTCTGACCGTCACAGATATTACAAATCGATCCTTCAAATCCGTCATGATCGTTAATGGGCAGCATGCCGCAGACAGAGTCAGGATTACAGCAGGCGGCGTGACGAACGACGCAGTCGGGATCAAAATGCTTAGCAGTCCCGCAACAAATGATCTTCAAACGCTTTCGGGGTCGGCTTCGGTAAGCAGTTTCACCATCGCGAACGGTACCACAGCCGCTAATAATCGATGGTCGGTCAGCGGTATTGAGGTAGAGTTAGACATATCCGGAGCCATAACCAACCCGGTGGTCACGCGCGCCGACTGGATGCGGGGGACATGGGGGCTCAGCTGGGCTCCCGAAGATATGTATAACGGTCGCAGTGAAACGCTGGTTGATGACTATGACGCGTTTCTCGATCAGATCAGCGGACTGAAAACAATCGACTATATTCAGCTGAACCTGGGGATGTCCTACATTTATTCCCCGGTGCATCTGGGGCCGCACGCGTTGCTGGAAAGTTTTTGGCAGGGCGACACGGACGAGGAAGGAAAGCCCATTAACCTGGTGGTGCCCCGCGCTTCGTCCGGAATTGATCCGCTCGGCGAGTGGGCGTTGGCAACGAAAGCGGCCGGTCTGAAGGTTCAAGTGTATGTAAATAGCTCCCAGATGCTGCAGCGGGGCGACATTCCCAATCCAGCCGTCATTCCGAATATTACGGAGCGTTGGAAAACCTGGTGCGACACCAATACAGCCGCGCAGGCGTTTATTGCGAGTCAGCCCTATCACACCAATGGCATCGATGAAAACCGCCCCTATATGTTCTGCTATGCGGAGTTCATCCTGAAGGACTATTCCCTGCGCTATGGGGAGCTGATTGATTCATACATTTTTGATTCGGGCAGTTTTATGAGTTCCAACGGCGATAATGCAACGAATGGCGTGGCGGAGGATCAGCGGATTTATCAGGCGTTTGCGGATGCCGCGCGCGCGGGTAATCCCAATGCAACGGTTTCGTTTAACAACGGCCCCGAGCGGGATACAGAAGAGCTGAATCCGTTTTCGGAAGCGGTGCACGCCGAAGACTATATGTTTGGTCATCCCTACAACGGCGGGAATAATATAGGAAGCCATACCATCGGGAATCCGCCGCTTTACGACCGAAATTATGCGCACATTCAAAAAATGACCGAAACCGGCGGCAATGTGCATGCGGGCGAACTGACGCACGATTGGACGTGGGATGACCGTATTGTGGGCCATTTTTATCCGCCGATGAGTACCACCGCCTGGAATGCGGGCAGCACGCCGGCGCTGACCGATGAAGAGTTCCTGCTCTGGAATCTGGAAGCGATGCAGGCCGGCGGTGCGATCTCCTGGGGCGCTCCGCTGAACTGGCCGAATGGAAGCGGTGCGAATCTGCTGATCAATGATTGGGGGATTACGCAGCTGATGCTGATGGATGCGCATTTAAGCACCAACGAAGAGCCCGGAGCTCCGCAATGGGTGCGGCAGCATACCCCGCTGCCGGAGGCGGCCATCGGGCAGGCGTATTACCGTGTGCTGACCGAAGGCGTCGATTTCTGGGATCCCGAAGGCAATGCCATAACCAACGTGGCATTTACTTCCGTTGCAGATGGAGTGCCGTCCTGGCTGACGTTGGAGAAAGAGCCGGGAAATCCAGAAAGCTGGCGGTTGGTCGGCATTCCGGTAGAGACCGCCGCCACAAATTATACCTTCAGGCTGCGGGTTGAAGATTCGTCCGGTGGCACGGATCGGTGGGTTCAACTGGCGGTAAACGATGCGCTTCCATTCCCGGCGGGGCCAGCAGGGTTCCCCGTCTGGGCCGCAGATCCGTTGGTCATTCCGGATGCAGCGGTTAATGAAGCCTACACGAATACATTGATCCAGGGGTTGAATTTCCAGGATCTGGAAGAAAGCAATCTGGTTGTATCCAAAACAGGCGGAGCCGCCTGGCTTTCGCTGACCGAAACTGTTCCGGGATGGTGGCAGTTGACGGGGGTTCCTGCGCCGACGGATGCCGGAGTGAATTCGGTGGTGTTGAGCGTGAGTGACGGAACGCATGCAACAGCGTGCACGCTCGTATTAACCGTTGAACCGGCGGTTGCCCATGCATCGGTTCTGGCTTCCGCCAATACCGATTACGGAACCAATGCCGTCGCCACTATGGTTTCCGAAGTTCAAACGGCTTACGACGGACTGGCTGCATTTCAGTTTTCCGTCGACGTGCTTCCTGGGACTGGAACCGCCATCCGGAGCGGCGATGGCGGCGGGGCGACGACCTCCCGCAGCTGGGGGATCGAATCTTCCGGCGAGACGAGTAATGCGCGATACATTTTCAATGGGGATGCCGGGGAATTTGTAGAACACATCGGAAATATACAGATCATCAATTTTAATGATGGCGGCGGCAGTCTGTCCGTTGGCGATATTCGGGATGTATCCTTCTCATCCATAACGATTGCCGATGCCCAATCCGGCGGCAAGGATTCGCTGTATGTCACAGTAGGTTCGGTCACCAATGATCTGGGTGATCTGGGCAGCAATGATCAGTCGATCAACCTTGAGACGTTATCGAATATTGTTGCTCCGGTAACCGAATTTTCACTTGGAACCAGCACAACCAATGCATTGAATAAATGGTCGGTCAACAGCATCGAAGTGAAGTATTCCATTGTGGGGCCGGAGACCTATTCAACCTGGGCATACGATTACGGGCTGGACAGGGCTGATGGAGCTCCCTTGGCTGATAGCAGCGATCTCGATGGTTACGCCAATCTGGCGGAATTTGCGCTCGGCATGGACCCGACGCAACCGGATGCCGGTTCCAAGGATTGGAACAGGATGGAGTCCGACGGCGGAACGAACTATTTTAATTACGTCCATAACCGCCGGACGGATTATGCGCAGCAGGGTTTGTCTTATCTGCTGATCGATACCACGAATTTAGTGGAGTCGGTTGCCAACACAAATGCACCGGTTCAGGTGTTTGTCGGTCCATCCGTTGATGGATACGAGCCGGTCACGAATCGTTATGTAACCGATGAATCGGCGCAATTTATTCAATTAAATATTCAACAGGAATAAAAGCTACTTCGCAGCTGATCAGGAGAGGAAGTTATGACACAAAGTGCACTCATTTTAGTGGCGGCAGGTTTGCTGTTGCCCGGGCTTGCGAACGCGACAACATACACATGGACTGGCGGGGGTACGAAAACCTGGATCTCCCAGGCGGACAACTGGAATGTTGCTCCTGCCTTTGATAATTTCTCTGATTTGATTTTCACCGTTACAGAGGGCAAGGAGCCGGGGAATACCTATAATGATATAACCGCCAGGAGCATTACGTTTGACGAGACGATTGATGCAACGTATGGACTTAATATCTGGCGCAGTAATAATCATACTCCGAGTCTTACGTTGGCTTCCAGTACGGGCACTTCAAGCATTACCGTTCATTCCAACGCAACGGGTGCTATTGAAATTTCAGCAGGTACGCCGGATTCAACCGGGGTTCAGAATGATATCGTTCTTAATAATGCATTGGACGTTGTGCATGATGGAAGCAGCACGCTGAGCTTAACGGCGCGGATCACGGGGGCGCAGGCCATCACTAAATCGGGATCGGGTGAACTGATTATTGGCAGCCCGAATAATACCTATTCGGGAAATATTACCGTCAACGAGGGAACCTTCACGCTGTCGGACAGCGGTCGGCTTATTTTTGATATTAATGCGGGATCTAATAATAAGATTACCGGATCAGGAACGGTTAATATTGACGGTGTTTTTTCCTTCGACCTGGCGGGAGCTACTTCAGTTGTGGATGATGCGTGGCTGATCGTCGATGTGGCAGCACTTAACGAAACCTTTGGAATAACCTTTTCGGTTGTGAATTTTACAGACATTGGAGACGACACCTGGGTGAAGGCGATTTCCGGGACGTCATATTATTATGCGTTTTATGAAGCGAACGGGATGTTAAAAGTGATTGATGGATTGCCCGTTCCGGACAGTCCGGACATTCCGACCAACTTTAACGCACGTGCGGGCACAGAGCTGATTACGGTAAGCTGGGACGAAAATTTCCAGGGCGGTTTTTCTCATTTTATTCTCAGTCGTTCTGAAGCCATGGGTGGACCCTATTCCGCCATTACAACAAATGCAGTGAACAGTTATGTGGACACGAATGTAAACAGCAGCACGACCTACTATTATGTCGTACAGGCGGAAAATACCGCCGAAGAAGTTTCAGGAATCTCCAGCGAAGTTTCAGCCCGGCCACTGCCGGTCATTGATCTTGCGGGCGATTCCGACGGGGACGGATCGCGCGATACCCTGGAGTTGATGCTGGGAACAGATCCGTACGATTCCGACAGTGTGTTCGGGGTCGCGGTTGATTTAACCGGCACCAATGCCACGCTGACCTGGTCCTCGGTGGTTGATGTAACCTACAACGTTCAGTATGCTTCACAACTGAGTTCCAATGATTGGATAACGGTTGCCGGTCCGTTCGACGGAACGGGCGATGAGATGAATTATGTGGATGGGGACCGTGCCGGCGGTACGAACGGATTTTACCGGGTCGTCGCCTCGCTTCCTCCGCCCAATCTGGTATTCATCATGTCCGACGACCATGTTGGAATGGCGATGGGCAATATGAACCATCCCGACCATCCGGAAATTCTGACACCCAACATGGATCTGCTGGCATCTCGGGGCGTTCGTTTCGACCGCGCCTATGCGAATACGTCCATCTGCCGACCGTCCCGCGCAACGACAATTTCCGGGTTGTATGAATATAAACACGTGACTAATTTCACGAGCGACTCACCGAACAGTTTTGCGACATCCCTTTGGAACGAGTCCTACCCGCTGTTGTTGAAAAACAGCGGTTACCGTATTGGATTTGCCGGGAAGTTGGGCTTTGGTATGGAGCTCAGTGAACCCGTATATTCCGCGCAGTTCGATAAATGGGGCGGCTTCGACGGCGATGAGCAGGGGAGTTATGTCACGTCCGAAAATTCCGCGCTCAGTTCGTATGCCGCTGAATATCCGCATGTCAGCAGGGCGTTAGGTGCTTTCGGGCAGGATTTTATCGAGGAATCGGTGACGGCCGGCGAACCGTTCTGTCTGACGCTGTTTCCCAAAGCGCCGCATCTTCCGAATGACAATATCGATCCGCTCGATCAGCATAAATATGATCACGTAACGTCTTTTGTTCGCCCGACCACCTGGGACTATGGCACCTATGCGCCGGAAATGCCGAATCAGCCGAAACTGGCCCGGGCGCATCAGCGACGCTATACAAGCGATGCGGAGTATCAGGGTTTTGCGTTGGGGTACTATCGGTTGGTTTCCGGCCTGGATGCGGCCATTGGTATGGTTCTCCAATCATTGGAAGAACGGGGCCTTGCTCATAATACGGTGGTCATCTATACCTCGGACAATGGCTATTTCCTTGGAGCGCACGGCGGTCTTCACGATAAAGTGCTTCCACATGAAGAAGGCTCCAGAATTCCGTTGATTATCTATGACCCGCGCGCGCCGCTAGACTCCGTAGGGCAGACCTCCGATGCCATTGTCGGCAGCATTGATTTTGCGCCGACGCTGCTGGCCTATGCCGGCACAGCGATTCCGTCCAATATGGACGGAGTACCTCTGCAACCCCTTGTTAAGTCCCCGGGGTCCCGCGTTCGTGATGCCATGCTGCTGATTCAGAACTGGGCGGCCGCGAATGATGATTTGAGCCGGGGGCTTTCTGTGGTTACCGATCGGTATAAATACACCTACTGGCCCTATGGAGATACCAATATGGTCCCGTCCGAAGAGGTCTATGACATTCCGGTCGATCCGTTCGAGACGAATAATGTGGCCGCTGTCGTGGATGGAACAACCCTGGATTTGCTCAGGGCCTATCACGATGGGTATGTGCTGGAATGGAGAGCTAACGTTCCTTCCGGCGTTTCCGGATTCGAACGCATGGGTGATATTTTTGACCGCGCCATTCCCTATACGGAAAAGGCGTTTCAGGGGCTGCCGGAGAGCGATACCGTTTACCGGGCTAATTATCAGGATGTGGTCGGCGCGGCATATCCCGAGGAATAGCTCAGATTAAAATATATTCACGCCGGAAGAGATCTTTAGTTTTAACCATGGAAAACTCTGAATATACGGACCTTTTCCGTCGGTTTATTCCGAGTATTCCATGTATTCCGTGGTTTTACCGTGCAAGGTGTAGAATCCATTTTCCTGCATCCCAATTAATGGGGATAGTCGGATGCTCGTGATCTCGGGTAGGTTACGTTTTTCATAACGAGAGAAGGACATGATGAATATTAAACAGATTATATGGGCGGGCATAATACTCGCAATCGGATCCGTAGCATGGGGTGCGGATCAGCCGAATATCATTTTTATCTTTGCGGATGACTGGGGCTACGGCGATATGGGTAAACACGGAAGCACCTTCTGCGAAACGCCGAATCTGGATCGGATGGCGGAAGAGGGGATCGACTTTGCGAATTTTACCGTGAACAGTCCCGTCTGTTCGCCCAGCCGGGTGGCGGTCATGACCGGGCAGTTTCCCGCGCGGCAATGCATACATCAGCATTTTCAAGGGATTAAAGCCCATATCAAACGCGGGATGCCTGACTGGCTCGATCCGCAGGCACCCATGCTTCCGCGCATGTTGCAGGAAGCCGGCTATACCACCGGGCACTTCGGGAAATGGCATCTCGGCAGTTCAGGGGATTCGCCGAGCGAAGACCAATACGGCTACGACCGTTTCGCAACCTTCAACGGATCGGGGCAACATGAAATTCCTAAGGGTGGATCCATTGGGGTGGATCGTGCGGAAGCATTTATCCGCGAATTTAAGGATCAGCCGTTTTTCATCAACCTGTGGCTGCATGAAGCGCATACGCCCCATTTGCCGCAGGAGCGGTTTATGAAAAAGTTCAAGGATCTCAGCGAAGCCGAACAGGTATATGCATCGATCATCGCCGAAGGTGACGAGGCGGTCGGGCGCATTCTCGCTTTGTTGAAGGAACTGGGACTTGATGAAAAAACGCTTGTCGTCTTTTCCACGGATAATGGACCGGAACACTCGACAGACGACAAAGGACACAAAGGGCAGGGCTTGGGCAAATTTTATTCGGTGGGGGAAACGGGCGGCTTGAAGGGTGAAAAACGATCGCTGTTTTCCGGCGGTATCCGCGTGCCCTTTGTGGTGCGTTGGCCCGGTGTGGTTCCGCAGGGACGGACCGATACCACTTCAGTGATCACCGCTGTTGATCTGTTGCCGACCTTTTTGGACGCGGCTGGTATTGCTTTGCCGGAGGGGTATGCGCCGGATGGTCAAAGTGCTTTTTCCGCCTTCAAGGGAGAAGCGTTTACGAGAAACAAACCGATCTTCTGGGAGTGGCGGGGCGGGGATAATCACGAATATACCTGGCCTTCGCTTGGGGTTCGCGACGGCAGATGGAAGCTGCTGGTTAATCCGGAAACGCAGAAGGTGGAGCTGTACGATTTGGAAAACGACTGGGCCGAAAAAAACGATGTGGCGGCTGACCATCCCGAAGTGGTGCAAAAACTGTCCGAACAGCTTCGGGTGTGGAAGCAGAGCCTGCCGACCGAACCGCCGGCAAGCAGCCTTTCCAAGGCTCGGAATAAAAAGAAGTAGAAACCGGGAAGGTGGTCTGCTCCCCTCCCCATTAAGGCTCGATCGATTTGATCGAGCCTTTTTGCATTATGGTTCTCTGCAGTCCTGAACGGCCGGCTGAAAACAGGGAAACACCGGAACCGGCACGTATTTAATTTCCAGAGTTTGGAACTTCCCGGGGCTATCAGGCAGGCGCCTGCTGCATCCCAAAAAATGGGGATAGGCAGCTTTTCAGGATAAGGCATTGTTTATCGACAATTGGTATTAGGCGAAGGCCTGACCAACGAGTTCGTACAGATGAAGAATCAACCCTAATGGAGGCATGGAAGATGAAAAAAAGATGGGTAGGAATGATGATTGCGCTTACTGGAGGACTGCTGGCCGGAACGGCCCAGGCGGTGGTGATTGAGGGAAATCTCAACCTTGCGCCTGAGGGGAATTATACGAATGCCACTGTGGTTTCGACACCGTTCACGTATAACGGCGCAACATTTGATGTTAATTATACGCTCGGTTCAATAGCAACCGGCTCGAATTCATTCGTCAATTCCAGTGGTGCTGTGATGGGAGTCGGGTTCGCGGATGATCTCCCCACGCATTACTCGACGTTGGAAGGGAACGATGGTGAAGGCATGTCTTTTGCCGCTCTCTCAATTTCCAATTTCAATGCAAATGGAAGCGGACTCGCGCTCGAAGATTTTTCCGATCTTCAATTTGTAAACTTTTCGGTAGGAGCTTCCGGCCACAACCCGGATGGGGTAACGATGTCTTTTACCAGTTTTACAGACGACACATTCAGTATGTCTCTCACGGGTCTCGGGCTGAGCTATACGGTCGATCTAACCGATAAACCGAATTATCCCGTTTTCCCCAATCTGGCAACAAACTTATTTATTAAGCCGAGCTCGGCTGGTGCTTCCAACCGTTGGAATGTTGAAGGCATTGGGGTGAGCTATCGGTTGGATACCGGGAATGAGATCCCTGTTGCGGATGCACAAAGTATACAGATTCTGCCGGATACCGCTGTGGAAATCACACTGACAGGGAGCGATTTCGAAGGAAGCAACCTGACGTATACCGTGGTTGATTTTCCGCTCCACGGCGACCTCGTCGGAGCAACCAATGTTTGGACCTACACGCCGACGAGCGGGTATGAAGGGACAGACCTTTTTACTTTCACAGTAAACGATGGGGCGGAGGTCAGCGATCTGGCTGAGGTTTCCATTATGATTACCAATGACCTGCCGGTGGCCACTGAACAAAGTGTAAACACATTCCGTGACGCATCAGTGGATATCACACTTTCCGGTACGGATACCGATGGTCCCAGTAATCTGACGTATTCCGTTGTTTCAGGTCCGGGTTACGGCGTATTGAGCGGTGTTGAACCGAACCTGGTCTACACGCCGACGAGTGGTTTTGTCGGTGAGGACTTTTTTACGTTTAACGCTTTCGACGGACTGGCTTCGGGGTCTGCGGCAACCGTTACCGTGACTGTGGTTAATAACCCTCCGGTTGCTGATCCTAAAATCGTATTAACCCAGCCTGATACGCCTGTTGCGATTACATTATCCGGTTCGGATGCCGAGGGTAACTTCCTGACCTACAGCGTGGTTACGCAACCGGCCAACGGCTCGCTGACCGGTACCGAACCGAATCTGATATATACGCCGACAAACGGGTTCTCCGGTGTGGACAGTTTTACCTACACCGTAAATGATGCCCAGGACGACAGTGCTCCGGCAACCGTAACGATTTCAGTGTCGACGGACGGCATTAATTTGTCCTTCTCCGATCTGAATCCGTCAACGACAGACAACACATTGAATGTCGGGGGTGTTCCAGCCACGGTTACAGGTGTTTTCACGAATCTCGATTATGTCTATTCGGTATCCTTTGAAGGATTGGATCTTGACGGCGACCTCGTCAACGATGAACTGACCTTCGATGTGCGGGTCAAAGCCTGGACCAATGGTGTGACCGATTTGGGCATGGATGTTCTGGGAAGTTCCAATATTGCGAGCGCAACGATTGGCACGTCCAATGTTGCTGTTAATGTTGCCAACAACCTCTTTACAGTGGAAGGGAATACGATGCCCGACGGTTCAAGTCTGGAATTCAGTATTGAAAATATGGCGGTAACCCTGACCGATGCAAATAAAACCGGCGATGCTGAGTTCGGCGGCTTCACGGGGGTACTGCTGGAGGAAATCAATAACGGAAATTCCCATCATACAATTTTTGGTGAAGGCACAGATTTGCTGGGGTATATGTGGAGTATTCCCGACCAATTTCCTGTTTCGGACATCGATGTCGGTACGGGCGCCCTCTATGTATCTTCGAGTGCAACGACCAACTCACCCGTGACAAGACCGTTTAACTGGGGAGTGAATAATGTCGACTTCGGCATCACGATCACGCTGGGTTCGTCGGCTATTCCGCCGGTCGCTATCGACGTTTCCGGCAGCGATCTGGTCTTCAGCTGGGAAGGCGGCGCGACCTACGACGTGCTGACCAATGCCAACCTCGTGTACCCGAGCTGGGGCGTAGCCATTCCGGGGGCCGTTTCTCCGGTAACCAATGCGGTTACCGATGATCCGGTATTGTTCTTTAAATTGAGTGAATAATTATTCGGATAATACGAAGCACTAACACAGACACCCCGATTAATCGGGGTGTCTGATTACAAAAAAGGAAAAGAAATGAGAAAACTAGCGAATATATTTACGGTTGCCCTGCTGGCAACGGGAGTCGTGCAGGCGGCAGTGATCGACCTCGCCTTGCCGACGGCAGGAAATCACAGCTCCGGTTCAACTTTTTCGACATCCGCATCTCTGGATGGTGCGACATTCGATATTGTGTATACGTTAAATGCCTTCGCAACGAGTAACACGCCTGCTCCGGTGATTAACTCAAGTGATGGGACTTATTTTGGAGTAGGTTCCGCCAATGATGGCTCTACTTCCGGCCAGCTGGAATCGATTGATGCCAACGATGGTGAGAAACTGTCTATTACGGGTCTTTCGATCGTGAATTTCAGTGCGAACGGCTCCGGGCTTGTGGATGGTGATCTTAGTCTGTCTTTTGAGTCTCTTTCTATTACTAACGGAACTGCGGGAAATGACGGAATAACGATCTCCTTTACAGATTTTGGTGATACCGCTGCAGGTGTAGACCATCCAACCATCATTGATCTGACATCGCTTGCAAATTTCAGTTCTTCATCTACCTCTTTATTTATAGAGCCTGACGGTGCTCAGAGTAACAACCGTTGGTCCGTCAATGGAATCTCCGTAACGGTGATTCCTGAACCGGCGACCTTTGGGCTGGTTGCGATGTCCGGCCTCGGCGTTCTGTTGATTCGCCGTCAGTTTATGATCTAAGCAAAAATGATCTCAGGCAGTGTTGTTTCAGTGTTTGAGTCCTGATTCAACCGGTAATGCTCCCGGATGAAACAAGCCGGGGGCGTTGGTTTAATAATGGGAATCGTGCATCCGTGATGGTTGCTTTGCGTAACCGCAGACGGGGTGAAATAAAGAAATGAGAGATGGAATGAAAACGGTATTGATGGGATTGGTTGGCTTGCTGCTGGCAGGGCGTATGCAGGCCGAACAGATGGATGAAATGTGGGGAGAAACCACTGTTAAACTACGGGCCGAAAATGCCGAACGCGGTGAATTGTTCGATGAAGGAAATTACGCCATGTTCATTCACTGGGGACTTTATTCCCAGATCGCAAATCGGGTGGATGGAAAAACCTATTACGGTATCGGCGAGTGGATCATGGATCCGAAAATGGCCGGGATTCCTGTGGAGGAGTACAAACAATTAGCTGAAACCTTCAATCCAACCGAATTTGATGCCGAAGCGATTGTGCAGCTCGCGAAAGACGCGGGCATGAAATACATTGTCATCACAGCGAAGCACCACGATGGATTTGCGATGTACGATTCCAAGGCCTGTGATTTCAATATTGTGGATTCCACCCCTTGGAAAACCGATCCGGTGCAGGAACTTTCTGCCGCCTGCCGCGAAGCCGGTCTGGGATTCGGGTTTTATTATTCGCACAGCCAGGACTGGACATTTCCCGGCGGGCGTAAAGGGCCCGAGGTGGATGCAAACGGAAACCCCGCGACATTCGATGATTACTTTTACAAAAAGTGCCTGCCGCAGGTTACGGAACTCTGCACCGAATACGGCCCCATTGAACTGATTTGGTTCGATACGCCCGGAGGCATGAAAAAAGAATATGTGCAGCAGTTGGTGGATATTGTACGCACGTACCAGCCGAAGGCCCTCATCTCGGGGCGCGCAGGGCATAATCTGGGTGATTATCAGACGCTGGGTGATATGGAAGTGCCACATAAAAATGTGAAGGGCATGTGGGAAAGTGTGGACACCACCAATGATTCGTGGGCATATGCCTGGTATGATGAAAACTGGAAAACTCCCCGGAAAATCCTGCACCGTCTGATCGCCTGTGTCGGCCGCGGAGGAACCTATATGCTGAATATCGGCCCGGATGGAAAAGGAGCCGTTCCTGAACGTGCCGCCCGTTCGCTGCGAGAGGCCGGAGAATGGATTCAACGTTATCCCGAGGTGGTTTACGGAACCGATCCTTCTCCCTGGGAGCATGCCATGCCGTGGGGTGATGTCACTGTAAAGGGCAACCGTCTTTTTCTGTCGGTTTTTGAGTGGCCGGAATCGGGACAGCTCTTTCTTCCCGGTCTGAAAACCGGAATCGAGTCCGCGCACTTGTTAAAAGGTGATGAAGCGGAATCGATTGAATACCGGGTTTCCAGGGGTTGGAATATTTTTGAGCTTCCGTCCCGTGCTCCGGAAAAACTGGTTTCCGTTATTGAGGTTGAGTTAAGCGGAGCGCCGGAAGTGGATTCAACCTTTGGAATCGATCCCAACGAGGGTACCGAAATACTGGCCGAGTTTGCGGAGGTTGAAGGCGCGAAAATCATCAAAGACCGCTGGATGGAAAAGTTTGGCGAGTGGGTATGTGCGTATCCGGCCACCAAATGGACGCCCGGAGGCAAAGCGATATGGGAAATTGATGTGCTGGTGCCGGGCGACTATGATGTGGCGCTCACCTATACCGGCGAAGGTCGTCTGGTTTGGGGGGTCGGTGTGGTTGGCGGCGAGCATATTCAAAATCAGCAGAACGCTTCGCATAACTATCAGGAGTTCCCGATGGGCTGGCTCAACTTCCCCTGTCCTGGAAAATACAAGGTGGCAGTGTCCTGTCTTGAAGGAAATATCGAATCCGCCAAGCTCAAGTCTATCCGACTCTCTCCGGTTCAGTAGACGCGATTACAGACCATCCCCAAAAATAGGGATACCGCAGGATACCCGACCATATACGATGTTTTACTGAGAGAGGTTTTTGAGCCTGAGGGAAGGCAAATATGAAAGCAATGTTGATGTGCTTAAGTTGGAGCGGACAGGTCGTGACGGTATGAAAAAAGCAGTTGTTGCAGAGGGAAGCAGCCTTTTGCTGGGTGCGGGCGGGTTATGGCGATAGAGGTCTCCGCATTTTGCAAAGTGCAGGTTCCGGGAGAGTACGTTCTGGAGGCTCGGGACTGATTTATAAATCGATGGATGGGATTCGCTGGGACGAGCCGGAGGTCGGTTATCAGACGAATGAGATTTATTTCGGGCATGAATTAGCCGCAGCGAACGTCCCTGTATATTGTGGAAGGACGACAAACCGGAAGGCCTCTTCCGGGCCTGCCACGACGATAAACCGTCAACGGGCTATTTTGTGAGAATCAAAGATTGGAATGGAGAATAGATGAAAAGTCGACTGGCATTAATGATCTCCGTGATCTGTTTGTTGCTTTCGTCGCCTGGAGCGGAGGCTTCAGATACATGGCCAGGGACGCTTACTGATTTTAATTCATATGACAGGTACACGTTTGAAACCAACGGCTTGAATTGCATTGTGACCGTTCCGAATGTGGTGGCCGAGGGTAAACCCTGGGTTTGGCGGGCTCGCTTTCCGGGTCAGGTTCCTGACCTGGATATCGCGCTCTTGAGCAATGGATTTCACGTGGCCTATGTCAGTGTTGTTGGTTTGTTCGGTTCTCCGGAGGCTGTTGCGCGTTTTGATGCATTCTACGAATTCCTGACCCAAACCTACGGATTTGATCGGCGGGCCGCACTGGTGGGCATGTCGCGCGGTGGACTGGCCGTTTTTAACTGGGCACGGGACAATACCGATAAAGTCCATTGTATCTACGCCGATGCGCCGGTCTGCGACTTCAAGAGCTGGCCCGGTGGGTTCGGCACGAGTGACGGGAATGCAACCCAATGGGCGAAATGTTTGACGGCCTATGGGTTCACGGAAGCAGAGGCCTTTGCCTACGAAGGAAACCCTGTGGACAATATGGAGTCTTTGGCTACCGCTGGAATCCCGTTGCTGCATGTGGTCGGGGATCTCGATACCACGGTGCCTTTCTCTGAAAATACGAGTGTAATTGAAACGAACTACGCCTCGCTGGGTGGAGATATGAAGGTTATTCACAAGCCGGGAGTTGCACATAAGCATGAGATCGATAATCCCACATCCACGATTGTTAATTTTATATTAAATGCCGTATCCGCCGATGACCATGTGCCGACATTAATATTCGGAACATTGGCGTCTAACGGGAACTTTAATGTGCAGTTTTCCGGCACAACGGGGCAGCACTACCGCGTCGAATATGCAAACGAGTTAACCGCCAGTAATTCATGGTTGGTAACGACCGATGTTGTTTCGCTGGTCGAATCACCCCTGGATGTTTCCGTTGCTCCGACGAATACGGTAGGCTTCTACCGCATTGGCTGGCTGCCCTGGGAATAAAGTGTGACGGAATCAGATTGAAATTATGAATGATGAAAGCCGGTTTTCATCCTCCGTCGCCAAAGGCTATGGCGGGACAAGAGGGTTGGAAATATTTGAAAGGAGATAGGATGGATCAGAAAATTAAATGTTGGGTTTACGTACTTGCAGGTGTTCTGCTCGCGGGAGGTGCTGATGCAAAGCCGCTGGCGGGTAGCCGGCCAAACATTATTCTGGTGATGACCGACGATCAGGGCATGGGCGATTTCTCCTGTATGGGCAACGAAGTGGTTAAAACACCAAAAATTGATCAGTTCCATGATCAGGCGGTCCGCTTTACTGATTTTCAGGTGAGTCCAACATGTGCGCCGACTCGCGCCGCGATCATGAGCGGGCGCGCGCCGTTTAAAAACGGTGTGACGCATACCATCTTTCAGCGCGAGCGAATGGCGTTGGATACCTTCACTCTGCCGCAGGCCTTGCAGAGTGCGGGGTACACCACCGGTATTTTCGGCAAGTGGCACCTCGGCGACGAAGAAGAATATCTGCCGGGGAACCGTGGGTTTGACGAGGTGCTCATTCATGGGGCCGGCGGGATCGGGCAGACGCGCTATGGCGATTTCCCGGTTAATGAGGAAAACCTCTATTTCGATAATGTCCTGCTGCATAACGATACCATTGTGCAGACCAAAGGCTTTTGTACGGATTTGTTCTTCGATGCGGGGCTGGCCTGGATCAAACAGCAGCAGAAGACCAAGCAGCCTTACTTTGCTTATATTTCCCTCAACGCCCCGCATGCCCCGCTGGTTGCTCCCGAGAAATACAAGTCGCGCTTTCTGGAACTCGGCTATGATGCCGGCACCGCCGGCCGCTACGGCATGATTGAAAACATCGATTATAATTTCGGCCGGTTGATGGAAAAGCTCGCGGAGTGGAAGGCGCTGGATAATACGTTGGTGATCTTTATGACGGATAATGGAGGAACGCACCTCAAGGGTAAGCTGAACGGGAAGTCGGTGTCGCATTTTAATGCCAATCAAAAAGGCTCAAAAAACTCTCCGTATGAAGGGGGTACCCATGTTCCGGCGTTCTGGTACTGGAAGGGCATGTTCGGCGAAGACATGGATGTCGACTCGTTGACGGCCCATATTGATCTCTACAAAACCTTCTGTGAGCTGGCTGGCGTCAAATTGCCGCAGAACATGCAGGAGCTGGACGGACGTTCGCTGTTGCCGTTGCTGACCGATCCAAAAGCCGACTGGCCGGACCGGGAACTGTTTATTCACTGTGGGCGCTGGAATCCCGGACAGCGGGATGACTTTAAATATAAAAAATGCGCTGTTCGTACCGATCGCTGGCGTTTTGTGAATAACGAGGCGCTGTATGATATTACGAATGATCCGTCCGAGACAACCGATGTGGCGGACGCGCACCCCGAAGTGGTTTCCGAACTTCGGAAGTCCTATGAGATCTGGTGGGCATCGGTGTTGCCGCTGATGGTTAATGAAGACCTGCCGAAGGTGGCTCCCGAGGATCAGCCCTTGGCCATTCGGTATATGAAACAACTGGAAGAAACAGGCATTCCCGAGTGGGCGCCTGAAGAACTTTAACGCCCATAGAAATTGGAGATAAATATGAAGAAACTAAATTTAATCCTGATCATCCTTGTCGCAGGAACCCTGCACCTGCAGGCCAAGCCGGCCGAGGAGGAAGCTCCTGACTTTATGCCGAAAAAAGGTACGAGTTTTGAAGAGCGCTTTGATGACCGTCTGCAACAGACGCCCGATTCGCTGGCGCGTCAGGAGCTGTGGTTCCGCGATGCCAAGTTCGGTGCCTTCATTCACTTCGGCGTCTATTCAACGCTGGAAGGGGAGTACAAAGGCCGGGGTAACGGCTTCCGCTATTCCGAGTGGATTCAGATTTCCGCCCAGATGTCTGCCAATGAATACCACGAAGTGGCCGCCACATTTAACCCCGTTGATTTCGACGCCGATGCGTGGGCAAAAACGTTTAAGGATTGCGGCATTCAGTATGTCGTGATCACCTCCAAGCATCATGACGGCTTTGCGCTCTTTGATTCAGCGGTCAGCGACTACAACATTGTCGACTACACGCCGTTTAAACGGGATATCATCAAGGAACTCAGCGAAGCGTGCCACAAGCAGGGTCTCATGTTCGGTGTCTACTATTCACATGCACAGGATTGGGATGAACCCGATGCCCCATACCTGAACAAACGCTGTAAACGTGAAGTGATCCATCCTGATCTGCCAGACGACTTCGAACCTGATATGGATCGTTACATCATGAATAAGAGCCTGCCCCAGGTGGAGGAGCTGGTGAAGAATTATGATCTGGATCTGATCTGGTTTGATACGCCGGTTGATATGAACATGGAACGGGCGCAGCTCTTCAGCGATATGGTTCGGAAATATCGTCCGAACTGCCTGATTAATTCCCGTTTGATCCACCGTGGTAAAGGGGTCATTGTTCCGGAATATCTCCCGCTCTATGACTATGTCTCGATCGGCGATAAGGAAGTCCCCACCAGAAAGCTCCCGCTCTATGTCGAGTCGCCCGACAGCGTCAGCTCCTCCTTTGGCTACAAAACCAAAGGAAAACACTACTATCACACGCCCAAAGAAATGATCGAGCGTTTTGTACATACGGTTTGTGCCGGTGGTAATGCGCTGATCAATAACGGTCCGATGGGTAATGGACAGCTCGATCCCGAAGCGGTCCGCATCTATGGCATCATGGGCGAGTGGCTCAACGTCAACGGCGAATCCATCTACGGCACGGTCCGCAATCCGCTGGATGAACGCCCGGAGTGGGGCGATCTCTCCGCCAGCAAAGACGGGAAAACCGTCTACCTGCACATTCTGGAATGGCCGGAATCCGGAAACGTAGTGTTGGAGGGCCTGCCGACGGTCACAGCCGCAACGTATCTGGTTAACGGCGAAGTTGCCGAGTTTGTTCAGGCGGGCGATGTGCTGGAAATTAATCTGCCCGCTGAGCCGCTGAATGAATACGACACGGTCGTTAAAGTCAACGTTGCGAACAGCATTGGAGAATAGGATGATGGAACGAATGAATCGCCTGCTTTTGGCGGCACTCTTTTGTGGAGCGTCCGCGTTTGGTGCGGCAAGCACGAACAGCGCAGAGGATGCATGGTATAAGCTCGTGGGAAATAAGTTTTCGACGCGCCCGGAGTTCAAGTTTGTGAAGAACAACCCGGCGTTGCCCAATGTATTGATCTATGGCGATTCAATCTCCATTCACTATACGGAGCGCGTGCGCAAACAGCTGAAAGACCGGGCGAATGTGTATCGTCTTTATTGTAATGGCGGTGACTCCGGCTCGTTCATCGGAAAAATGACCAAAATGCAAACGGCCATGTGCGACGAAAAGCTCAAAGATCCGTGGACGTTTAAGTGGGATGTAATCCAGTTCAACGTCGGGCTGCACGACCTGAAATACCTCGATGGCAAGAAACTCGACAAGGTGAACGGCAAACAGGTTTCCTCGATTGAGATGTACCAAAAGAACCTCGGGGATATCATTGTGTATCTGAAGCAACTCGCTCCGAATGCGACGCTCATCTTCGCGACAACCACGCCGGTTGCACCGGAAGAAGCAGGCCGAAAGGCGGGCGATTCGGAAAAGTATAATGCGGCAGCGCTTGAGGTGTTGGCGAATGATCCGGAAATTAAAATTAACGATCTATACAGCTTCACCCTGCCTCACCATTCCGAGTGGGGGATCGCTGCGGACAATGTTCATTATAATGAAACCGGATGGAGTGCGCAGGGTGATGAAGTCGCACGTGTCATTCTCGAGATACTTCCTGAGAAGAAATAATAACATTGTTTTGAAAGGAAGAGGCTCCCGGGAATATTATTCAGTATGGCTGGTTTAAGGCGGTTTCGTCCTGATTGCCGGATTCCGGCTATCCCTAAAATGAGGGATATACAGGATGCTGAAGTTGAGTAAAGTATACGGTTAAACATACTTTCAACTAACAGGAGAAGTTAATGCTTCAACGACGTATTATACTAGCTGCGATTGCGGTGGGTGCTCTTGTGGGCTCAGCCGTTTCCAAGGATTGGAATAAACCGAATGTGGTCATTGTGATAACCGACGACCAGGGCTACGGGGATATGGCCTTCACCGGAAACCCGGCCATCAAAACCCCGACGATCGACAAGCTGCGCAACCAGTCGACGCTGCTCAACAACTTTCACGTCGACCCCACCTGTGCGCCGACCCGCTCCGCATTGATGACCGGCCGCTATTCCAACCGCGTCGGTGTCTGGCACACAGTGCAGGGGCGCAGCATGCTGCGCCGCCGCGAAGTTACCATGGCCGATATTTTCAGCGCCAACGGCTATGCCACGGGTATGTTCGGTAAATGGCATCTGGGCGATTGCTATCCCTATCGCCCGGAGGACCGTGGTTTTCAGCATTGCATCTATCATAAGGCCGGCGGCGTCGGCCAGGCTCCCGACTATTGGGGCAACGACTATTTTGACGATACCTACGTTGTTAACGGAAAGCTCCAGCGCTTTGAAGGGTTCTGCACCGATATCTGGTTCGATGAAGGGATGAAATTTATCGAGGCGAATAAAAATAAACCGTTCTTCGCCTATATCGCGCTCAACGCCCCGCATAAACCGCTCTATTGTCCGGAGGAATACAGCAACCCCTACGAAAATAACCCGCAGGTATCCCACGCCGAGTTCTATGGCATGATTGCCAATATCGATGAAAATCTCGATAAGCTGATGAAGCTGCTGGACGACGAAGGCCTGGCGGACAATACGATTCTGATTTTCATGACCGATAACGGCACCGCCGGCGGTCTTGAAGACGGCCGCGGCTATGATGGCGGAATGCGCGGTATGAAAAACTCGGAATATGAAGGGGGACATCGTGTTCCTTTCATGATCCGTTGGCCGAATGGAAAAATTGAAGCAGGAAAGTCCATCGAGCAGCTCACGGCCCATATCGATATTCTACCCACTTTTATCGATCTCTGCGGACTGACCGCTCCCGAGACCGAATACGATGGCAGCAGTCTGCGTGAACTCTTGTACGGTGATGGAAAATCGTGGCCGGACCGGGCGCTTGTCGTGGAAACCCAACGGGTGGTGACGCCGGAAAAGTGGCGCCATTGTGCCGTGATGACCGATCAGTGGCGCCTGGTGAACGGCGTGGAACTTTACGAACTGAAGAGCGATCCCAAACAGGAACATGATGTTGCCGCACAGCATCCTGAAGTGGTTGAGCGCCTGCGCGGAAAATACGACACCTTCTGGAACGATGTCTCGCAGGAGCATGATCTGACCAGTTACATGGTCATCGGCTCCGACCGTGCGCCCATCGTAAAACTCTCTTCGCACGACTGGCTGATCGATAAACTTCCGCCGTGGAATCAGAATCATATCAAAAACGGTGATGTGGCAGAAGAATCGTTCTGGGCAATCGAGGTTGAGCGCGACGGGGACTATGAAATTTCGCTGCGCCGCTGGCCGGTCGAAGCCGATAAAGGTATCAACGACGGCACCTATGGAAAGGCTTACAACTATAAGCAGGCGCGGATGCGTATCGGGGATATTGATGAAACCATCGACATTCCGGAAGGTGCAAAAGAAGTCACGTTTAAGGTTTCACTGAAAAAAGGGATCACCCATCTTTCTCCGGTTTTCATCAGCCCCGAGCTGACGGCAACGCCGTACTATGCGTATGTAACGCATAAACCGAAACCCGGCTGGCAGACTCCGGAGGGCATGGGCATTCCGGTTTACGATCCGGCGTATGGCCGCGTTCCGCCGCAGATTAATAAGGCGAGAGCCAAAGTTATTGAATAAAGGAAGTTATGAAAAAAATAATTCTGATCCTGCTTTGGGCGGGTGTTGCATGCGCGAAACAGCCGAATATCATCTACCTGATGTCAGACGATCAGAGTGCCTACACCATGGGTTGCTACGGCAATTCGGATGTGCAGACGCCCAACCTTGACCGCCTTGCGGCCGATGGTATGGCGTTTGACAATCACTACGACACCACCGCCATCTGCATGGCCTCGCGCGCCACCGTCATGACCGGGATGTATGAATACAAGACCGGCTGTAATTTTGACCACGGCGATATGAAACCCGGGGTTTGGCGGAAGTCGTATCCGGTGCTGCTGCGCGAGGCGGGCTATTTGACCGCCTTCGCCGGCAAGTTCGGTTTTGAAGTGGAAGGCATTGGACTGTGCGCCGAAGACTTTGACCGATGGGGAGGGGGACCGGGCCAGACCAGCTATGAAACCGCGAAAAACAAGTCGATGGCGGCCTATGCCGAGGAGTACCCGCACTCTACGCTTTCCTACGGAGCTTTCGGTCGCGACTTCATCCGGGATGCCGCGAAGTCGGATCAGCCCTTCTGCCTGTCGATCAGTTTCAAAGCCCCGCATAAACCGGCAACGCCGGACCCGAAGTTTGATGATATCTATGCCGGAAAGGTTTTTAAGAAACCCGAAAACTATGGCCGGGAAAACGGGGCGCATTTTGCTGAACAGACCCGGCAGGATCGTCAGTATGAGCGCTTTAATTCATGGCATTATGCGGATCGGTACGACGAGGTGATGGCGACCTACCATCAGCAGATCTATGCCATCGACGTGGCGGTCGGCATGATCCGCGAAGCCTTGGTGGAGCAGGGCGTTGCCGACAATACGGTAATCATTTACACCTCCGACAACGGGTTCTTCTGCGGATCGCACGGTTATGGCTCGAAGGTGCTGCCCTACGAAGAGGCCACGCGCGTTCCCATGATTATTTATGATCCGCGCAATCCAAACTCCGGCAAACAGCTGCGCTCTGACGCATTGACCGGAAACATCGATTTTGCACCTACGATTCTTCGTTTGGCCGATCTTCCAATCCCGGAAAATATGGATGGTGCTGATTTGATGAAACTCTACACAAACCCGCAGGCATCGATTCATGAATCGCTCGCACTGATTAATGTCTGGGGCAAGGCCCCGACCCACGCGCTGGGCGTTGTGACCAAGGATTTGAAATATATTCACTGGGGCTATGCCGCGGATGGATTCGAGGTGACCGAAGAACTTTATAACCTGAGCAATGATCCGCTTGAAATGGTCAATCAGGCCGGGAACCCGGAATACAGTGCCGCCATGCAGCGGATGCAAAAAGCATACGATCAGCATCTCAGCAAGTGGAAGGCTGAAGCCGTGCCGTACAACAACTACCAGCCCTACGGAACGCTCTTCGATAGAAATGTGGAATGGTCTGAAAAAGAGCTCCTGCTGACTAAAGCCAAAAAAGCCAAAGCGGCAGCGAAGAAGAAAAGGTAGGGCTGGCTCTTCGAACCGGCCGCATCCCGCATGGTAATCATGTCGGGAAATTGGCGGCGAAAGTGACCTGATCCCATAAACCTGTACAGGTTTAAATGAAAGTTTTCCGTGGTCAAAAGCTAAAGATATCATCTGCAATTGCATTCCGTTGCGGATAAATCTTCCGAGAGGGAGGCTGAGCTACCAAATGATTCTTCGCAGATGCGCGGAGCCGTCGGGGTTTAATTTTTCTGCGTCCTCTGCGGCTCTGCGAGGGGGAATCTAAATATTTCTGTCACCCATTTTTCTGTCAAATATTCGGACCGGACTGGCGGGTGGGGGCAAGGTCAGGTTCCGGTGCGGGTTCGGCGGGCAGGTCTCGTTCCTCAACCATGTCCCGCCCTACAATCTAAAGTGCTTTAACTTCATGCCATTGCCCGTCCTGAATGTCATTTCCTCAAGCGCAATTTGCTCTGTGCAGAGCAGGCGAGTCGCCTGCCCCGTTACCTGGCCTTCCCCACGAAAAATACCCTTAAGGACGTGATATTCTTCCCTGTCAAATATTCAGGCCGGTCAGGAGGGCGGGGCATCCTAAAAAATGGGGATGGGTAGATTTTTCCACGGCTGGTAGTATGCGGTGTTTATAGTCGGGAGAAAATGGATGAAGAGTTTGGTATTGGTTCTGTTGTGTGCGGTGATGGCATCGGATGCAAAGGTTGAATGGTCCGGGGAGACGGTGCTGGATGTCACCTATAAGCAGGTGGGCAACCGGCAACTCAAAATGGACATCTACATGCCGCCGGCTGGAAAAACTTCAGCCGCGCCCGTGCTGTATTATGTGCACGGCGGCGGATGGGCGGCCGGCAGTAAGGACAAAGGTGGCCTTCCGCTGATGCGCCCGGTATTTGAGCAGGTGGCTGAAAAGGGATTTGTTTGTGTATCCATCGACTATCGCCTCTGCAAAAAGAACAGCGGGATTATCATGCGCGACTGCGTGGTGGATGCGATGGACGGGCTGCGTTTTCTGAAGCAGCATGCAGCGCAGTTTGGCATTGATCCAGACCGTATTGTGGTTTGGGGCGATTCGGCCGGTGGGCAGTTGGCGCAGATGCTTACGCTGGCCGATCCGAAAACCTTCATCGGCGATGCATCCCTTTCTGAATTCGATGTTTTTCCAAGGGCTGGAATTTCCTGGTACGGCCCGACCGACTTTACGGATGTGAATCTTTTCATAACGGATCTATCGGATAAGAATCCGGATCGTTTCGGTTTCAGGATCACGGGTGAGGAGGGCGGGTTCGCGAAGTTTCCTGAAGCCTACCAGGAAATGAGCCCGATTAACTGGATCAAAAAAGACAGTTCGCCGTTGCTGTTGATGCAGGGCGACACGGATTCAACCATTCCCTATGCGCATGCGCCGCACCTGAAGAAGAAAGCGGATGCAATTGGAGCCGATGTCGAAATGGTGATTGTTAAACATGCCGGACATAACTGGCGGAAGGCCGGTGGTGATCCTGACCCCGGCGTGGCGGAGATTCAGCGCATGACGGCGGAATACGCAATACGCCAAGCAGCGCCGAATGCTGAATAATACTCTTCAGAAAAACGGATCCGTATAATGAAAAACTCAACGCAGAGTCGCAGTGTCGCAGAGTTGGCTCGACTGTTACTATTTGAAACCGCGTTGGATGAGCAACAGCTGAACGCGGTTTATGATTATTTGAGGACGGTCTATTTTGAATAGCTTTCATGCGTGGAGCGCGTATTTCAGGATAGCTCAAAATAGGGATAGGCAGCTTTTCCAGAGCTGATAACATCTTCTATTTATCACGGATAATTTGGGTGCGTTTAATGGAGAAAGTATGTTTGTACGAAAATTAATGACCATGGTTTTAACCCTGTCCTCGCTGACGGGGATGTATTTCGCGTTGGAGGCTTCGGCGGCAGAGCAAGGCTTTGGATTGATTACAGATCAACCGGGCAAGGCGATGCGGCTGTGGTACGACGCGCCGGCGCCGGATAGCGATCTCGGGTGGGCCAACGCATCTATCCCGATGGGTAACGGCTACATGGGGATCAACGTGTTTGGCGGTACGGAACGGGAACGTATTCAGATCACCGAAAACAGCCTGTACGACTGGGCGGATAAAAACAGTGGATTAAAACGCCGCGGCCTGAACAACTTTGCCGAGGTTTATATTGATTTCGACCATAGCAAGACGAGCAACTACAAGCGGGGCCTGAACCTGAACGAAGGCGTCTCGTATGTGAGCTATGAGCAGGGCGGGGTGCAGTACGCTCGGGAATATTTTACCAGTTATCCGGACAAGGTGATGGTAATCCGTCTTAGTGCATCGAAAGCCGGGAACCTGTCGTTCACGTTGCGTCCGACCATTCCCTTTCTGGGCGATGGTAAATCCGGATCCGTCTCGGCGAAAGGCGATACAGTCACGCTCTCCGGCGTCATGACCTACTTTAATATTCAATTTGAAGGGCTGTTTAAGGTGATCCCTCGGGGGGGCACGATGAAGGCCGCCGAGAGCGCAATCACCGTTTCGGATGCCGACAGCGTCGTGATACTGATCGCGGTCGGAACCAACTATGAATTTGATCCTCAGGTTTTCCTGACTCCGGAGCCCAGCGAAAAACTCAAGGGTTTTCCTGATCCCCATGCCAAGGTGAGCGGCTATCTGGCTGAGGCATCGGCGAAATCCTATGAAGAATTGCTGGCCAATCACCAGGCCGATTACACGGAACTCTACGACCGGGTGAGCCTCGATCTCGGAGCTGCAGAGCCGGTCATCACGACCGATGAGCTGGTTGATGCCTATCCGGATGGACCCTCAAGCCGTTATCTGGAGGAACTCGCATTTCAGTACGGTCGCTATATGCTGATCTGTTCTTCAAGAAAGGGTACTCTTCCACCCAATCTTCAGGGAATCTGGAACGTCTATGCACGGCCGCCGTGGTCATCTCAGTACCTGCACGACACCAACGTGCAGATGGCCTACGCGCCGGCCTTCTGCGCCAATCTGCCGGAGCTGTTCGAGTCCTATGCCGACTTCTTCAACGTCTTCGTGCATCAGCAGCGGCAGTACGCCACGGAGTATGTCGGGAAGTACAATCCTTCTCAGCTCGACCCGGACGGAAACAACGGTTGGTCCGGCCCGTTCTGGACCAATCCGTACAATGTAACCGGAAAATCACCCGTTGCCGGCTTCGGCACGGGTTCATGGATTGCCCAGATGTTCTGGGACTACTACGACTATACGCGGGATGAAGCGTTGCTGGAAGATACGGTGTATCCCGTGATGTATGAGCAGGCCAACTTTGTGTCCCGGTTTGTTCAGGAGATCGATGGTGCGCTGTTGGCCAAACCCTCCTCGTCGCCCGAGCAGAAGCTCCGTGATACCGTCGGAACCACCTTCGACCAGCAGATGTTCTACGAAAACCATCACAACACCTTGACGGCGGCCAAAATTCTAGGACGCTCCGACAATCGTTTAAAGCTCTATGAGAAGCAACTCCCGCTGCTGGACCCGATCCAGATTGGCAAGTCGGGGCAAATTAAAGAATTTCGTCAGGAAGAATTCTACTGTGATGCCCACAAGTCCCTCGATCCCCACCATCGGCATACCTCCATGCTGCTCGGGGAGTATCCGGGCCAATTGATCAACGACACGACACCGGCCTGGCTCGATGCCGTGCAGACAACGCTGACCCTGCGCACCCGCAAATCCCATATAGGCTGGGCGCGGGCCGAGCGCATTGCCTTCTGGGCGCGCGTACATGACGGCAATGAGGCGTATCTCTTCTTTCAGGATTTGCTGGCTGGAAACCTGTTGCACAATCTGTTCAACGACCACCGGGGCGGCCCGCTGTTTCAGGCCGATGCCAATTACGGCGTCACAGCCGGCGTTGTAGAGCTGCTTATGCAGAGCCAGGATTATGTTGTGAGCCCGCTCCCCGCATTGCCTTCCGCCTGGCCGGACGGCAGCTACCGCGGTTTGCTGGCGCGCGGCAACTTCGAAGTTGCCGCACAGTGGTCGAACGGTCAGGCCCGTCAGCTGGAAGTGGTCTCCAAGGTCGGAGGGCCGTTGGCGTTACGCTATCCCAACGTTGCCAAAGCAGTCATCAAAACTGCCGAAGGTCAGACGGTCAACTTCGTTGCCCAAGGCACCGATCAGGTCCGCATCGAAACGGCCAAAGGGCAGACCTATGTCGTGACCGATATTCCGGCCTGCACGCCGGTGGCCGCTCCGACGGAGCTGGAGATTGCCAAGGATCTGAAAACGCAGCTCGGGCTGACCTGGACCGGCAGCGCGGATGCCGCGTCGTATAATCTGTATCGCGCTGTGGGCAATGCTCCGGACTATGAACAGATTGCTTCCGGTGTAACCGATACCCGGTTTGCCTATAAAGCCTCCGATCTGAAACAGCTCGAGCAGATCACGTTCAAGGTGACGGCCGTGCGGGCCGATGGCCGCGAAAGCGACTCGGGGCCCACGGTGGTCCGGCTGCTGCCCTGAAACGTGGCGACACATTAGCACAGCATTTTTCCAATGATTGGAAGTGTTCTGACTTGAATCAGTCATAAATAATAGGGATGGACGGGTTCCGGAGATTGGATACGATTCCATTTTTTACAGTCGGGATGGTCATGATGAAAATGTTGAGTTTAATACTGCTCGGTATGCTGCTGCTTGCCGGAAACAGAAGTTTTGCCGAAGCGCCGACCGCGGATTTTTATCTGTCACCGCAGGGCTCCGACAGCTGGTCCGGTACGCTGGCCGAGCCTAATGTTCAAGGAACCGATGGCCCGTTTGCATCATTGCAACGGGCGCGCGATGCCGTCCGGGTGCTGAAGAAAAAGAAAGCCGGAGACCTCGTTGTTCTGGTTCGCGAAGGAACCTATCTGTTGAATGAAACCGTGGTGTTTGGGTTGGAAGATTCCGGCGATGCGAATCAGACGATTACCTATGCCGCCTATCCCGGTGAGACGCCGGAGTTCAGTTCCGGGAGGGAAATCAGAGGCTGGAAAAAAGTGAAAGGGCTGCTGCCCGGGTTGCCGTCGGCGGCTCAGGGCAAGGTGTGGGAGGCACCGGTTTCGGGACACTTCCGTACACTGTATAATGACGAAGGGCTGCTTCCGCGCGCTCAATCCGCCGGATTCATTCCATTGGAGGGGGGCGGGCGCAACCGGCTTCATTTTCCCGGGGGAACCTTGAAGGACGGGCCGAATGTGGCGGATGCGGAAATTATCGTGCGTCCGCATCATGCCTGGATTGTGAATATTCTGCCGGTGGTATCGGTTGATGAAAATAAACAGATGGCTTACACCTCGGTTGAATCGACCTATGCCATGAATCCGCTCAAATTTCTGGCATCCGAAAAAATTCCTTCCTGCTGGGTGGAAAATGTGTTGGCCGAGCTCGACGAGCCGGGCGAGTGGGTGTTCCATTCAAAAGAAGGCAAGGTCTATCTCTGGCCGCGCGGTAAATCGCCGGTTGTTGCGCCGCAGCTGCTGGAGCTCATCCGGGTGGAAGGGAACGTTGATCTCGACGGCCCTGAGGATATTCCGGTTCGGAATCTTTGTTTCCGGGGGCTTACGTTCAAACATGGCGAGCGTTATCAAGTTGATCCCGACGATGCCGGACTGCAGCACGACTGGGATTTTCTGGATAAGGCCAACGCGTTGGTTCGTCTGCGCGGAACCGAAAACTGCACGATTGAGCAATGTCATTTTCTGCACAGCGGCAGCGGCGCGATCCGGGTGGATCTGCATGGGCAGAAAAATACTCTCTCCGGCAATCATATCGAGCACATGGGCGGCGCGGGAATTGTACTTTGCGGCTATGGGCCGGGAACCAAAGACGTGAACAAAAACAATCTCGTCTCTAATAACCACATTCATCACGTCGGTGAAATCTACTGGCATTCCGCCGGAATCCTCGTTTGGCAGAGCGGCGAAAACCGGGTGGCGAATAATCTGATTCATCATACCGATTACACGGCACTCATTATCAGCGGTTGTATGACCGAGTTTTTCAGCAAAGGCGGCCGGGAGCTGACCCGTACCATCCGCTGGAATGAAATCGGAGGCGATCCTCAGCGTTTTAAGGGAAAAACACTGGAGGATGTACGCCCCTATTTACATACACATGACAACCTGATCGAATATAACGAGATTCACGATGCCATGCAGCGACTCGGCGATGGGAATGCGATTTATATCCGCGGTGCCGGTGCCAATAATATTATCCGGCGCAACTATATTCACCACCTCATTACGCCGATGATTATGCAGTGCGCGATCCGCACGGACGGCGGGCAGATGGATACGCTGATTGCTGAAAATCTGATCTGGAAATGTACCTCGCAGGGCATCATGGCCAAACTGAATACGCGCGTTGAAAATAACATTGTCGCGGACGTCATTGCTCCGCCGCGCGGGTACTACCTGTCCGTGCGGGAAGGGCCGCTGACCGGGGGGACGGTTAAACGGAATATATTCTATTCGCATCAGGCAGACTCCGAATTCATCAATGAATTGGCGGCGAAAAATGAAAATTCCACCGAGGACCGCAGAGGTCGGAAAGTTGCTCGGCTCAAAGACGCCGACGCGGATTACAATATTTACTATTCAACAGTTGCCCCTGCATTGGGCGAAGAGCAATTGAAGAAAAATCAACGCGATGGAGTGGATCTGCACAGCCGGGCCGTTGATCCGTTATTTGTTGATCCGGAAAACGGCGACTTCCGTTTCAGGCCGGATTCTCCTGCGCTCGAAATGGGCATTGTTCCTTTTGATCGGTCCAAAGCCGGTTTGTTATAAGATCTGCTTCTCCGCAAATCCGATACACGTTCGATCGGGACAAATACCGTCTATACAGCCTTTTATCCCGTAAGTGCCGTGTTCTGTGATGATGGCTTTGGTGTTGTTGCAATATTAAGTGCTGCAGGTTTTTACGTCCTGTTGTTCTGTCGAATAAGGGGGAGGGTAAACATGGTAACCTGAAGAGGCGTTGTGCGCCGGATCATTGCCGATATATTAATTGAAGTCGTACCATAGCGATCAGTCTGACTGGGCGGCGCCGCCCGGGACAAAAAGCGAAATTCAAAGCAGGAGGAAGCAATGAAAAAAATATTCCTAAGCATCTTACTGTGTGGAGCTGTTTCAGTTTCACATGGGGCATTAGTGGGAGAATGGACCTTTGATGAAGGAGCCGGGACTACTGTTGCCAATAGTGCATTAACCGGTAGTCAGTATGATGGAACAATTGAAGGATCTACGGCCTGGGTGCCTGGGCATGACGGGGGGTATGCCTTGGATTTTTCGGCGGTAACCAATACCGGAAATTATGTTTTGATTAATTCTCCAGACTTTCTTGATACGGTGAGTAATCAGATTTCGATTGCGTTCTGGTCATACTCCACAACGACTTCCGGGCAGCAAACGGCTGCATTTCAGGGATCGGTTGGAGGAGCCGCAAATAATCGTGAGATACAGTCACACCTTCCCTACGGGACTACCGTCTATTGGGATTGCGGATATAATCGTCTGAGTAGCGGCGGAGTGGACTCATCCCTTTATCTGGAAAGTGGAAACTGGGTTTATTGGGTTTTTACCAAAAACTCGGATACCGGGGACCAGAAGGTGTACGCGAATGGTCAGGTGGTGATGTCGACTACGAATGGCACAGAGCCCATTGACGGAGTTGGCGTGAGCACGTTTACCATTGGCTCAAAGGTTGATGGAACACTTTCCTGGCCGGGCTACTTTGATGATTTTCAAGTTTATGACCATGAGCTGACTCTTTCGGAAATCGCAATAGGGTATGATCCGAATATTATTGCTCCGGTGATTGTGAAGAACGGATCTGTTGGTCAAAGTCCTTTTGAAGTGATCTTTGATGCGTCGGAAAGTGTTGCCGGGAACGGCGTCGCTGAGTATCTGTGGGATTTTGGTGAAGACACGAACATGACTGTAGATGCTACCGGTGTGGTCGTCACGAATAGCTTTGTGACTGAAGGAAGCCATACTATCACTCTGTATGTTGTAGATAACATTGGTGCCACCAACTCGGTAGCGACATCCATCACGGTTGATAATCCTTTCTGGTCCACCAACCTTCCTCCTATGGTTTATGTGCGGGAAAACTGGGCGACGACCAATTATCCGAGTGCCAGTTCAAACGACCTGGCAGAGACCACTGCACTCAATTACATCACGGGCGGAGTGCTCTCCAACCAGACCAACTATCTGGAACTTTTTGATGGATTGGTGGGTACAGCCGATGATGTTACTCCTACGGGATTTGTCCGCATGTATGTAGACGACAGCATAACGGTGGAGTTTGACACATCGTCTGCGCCGTATGGTTTCGATCTTACTCAGGTCCGGACGATTATGGGTTGGGGGACTGCTGCAGGGGGGCGCTCGAATCAAGGCTATGATCTGATCGTCACCTATGTGGATGACACAACGGAAACCATTGCGGGGTGGAAAAGCTGGAATCCAAACGTCCCGACAACCTATTGGACCGGTGTGATGCTGGAAGCCGAAGAAAGCGGTTCGTTTGTTTCCGGTGTGAAAGCGGTCACGATCAAGATTACGCAACCGGCCGTGCCGGGAGGCTGGGTGCTTGCCCGCGAGTTTGATATTTTCGGTACGCCTACCGTCATTGTTGAAGGTCCGACCATCACTGGTGCTTTGGTTTCCGGAGGTACTGAAATGGCATTGAGCTGGGGCAGTGTTGCCGGGGCGAGCTATACCGTTCAACGTTCGGAAAATCTTGTGACCGGACCGTGGGTTGATACGGCCTATAAGGCGGTTCCTGCCATGCCGCCAAGCAATGTCTACACCGCGGCGGTGGATAGTGCATCTGCTGAATTCTTCCAGGTCATTATAGAGTAATTCAACCGCTGACGACGAGTAAGGGACGGCTTTAGAGCCGTCTCCGTTGCCCCGATTTTTCGGGGCTTTTTTCGTAAAGTTGAAGTGGTTCTGTGGGGTTTTCCATTGGTCGAAAGGAATAACGCTCTGTTGATCATCCGTAAATATGCAGGTGCTGCGATTCAATGTTCTTCTTTTTAGAAGAGGTTAATTGGGTAATCTAAAAGAAGATCGCGGAAGAGCTGCCGGCTGGGATATCACTGCTGAGTTAATACGAGGAAGGCTCCATGCTCTACGAGAATGCACTGTCGCGGTTTGACTGCAGTGTGTCGGTGAGCGGGGATGCATTAACGCGGGGCATTGAAACCCTGGTCGGGCGTGGGTACTATCTCACCTGTGAGGGTTCTCTATGGGATACGTATGGGCTTCCGACAGGGCTGTGCCGGTTTGGTAGACGGTACGCTGGAGTGAGCCGTTTCCACCACCAATGCATCGTCTCGGTATTATCGCTTGAATGTTGAATAGAAAGGAATGGATATGAAATTTAGTGGATTTATCAAACATGCGGTGGTTGCCCTGTCGGTATGCTCCGTGGCGACGGTTTTTGCGGATCAAACAAAACTGAATATCAGCGATTATCTCAGCCTGGCGGATGAGGGGAAAATCTATCCGTCAGAACGGCAGAAGGAGATGCTTCGGCCTTTCATGCCGGAAAAAGCCTATCAGCCGGCTCCGCCTATCAGCGATCGGGCCTTCTGGAAGCAGATTGCAACCAAAGAATCGGCGCAGAAAATTTATGAGCAGGCCGTTGCCGATATTAATAAAAACCCCGCGGTTCCGATTTCCGATGAGATTTATCGCCGGGCGAATAAGGAAGGGAATCGCGGGATGTACAAGCCGCGGTATTACCGAACGATGGAAGTGCTCGAGCGGACCGTGATTGCGGAGTGCATCGAAAATGAAGGTCGTTTTATTCCTCAAATTAATGAGCATCTGAATGCGATTATGGAAATGAAGTCCTGGCTGCACCCCAACCACGATGACCGCGAAAACAGTGTGCTTGAAGGTAAGCGGGTGGCCATCGATCTGGGCGCGCGTAAATTCGGTTCGGTCATTATGCTGGCGGATGTACTGCTGGAAGACCGGCTTGCAGAGGAGATGCGGACTGAGATTCGCAGCCAGGTGGAGTGGCGGATCACCGATTCCTATCTGAAGAGCTGCCGGGGCGAAGACATGAAGGGCAATACCTGGATTTGGGGAACCAGCAACTGGAATGCAGTGTGTACCGGCGGAACGTTGTTTTCCTCTTTAACTGCATCAGAAGATCCGGAAGTCCGTCTTGCCATTGTGGGATGCGCGCTCAACAGCATGAAGTTTTATCTGGCCGGCTTCGGTGCCGATGGTTATTGCTCGGAAGGGATCGGTTATTGGAACTATGGTTTCGGAAACTATCTGTATCTTGCGCAGACCATTTTTGATTACACGCACGGCGGAATTGATTTATTCCGTTTTGATAATCCGGAGAAAATGCAGCGGGTCGGAAATTTTCCGGTTAACTTCGAAATTCAGCAGGGTGTTTATCCGTGTTTTGCAGATGGCGGGGCAAAACTGAGTGAGGGGAACGATAATTATGCTTACATTCTTTCCGCCAAAAACTATGGTGCCCGGAAACCGGCCTACAGCCGTCCGGCCGATATCACGATGCAGTTGCAGGAATGGGCGGATCCGGTTTCGTATGTCGACCCGAACGTTGCGGACGTCGTGCTGCCGAGCCATACCTTTTTCGATGATTTCGGTATCGTAATTTCGCGAGGTAAACAGGAGGTGCCTTTTTCCATTGCGATCAAAGCGGGGCATAATAACGAAAACCACAACCACATGGATGTCGGCAGCTATGTCATGGTGCTGGGTGATGATCACGTCATGTGCGGCGATCTTGGCGCACCTCCGTATCAGGCCGGTTCTTTTTCGCCGAAACATCCGATGCGTTCGTCCTGGGGGCATCCGGTTCCGCGGGTGGATGGAACGCTGCAGTCCGAGGGCGAGGAATTCAGAGGAGAGGTATTGGAAACAGAATTCTCCGAAACCCGCGATCGGGTTGTGCTCGATATCAAGCCCGCCTATGAAGTTCCAACCCTTGGAACGCTGATCCGGACCATGGAAAATGATAAGACCGGGAAGGGAAGCATCACGATTACTGATGCGTTTTTCGCATCCAAGCCGATTGAATTCGGAACGGCTGTTATGACGCACGGCGACTACAAAATCGTGAACTCCAAAACGGTGATGCTGACTCGCGACGGGCGGAAAATTAAGGTGGAAATCAGTTCGGAAGGCGGAGCCTTTAGAATCGAAGATGAAGAGGTCAAAGCGAAGGCGATCCGGTATGCCGACGAAGCGTTCAGAATTGGAATTGATTTTAAGAAGAAGCTGGCTTCCGGAAGCATCACCATGGTTTTCACACCGCAGGATTAGAGAGGGGCGCTTAATATGGCACGATTTGGGGTGAATCGAGAACGTTGGCGTGGCTGCTCGGGATGGCATCCTGTGGCCGCTGTGGCTTTTTGTTTTGTCGCGTTTACTTTTCGAACCCATGCCGAAAGGTCGAAACCCAATATCGTGTTCATTCTGGCCGATGACCTTGGGATGCAGGATGTCGGGTTTATGGGCAGTACGTATTTTGAGACACCGCACCTGGATACCCTGGCTGAACAGAGTCTGGTTTTTAATACGGCCTATATGTATCCGACCTGCTCGCCATCGCGCGCGGCGATCCTTACCGGTCAGCAATCGTTCCGCACCGGCTGTTACACGGTTCCCGTGCTGGAGAAGGGCAATAGCATCGATAATATTTTTTCGAGATGGACGGTCGGCGCAGAGCATCCCGTTTATGCGAAGTCGTTGAATGAGGCGGGATATCAACTGATCCATCTCGGCAAGTGGCATATCGTCGGGCCGAACCCCGCGATGGAAACTGCACCTCCTTTTAAGAAAAAGCTGAGTCAGCCGAAGAATGGCGACCTGAGCTGGCTGGCAGCCCACCGGACGCCTGAGATTCAGCAGTATTATCCGGAGGGCCGCGGCTTTCATGAAAACGTTGGCGGCACCTGGTGGGGCGATCCGGCGCGAGGCTATGATCAAGGCTATAACGCGCCGGGCGGCGGCTATGCAGCCCCGTTTAAAAATCCCTTCATTACGGAACAGGAAAATGACGAGTGGCTGACCGATCGGCTCACATCGGACGCGATTCATTTTATGGAGCGGCATCAGAACGAGCCCTTTTTTGTTAACCTGCATTATTATGCGCCGCACAGACCCTCCATTCCGCGTAACGAAGAGTGGCTGGCGCACTTCATGGATAAGCCGGGCGATCCGGCAACCGGGCAGGGACTGGGCTCGGGGAAACAGAAACAAGAGATCGCGGCCTACGCCACGATGGTGAAATCGATCGATGAAAATATCAAACGGATCACGGACTATCTTGATCAGACCGGACTGCGTGAAAATACGGTGATCATTTTCACTTCCGATAACGGGTTTAACGGGCTTCAGAGCTCTAATGAAAACCTGCGGGGCGCCAAGGGGCATGTTTATGAGGGGGGAATCCGGGTGCCCGCGCTGATCAGCTGGCCTAAAATCATTGCACCGGGCCGTAGCGATGAACCGATTCAGGGACTTGATTTTTTCCCGACCTTCCTTGAACTGGCCGGAATCTCCGATTACGAAGGGACTCTTGATGGCGACAGTCTGGTGCCGCTGATGCGCGGTGAAGCGATGAAGGAGCGCGCCTTGTTCTGGCAGCTTTCCAGTACTTATAAAAATCCGCCCTGTTCCATCATCCGTAAAGGCGACTGGAAGCTGATTCAGTTCCTGAAGGAAGGAAATGTTGAATTGTATAACCTTCAGGCGGATTTGAAAGAGCGGCATGATCTGGCCGCTGAAAATCCCGAAAAGGCGCAGGCCCTGCTGAGGGAACTGGTGAATTGGCGCCGGGCCAATGCGGTGCCATTGCCGCCGGGTTCTCAGTTGGAATTCTGAAGCCGTTAGAGAAACCGGAGGTTTTATATGCTGAAGTCAAAACTGATTCACCCTGAAATTCTGCAGGCACTGGCCGGATCGGGCCATTTCTCGCAGGTGCTGATTGCGGATGGAAACTATCCCGTTCTTTCCGGATCAAGTCCGACGGCCAAAAAGGTTTTTCTGAACCTGATGCCGGGCATGGTTGCCGCCCTCGATGTGCTCGATGCGGTGCTCTCGGCCATTCCCGTGCAGGAAGCCGCCACCATGACGCCTCCGGCAGATTATCACCCGGAGATCCACGATGCCTACCGTAAGGCGCTTGGTGAAAACGTGGTCTGGACCGAAATGGAGCGCTGGGACTTCTACGATAAAATCAAGTCGCCCAATACCACCCTCGTGATTGCTACCGGCGAGCAGCGGCGTTTTGCCAATCTGCTGTTGACAGTCGGGGTCGTCAAACTCCCGGAAGAATCCTTCTAAGCCCGGATCGAATCATCCCGCCGTATTCAGCACCAGAATGGTGACGGCATTAAAGATCATGTGAATTCCGATGGAGGTCCAGAGCGAGCCGGTCCGCCAGTAGCTCAGACTCAATACGCCGGAAAGCAGCAGCAGGGGAACAAACGAGGGCAGGTGAAAGTGCATAAGTGCAAACAGGATGGATACCAACGCCACGCCGGTCTTTAAGCCTACCCGTTTGACCAGGTAGGGGAAGACCACGCCGCGAAACATCATTTCTTCATAAACCGGTGCAGCCAGAATGGCGGTGAGAATGTACAGTATACCCAGCCAGCTCAGTTCGCCGGATACAATTTTTGCCACCTCCTGCAGCTCGACTTCGGAGGAGAACAGCAGTTCCAGCACGAAATGCCAGGCTTTGGAAATGAGCATGATGAAGGGGATGGTCGCGAGATAGATGACCGGGGCGAACCTGATTTTCCAAAGGTTGGAAAATCCCATTCCGAGGCTCGCTTTCCAGCTGCCGCCGCGGCGGTGGTTAATGACGCCGATGAGCAGCACCAGCAGACTGTAGATGCATAAGGTGATGATCAGTTTGGCGAGCGGAATCTGATCTTCATAAAAAAAGAGGCCGGTGAACATGGCGGCAAAGTAGAGCAGAAACAGGGCGGAAAGCAGAAGAAATACCTGAGCCGTGCTCCAGGATCGGTCGGAGATCATTTCGGTCAGGTGTTTAATATTCGGCGGATTTCGCTTCGAATTACGATACAGAAATCCAGCGGTAATGAATCCGCCGACCAGCAGGATGAGGGTGAGCGCGGTTTGTAACGTGAATGATGTTTCGTCCATTTGCGGCATCTTAGCTTTCGCGCTTATTAAATCAATTGCGAAAGGTTATCGGAACCTGAGGTGCCGGTTAACCGTTAATTGTTATTGGTTATCAGGCGTGCTTGATCTAGCTTTTTTGACAGGGCGGATTATCCGAATACCTGTTAACGATTAACCGATAACAGCCGCGAATGCGGCATACCACTATGATTACACCGGAAAAATGGGAGAAGCTGCACGAACGGATGGAAAAGTTCCGGATCCTGGAACAGGAACTGGAAGAGCACTTCATTCGGGGGGGCGGCAGTGGCGGCCAGAAAATAAACAAGACCTCCTCCTGTGTTCAGTTGCGCCATACAAAAAGCGGTATTGAAATCCGCTGCCAGAAAACGCGTTCGCAGGCCGATAACCGCTATTGGGCGCGTAAGGAACTCTGTGAACGGATTGAAGAGCGCGTACTCGGCGAAAAAAGCAAAAAACAGCAGGCGTTCGAAAAGATCCGCCGTCAGAAACGCCGCCGCTCCCGAAGAGCAAAATCAAAAATGCTCGATGAAAAATCGAAGCAGGGAACCAAGAAAAAGCTGCGCGGCCGGGTTGGTCCGGACGAATAGAATGGCGAAAGTCTGCATGTCAAAAGCCGAAGGGTGTTCGTTTAACCTTCGACTTTCCGACCTTTAACCTGATTACGAGTCGTAGATGACGATGTAGTTCTGGGCCTTCAGCCGCTCAATCCAGCGTTTTTGCAGGCGTTCGCGTTCCTTGGCAGTCAGAATCTTTTTGATGTCCTGCCGGACTTCATCGAAGGTTTTATAGCCAGCCTGTCGGCGGGCTTCGACTTTGACGATGTAAAGCTGCGTGTCGGTTTCAATGACCGGGCTGATTTCTCCGGTGGGCAGTGTGGTTAGGGTTTCGCGCAGTTCTTCGCGCACGTCCTTGGGCTGCATCCAGGGGAAGGAACCGCCGTCGGCAGCGCGGCTTCCTTCTGAAACCGCCTTGGCGGTTTCTTCAAAATTTGCACCGGCAATCAGTTTCTTCCGGGTCTGTTCGGCCTCTTCGGCTTTCACGGCCTGATCGTCGGGCGTGGTCCCTTTATTGAATACAATGAGGCTGTATTTCACTTTTTCCGGAATGAAGTAGGCTTCTTTGTTTTTTTCATACTCTTCGCGGATCTGTTCCGGGGTAATGCGGGCGCGGCTGCCGACTTCTTCGTTCGTCATCATGCCGACGGCCATCTGTTCGCGAATGATGTCCATATATTCTTCGCGCGTTTTTTTCTGTTCTGAGAGAACCTGCTCGAAAAGAGCGGCATCGCCTTTAAAGCGATCGGTGATCATCCGCTTAATTTCGTCGTTCACATACTGGTCCGGAATCTGGCCGCCGCGTTCTTTGAATGCTTCCATGATGAGCGCGCGCTCAATCATATCGTTGCGCGTTTTTTCAAAGAGCTTCTGAAGTTCTTCTTCAAGCTGGGCCCCCTGATACTGGCGATAGATTTCGGGAAGTACAGGAGCCATGGCTTCGCGGACTTCGCCGCGGGTAATCACCCGGTCGTTAACCTTGGCGGCATAGCCGTCGATTTCAATGGAAATCGGCTGTTGGGGCTGCGGTTGAACGCCGGGAAGGAACTGTGAAAACACAGCCATCGGCAATGCGGTGAGTAAAAAAGTTTTAAAGGCAAATTTCATAACCCGAACACCATAGAAAAAGGGTGCGAAGGGCGCAACGTCGAAAAGCGAATCCGCGAATATTCTTTATGCTTGGAGGGAGGATTATGGTAAAACCCGCGCCCATGACTGAAGAACATGCCATAGAGAGAGCCGGGATTGTTGCGATTGTCGGCAGAACAAACGTTGGAAAGTCGACGTTGGTGAATCATTTACTTGAAGAAAAGGTGAGCATTGTCAGCGATACGGTGCAGACGACCCGGAATATCATTCGGGCCATTCTGACAGAAAAACGCGGTCAGCTGGTCTTTCTGGATACGCCCGGGGTGCATAAAGCAGAGGGAGATCTGGGAAAGAATCTAAACAAGGCCGCGCGTTCTGCGGTGCAGGGCGTGGATGTGATTCTGCTGGTGCTGGATGCTTCCTCAAAACCGGAACTCGAAGACGACGGCTGGTTTCGGCGGATTACCCGGGAAGAGGTTCGGTGCGTCGTTGCGCTGAATAAATCGGACCGGAATTACGACTGCTCTCAGGCCTATAAAGACCTGTGGGAGGAAATCAAAGCCGATCGTGAAAGCGATAAAGAACTTGAGTGGATGAATGTTTCTGCGTTGCAGGGCACGCAAATGCCGGAGCTGCTCAGTCGTTTATTTGAACTGGTTCCGGAAGGACCGCCGCTTTTTCCGGATGATATTCTGACGGACTATCCGCGTAAACTGAATATTGCCGATGTGGTTCGCGAAAAATATTTCCACCGTCTGGAACAGGAACTGCCGCATTGTCTGGCCGTTTGGGTGGAGGAAATTCACGAACAGGAAAAGAAGTGGACGGTTGATGTTTCCATTATGGTGGAACGCCATTCGCAGAAGGGAATCGTGATCGGCGACAAAGGCCGTCTCATTAAATGGGTTCGGGAGCAGGCCGAAAAAGAGCTCTACGAAATGTACGGAGTCCATTTTAAGCTGAATATGTGGGTGAGTGTGGAAAAAAACTGGCGGAAGAATTTCTGGATTCTCAAAAAGCTGGGCTACGCCTGATGCTCGATCGGTCAGGGCTGCAGATAGAAAATGGCGGAGGTTTTGGGGCGTGCCGGAATTTGAATTTCCTGCTCAGTCATAAAGCACAGCGGCGAGCTTGATCCAGGCCGACTTCGCAGAGCGCGGGGTTGTGAAGGCCGGGCTGATGCGGCGGCAGCTGCGGTTGCTCCGAGCAGGATCATAAAGGATCGTCTGTTCAATTCTGTAGTCATATTTGTTTTTAAGACGGGTTACCTTACTTGATGTTCAATACAGGAGGAATGTTTTTCAATTCCAAGGATTGGGAAAATTGGCTTTATCTTTTCCACTCATTGGAAATAATGGCTTTTAATCAATGGACATAGTAATGCGTCGAACCCTTTTATCTATATTAATTTTGATTCCGCTGTTTTTTTCGGGGGAAACCTCTGCACAGGAGGTGGTTCCGGATCCGATCAGTTCCACGTTTCCGAATATTCGAGCCTCGCTGGACGATGGATTCTTTGTGCTGGCAGAACAGCAGGCACGAGGTGTTCTGGTGATGGAACCGGAGGGCGAAGAGCGGGTTGAAGCCACGGTGCTGCTTTGTCAGGCGCTATGGGGGCAGAAACGGTATTCGGAAATGCTGAGCACGCTGCAGGGTAAAGGTCCGGAACCCGGCTATCTTTACTGGCGCGCACGGGCGCATTTTGCGCTCCGGGAATATGACCAGACGCTGGCCGTGCTGAATCTGGCTGATGAATCAATGGCGAAGAGCCGGTATCGCCCTTTTGCGCTTCGGCTCAAGGGGCGTTCGGAACAGCTCTCGGGAGACTTGAAGCAGGCCGAAATTACCTACAAACAATATGCTGCGGACTTTCCGAATAATCGGGAGATCAATCAGAATCAGTTTGATTTAGCCGAAGTGTACACCGCGCAGGGCCGGATTGCGGAAGCGGTTTCGGTGTATGAAGCGCTGGCAAAAGGGCCGAATGAAAATGCTGCCGCCCGGGCAGATCTGAAACTGGCGCATCTGCTTTATACGCAGGATGTGATGGTTGATTTTGATCGCTCCCGTTCCTTGTTCAGTGCGTTGGCTACAAATGAACAGGCCCGTTTGGCTTACCGGATCGATGCTTATGTCGATCTGGCGGCCCTGGAGCAGCAGGCCGGCGATCTGGATGCGGCGGAAGCCGCGATGCGCAGCGGGATCTCTATTTCCCCCGATGCCCGCCAGCGTGTTCCGTTGAAAATGACGCTCGCCCGACAGCTTTTAAATGAGGGAAAAAGTTCCGAAGCGTTAAAATTGCTGGAGGAGTGCCGTACGGAGGCGCCGACGCAGGAAATTGCGACTGAACTGCAGTTGGAAAAATCGAAAGCCCTGTATTTGTCGAAACGCTATCAGGAGGCGAATGAGGGGTATCAGGTTTATCTCGATGTGGCCAACAGCGAAGGGGGCATGGCGGAAGCCTATTTCGGGAAAGCTCTGAGTTTATGGGCATTGGGGCGCTATGCGGAAGCGGCTACATTTTTTGATAAGGCGGTTAAGGTGCTGAACGATTCCGGGCGCCGGTCGGAGGCTTTGTTCAAGGCGGGGGATGCGTATTTCAAGGCGGACAAACCCGAAGAGGCTGAAAAACGGTACCGCGCTTTTATTACAGAATATCCTGCGAGTCCGAATATGCCGAATGCCTTGTATCAGCTGGGGCTTTCGTTGATGAAAATCGGGCGTCGTTCTGAGGCCTTAACCACATTTGGTATTCTTGAAACCAATCATGCCACCAGCCCGTTTGCAGAAAAAGCGGCGTTACGCTCGGCGGATGTAATGCTGGCCAATCAGGAATGGGATGTTGCGTTGGGTAAATACCGGCAGATCGGGGCCACCTATACCAATGCCGTAACTGCATCGCTCAGTTTACACCAGCAGGGTCTTGTACTTTATCAGCTGGGCCGGTATGCGGAAGCGCAGGCGGCTTTCGAAGGTGTGATTGCGCAATATCCCGAAACAGAGTATGTCCCGCAGGCTTCCTATATGCGCGGTTTCTGTCTTTATCTTCAGGGGCAGACGGAAGAGGCGGTTAAAACCAGTGAAACGTTTATTGCGGAATATCCTGACTCCAAGTGGACCCCCGAAGTGATCTTCTGGCTGGCCGAACAGTTCTATAATCAGGGGCGGTATGCTGATGCTGAAGCGCTCTTCCTTCGTATTTCTTCCGAGTTTCAGGGACATCAGCTGGCTCCGCGTGCGCTGTACTGGGCGGGGCGTGCGGCGGGGGCGCAGTCGAACTATGTGAAAGCGATCGAGCGCTATTCGGAAGTGGCGAAGAATTATCCGGAGAGCGATATTCTGCCGCAGACCCGTTTTGCGCAGGGCGATGCGCTGACCGAACTCGGTGAGTTTGCGCGGGCGATTCTGGCCTTTGATGAAATCATCAAAAACTATCCGGAAAACTATCTGGTGAATGCCGCGTGGGGGCGGAAGGGCGATTGCCAGTTTTCGTTGGCCGTCGATAATGTATCGCGTTATGCGGAAGCCATGAATTCCTATCAGGCCATTCTGGACCGGCCGTCAGCACCGGTTGCGCTGAAGCTTCATGTGGAAAATAAAATCGCGGTCTGTCTGGAAAAGACCAATTTTTCGGACAAAGCCTTCAGCCGGTATATGAACGTGGTTTATACCTTTATTAATGAAAATGTTGAGCGTTCTCCTTATAGCGTAACGTGGTTTACGCGCTCGGCTTTTGCGGCCGCCGCAATCAAGGAGCGGCAACGGGCCTGGCTGGATGCGGTACAGGTGTACGAACGCGTGGTTGAGGCCAATGTGCCCGCCAAAGAAGAAGCGCTTAAACGAATTGAAAAAATTAAAAAAGATAACTGGCTGTTGTTTCAGGAGTCGGAGGAGATGACCCATGTGGGAACTGATGGTTAAAGGCGGGTGGATCATGTGGCCGATCCTTGCATGCAGTATCATAGCCGCTGCATTGTTTCTGGAGCGGCTGTTTCATTTGCACCGTGCCCAGATAAAGCAGGATGATTTTCTGAACGGAATTTACACGATTGTTAATCGGGGAAATACTGCGGAAGCGGTATCCATTTGTGATCAAACCCCGGGGCCGGTGGCGCACATTGTCCGCACCGGACTGCTGCATGCCGATGAACAACCGGAAGAGCTGAAACAAACCATTACCAAGGCCGGTCTCGGTGAAATTCCAAGGCTTGAAAAAAATCTGGGAGGCTTGCTGACGATTGCGCAGATCACACCGTTGCTGGGGTTGATGGGGACGGTGGTCGGATTGATGCAGGTGTTTTCCAATATGCAGCAGAATGCCCCTTTGGCTGAAATTGGCGATATTTCCGGCGGCATCTGGCAGGCTTTGATTACAACGGCGGTGGGATTGTGCATTTCGATCCCGTCTTATGCCGGATATAATTTTCTGCTCAGCCGGGTGGAACGGATTACGCTGAATATGGAATATGCCGCAACGGAGGTGTATCACTTCCTGCGGTACGATCGCCAGGATGGTGATGATGAAGGGGTTTCGGGTAATGAAACCGTTTGAACCGCATGCCAAAAGTCAGGCCCTGCGCCGTTTTAAACCCACGCGAAAAACGGCGGGCGTGTTCTCCATTGCCGTCAGTTTCTGCGACTCCTCGCTGATCATTCTGGCTTTCTTCCTTGCGATCTCTCCGTTTGTGATGCAGCCGGGCATTAATATCACACTGCCCGAATCGCCGTTCACGGGCGGAGCCCGGTTCGGTTCCATGGTGCTGTCGATCACCCGCGGCGGATGGTTTTATTTTAATAATGAGCGTCTGAATGAAGCGGGATTGCAGGTGGCGCTTGAAAAAGCGGCAAGGACACAGCCGCATGCGGTTTTAATTATTGAAGCGGATGAACGGATTCCGCATGGAACGGTGATCAAAGCCTGGAACGCCGCGCTCAAAGCCGGCGTTTCCGAGGTTTCGATTGCCACCAAAATCTCCGCAGTTGAGGATGACCTTCCGTGAGTCAGGCCCCGGCCAGAATATGGATCATGGCAGTCTTCATCGCGGTTTGTCTGCATGCGCTGCTTTTTCTGATTTCACGCCCGCCGGCGGTGAATCGGCTGGCCGGTATGCCGATGACGCCGATAACCCGATATCTCGGGGGCGGGAGCGGTGAACTTTACGTGTTTGAAAGTGATCCCCGTATGGTTTCTTCGCCCGTTCTGTTTTCGTTGCCGTCAAAAATGGGATTCAGTCGTGAGCTGATGGAGAAAGATGTCACCACGCGTTTAACCTTTTCGCAACCGGTGGAGGCGGAACAGTTTCTGCGGGTGGACCTGCTTCCGGATAATGCGGTGCTGAATTCGCAGCAACTCATGCTTACCGCCCGGTTGCCGCAGTCGCCCGCACTTCCGGCTGAGATCTATGCCCTTCCGGATCGGCGGGTTTCCGCACGCCGGGTGCAATTGGCTCCTGAGCTGAAAGAACGGTTGAGCGGAGGGATCGTTCTTCCGGTTGAGCTGAATCAGGAAGTTTCCAAGGCCTGGGAAATTCGGGCGCAGATTCATGTCTCGGCGGAGGGCATGGTTGAACATGTTTTTCTGGATCAGCCGCTGGAGTCGCGCGAACTGACAATGCGAATTCTTCAGCTGCTCTACGGCCTTCGGTTCAGTCCCGGAACTCCCATCGATGGGATCGTAGAAATCTATTCCCCGGAAACCATGACCGTTGTTGAGGAGGTTCAGCCATGATTGAATTTGATATGGGCGTCATCCTGCTGCTGTTTGTGAGCGTTCCGCTGGTTGTTATCGGTGTGCTGGCGCTTGCATACAACATTCGTTCCATGCACAGACCGATGCGCATTCGTGAAAGTATTTATGAATGTACCAACTGCAGCCACGTCTATGCTTATGCCCGTAACCGTCCGATGGACCGGTGCCCGCGCTGCGGCCACCTGAACGAGGCCGTTCGAACGTAGAAAACGTGCGGTATTATCGTTTTACGTCAGCGGTCCGCCGGGGTTGTCGTGGATGACGGTGTCGGAGTGGTCGTCCGAGGTTTCCGGATGGTCCGCCATAAAGTGCAGGCCGCGACTCTCCTGACGCTGTTCTGCCGAACGGATAATCAGTTCCGCTACGTCGGCAATATTCCGCAGTTCAAGCAGATCGGCGGTGACCAGATAGTCGCCGTAATACTGCTTGATTTCCTGTCGAATATTTCTGATACGCGAGCGGGCGCGGGCAAGGCGGCGTTCGGTGCGGACAATGCCGACGTAGTCCCACATAGCGGTGCGAACTTCATTCCAGTTATGCTCCACCACCACGGCTTCATCGGAAGAGACTGCTTCGCCGGATTTCCATTCCGGGATCGGAACAATTTCATCGAACTGTTTCCATACTCTGGAAATTTCGGTTGCTGTGGCATGGCCGCAGACCAGTGCTTCAAGCAGTGAGTTGCTGGCGAGGCGGTTGGCTCCGTGCAATCCGGTGCTGGCCACTTCGCCGCAGGCATATAGTCCGGGGAGATCCGTGGTTCCATTGACATCCGCCACAACACCGCCGCAGGAATAGTGAGCGGCCGGGACAACGGGAATCGGATCGGTGGCCATGTTGATGCCATAGCGCAAACAGGCCGCATAAAGGTTGGGAAAGCGCTGCTGCAGAAAGGATTCAGAGCGGTGCGTAATGTCGAGGTAGACGTACGGATCGCCTTGTTTTTTCATGACCGAGTCGATGGCCCGTGCTGTGACATCGCGCGTGGCCAGCGAGCCGCGCTGATCGAAATCCGTCATGAAAGATTTTCCGTTGATATCTTTCAGTTCGGCACCTTCGCCGCGCACGGCTTCGGAAATCAAAAAGGATTTGGCCTGCGGATGATAAAGGCAGGTGGGGTGGAACTGAACGAATTCCATATTGCGGATCGGAAGACCCGCCCGCCATGCCATCGCCACGCCGTCGCCGGTGGCAACGTCGGGGTTGGACGTGTAGGGATAGACCTTGCCGAGTCCGCCGGTGGCGAGCACGGTGCATTTGGCTTGGATTGAACATATTTCTTCTGTTTTGGTATCCAGAAAATAGGCTCCGATGCATCGGTTTTTACCGGGCTTTTTAATCCAGCTGCTTGTGACCAGGTCGATGGCCATCAGGTTTTCCCGCACTGTGATGTTTTCAGCGGCCCGCGTTTGCTTGATCAGTATCTGCATCATCGATTGGCCGGTAATATCGCCCGCGTGTAAAATACGGCGGTGTGAATGGCCGCCTTCCTGCCCCAGATCATATTCGTTGGTTTTGTCTGTGCGCTCACGGTGGTCAAACTGGATGCCGAGCTCTTCGAGTTCATTGATTCGGTCGTAGCCTCCGCGGATAATGTAGTCGACCACGTTGGGAGTGCTCAGTCCGCAACCGGTTCCAATCGTATCCTCCACATGGGCTTCGATGGTGTCTTCCGGATCAATCACGCAGGCAATGCCGCCCTGTGCATAGAAGCTGTTGCATTCGGTGGCTTCCACTTTGCTGGCAACGAGCACACTGCCGTGTTTACTGAGTTCGAGTGCGGCCGTCAGCCCGGCAAGGCCGGATCCGATGACGAGAAAGTCTACGTTTTTTGGAGTGTTTTTCATGGATTGTTCCGGATGGCTTCTTTGTCGGCTTCAGCAGTTTCTTTGATTGTTGCGATCTGCTGCTGGCGGGTCTGTTGAATAAAGGCGGCTTTGGCCGGGTCGGTTTCTGCGGCCTGCTGCTGATCGAACATGATTTCGGTTTCGGCCACCTTGGCTTTCATTCTGGAGTCGATATCCGCGATGGCCGCTTTCTGTTCATCAGTCAGTTTCACTGCCGCGGCGTTAGTACGTTCCATAGCCAATTCGTATGCACTCTTCATTTGGATTACCCTTTTCTGAGTCGTTGAAAGGGGAAATATACGTTCCAATGGATGGAAAGAAAACCGTGAATAGTGCTCATTTTTATGCGAGATAGACTAAAAAGCTGAATTCGTCGTTGATGTCGGGCCAATTCGGAATGTCGCCATGAAACCGGAGTTGCCATTGGATGCCGTTATCGTTTCCGGGGCGGGAAACGGCGTAGCCTTCAGGAACGTTAAATTCCAGCGCGCCTTGTGGAATTTGAACGGGACTGGAACTGCTGAACAGACTTTCTTCGAAAAGTGGTTTCCTGACGATTCGGGTGCTTCGGTTTTTGCCGTAGCCGCTGGTTTCGGTGGTTATTTTCAGACATTGGAGGGTGATGGTGAGCTGGCTGATGCGTTCCACTTTTCCATTGATCCGCCAGCGCAGCGCCACGTTAGTGCCCGGTCGAATGTTGCCCGGTGTTACGTCTATCGACGGACGGGGATTGAAAATGGAAAGAAGGGCCTGAACAGCGCCCGCACTGATCAGAATGCCGAAGAACCCGAAGATGATCCAGAAAAGGGCCGGGGCGTCGGATTTGAACAGGATAACGACGATTCCATTCCAAAGACATGCAAACAGCGTCAGCCCAACAGACTTTTTAACCGGGGAGGGGCTTTTGAGTTGAACGACTGCCTGTTGTGCCTGGTCGGGATTGAGCTGCGCTGTGCTTTCTTTTGCTGCGCGGAATCCTGAAATGATGACGGCACATCCGGCGAGCATGAAAAGGAGCGGAATGAGGCCGAGGAAAAGTGCGGCTGATGCTTCGGGATTAATGACGGATTCGGCCGGATTGTCGGGGTTGGCGTAAATGTGGAACGCATGTCCTTTGGGATATTGGCGGATCAGGGCTGCTTTGCTTTCGTAGCCGGAGCTTGATCCGCCTGTGAAGGTGAGCTGGTCGCCGAAAAATTCCTGCCCATCTATTTCATAGCGGTAGGCGATGTAGGGGCTGTATGTGGTGCCGTCGTCGGAGGAGTGCGATTTAACTTTGCTGGAGACGACAACGGCCGGGACAGATTCCCATGTTCGGGCGTTTTTAATTTTCCGAAGCGGTTCAATGACCATGGGTTTAAGCATGAGACCGCCCGCAAATACAAACACGGTGCCAAAGAGAATCAGGGCGGTTTTCGGGGACCGCTCCTTTTTGACTTTATCATTCGTGTTTCCTTTGCCGCGTAACCAGGGAAGAGCGGCGAAGAGGATTCCAAAGGCTGGAAAAAGGAGGGTCAGCCCGAACGAGGTTTTGGCGCTTCCAGGGGTTGGAAGATCGAGCACGGCCTGAGCGGGATCGGCGGGGTTGTGGAAGCCGTCGATATTTTTTCCGGGAAGCAGCTTTTTTTCGGCATCTTTGATTTCGCCGAAACTTTTTCGTATGAGGTAGCGCTGTTTCCCGTATTGATCGGCGGTGTAGGTTTGGCCGTTTACGGTGTAGCGGTAGGATAGGGAGAGGCGGTAATCATTGCCTGCATCTTCGACCGTGCAGGTTTTAATGGTGCAGACCATGGGCGCCCACTGCTGCATGGCGTTGGTGGCCTGGAGGGATTTCCATTCCTGCTTAACAAACAGAAGTCCAAATACGGCGAAGAACAGTCCGAATGCGCTGAAGATCAGTTTGCCGGTTATTCCGCTGACCCGCGTTCTCATGCTGCATTACCTGTTTATTTTTCCATCTGCGCTTTGATGCGCATTTCAACATCGTGCTCATAGAGAGCGTCGAGCGTTTCCTGTAGGTCGCCTTCCATTACGCGATCGAGCTTGTAGAGTGTGAGACCGATGCGGTGATCGGTGAGACGGTTCTGAGGATAGTTGTAGGTGCGTATTTTTTCGGAGCGGTCGCCGGAGCCCACCATGGACTTGCGTTCGGAAGCCTGTTCTGCGGCTTTTTTCCGTTCCTGATCGTCGTAGAGTTTGGCCCGCAGCATTTTCAGCGCAGCCGCTTTGTTTTTGTGCTGGGAGCGTTCGTCCTGGCATTGCACAACCACGCCGGTGGGAATGTGGGTGATGCGGATGGCGGAGTCGGTGGTGTTGACGTGCTGTCCGCCGGCGCCCTGTGCGCGGTAGGTGTCGATCCGCAGGTCTTCGGTGCGGACTTCGATGTCGACCTCTTCCACTTCGGCGAGTACAGCGACGGTTGCGGCAGAGGTGTGAACGCGGCCCTGTGTTTCGGTTTGGGGTACGCGCTGCACGCGATGGGTTCCGCCTTCGTGTTTGAGTGCTTTGTAGACGTCTTCACCTTCAACGGAGAAGGAGATTTCTTTATAGCCGCCGGATTCGGAGGGGCTGACATCGAGTACTTTATGCCGCCAGCCTTTCACATCGAAATAGCGGGTGTACATGCGGTACAGATCGCCGCAGAAGATGCCGGCTTCATCGCCGCCGGTTCCGGCCCGGATTTCCATGATGACGTTGCGGGAATCGGTTTTGTCGGGCGGGATGAGGGAAATCAACATTGCGCGTTCGGCGAGCGGCAGTTTTTCTTCCACATCGGCGAGCTCCATTTCAGCCATTTCCCGCAGTTCTTCATCGGAATCGGAGTCGGCGAGGATGGCTTCGCTCTCTGCTTTGGAGTCCATCAGGACAAGCACCTTACGGGCGGCCTCTGCGAGCATTTTGGTGTGCCCGTATTCGCGCATGCACTCGGTCATCTTTTTCTGGTCGGCTGAAACCTCGGGCAGCGACATGCTGGTTTCAAGTTTGCTGAGTTTGGACTGCAATTGCTCAAGATAGGAGTGGTCGACCATAGTTTTTACCGGTTCTTTTTTTACGGGTATCTAACGCAAAAAGGCCGAACATGCTTTCGCAGGTTCGGCCTTATCAGCAGCAATTCGATTAATACATGCCTTCGGCAAAACGCTTCTTAAAGCGGTCTACACGTCCTTCTGTGTCAATCAGTTTCGCGCTTCCGGTAAAGAAGGGATGGCAGCTGGAGCACGTATTGACGTGCATTTCCTTAACGGTGGAACGAGTTGCAATCTCGTTACCGCAGGCGCAGCGAATTGTCGCTTCTTCGTATTTCGGATGAATATCAGCTCTCATTGTAAAATCCTCTAGTTCGTTAAGGGAGCGTGGTTTTTATACAAAGCCGTTGTGGGACGCAAGGCTAAGTTTATATTTTTTATTACTTTGGTCTTCCTGCATTCATAGCGGTTGAGTACGATTTTTGATACTATGTTGTATGTATATAAAAAGTGTGAGCGTGTGTTGCTGCTGGGGGCTCTGGTGGGGCTGGCAGGCCTTGCTTTCGGTCAGTTTCCCGGCAGAGGCGTTACGCAGGCTCAGCTTTCCCGTATGGATCCGCAGGCCGAGACGACCAGTGTGCTGATTGAAACCTCGAAGGAACTGCTGAAAAACGAGCAGTATGAGGATGCACTGCCGTTTTTGGAGGAGGTGTTGGTGCGCCTGGAGGGAGACGAGGGGAAAAAGGCCCGGCAGACCAGAGCTTTTACCTTGTACCAACTCGGGCATTGTCAGATGAAGCTGGGCGATTATGTTTCCGGTGCTCGGAATTTTGTGCAGTTTGCGGATGAATTCCCGGATGACCTGCAGCAGGAGTCAGCCCGTATGCTGGCTGCGCAGTCGCTGACCATGGTCCAGCAGTGGCCGTTGGTTGAGGAACAGGCCCGGCTGGTGCTGAAAAATATTCGGCTGAGTGAAGAGCTTAAAATTCCATCGCTGCAGCTTTTGGCGGAGGCGCTGTATCAGCAGGAAAAGTGGGCTGAAGCGATGAAGCCGCTGGGGTTGCTGCTTCGTACCGCAAAAGATGCGCAGGTCCGGGCGGGGGCGGCGGTGATGCTGGTGACCTGTTATGTGCGGCTGGATGACTTTGCGAGCCTGTTTGAGTTTTTGCCGAAGTGCGAGCCGTCGGCCCGTTTTGATGTCGGGCTGAATGTTGCGCTGCTGGAAGCCGGTGATTCTCATTATAATAAGGGGGAGTATCAGAAGGCGTTGTTATTATATCGGCTGGTGCTGACGAAATCGGATTTGACCCTTCATTATGAAAACCGTATTCGCGAGTTAAAGTTGGCCATGAAGCCGTTTGCCGCCGGGGGAGCGCAGACGCTGAGCGAATATAAAGAGATGCAACAGAAGCAGGAAAAGCTGCTTGCCCGGTTGAGGGCGCAGTATGAAGTGATCACCGGATTTCAGGATTATGATATGGACGTGGTGCTGCGAATGGCGCAGTGCTACAGCGATCTGGGCCGAAACTGGCCGGCTCATGCGATTTACCGCCGAATCTTTACGGAAAATCCGGAAAGTGAACTGGCGGATCAGGCCTGCTATTCCGCGTTTTCTGTGATGCTGGATGAGCAGGAGTGGGCGCTGGCGACGGCGGAGGGTTTTGACTATATTGAAAAGCGGCCTGATGGTGAATATCTCGATGATATTACGCTGAACCTCATTCAGTTGCGGTTGCAGCAGGAACAGCTGGAGCCGGCGTATGAAATGGGGCTGCAGGCATTGGAGCTTTCGCCGGACCATAAGTATGTCGATCAGGTTAATTATCTGTTGGGCTATATTTGTTTTCAGCGTCTGGAATACGGCGAAGCGCTTTCCTTTTTTACGAAGATTCTGGGGGCGTGGCCGGATAGCCGGTATTACGAGTCGGCTGAGTATTGGCGGGCAATGAGTTTGTTGTTTCTGGGTGACTTTGAAAAAGCGGAGTCGGCTTTTCTCGGCTATTTGAGCAATCCGAAATATGATGAAAAGGTGTATGGAGAAGATGCATCCTATCGTCTGGGCATTGCTCAGTACGGGGAGGAAAAGTTCCAGGCCTCGGAAGAAACGCTGCGTGCATTTGTGGCGGATTATCCGGAAAGCAGTCTGCTCAGCGAGGCTTATGCGATGCTTGGGGACCTGAGGGGTGCAGAGGGGGAGCTTGATGTCGCGCTGGATTATTACCGGTTGGCCATGGAAAAGGCGTTGTCGGTTGTGCATTTGAACTACCCGTTGTTTCAGGCGGCAAAAACGATGGAGCTGGCGAAACGGTATCCGGAACTTGTTGTTTTAATGACGGACTATCTCGAAGAGCAGGGGGCTCGGGGCGATTTCGCGAATGCGGTCTATTGGAGGGGAAAGGCGTATAAAGCGCTGGATGAATATCCGCGGGCTCTGAATTCGTATTTTGAAGCGGTGGATGAGTTCGGAAATGAGGCTGAGCTGGATGGGATTGATGTGATCCTGAATGAAATCGTCAGCGATTATGAAAGTGAAGCGCTGGAGGGATATCGTTCCATTATTCTTGAGGATCTGGATGCGCATCTGGAGGCGGCGATGTCGAGTGGGAAACGGACGTTGGAGCTGCGCTATAAAACAATTTTCGCGAATATTACGACGGGCGAGGAACGGGAAGCTTTTCTGGATTCGATTGTCCGGCCCGAAAGTATTCCGGCCTCTGGATCAAGTACTTTGGTGGTGATTGCGAAGGAGGGTGTGAAGCGCGGGGAGTATGAATTGGTGCAGGAGGCATATGACCGGTTTATGTCGCGTTATCCGATTTCAAATCAGATGCTTTACATCATGAATGCTCAAATGGATGCGCTGATCGGTCGGTACCGGTTTGATGAGGCTATTGCGCTTGCTGAGGAAATTCTGCTGAAATTCGGTTACAGCAGATCCGTCGCACACGCACGTATGCGCCGTGGCGATGCGTATCGACTTAAAGGGGATTATGAGAATGCGCTGGGAGCCTATACAGAAGTGTTGTCGATTCGGGAGTGGCGCGGTCCGCTGACGCCGGAAGCCCTTTATTATTCCGGACTTTGTAAAATGGAGCTGGGCCGGGTTGAGGAGGCATTTGCGTATTTTCAGCGTATTTATGTGCTCTATGAGGAATATGCTGAATGGGTGGCGCCGGCGTATGATCGGAGTATTCAGTGTATGGAGCGTCTCGGCGGCTACAATCAGGAAATCATCAACACGTGCCGGGAAATGCTGGCGAATGAATCGGTGGCTTCAACGCCGGAAGGTCTTAAAGCCAAACGCCGCCTCGAAGAGTCCGGTGTTGTGGAGGTGGGTTTATGATCCGGTCGTTAAGAGTATTCGGGATCGCACTCCTGTTGTGTGTTGGCGGGGAGGCCTTGGCGCAGTCGCAATATGCCGCAAAAATTACCGTGAATTCGGGTAGCTCTTTTGTGGTGAAGCGATTGGATATTAAGGGGGATCGTATCTATTCCGAGAACGGAAGCGCTTCTTCTTCAATCGGGGCGATTGAGGCGGTTGAATTTCGGTTTCCGGGGCTCAGCTTGAGTATGTGCGATTCCATGTTCCGCACCGGCGATCGCAAAGCGCTCGAAGATTTACTGAATCAGAATCTCGGGCCGGTTGCGCAGTTCAGTTATTTGCCGACAAATCTCGGAGAATATTTAATTTGGTGGTTGAGGACGCAGTATTGGGTCGGAAATGAGGCGGCAGCCGGGAAGACGGTCGGATATATTCGGCAGACTAAAGATCCGAAGTATGTGGATGAAGCGAGCATGTATTTTGTCATGATGCTGCTGGATCAGGGCAAGTTGGAAAATGCAAGGACCGTGCTGGCTAATGTGGGTGATCCTGAAGCGGTTTCGGTTCCAATGGCTGAATATTTGAATGGAAAAATTGCAATGGAATCGGGCGATTACAGGACGGCAATGCTGCACGTGGCCCGGATTGTTGCATTTCATAGCCGTAATGAGGAGTGGATGCCGCCGGCCACCGTGCTTGAAGCTGAGATTTATCAACGTTTGGGGCAGCCACAGAAAGCCGAGGCGGTTGCCAATGAATTGATCATGGCCTATCCCGGAACACGATGGAGCAGGGCGGGCGAAACAATTAAGAAGGAATCAACCGGAACGCGTGGAGAGTAGTACGATGAAAAAAGGTTATCTAGGAGTGGCTGCAATGATGGTGGTTTTTGTCGGTATGTTAATGCCGATTGCGACCACGTTGGCGGAGGAGGCGGGACAGGCTGTTGTTGAGGAAGAGGTCGGCGTGGAAGCGGTGACGTTCGGCGCGCTGATTAAGCAGGGCGGTTGGGCCATGTATCCGTTGGGACTTTTCTCGGTGGCTATGTTTTATCTGATTATTCGGAATTCCCTTTTGTTGCGTGAAAAAAATATGCTTCGTGAGGATCTTGCACCTCAGATTGAGGAGCTTATGGCAAAGCGTGATGTGGCGGGGCTGCGTGAGCTTTGTGCAGCAAACGACAGTTTGATCACGGCAGTGCTGGATGCTGGTATGGAACGTATTTCAGGTGAGCATGACTACGACCCGCAGCATGTGATGGAGGCCATTGAGGAAGCGGGCAATGAACAGATGGTTATATTTATGAAGCCCATCAATTTTCTTTCAATCATCGGAGGTACCGCCCCGATGCTGGGATTGCTCGGTACGGTTTCTGGTATGATCAAAGCTTTCTCTATTATTGCGCAGGGCGGCATGGGGGATCCGGGAAAATTGGCCGGGTCTATTGGGGAGGCTCTGATTACGACGGCCACCGGTCTGCTTATCGCGATCCCGGCGATGATTGCTTATTTCCTTTTCAAGAATAATTTCATTAAGAGCATGTCAACGATGGGTCGTATGGTCGGGCGTTATCTGAATATTTACCGTTATGCGAAAGTAGGTTAAACCTCTGAGTCTATTGTGAAATTTAAAATTCCAGCGGAAGGCGGCGAGGACGAAATCAACATGGCTCCCATGATTGATATGGTCTTCCTGTTGCTCATCTTTTTTATGGTTGCTTCGCATATGTCGAAGATGGATCGGACTCCGGTTGAACTGCCGGTGGCCGATAAATCCACCGTTCCGGAAAATGCGCGCGGGCGACAGCTCATCACGATTCGGTCGCAGGATGCTTCGGGAGAGAAGGTGGATATTCTGATGAATCTCAAAATAATCAGTGTGGAAGAGGTGGCTCCGCGCGTGCGGAAGATTCTGGAAGATGATGCCGATGCTGAGGTGTATCTGCGTGCCGATCGATATGCGAAGCATAAGCACGTGAAAGAAGTGATGGCCGCCTGTGCCGAGGGCGGTGTTGCGAATGTGATTTTTGGCACCTTTGAATCTGGAAACTGAGTATGAAAGCCTGGGTCGATGAACTTATAAATGAAAAGACGGAGTTGCAGATTGCTCCGTTGATTGATGTGGTTTTTCTACTGCTGATTTACTTTATGGTCAGCTCTCAGCTGAAGCGGCCCGAGGCGGATTTGAGCCTTGCACTTCCGGGGGCGGTTTCAGTTTCAACGCAGATGGAAATTCCGGATGAACAGATTATTGAGGTGCTGGCTGATGGAAAGATTGTGCTGAACAGCAAGGTCTACGCAGCGCAGGATAAATCCGATCTTGATTCATTGGGGTACACGCTGCTTCGCTACAGCCAGGCCGCTGAAATTTCTAAAACCAAAGCTATGATAACCATTGCGGCGGACGATGATGCGGTTCACGAACGGGTCGTTGATGTGCTCAATGCCTGCGCGGGTGCGGGCATTGAGAATGTTACCTTCGGTTCGGTTCAATAAATTTCGGCCGGTGGAATTTTTCGGTCCTTGGAGGCCTAGCAGTCTGTCGGAGTTAACACCCAGACACAGGCCCAATTTTCTGCGGACCGGCCAATTATCCGGCGGCAACCGGTTTGTGAAACGAAAAAG
>JARNMJ010000050.1 GCA_029432795.1 Pontiellaceae bacterium B12219
TTAAGTCGAGTAGCCATAGACATATTCCGTTAAGACTGAATCAGTCTACATGGTATTTGTTAACTGAAAAAGGATAAGTCCGACAGACTGCTAGATCTCCGCCGCTACGATTTCCGGTTTGATCAGGAGCTGCGCCTGCGCAACATCCGTCGGATGAGCCATGCGCCAAAACAACTGTTCAATAGCCCGCTCCCCCACCATATCAAGCTTGATATTAATCGTTGCCGGCCGCGGATGCATTTGATCCATAAATTGTCTATCGTTGTTGCAGCCAATCAGATCAATAGCTTTCCCCGGTTCATATCCATGCTGCTGAAGTCGGTTGAAGACCCGAACCATCAGGTCATCGCTACCGACAAAGATCGCCGTCGGTTTCTCAGCACTCAAATGCAAGTCCTGCACCACCTTTTGCGCAATCTCATCCAATTGCACCGGCAGCACATCATGAGAATTGGACGCGGCCCCCTCAACCACCAGCACTCTGGCTCCGTGCGCTTCAGCCGTTTCAACAAATTGATTCCGGCGCTGTGCCAGCGCCTGATGATTCGACCGCGACCCAGCAAACATCAGATTTTTATGGCCCCGGTTCATCAGATAGTCCGCCGCCATTTTCCCCACCTGCGAATTATCGTAAAGAACATGATCAAAATCAGAACCTGGCGCAACGGAATCGCGCAGGAAACACCAAACCGCCGGAACCCGGTTCAATGCCTCTTTCAGCTCGGCGGAAAGGGTATCCACCCCGAACAGCAAAACGCCATCAGCCCGACGCCGGGCCAGAACAGGCGGAACCACTTTCCCTTCCGGCAAATGTGCCAGCACCAGTTCCATACCGTGTTTTTCGACCCCCCGCTGAATCCCCCCCAACAGGGCCGGAAACGCCGGCATACGATACATGTCCATTGGAGAAAATGATCCGACCGAGATAAAGGCAAGCGTCCCCGTACTCACACCCTTCCGATTCTGAGGCTTCGGACCCGGGCGCACAGCACGCGGAACATAACCCAGCTCTTTAATCGCATTTTCTACATTTTTCGCCGTCGCCGGAGCAACATTGCGCGCGTCATTCAAAATGCGAGAGACCGTCGCGACCGAAACATTTGCCAGTTTTGCAACATCAACAATAGAAGCCATACCAATTCCCTATGTAAATACACGTATGTATAGGGATCTATATATAATTCTCAAACGATAAACACTCAACCTTTTTTACATTTATTTCCCAATCAATTACCACGCCTCATACCCCTTTAAAAAAGGGGTATTCCAAGCTTTTTAAATTTTACACACAAAGAAATCCACCTTGATTTAACAGCAGTTTCTGAATTTTATCAGCATCCACATCTCCGACCGGAACTGCATCCTGCACCGCGATCGCCGCCGCAATACCGCCGGCCTGGCCGACGGCCCCCATGGTCGGGGTGGTCCGCACCGCACCCTGCGCTTCGAAATCAACCGAAATGCAGCGCCCCACTGTAATCAGGTTTGAAATCTGTCTATTCACGAGACAGCGATAGGGAATATTGCAGAAAGTGCCCCATTCCGGCTTCACATGGGCCGTACCTTCACCGTCCGGGCTGTGGATATCCACCGGATAGCCCGTATGCGCGATCGTATCCGGGAAGCTTTTCCGGGAGTGAATATCCGGCCCGGTCAGGGTATAGCGACCCTTAATCTGCCGCGAACTACGCACCCCGATCTGCGGACCGGTATAGACCAACACCGAATTTCCAAACCCTGGAATATATTTTTTCAGAAAACGATCCACTTCCAGCGCCTGTCTGCGCCCTTCCATTTCTGCAAGGCTGAAACTCCAGGGGTCGTTGGCATCAAAGCCGAGCACCCGCGTGGTGTTCACAATCACTTCACCCACATTATTGGCTTCGAAAAACAGAATATCCTCGCGCGGGAAGTTAAAGTCGCCCGCCTCCCGGCCTTTGGCCAGCGTCTTGACAAAACCACCGATGGAGATACGCGATGCTTTATCGATCTTATTCACATCGCCTTCCAACCTCGGGAACTCGTCCGGATTGTTTTTGATATAGTCGCGCACCTGTTGCGTATCGACATTCATCATGCGCATTTTCATCGTCATCGGCTGGCAGGCACCATCGGACTCACGCCCTTTTGTGCACTCCACACCGGCATGATTTGCCAGATCCGCATCGCCGGTAGCGTCCACAAAAACCTTCGCCGTCAGCTTCATCAACCCCGACTTGGTGCAAACCGTGATAGAGGTAACCTGATCGCCGTCGGTTTCCACGAAAGCGAGCATGGCGTGGTAGAGCAGCTCGCCCCCCGCCTCGGTCAGCATCATCTCCAGTTCCCGCTTCATACCTTCCACATCGAACGGCGTAACCGTATAGGTGAATCCGGTCGTATCAAAGATATGTCCCGGCGACTGCCCTTTCTCCTGCATTCGGTCAATCAGTTCACCGGTCGTCCCCTGAATCACCTGTTGGTCGCCGGCATGAAAAGTCATCATCGGCCCAACGCCCGCCGCCGTCAGCATACCGCCGAGAAAACCATACTGTTCCACCACCAGCGTTTTCGCACCGGCCCGCGCCGCACCGATCGCCGCCATGGCTCCGGAAATTCCGCCGCCAACCACAATCACATCATACACTGTTTCACTTTGATTCATTCTGTTTCCCTTTTTTAAATGGAACGATAGGCCGCGACGAGATAGAGATCCTGATCAGGCATCGTTACTTTGGTAGAAGCCGCCTTCGGATCCGCTACGGCCTTACCGCCGCCGATCCAGCGATCAAAGACCAGCCCCTCTTTTGCCGGCCCGGCCGTGATGGTCAGCACACGCCCGACTTCGACGGACCTGGCCGAACCCTCCCCGCCGGAAACCTTCAGTTCATAGTCCGTAAAGTTACGGAAGGGAGCCGCAGGAAAGCCCGCCCGATTATAAAGCTTATTCGGGGCATCCGGCGTGTTGTGATAGCAATAGCGCACATACACCGGTTTCGAAACCCCGGGGCTGGACACCAGCACGGTTTCTCCATCGATCGTTGCGTCAGCCTTGTGAAAAACCTTATCGGCTCCGGCCAACTCAAAATTCTGAAGAGCTGCATCCGTTTCCGCCGGCGGTTCGCGCCCGTTTTTCACCGCGGAAATCAACCCGCCCTCTGCATGATCAAAATGAACCCGCATCCTCGACCCTTCAACCGTTGCCTCGCGAAAGAGCGGACTGGAATAAACGAGGTCGCAGCCCAGATCCTGTGCGAGCGCCCAGGCGGCCAGACGGTTCCCCACATCCTCTTTATTGGTCGGGTGAACATCGCGATTATTGCCGATATCAATGGTGACTGCCATGCCCGTATCCGGCTCTTCCAGAAACCGCTCCTGCGCTTCACGGAACCGGGCCCAATCGGCCTTGGTGGTATAATTCGGCAACTGGACAAAATAGAACGAGAACCGTTCCTGATTCCATTTGACGCGCCACCCGCGAACCAGCGCCGCCATATGAAGCCGGTAGAGGTCCGCGCCCATCCGGCCGGCATCGGCCTCGCCCTGATACCACAGAGCACCGCGTACGCCATAGGGACTCATCGGAGCAATCATGGCATTGTAGTTGGAGAAGTAATAGGTCAGAACGCGGTCATCGATATCCATCGACACCCCGCCCAGCGACGGAACGGCATCGATTCCTTCCGGTGCAATGAACTCCCGGATCGGACGCCCGCCCCAGGCGGCATAGAGCAGACCGACGGGTTCGCCGGTAACCGCCTGTATCGCCTTGGCCGTAAAATAGCCCGTTGCGGTAAACTCCCCGGCGATGGATGAATGGCAGCGCGACCACGTGTATTCAACCACCGGATCGCTCTCCTCTTTCGACGATTTACGGTGCGCCATCTTGATCTGACGAATCAGCGGATGGTTGGCCTGCACAATGTCTTCACCCAGCATCAGGCCGGTGAGCGTTCGATCCATATTAGATTGTCCGGAGCAGATATAAACATCCCCGAAAACCACATCGTTCAAAACCAGTGCATTTTCGCCGGGCGTTGAAACCGTCAGCGTATGTACCACTCCGCCGTCGCCGGCATGTGCTCCGATCCGCGCCAGCCAGTTGCCCCGGGCATCCGCCGTAGCGGTCGCAACCGGCTGACCATCCAGATTCAAAGCAACAGCGGATCCAGCCGGAGCAGTTCCCCACACCGGCACATTCATATCCCGCTGCAGTACCATGAAATCATCAAACATGACGTCAAGTTTCAGCGACGACTCAGATTCAACGGCCACCGGCGTCTTCTCACCAGCTTTCACGCGAAGCGTATCCGGAGAACCGGAACCATCGGTATCGACAAAAGAAAAACTCCAGATGGATGCGTCAACGGTGGGCGCCAGTTTCAACCCATAATCAACCAGCATGCCTTCCCAGTGCATGACGTCCCATTCGCCCTTTTGCTTGGCATCCAGAAAACCGACATCCAGCAATGCACCGTCACAAAAGAGCACATTCCCGTCGCCATCCAGCGGGTCCTGCGTGTCATCAATAAAAATGGGGGTTATTCCGGATGTCGCAATGCGGCACTTCAGCGTACCGCCGGTTTGCTGAAACCATGCCCCGTCGCCGGAAGCATAACTGCCGATACGAATGTCCGAAGCGTTATTTCCAAGCACAGCAAAGGTTCCATACGAAGAAATGAGAACATCCGTACGCGTCTGCAACGAGCCTCCGGAAATTTCAAAAAGCCCTTTTGCACGTCGATCGCTATCCCCCAATCGCAAGCTGTAGTGAGCCACTGCGCCGCTAACCGTCAGATCCCCGCCAGAGAGGATTACACGCCCCTGACTTTGGGAGTGTCCCATGCCAAGCTGAAGCGCATTAATCGTCGCAGTGCCGCCCGTCATTCGGTAGGTCCCGCTGTGCTTGTTGCCGCCCAGACGGCTTGCACCATGCCCAACAGAATGCGCGTTAAGCGTGCCTCCCGTCTGCACCAACTCACCATCCCCCTCCGAATAACCGATTCGCAGTCCTGCAAAATTGGGCGTTGTTCCGCTGGAGAGTGTCGCTTTCCCTGCTGCGGCGGTTCCGACGATTACATAATTATTGCCTCCAACGGGCGCCTCATTCCAGTTCGCGGGTTGATTAAAGTCATCATCGCCCCTGCTGTTCGTCCAACGATATTCCGCAGCATGAGAAACCGTTGCACCCAGCAGTGCAATCACCAGAGCCATCCGACCGTACATCTTTTTTTTATCCATTATCATTTTTCCTTCATTACACCTTTCAATAAAATGCTGAGTACTTCGGTGCTTATTCCGGTCAAAGGCCCCAAATACACGCATTAAAACGCTCACAATCGGCATTGCTTTACCGCTCTTCAGATAAATTACAATTAATTTACATCCACATTTACAAAATATCCGCATTAAAGCAAATGGGTAGACGGTTAATTCACCGGGTTGAAAATACCTAATGCTGAAACTGCTGATCAATAAAATGCATCTGCCGCTGGATCGCATCGTTCCAATAGCCCCACGTATGACCGCCGGGCATCTCGGTGTAGCCATGCTTGATCCCTGCGTCCAGCAGTTGCTGGTGCAGCACCCGGTTGACCTCAATAAAAAAGTCTTCGGAACCGCAGTCGATCGATATGGCAAGCTCGCCATCCTGCAACGCCTTGGCCTGATTGATGACCGTATAGGTTTCCCAGTTTTCCGGATGGGTCTCCACATCACCAATCCGCTTTTTTATATCCCACTTTCCGGGAAACGGACGGATATCCACCCCACCGCTGAGCGGCACCGCCACGCTGAACACATCGGGATGGCGAATGGCCAGAAAAAGGGCTCCATGCCCGCCCATACTGTTCCCGGACAGCGCGCGACAGCTGCGCTCTGCTTTTGTGCGGTAGTTATGATCCATATGCGCCACACACTCTTTAGCCACAAAGGTTTCATACTTATAGGCCGGATCGACCGGACTGTCAAAATACCAGCTGGTTCTTCCGCCATCAGGACACACAATAATCACACCGTAAGTATCGGCCAGTGGTTCCACATCGGTCTTATCAACCCATTTCCGGTGCGTATCCCCGGCTCCGTGCAGCAGATACAACACGGGATAACGCTCCGAGCCCGTTTGATATTCATCCGGCAAAATCAACGTGGCCGGAATTTCCCGTCCCATGATTTCACTTTGAATCATAATGGTTTCCACGCTCGCAGCCCGACCGACACAAACAACCAGTACAGCCAGCAGCAGTCCTGTCCAAATCTTACATTGCATCTTCATTAGCGGTATTCTCCAATCACTTAATCTATCTGTCCGTATCCACTTCCCATCCGTGAGGCATGACGCCCCCCATGCGTTCCTTTGTCATAACCCCGCCGGCCGGGAAGCTCCTTATCGCGACAGGGCCCAACCACAAGACACGATAATGATGTGTATACCATCTACTATAATCCTGCAGGAGGCAGAGTCGAATTAGCAGTTCCGCGGAGGTAATAAAATGGTGCCTGCAGCGGATCATCTTCCAGCATGATTTCTTTCAGCTTCCCGTCGCCGGTCACATTATAGCGAAAGGGAATCCAGGGACCTGTTACAAGGTTGGTGGAACTGTCTACCGTGTACTGGTGATCGGCGAGGCTGATGAAACCCAGCAGGATATTTGTGGGGGACACGTCAAATGCTGTGACATCTACTTTTGAAAATGCACGGTCTTCCGCTGTTTTGTAAACCGCAGTGAGACTGACGTTGCCTGACGGCATGCGCAATGTGGTGCTGGCGGCGTTCACATTGACCACAGTCTGCGTATCGCCGGACCAAACATCAAAAACCTGACCGGCAGGTGCTTCGGCCGCTTCTATATTAATAATCGAACCGGACTGCGAGGTTCCCCCGCCATAGCCGTTGTTCACAGTGATCGAATAGCTCGTCTCCGATATTGAGCGGTAGCTGGCCAGCAGATACAGATCATGATCCGGCATTGTAACTGTTGTAGACGACGCATTGGGATTGGCAATCGCGGAGGCAGCACCGATCCATCGATCAAAGACCATCCCGCCGGCTGGTGAATCAGCGGTAATTCCGATCGCTGTACCTTCAACCACCTCAGTGGCCGAGCCGGTGCCGGCATAAACTTCCAGTTCATAATCGGCATCGGTGCGAAAGGGCGAGGCCGGGAACCCGGCGCGGTTATACAGTTTGTTCCCCCCGACCGGGGCGTTGACATAGCAGTAACGTACATAAACGGGATCTGCGACGGATGCAGCGGAGACCAGTACGGTATCGGCATCGATGGTTGCAGTGGCACTGACAAAAACCTTATTCGCCCCGGCGATCTCGAAGTTTTCCAATGCACCGGCGGTTTCAACAACCGGATCTTCTCCACTCTTTGTTCCGACCATCAGGCCGCCGTCGGCATGATCAAAAAGGATACGTATTTTCGATCCTTCTACAACCGAACCGTAGAACAACGGACTGCTGTAGGGAATCTCATAGCCCAGCTCATTCGCCAGCGCCCAGTGAGCCAGGCGATACCCGGGATCCTGCTTATTGGTCGGATGAATATCGTTGTCGTTACCCACATCGATAATGACGGCCATACCGGTATCGGGCTCCGTAATCGAACGTAACTGCGCTGCACGCAGAATCGGCCAATCAGCGCTGGTGTTAAAGTTGCAAAGCTGAACGGAATAGAAGGAGAAATCATCCTGCGCCCATTTTGAACGCCAGCCCCGAATGAGGGCCCGCATTTTTAGCTGATAGATATCGCCGTCACCACTGCCGGCATCCTGCTCACCTTGATACCAGATCGCGCCACGCACGCCATAGGGCGCCATCGGAGCAATCATGGCATTATAGATGTCGTAGTAAGAACTGATCTTTCCGTTCTCAATATTCTGAAGCATGGCGGACAAAGCGGGAACCGCCGCCATGCCTTCCGGATTTATAAAACGCTGAATCTGCCGTCCGCCCCACGCGGAGAAGAGCAGCCCAACCGGTTCTCCGGTGATGGCCTGCACCTTCTTTGCAAAATAATAACCCACTGCGCAGAACTCGCCAGCGACCGCCGGAGTGGAGGACATCCAGCTATAAAGCGTGTCCGGGTCGTCCAGTTCAGAGGAGGATGTATCCAACTCAACTTTGACCTGCCGGATCAACGGATAGTTTGCCATCGCGATTTCCGGGAGCGCTCCAATACCTTCAAGGGTCCGCGCCATATTGGATTGACCGGAACAGATGTAAACATCACCGAAAACCACGTCTGAAAGCACCACATCAACTTCGTCCGGCGTTGAGACCGTCAGTGTGTGAGCCACACCACCATCACCCGGATAGGATCCGATACGCGCCGTCCATTTTCCAGAGCTGTCAGCGGTCGGAGCGGCCACCGTTACGCCATCAAGTTTAACGGTTACCACGGCACCGGCCGGCGCCGTCCCCCAGACGGGGACATCGATATCGCGTTGCAGTACCATTTGATTCTGGAACATTTTACTCAGGATCAGTTGAGGCGGCGTAACGGTTGAACTGTGGATGTCAATTTCCTGATAGACGGTTCCCGAATTCTGACCATCATCCATAAAAATGAATCGAACCTGATCCACATCGCCGGCCAGAACCCCGGCGGAATTGCTCAGGCTGACTTTCGTTGCTCCGGCGGTGCCACTGGTAAACGGCATATATTCAACCGCTTCCAATAAGGAAAACCCAGTACTGCCCACTTTGCTGACCCAGACTTCATATTTTTGATTGGCGAGGTTCGCACCGTCGCTTGCCGCACCGGCGAGCGTGGTGATTCCGGTGATATCATATCCGCCCGGATTCAGTTCCGTATTCAACGTGAAGGTGTTGGTGGCGGGAAATTGTCCGGTGGAAAAACAGGCGCCGTCCAGGGAGCCATCGTTGAAGCCCGACGCGCCCGTAACCGGTACAGGAAACTGCATTTCAGACAAGAAGGTTTTCTGTCCGTCGTTAATGTAGTCGTTCGTGCTGACGCTGCTGCTGAAGGCATTGACGTCGAAGTCGTATTCGGCATCCACAGCAATGCTGCCGGTTTTGACGCGCAGCGTATCCGGCGCGCCGGATGAATCGGTGTCGACAAATTCAAATCCCCAAACCGAAGGATCAACGCCCGGTGCGAAGGTCAGCCCGAAATCCGTCAGCGTACCATCCCAGCTCATCACATCCCATTCGCCCTTCAGCGGAGCCCCCAGAAAGTCAACATCAAGCAGTGCTCCATTGCTGAAGGTGACATTACCAAACCAATCGCCGGAACCCTTATCCGCAACGACAATCGGGGTCAGCCCGCCGCTGTCGATACGCACCTTGAGCGTGCCTGCGTTCTGAACCCAACGCCCATCAACGGATCCGCTTGTACCGATCCCTATGCTGCTCGCCGCACTGCCGTTGACCGTAAAGGTACAATCGTCATCGAGCAAAACGCCGGTCCGGGTAACGAGGGAGCCGCCCGAAATTTCGAAATGGCCGATCCCCCCGGTGCCGATGTGAAGGCTATAGTTGTTAACTCCGCGAGCGATGCTCATAGCCCCGTTGTTGATTATAAGATTACCGGTGCCGCCACCGAGCCCCAGCTGAATGGCGTTGATGGAGGCTGTCCCTCCATTCATCGTCCATGTTCCGGTTTCGCCATTGCGCCCAACGCGGGTGGCGGCTCCCGAGTTGTAGGTGGCGACCAGTGAGCCGCCGGTCTGTTCAAATTCGCCATCGCTCCCCTCGTAACCAATATGCAATCCCGAGAGGTTGGCAGACGTTCCGACGCTGAGCACGGATTTATCAGATCCCGTCTTATCAATATTCCAGTAGTTGTTTCCTGCGGCGGGCTCAATATCCCAGTTGGCGGCCGTGATGAAATTATTGTCGTTGAGGTTGTTTTCCCAGTTATACGTTGCGGCACAGGAATCCGTTGCGCTCAGCAATGCAACAGCCAGGGCCATCCCGCCATAAACCATTTTATTTTCCATCATCATTTTTTCCTCAGCTGTACATTTCCGACCGAATGGAAACAGACTGCATAAACGTGATCATTCTCCACCCTGACACAAAATGTCAGCAAACCGGTTACCTTCAGATTTTCCAGGACCACTCGCTGAGGAGCCGATGTGGCCTCCTGATTGCTCCACAGCACTTCCTGCTTCACATCGCCGCCCCACAGACGGAGCGTCACCAAATTGGGCTTCTCCGGATCACATTTCAGCGTAACGGCTAAACCGCCCTCCACCTGAACCATACGCGGCCCGGCTCACCCATACCGCCCTTAATCAGCGGCGCCAGATTAGCCTCCACGTTATGCAGTGACTCCAATGCCGCATTCCTGAAAACCACAGAATCCAGCAGGTCGGTGGGAGCCAATGCTGCATGGCTGTTTAAACCGTCAGCTGAAGCGGAAAAAACAATCCCTAAAACAAACCGTCGAAATTGAATGCTCATTAATTTGATTTCACTCCCCAACGCCAGTCGGCATGGTATATTTTATCGACCGCGCCGATTGTATACGATCCGTTATACGCGGCATCAGAAACAAGCACCGTCGCACCCTTCGGGATCGTCAGCTCGACCAGACCGTCACCCAGCTGCTTCACGTTTTTTGCATCCAGGCCCGTCACTTTGATTTCGCCCTGAATACCGGTTTGCAGAAGGCATGGCGCTCCGGCCAGACTCTTGATTGAAACAAATTTGGTCTTCCCATCGGCCCGAACCGCACTCACCAGAAAAGCTCCTTCCGTGCGGAGATCCGCAAAGGATACATCCGGCCATTTCTCAGGAATGGCGGGGAATACCACGATTTTATCGTTCCAGCTCTGGATCAGCATATCCTCAATCGAACGGGCCGCCGCCAGCGGTGTTTCAATGACCGGAGAACCCTCTTTATAAAAGGTGTTCGGCAGGATCTTATCTTCAAAGAAATCCTGCAGACGCTGTTCCGCCATGTTGCCGTTGCCGAAGAGCGAGAACATGGAGGACGAACCGGTGTAGGAATAACCTGCCAGCGCCTCCGGCATGCTCTGCCAATGCAACAGCGATTTCATCGCCAGTTCGCGTTCGGCGGGATCATCCAGATCCATCGTGCTGAGCGGATAGATCATCATGAGGTGCGAATAGTGCCGATGCGATTTGGCGTAAGGCATATCCTTACCGATCATGAAGCCGGTTTCATCAACCGGATACGGTGTAAGACGGGTCAGGATATCTTCCCACGTCGGCAGCAGTGGATCGTCGAGGTCCAACGTTTCGCACGATTCAATCAACGTCTGACACCCCCAGCGCAGCAGTGACAAATCATACGTACAATCGCGCACATTTCCATATTCGGGCGACTGCGTAACCGGCAGGTGCAGCGTTCCGTCGTCCCCTTCAATCAGGAAATGGCGGTAATAGTTCACAGACCGTCTGAGCAACGGGAAGATTTGTTCCTCCAGCATTACTTCATCCATCGTATAACGATACTGCATATAACAGTTATGCATGGCCCAAAGCAGGTTGCCGGTGGAAAGAATGCGCTTCTGGTTCGGATCGAGCGGATCACCCATCGGCGCAAGAAGATCCTGTCCGGAAACGGTATTGATCGCCGCCGAATCGGCGCGCATAGGTGCGGGCACATTCATCACGAGGTTGTCTCGATATTTATGAAGGATGTCCACCAAACCAATCGACAGTTCCGGATGGTTGGCCGGAAGCATATGAGAATAAGCCAATTGCACATTCAGGTTCCACCATAGCGCCGGCCAGCCGGTCGGTTGCAGCCAGACGCCCTGGTTGTCGGCCAGCAATTTTCCGCCCTTGGTGGCGCAGGCCATTTTATAGTGCTGAATCCAGAAAAAACTTTCCATGCGTGCATCCGGCAGGGAAACAAAACTCTTCGGATAAAACTGATGCCACCATACGCGATGGCTCTTCAAGAGTTGTTCAATTGGCCGACCGCTTTCTGACGTCAGAACTGTAGCGGCCTCGTTCTTTGCCGTCGTTTCCGGGAACGTATGTGCCATGCTCGCAAACAGGGTCTTCGTTTTACCTTTTTCCTTCACGGTCCAGGCCGTCGCGGTCTGTCCGCCGCCGGTCAACGCCTGCGTGCAGATGTCGAAATCCTTAAACTGCTCAACCACCGGCTCCGGATTACCGTCATATGCAGGACGATATTCCTTCCCGCCTTTCCGTTTGCCCTTGATGCGCGGGCAGAAAGCTTCTTCCGGATGCCATTCATAGGCAAATCCAACCTCGCTCAAATCAGCGGTCGTTTGAACTACCAGCAGATTTATTTCAGAATGGATAAAAGCGAGAAGTTCAAGATCACCCCGATCCGTGGTGATCGTTCCGGTGATCTCCGCATCCCACAGGTTCAGGCGCAGGTCGCAACCGATAATTTTTCCCACCGTATTCAGCGTGAAATAACCCACCGGCAAACGCGATGAATCGGGAAGCACTTCACCGGTCGCATTCTTGCCCGATACCGTGCGGTGTTCCTGCACATCGCCGCGCCCGATCTGAATGGTCAGTTGCTTTTCCGAAGTCTGGAAAATCATACTCCCCATCACCCCGTTACCGATAAACGGCGCTTCGTCCCACAGCTGAGGCACTTTTTTGAAAACCAGATCCTGCTGCCCGATGTATTCCGGCCAATCCACAGACACCGTTTCAGCGAAGCCTGTGAAAACACAAATAAACCATATCCAAATTATCCCTGTATATCTATGCATTAAAGTCTCCAGTATTTTCATTTTCTATTTACGGGGAAACTGTACGCTCCACGTACAGATGGATCACCCTCAAACTTTCTTTTCGATCGGGTAATTACTCAGAATGAGCCTCCTGCCGGATGAGCTTGCCATCCCTGAACTCCTGAATCATCACCTTGATGTCCTGCCCTTTTTCCAAGCCCTGGAAACTTATTTTGTGCGTGCGACCGTCTTTCAGCTCAACAGTCAGCTGATTCGCGGACTGTGCCGTGACCTTTTCGACGATACTCTCTGTTTCGAACGGCTCAATCAAAGTCAGATACTGCGCCTGTTTTCCGGTGGTGCGGAAACTGAGCGATTTGCGGCGCTGCGCCTCATTCCCCAGCGGATAGTCGCCGCCCACCTGCGCTTTAAACCGAACAGCGTTGAGTGAGCTCAGATCCAACGTAATCGTTCCGTCGACATTTTCTTTTACCGGATTGGCCGGCACAGAAGCAGCGAACGGTTTACCGGCAATTTTAACCGGCCCGCCATAGTAGTCGACGCCGCTTTCCGGATCGTTACGGATCTGGTCGAACGACAGGCCCAGATCGCTCAATGCAATTTCGTTGCCGTCTTTTGTCACAATCACGGGGTTGCCCCAGAACAGGGTTTTCTTGGCGTTGGCACGCGCGTCAGTTTTCGTAACGAGCGTCAGGGTTTTCATCCCCGCAACCGAAACATCAATTTCGTCACGACCCAGCACCCATGCACCGAACTTTCCTTCGACGAGCGTCTGATCATCGCCTTTGACGGTGTACCAGAACTTACGGTTCACGCGGTGCGATTCCGGCAGGGCCCCGATCATCACTTCACGGTCTCTCGGCCAGGCGGAATAGACATCCATTTTCAGTACGCCGTCTTCTCCGTAAATGCGGGTCCCTTCATTATCGGCCCCGTCCCCATACTTCGTTTCGAAGCTGACTTTGGCGGTGCCTTTGGCATCATACCAGCTGCAGTCGGTAATCAGTTGCGCCGCCAGAATAGGATCCGGATTCATCTGCTCCGTATGACGCACCGGCTCGCTCCCCTGCTCGGCTTCCAACCCCTGGAAACCTTTAATGTTGAACAGGCAGTCATAGGTGTGCTCTTCATCACCGGACAGATAGTCGGCCAGCACAAAATAGTCGTCCGTCATCAGCATCATCCGGCGCTGGGTGACGCGGTCGGTCGACCACTCCCCGATGGAGCCGTAAACCGGCTCGTTTTCGGGCAGTGGCATATAGCGCCCTTCGGCCCAGCACTTTTCCTGGAACGTACCATCGAAGGCCTCATAATTCAGGCCTCCATACGGCGGGTTGGACCAGCGCGCTTTGGTTTCAACCGCCGTCACCTGCATCAGCTCATTGGTGCTGAAGAAGAGCTTACTGCTTTCCACGGCTTCCTGCTGCTTCATGTCGACGACAACCATATTGTGCGGTAACGAGGTCTGCACAAAGAAGGCATACATAAAATTCGGATAGCCATACCAGATGTGCTCCGGATTATAGAAACTGCGACCGTAACGCATCATGGAGTTCAGTGCCGTGCGGTCAAAATGTCCGTGATAGCCGCCGTGCGATCCATATTTCAGGACGGCCTGAATGCGCTCGGCCGGCTCCTCCTGCGTGGAGCGCAGCATGGCCTGTCCGGCATTATCCGCAAACGCGGATCCAACCCCCAGTTCGGGCGTATTCTCCGGCAGATCTACCACCCCATACAACAGGTCGCGCTGGTCCAGATTTTTAATGATCGCCGCATAGGTTGGATCGCGGTAGACGTAATAGGCAATCTCGTAATAGTTTTCCTTAAACTTGTTTTCCAGCGAATCGTTGTTCGCCACCATCACGCCGTTGTAGTCGATGAAGGGCGGCAGGGCATCCCACATATTTTTAATCTTTGTGAATGGTTTATGCACCGGACCCCACTTTTGGAACGGCTTGCCATAGACCTGTTTTTTTCGCTCCTCAACGCCAACCGAGAAGACGTTGTATTCCTTGGAATAGGTCGCCGGAAATGCGGCATCGACATAGTCGTAGCCAAACGGCTGAAGCGCCAGCGCGAGCTGCGTGAATTCGCTGGCCACCCAGGTATTGTAGCTGATGGAACATTCATACCACCAGCCGTCGGACATCACCCCATTGCGGAACTGATCCACCATCCCGCCGGAGCCGGTAATAAACCGGTCCGCCGTATGCAGATCCTGGATGGCCAGGGCGGAAAACGCCGCGCCGGTCAGCATCGAAACGCGCCAGTTACCCGTGATGCACCAGTTCAGCGAGGAGTCGATGATTTTCTGATAGAGCCGGAACGTATGCGCAATGTTCGTGTGGTCTTCTTCCGATAACGCAGCGGAGTTATAGATCAGGTCGTAGGCAATCGCCATACGCTGAAAAAAGTGCCCTTCCTGAACCAGGCTGGCATTACAACCCTGATTGGTTTTCGGATAGCCTTCTTCCGGATCGGACAGTTGCCGAAGAAACAGCGCCACCTTTTCGGCATATTTCTCATCGCCGGTCAACTGATACGCAATCGCCGCCGCCTCTACATTTTTCTCTTCATAGGTCGAATAGAGATAAACCTGATTGTTTGAACGGGAAATCCCGTCTTTGTTGAGCGCCGGAACCGTCCAGTTATCCGCCTTGGCGATATATTCCTGCGCAGCCTCCTTCGCCCATTCCACGGTTTCCGCTTTTTTGCGGATGGCATCCCAGCCCTCTTTGGTGAACAGGATATACGGATGCTCCAGATAACTGACGGTGGTGTATTCAATCGTGCCGGCATCTTTGCCGTTGGCCGAGGCACGGATCAGCTGCTTTTCATGGCCGCCCGGTGCCACACGCGAAGAGACCGCCACATTGACCTGGCAGGTTGCGCTTTCTCCGGGCGCCAGCGTCAGCTCCGCCGGAACAATCTCGGTGGTCATCGTTTCGCGGCCGCGCGACATATAAGAGAGATCAATCAGCTGTTCTACGTCGGTACAGTTTGAAAGCTCCAGCGTGTAGGTGACTGTTTCACCGCCTTTGGCCGAAACCGAACGGATTTCACTGTCGAGACTAACGATGTCCGCCTTGACCACACGCGGATTTTCCAGCTTCACGTTGGCTTTCGATCCATCCGCCATCGCCGCTTTCAGACGGAATGTTTTGATGGTTTCGAGCAGAACCACGCGGCGCTGCAGGTCGAAGGAGTCGAACGGAACCGTGACCGTATGCCATCCCTTGCCCGCCACGCTGAGTTTGGAAGAAAAGGTATCGATGACGTCTTCGCTGCCTCCGTTGACCTTGCGCGGCACAATGTCCAGCTCGGCTACCGCCTTCAGCGGCTTGTCGTTGGGAAGGTATAGGTCGAAGCGCACCCCGTACTGGCCGCACCAGTTGCCGGAACCATCGTGGGCCGTACCAAGCCCGACACGATGCCAGCCCTTTTCTCCATCAGGATAGGTGTAGGAAGCAACGCCCGGCACCGTTAAGGAAGCCTCTCCCGTATTGGAGACCTCATTGAGCCCGTTCCATTCCTTCAAATTGGTAAAATCAGCCCATACTGCCTGAACCAGACCAAGCACACAGAACCCTATTGTCTTCTTCATCATAATTTTCTTATCCTTCTTAAAACTTCAATATTTTGCGTTCTCCGCACTTCAGGTGCAACGGTTGCACACTCCCGCGACAACGCACTTGAAAAACCCCGTCTCTCGTGGCTTCAATTTCAGCCACAACGAAATCCTCCGACCATTTCAAATTTACAATAGCGCCGTCCCGTGTCCGCAAGCCGCGCACTTCACCCTCCGGCCAGGCGTTTGGAAGCGCCGGAAGCAACCAGAGCACCCGTTCGCCGCTTTCCAGTTTCATCTGGCTCTGCAGCAGCATCGTGCAGACCCCGCTGGTGTACCCGAAGTTGCCATCAATCTGGAACGGCGGATGCATATCAAACAGATTCGGGTTAATCAGTTTCGACACCAGCGTCCGTATATTTCCATAGGCCGCTTCCGGACGCATCAGACAGGCTTCGATATTGATCAGCCAGGCACGGCTCCAGCCCGTATGCCCGCCGCCGTTTGCCAGTCGGAAGTCCAGCGAGTTCTGAATCGCTTTGACCATTTCGGTATCTTCAATAACGTTGTACTGGCGCCCCGGGAAAAAGCCGTAGGCGTGGCTGACATGGCGGTGTCCCGCATTATTTTCCTTGAACGGCTCACGCCACTCCAGCAGGCGGCCATCTTCACCAATTTTTCCCTCTCCAAGCTTTGGAAGAACGTCCTTTGCCTTTCTAACCTGATCATTTTCAATGCCCAATTCCTCGGCGGCTTCAACCAGATCCGAGAGCGATTCCCAGGCAATCATCAGATCGTGCGTATTGCCGCAGGAAATGGAGGCCTTCAGCTCCTCATCGCCCTCCATATAGATAAACTGGTTTTCCGGTGACGTTCCCGGTCCCGTGATCCACTCACCGGATGCTTCATCAAAGTGAATCCAGCTCAGGATAAAGCGGGCATTGTTCTGAATCAGTGGCCAGGCCATGTTTTCCAGAAACTCACGGTCGCCGCTGTAACGATAATGCTCCATCAGGTGGGCATTGATCCACGCACCGTTCATCAGACTGGCCGCCCACATGGCGTTACCGCCGGAAAACGTTGTGTTTTTCCAGGCATTGATTGCATGCCCGCAGGTGAACCCTTCATAACCCAACGCATTGGCGAATGCCTGCCCCGCCGGCTGCATATCACGCACCAGCTCGAGCATCGGCATGTGCAGGTCCCCCAGCCCCGTCACTTCGGCCGGCCAGTAGTTCATCTGCAGATTGATGTTCAGGTGATAGTCGCCCGACCACGGGGCAACCAGCCCTTCGCTCCAGATGCCCTGCAGGTTATTCGGCAGACCGGTTTCGCGGTTGCTGGCCACCAGGGCATAGCGACCAAATTGAAAGAGCAATGTTTCAAGCTCCGGATCAGCTCCGCCGTTTTTATACTTCTTAATCCGTTCAGCGGTCGGCAGCCAGGCCACCTTTGGATCGCTCGTGCCCAGATTGATCTCAAACCGCTCCATATAGGAACGCATCTCCGCCTGACCTTCGGCCAGCAACCCGTTCCAATCACTGGAAACGCCTTTGGCAAAATCTGCCTCAATCTGCCCTTCCCAATCGATGAGCGGCTGATTCGGGTCGTCGTTATTATAATCCGTCCGCGCAGTAAAAAAGATCAGGGCTTCCTGTCCGCCTGTAACCCTCAGCGCACCCGCTTCCTCAGCGACATCTACGCCATGAATGAGCAGATGGCTTTGATATTTCGTGCCTCCGGTCGCCGCCTGCCCGCTCAGGATCAGTCGATTTCCTTGAACCGAAACTTCATCGCGCGGATGCGTCAGCTCCACCGTAAAATCGAGTCCGCTTTTCCGTGTGGTCGAGATACGCAGGACAATCACATCGCGCTCCCGCAAGGCAATGGATTCGCACAGAATGACGCCATCCTTGTAAACAGCCTCTGAACGGTTCAGACCGGTGGAGAGATCGAGTTCATTCAGGATCGATTCCGGTTCACCCACGCCGTTATGTATCAGTCTGGCCATCCCGGCAAATTCATAACTCTGCGGACGCCAAATCGGATCATCCGGATTCTTCGGCTGCAGGAGTTCTTTCGTCCAAAGCGCCTCGGCTTCTGCATAATTTCCGTCCACCGCCAAAGCCCGGACCTTTTCCATGACATCCGCGGCGTTGTCCGGATATTCGACTTCCTGACGCGCCCAGATGGAATGCTCATTGAGATACAGTTTTTCTTCAGGAAACCCGCCGAGGGTCAGCAGACCGAGCCGTCCGTTACCGATTGGATACCCTTCGTCCCATGCTGCAGCACCCTGATTGGAACGAACGATCAACTCCGCCTGAGCAAAGACACCTGCCGCCGAAACCAGCCCTATCATTCCGACCATCAACTTTATTTTATTCATAACCCTCTCTCCACACTCAACGATTTTCTGCTTTTCCCTCCCCGGCGCCTGTCGGCAAAGGAAACGCCGTGATGGAAATTTATGTTTTAATACGAATATCGCCGCAAACCTCTTCAATCTCAATAAAGGTCGGCCGCTCATCCGGGGTCTTGTTGGGACTGTGGAAGGTCAACATGAGTTGCTCATCAAACGTACGGAAAATCATTCCATGCCCGCCGTCTTTCTTCCATAACGGTTCCTCTTCCTGAATCCAAGGTCCGCTGATGGTTCCCGATTCCGACCAAGCAAAGCCCATGGCATAACCGGAGTCGCCCGTGCTGGACCAAAGCATGATGAGTTTTCCATCGGCCATTCGGTGCACAAACGGACCGTCTGTAACATAGGCGGGCATACGATGCCGTTCCCCATCCCCCTCTTCCGACCAGGTCTTGAGCGGACGCACCCAGGAAGCTTCCGTCGCATCAAAAAGAAAGACCGGTTTTCCATCGGCCGTTTTTAAATCGGGCGAGAGCGGCATGGCGCAGATGGAGCCATTGTGAATCTGCGTCCACTCATGACAAAAAACAATCCATGGCTTGCCGTCGTCATCCACAAACAGCGTACCGTCGAGGCACTCCCAATTGTGCGGCGTCACCGGTCCATCTGTGAGCGGTTCATAGGGGCCCTCGATGGAATCCGAAACCAGAATCTGCGTTCCGCGATACCGCTTGTCCGCTTTGAAAGTCGCAAACATATAGAACTTGCCATTGTAGGCGTGCACTTCCGGCGCCCAATAGTTTTTCGTGGCCCAGAAATTTTCCGAAGGTCGGAACGCCGCGATCGGCCCCTCCCACTCCTCCAGATCGTTGCTCTTATAACAATCAAATCCGGTACCCGGCGGCAGCCAGCAGTTTTTATCGGTCGTGCCGAACATGTAATACATGCCCTCTTCTTTCATTGTCAGAATGAAGGGATCACGGATCTGAATTTCGTTCGTTTTCATGTGTATCCTTTTTACTTAGGTTCTAATTGGTAAAATTTTAAATTACGGAATTGTGATGCATACGCACCAAACCGAAGTTCGTTGCTTCCACCCAATAGGTCAGGGCCGGATCAGCAAATACGATCGAAAGTAACGCTCATCAGCAGCCGCTGGATAGACGGCTCCATGCGGACCCAACGCCCTATGAATCAGGCCTAAGCGTCGAAACCGTTTCCAAAAGCTTTCAAACAGTGTGTTAGTCACTTAATCCCCAACCCCGATTGAGATGATATTTTTTATCAACCGCCCCGATGGTATACGGACCTTTATAAGCCGCATCATAAATAACCACCGATTTTCCCTTCGGAATCGCCAGTTCAATCAAACCATTTCCCAGTTGTTTCACGTCTTTTGCATCAAGTCCCTTCACGCTGATTTCGCCTTCGATACCGGTTTGCAGAAGACAAGGCGTACCGGCCAGACTCTCAACAGAAATAAAGGCGGTCCTTCCACTCTTCCGAACCGCACTCACCAGAAAGGCCCCCTCTGTGCGAAGATCGGCGAAGGAGACGTCCGGCCATTTGGACGGAATGGCGGGGAACACCACGATTTTATCGTTCCAGCTCTGGATCAGCATGTCCTCGATCGAACGGGCGCCAGCGGGCGGTGTTTCCAACACCGGAGACCCTTCGGTGTAGAACGTGTTCGGCAGTACCTTGTCGTCAAAGAAATCCTGCAGGCGCTGTTCCCCCATATCGCCATCGCCGAAGAGCGAAAACATTGAAGAAGAGCCGGTGTAGGAATAGCCCTGCAAGGCTTCCGGCAGACTCTGCCAATGCAACAGCGATTTCATTGCCAGTTCCCGTTCTGCGGGATCATCCAGATCCATAGTGCTCAGCGGATAGATCATCATCAGATGCGAATAGTGGCGGTGCGATTTTGCGTAAGGCTTGTCCTTCCCGATCATGAAACCGGTTTCATCCACCGGATAGGGCGTGAGTCGATTCAGCATATCTTCCCACGTCGGCAGCAACGGATCATTGATATCCAGAATTTCACAACACTCAATCAGCGTTTCACATCCCCAGCGCAACAGGGCCAGATCATAGGTGCAATCCTCCGCTTCCCCGTATTCCGGCGAACTGGTTTCCGGCAAATGAATCATTCCATCTTCGCCTTCTATCATGATGTGGCGGTAAAAGTTGATAGAGCGCTTCAGCAGCGGGAAGATCTTTTCTCGCAGCAGTTCTTCATCCATCGTATAGCGATACTGCATGTAGCAGTTATGCATCGCCCAGGTCAGGTTGCCGGTGGTCACACCGCGCCGCTGTTTCGGATCGTTCGGGTCGGCAACCGGCGAGATAAGATCCTGGCCGGAAACCACATTGATCGCCGCCGAATCGTGGCGCATGCCTTCGGGCACATTGTTCGCCAGATTATCGCGATATTTCCAGAGCTGGTTGATCAGCCCCTCCGACAGTTCCGGATGATTGCCCGGCAGCATGTGGGAATAGGCGAGTTGAATATTGAGGTTCCACCAACAGGCCGGCCAGCCGGACGTGGAATTCATCCACACGCCCATATTATCTGCCAACAGGGTTCCGCCCTTCGTGGTACTCGCCATCTTGTAATGCTGAATCCAGAGAAAGCTTTCCATTCGCGCATCGGGGAGCGAAACAAAGCTCTTCGGATAGAATGCATGCCACCAGGCACGATGCCCTTTCAGCAGCTCTTCCAGCGATTTTTTCTGTCCGAAGATGACGTCGGCAGATGCATGGTGCTGCGCATTTTCATCCGGATAGGTATGGCCGACGCTTGCCAGCAGCGTTTTCGTATTTCCATCTTCTTCAATGCTCCAGACCGTAGCCGTCTGACCGCCGCCGTGGAGCTTCTGGATGCAGGACGTATAGTCCTTGTCTTCTTTCATTTCCGGAGGCGGGTTTCCGCAGTATTCCCACTTATGACTCTCTCCATGAATCTTGCGCCCGCCGCGTGTTCTCGGACAAAAGGCTTCCTCCGGATGCCACGTATAGTCGAAATCGGCGTCACCCTTATCCGCAACCGTTTTAACCACCAGCAGGTTTTTCTCCGAATGGATAAATGCCAGAATATTGAGTTTGCCGCGATCCGTGGTAATGGTTCCGGAAATTTCCGCATCCCATAGATTCAGGCGCAGGTTGCACCCGGTGATTTTTCCCACTGTATCCAATGTGAAATAACCCACCGGCAGGCGCGATGAATCCGGCAGCGTATTACCCATCGCATGTTTTCCAGACTGCGAGCGATGTTCCTGCACATCGCCCCGGCCGATCTGAATAGTGAGTTGGTTTTCCGAGGTTTGGAAAATCATCGACCCCATCACGCCGTTACCGATAAACGGGGCTTCAGTCCAAAGCTGCGGCAACGCAGTAAAATAGAGATCCTGTTTCGCCATATAGGAAGGCCAATCCACATTCACCTTCACCGCGGCAGCTCCGCTCATGGTCAACCCCATTAACAGTCCGGCGACCAAAACAGTCCGCCAGTATATTCCTCTCATAACTTCCTCTCCCATATTGAGTTGAAATTCAACTTACTATTCATATCCAAATTCGAACCGATGTGCCTTTAGTTCGATAACTTCAAACGCAGAAACCGTTTCCAATGATTGGAAATCAGCTCGGTGTCCTCCACCGTCACGGCCCCCGTGGTATTCGACGTTCCGGTACTCAACCAAATCGTGTTCCAATCATTGGAAACTAAACTGGAAGACGTTGCTTCCACCCAATAGGTCAGAGTCGGATCAGCAATGCGGTCGAAGGTTACGGTCATCCTGGAACCGGAAATTCCAAGGATTGGAAGCGCATTACTGTTGAAACCATTCGGATCCAATCCGGCCCCGTACTCGATCAGGTTGCTGAAACCATCCCCATCCGGATCAGCTGCATCGGCTGCGTCCCCTGTATTGGAATAGGTTCCGAACCGGTCGAATCGCCACTGTTCCAGTGCGGAATAGGCCGCAGGAGCAAACTCCAGATAAAGATCTCCAGCAGATTCCGAAATTGAAAACATACCGCCGTCCAGCTCGAAGGCCGAAGCATCGATGGTGAAGTTTTCAGCCGCAAAACCCGATACGCTGCCGGCCTCGACCACTTTCCAGACATTGGAAACTCCGGTATTAATTCCGGCAACATCCGCAGGCAGCACAATCTGGAAGGCGTCGCCGGCAAACGTCAGCGTTCCGCCAATCCTCAGCGGCTCATTAAAGTCAACGGTAAGTCCTGCTCCATCCTGAAGGATTACATTCCCGCTGAGCATACCCGTTCCGCCGAGCTGCCCGGCATTCACAACCGTGTCTTCGCTATGGTTGCAGACCCCGTTGAGAAAGAGCGTTGTACCCGCACCGTTTTTCACCACGGCAATCCGCCCCGCAATGGTTCCGTCAAATGAACTGTCTTCCGTTGAGCTGTTCACCGTTAGCGTCTGTGTGGAAGCCGTTGAGGTGGTGGTCACCGCGCCGCTCCCGCTCAAGGATCCGATGTTGGCACTGAACGCATTGGCATCGGCAGCTCCGCGATCATTCAGGCAGAGTGTGCCCTCCAACACGGTGCTGTTTGCAGTCCCCTGATTAACCGCCCAGTTTCCGTTAAAAGCAAACTCGGCACCGGCGGCAATCTCCAGATCGTTACGGACATTATTCGAACGTGCACGCACTTTTCCTTCCAGTATTCGGAAACGTCCGTCAAAAGAAGCACTCTGCTCCATGGTCAGCTGACCGGCACCGATTTTGGTCAGGTTGCCCGTTCCGTAGATATTTCCGACCAGCAGTTCGTTACCTGCAATGCCGACCCCGATCGAGGCATCGCCCAACAGGTTGAGCTAACCACTGCCGGAACAGAGGCGGGTGCTGGTATCATTTTTTCCATCGGAATAGACCGCCCCCTGCCCGTCGTTGCCATCGCCCAGCAGGTAGATCGTTTCCCCCTGCAGCCCAAAGCCGGCTTCCACTTCGAGCGTGCCGTTACTGACAACAGTTCCACCGCCCCCGAGTCCGCCCAGCGAATCGTCGCGGTCGACCAGAAGCGTACCATCGAACACGACAACCGGAGCACTCGGGACGATTAGATTTCCAGAACTGTCGTATTGCGCCCAGCTCACATTGGTCGGATTCGACGGCGTGGTCCAGGTGTCTTCATATTCAATCTTTGCCGGCACCAAGGTGGTACCGACATATTCGTTTCCACTTCCTTTATTAATGACACCGGCGGTCGAAACACAGCCGGTATTTCCGGTGGCATTCGGACCGAACACCATAATCTGTCCGGTCAGATTGGTGACAAAATTTCCGCGGGAATATTCCTGAATGTTGTTTCGGTAATACGCATCCAACCCACCGTCATTTCGATGCCGCCACTCGCGGAATTTTTGCGACAGGTTTACGTAAGCACCCGGGGAATAGACCCCCGGCGATGCGGAGCTGGTCAAGGTGATCCGGCTGTCGTCGCCGCTGATCAGCGCAATCGGCCATACGCCGTGGCCGGGTGTGTCGCCGGTCAGCTCGATCTCGATATCGGCCGGATAATCAACCGAACGCTGGAAAAAGAGCAGCGGACCGTTCAGGGCATCGCCCTTGCAGCGCTTGATTGTTGTTTCGGTTCCATTTCCCGACGGCGAATAGCCCATTTCATTTTCTACCAGCACGGTATCGTACACCCGTAAATAGCCGCTGGCATCGGCGCAGCCGATCGCCTGTCGCATACGAGCAACATAGCAGTTGGTGATCGTGATATTTTCAACAAAGTACGGATAGCCATTCTCCGCTTCCTGACCATTCGGATACACGCGAAACGCATCTTCGTGGCGGGAGATTCGGATGTCTTCGGGAATGGGGGCATCATAGGTGGCATGACCCCACTTCTGATATTCGGGGTGAGCAATGATGATGTCTGAATCCACCATTTCGTCGCCCAGCACCTTGCAGTCTTTAAAGAGAATATCCTTCACACCGCGCTGCATATAAAAGCCATGACCGTAGCTGCGCATATTGAGCGTGACGTTATCCACCACGACATTGGTTGCACCATACGTAATCAGAAACCCGCTCTGTTTATAGTGGGTCATCCAGGCGGAATCGGTTACGCCGTCCGTATTGGGGCGCGTGCCCTTCCCGAACGCGTCACCGTAGCCATAGGGGTGCGAGCCGCCGGAGGTGAATTCACAGTTTTTAATCACCGTATCCGACCCGGTCACCACCACAATATTTCCGCCGCGGTCGGCATGATATTCTTTCGGATTCCCATAGCTGTCGGTTCGGCCATTGTTCGGAATCTTCACCATCGTCAACGTCAGACCATCCACAACGACTCCGTCGCCGCTTACATTTAAAACATTAACCTCTGTTTGGGAATTGTACCCCGGAAGCTGATCCGTGTTCATTTTGATTTCAACACCGGTCAGATTAAATGTGTTGTTCGACCCGCTGAATTCAAGAAAGTCAGGTCCTGCGCCGTCGTTCATCCAATAGGTTCCCGGCGTCATCGTAATCGTTAAATTACTCTCTTTGGCATACTGACGAAGCGCGGCAATGCTGTTAACTGTCACGTTTGTGATTTGGATGGGATCGCCAACGGCCGTTACGGTGAGCTTTTTCTGGGCGTTATCCAGATTAAAGCTCCAGATATCCGTATCGACGCCCGGAGCAAAAACGAGCCCGTTATCAGTCAGATTTCCTTCCCATTCCATCACTGTGAAGGTTCCGCCATTGGTGAATGCTCCGGCAAAATCCACATCGAGTTCACAGCCGCTTTCGAATGTAACATCGCCACCGCCGTCATCGTTGTAGTCTTCAATAAATATAGGCGTCACGCCGGTTGTGGTTTGGTCAATCTGCACACGCAATAAAGCGCCTGAATCCTGCGTCCAACTGCCATCCGTGGTTCCGGCGGTTCCGATTCCAATGGAAGTCGCTGCAGAGCCGACCACGGCAAAGATCCCTCCATCATAGATCCGCGCCGTTCCATCCGTATTGAAGCTTCCTCCGCTGATGGTCATCGTGCCGGTTGCACCACTTTCGCCCACCGTAAACTTTCCGCGCCCATTGATTATTGTTCCGCCGCTGAGATTAAAAATGCCGGTGCATCCAGAGCCGATCCCAATGGCCAGATCCTGATTGATTTGCCACATGCCACCGCTTTGATTGATGACACCGGTATTTCCATTTTGGCCGAGTCGCGTATCGCCGCTGCCCCGGTTGCATTGGAGTGTGCCGCCGGTAAAATCGAGCTGCCCGTCGCCATGAATCCCCACGCGGATATCGTCGACCGATACCGTGCCGGAACTCATAATCGCCCGGTCGTTCCCATTCAGACTGACATTCAGAAAGTTGTAGCCGCTGGATGAGCGCAACTGAAAATTATTCATATTCGAAAAATCATTATCGCCCAGCGCATTGCTCCAGTCCCATTCATCTGCCTGCACGGCAACCGCTCCGATGACCAATAGTGCGGCACCAATGATTTTAATTCCTCTGCGACTCATTTCATTATCTCCAACGACTCTTCAGCTTGTGGAAAAAAACAGGGCGACAAATATCGCCCGTTCCTAGGTTTGGAACACATGCTGTGCTTCAGTCCGAAGAACAGCATGCGGTAGTGAGAATTATTCTACACCGACCTCAAAGAATACAGTCGATGCTGATGGGATGCTCGAAGTCACCGATGTTTCGCCATCTTCGCCAATGATTCCGGCGGCCGCAACACCAGGACTTGGATACACCAGGCCGGTATTGGTAATGATGCTGTAGCTCTTGCCGGCAACGGATTGCCACGTCAGCACATAATCCGTACCGATCGATCCCATGGAGGTAACCTTAAGAACCGAATTTTCATTCATCGGATCAGTCCCTGCAATATACTCCTCCCAGGTCAGCATACCGTCACCGTCGTTATCGATAATGTCATCTGCCGCATCCAGGCCATACTCATAGAGCCAGAGAATCGGCGTTCCATTTGCGGTTGTACCTGGATCAGCAATCACTTGCAGGGTGTCATTGGTCCCGTCATTATCACTATCTGCAAAAGCAAAGCTCCAGATGTCGGTATTTACATTCGTACCGAGTGTGAGACCTTCATCCACAAACTCACCGTTCCAGGTCATGACATCAAAGACTCCGTAATTGGTCACGCCGGCGGACCAGGCAACATCAATAATCGAATTCGATGCGAAGCTCACACCGCGATCCCCGTTGATGACAATCGGCGTGATGCCGCCACCGTCAACCGCCAGAGACAAGGTGCTTTCAGCTCCCTGATACCAATAACCATGAGCACTGGTAATGGTACCAAACCCAAATGACGTAGCAGCGGACCCTTCCACATGCACTCTGCCGATACCCCCCTCCACGCCGACATAGGCGCCGAAGCGCGAATCAAAACTTCCCGCGGTAACGTTCAACTCTGCATAGCCGCCCGTTCCCCAGCCGAGAATCGCACCGGTATCAACCCCGTTGTACCGATATGCGGATGTCGATGTATAGGTTCCTCCGTTGATGTTAAAAGCCGCCGAAGCGGAATTCATGCCGGAGCGGAAATACTTCAGGTTCAGTGAACCACTATTCAGATTGAGTATTCCGCTTCCGCTGTATGCACCGAAGCCAATTGTCGCTCCTCCGGAAAAGTTCAAATCACCACTGTTCATGTTAAACACTCCGGAGCGGCGATCACCGATCAGCAGACTGTTTTGATTCGCTACAGTCCCGCCAACATAGTCAACAATCGAGGTGACAGCAGCATCCGGAACCAATAGGTAGTGACCGATTCTCCAGGTATCATCAGAGTAAACGCCCCAGGAGGCAGGCGTACCGCTCACATCTACAGCCCAGTTGTCCGCTTCGGTCGGGTCGGTTGTACCTCCCAGCCCGGTCCAATAGAGATCACGTGCTTCCGTCGGCGGCAGATTGGTTTCCGGTGGTGTAGAACCTACGCCATAGGTGAGCGCTAACGAATTATTCGTAACTGCAAAGCTCCAGATATTGAAATCAACATTGGTACTGAACTGCAGGCCGTTGTCCATCGTGTCTCCCTCCCAGGTCATCACTGTCCAGGTATTGGAAACCGGGGTAACGCCAGAAGCAAAATCAACGTCAAGCAACGCACCAAACGCAAACGTCACATCACCGCCACTGCCGTCATTGTCATAGTCCAGAACATGGATCGGAGTTACCCCGTTATCATCAATTCTGATTTCAAGCGTACCGCCGGTGCGCTGGTTCCAGTAGGAATCATTACTTGCATACGTACCAATCGTAATTGCAGTGGCATTGCTTCCATGCACTGCAAAGGTTCCGCTTCCGAAAATGTCCGCATAACCACGAGTACCGAATGAACCACCGGAAATCTCCATGCGGCCTACATTATTGGCTTCACCGATGGTAAATTTCCCGGCGTCATTGCGGACTTCGCCACCGCTGAGGTTAAAAGTCGCTTTGGATGCGGCACTGATACCGAGCGCCAGATCCTGGCCGATTTTCCAGAAGCCGCCGCTCATATTCACCAAACCGTCATATCCATTCAACCCGATTCGGGTATCTCCGCTGCCGCGGTTACATTGCGTATAACCACCCGTGATTTCCAGCTCACCATCGCCGTGAATCCCGACGCGAATGTCCGAGACCACATTCGTCTCCCCCGCGCCGATGATCGCCCGGTTGGCATTCGTCAGGCTGATATTGCGGAAATCATAGCCGCTCACACCGCGCACGCTCCAGTTGTTGGTGTTTGAAAAATTATTATCCAACTGCGTATTTTCCCAATCCAACTCATCCGCATAAGCAGTGATACTGCCGAACATTGCAATCAGTACCGCTGCTGAGCCTATATTCTTAATCATCGCTCTCATTGTACCCTCCTGTAATTACGCTCGGAACGTGTGTTTAAACCTCGTTCCAAGCTCCGTTTAAAATTTTAGATCATGAAACGACGACGGCAGAACAGCAGACCGCTACCAAACGCGGAAATCAGCCCCAGCGTGGCAGGCTCAGGAATGACATCCGTAAACGTGTCACCCATGCGGACTTCATCCCAAGCGAGTGCATCATTCACGTTGTAACGCGCAAAAGAGATGCGATCGAACGACATATCAACACCACCAACCGTTACGCCGCCCGTGGGGTCACCGGAACCGGTAAGATCCGGATTCTGCCAAACCGTCACAGAATCGCTGCCAGCCTCTGTCGAAAAATCAAACTTCACGACAAACAAATTCACATTGGTATTCAGTGCGTCCAGCTGATCCTGATAGGCGTTATTGTTCACTAACCGAAAGCCGAATTCCGTCGTGCTTCCGAAGTTATTACCCTGAACCCCCAACTGGAACTTGCGGTTGGCCGCATCATCAAACCCACCGTCATGCAACTCAAACGCTTTGTATTGGGTGGTATTATTATTCGACAACGTCTGCATCAGGAAACTCATATAAACAGTCCCCTCGGATGCCGAGTTATAAGCCGTGTCCAGCAAACGACCGACTCGTTTCCCAGAGGTATTCGCAATCACACTGCCTCCCGTTCCATTTGCATAATTGGCATCCGCATACGTCAACCCCGTCTCACGGACCGCAGTCGAATCGTTATTCAGCCAGGCCCCGTTCATGCCGGAGACAGCAACATCCTGCCCAAGCAATTCCCCCTCACTATATGCATCCGCACCAACCTCAAACGAATCGCTTACCAACAAAGCCGCTTGAGTCGAGGCTGCGCCCAAAAGCGCGGCACAGACCAAACAACTTTTAATCTTAAAACCTGTTTCCACGTCATTTCTCCTTTTCTGTTTCCGTTCTATCAAGGGAATCATCTAACTCCCTTTTCCCAGATGTTCGAATAAAATCACCTGACCCGAAAAAAACGAAGCACTTCGAAACTTTCCTTGTAAAGTAAGAGCAAATTAAGGATAGTTCTTTAATCATGAGTCATCAAAACCAACCCCGTAGAATAACCATCCGCGATATTGCCAAGGAACTGAACGTGTCGCATACATCAGTGTCTCTTGCCTTACGCAACCGGAGCGGAATTTCCGAAGAGCAACGTGCCCGGATCAAGGCAAAGGCCGCTGAGATGGGATACTTTCCCGACCCCATGCTCGCGGCGCTGTCGAACTATCGCCTCCAAAACCGGGAACATCCCGTCCAGGCCGCACTGGCCTGGATCAATACGTGGGATCATCCCGAAGAGCTACGCGGTTATCATGAGTTTGACCTCTACTGGAAAGGGGCCTTCAAAGCCGCTTTAAATCTGGGTTACCATCTGGAAGAATTTATCATCAAAGACATTCCGCTCCATCGACTGGCACAGGTATTAAAAGCCCGCAATATCTCAGGGGTGCTGCTTCCGCCGGACCGCAGTTCCCATATCGATTGGAAAGGATTCGATTGGAGCCCCTTTGCCACCGTACGCTTTGGGCGAACCCAAAAGCCGCCACAGGTAAACTTTGTCACCAGTGCACAGGTACAGAATGCTATGATGGCCTTCGATGAGATTCTAAAAAGAGGCTATAACCGCATTGGATTTATCGGCGAAAAAGGACGCGAGGAAACCTTCGGGGCCGGGTTTCTTTGGGCTCAGCAGGAATTGCCGATCCGCCAGCGCCTGCCCGTACTGCTTTTCAATCCTTCCGCTACCGATTCGGAATGTCGGGCCTCCCTCGACTCATGGATGAAAAAGTACCGACCCGATGCCATCTTCACCCGCGACAAAACACTTCCCGACCTGCTGACTTCCCTCGGATACCGAATCCCCGAAGACGTCGGTCTGGCCACCACCAGCATTATCGACACACCCATCGACACGGGCATCGATCAGAATTCGGAGGAAATCGGCCGCGCAGCCGTGCTATCCGTCGTTTCACAGATCAACAACTCCAGTTGGGGGATCCCCCCCATTCAGCATGAATCTCTCATCAACGGCCGTTGGGTTGACGGTTCAATGCTTCCCGATCGACTCGGCGCATAAGCCGTAAAACCGGGAGCGACGTCCTGTTAACACCTGCTTGTTTAATGCACTTCCTCACGAATAAGCCGGTTGCCTTTAAACTCCTGAATGGCGGCCTGCAGACCTTCACCTTTTTCCAATCCCTGAAACGTGATGACCTGCGTGCGCCCGTCCTTCAGCTTCACGGTCACTTCATCGAACGATCCGGCCTCCACCGATTCAATGACGGATTCTTTTTCAAACGGCTCGATGACGGTCAGGTAGCGCACCTGTTTTCCGGTGGTGCGGAAACTGAGCGATTTGCGCCGTCCCATTTCATCGCCGAACGGATAGTCGCCGCCGACGCTGGCTTTAAAACGCACGGCGTTCACACCGGACAGATCCACTGTGATCATTCCCTCCTCGCCCGACTCCACCGGATTGGCCGGCACAGAAGCAGCGAACGGTTTACCGGCAATTTTAACCGGCCCGCCGTAATAATCTTTTCCAGGGGTTGGAACTTCCGCGATCTGCTCGGCGCTCAAAGGAAGCTCGCTCAACGGAATTGCTGACCCGTCCGCGGTCACAATCACCGGGTTGCCCCAGAAAAGGCTGTTCGGCGCTTTGGAATCAAACTCGGCTTTTGTGGTCAGGGTTAATGTTTCCAATCCCTGGATATCCACATCGATTTCATCGCGACCGAGCACCCACGCGCCAAACGCTCCTTCGGCCAGTAATTGCTCATCGCCCGCCACGGTGTACCAAAACTTGCGGCTTTCGTTGTGCTGCTCCGGTAGCGTACCGATCATCACTTCCCGTTCTTTCGGCCAGGCCGAGTAGACATCCATTTTCAGCACGCCGTCTTTGCCGTAAATCCGCGTTCCGGCGTTATCGGCCCCTTTGCCAAACTGCGTTTCAAAACTGACTTTGGCAGTGCCTTTCGGTTCGTACCAGTTGCAGTCGGTAATCACCTGCGCCGACAGCACCGGATCGGGATTCATCTGGTCGGTGTGGCGCACCGGCTCCGCGCCCTCCTCCGCTTCCAAGCCCTGGAAACCCTTGATATTGAAAAGGCAGTCGAAGGTGTGCTCTTCGGGCGAATCGAGATAGTCGGCCAACACGATGTAGTCGTCGGTGACGGCCAGCAGTCGCCGCTGCGTGACGCGCTCTGAGTACGGCCCCGGCACGCCCCACTTCGGTTCATTCTCCGGCACCGGCATATAGCGTCCTTCCTCCCAGCATTTTTCCTGAAAGGTATCGCCGGTAAACCACGGATAGTTGATGCCGCCGTAGGGCGGCGCCGACCAGCGTGCTTTTGTTTCCACCGCCGTCACCTGCATCAGCTCGTTGGTGCTGAACATCAACTTGCTGCTCTCCACCGCCTCCTGCTGTTTCATGTCCACCACCACCATATTATGCGCCAGCGAGCTCTGCACAAAGAAGGCGTACATGAAGGAGGGATAACCCTGCCAGACATGCTCCGGATTGTAAAAACTGCGCCCATAGCGCATCAGCGAATTAAGGGCTGTCCGATCAAAGTGGCCGTGATAGCCGCCATGTGTTCCATACTTCAGCACCGCCTGAATCCGCTCGCGCGGCTCCTCCTGTGTGGAGCGAAGCATCGTGGCGCCGACGTTATCCGAGAAAGCCGATCCCTCGCCCAGCACCGGCGTTTCTTCCGGCAATTCGGGAATGCCGTAAATCAGATCGCGCACGCCGGAGCTCTTTATGATGGAGGCATATTTCGGGTCGCCGTAAGCGAAGTAGGCAATCTCGTAGTAGTTGGCATCAAACCGGTTTTCAACGGCGTCGTTGTTGGCAAACATAACGCCGTCATAATCGATGTACGGCAGCATGGCGTTCCACATGTCCTGAATTTTGACATACGGCTTATAGACCGGCCCCCACTTTTGAAACGGCTTGCCGTAGATATACTGCTTCCGCTTTTCGGCATCGACCGGGAAGATGCTGTATTCTTTGGAATAAGAGGCGGGAAAGGATGCGTGGAGATAGTCTACGCCCCACGGCTTCAGCGCCAGGGCAAGCTGCGTGAATTCACTCGAAACCCAGCCGTTGTAACCAATCGCACACTCATACCACCAGCCGTCGGCCATGATGCCGTTGCTCACCTGATCGAGAAAACCGCCCGGTCCTTCAATGAAACGTTCGACCGCCGCCAGATCCTGAATGGCGAGTGCGCTGTAGACCGCACCGCACAGCTGGGCCACTTCCCAGTTGCCCGTAATGCCCTGACTGATACTCTGATCGATCACCCCGAAGTAGAGCCGGAAGGTTTTCGCCATGTTTGCGTGATCCTGTTCGGTCAGGGCGCCGGAATTATAAATGGTGTCATAGGCCCACGCCGCATGCTGGAAGAAAACGCCTTCCTGCACAAGGCTGCCGCTGCTTGCCTGCAGCGTGACCGGATAGCCCGTTTCCGGATCGGAGAACCGACGCAAAAAAAGCGCGACCTTTTCGGCATAGACCGGATCACCGGTCAACTGCCAGGCCACCGCTGCTTCATAGGCACGTTGAACCGCGCCCTTTTGAATCAGATAGATGCTGTTGCTGGCCCGTGAAATTTTATCCCGATTCACTTCCGGGACCTCCCATTCATCGGCTTTCTTAATATAGTCGGCGGCTTCCTTTTTGGCCCAGTCCACCGTTTCCGCTTTTTCGCGCACGGCATCCCAGCCCGCCTGATCATGAATCAAATAGGGATGCGGCAGATACGCCGCCGTAATAAACTCAATCTTCCCCGCTGCATTCCCATTCGCCAGCGCCTGAATCGTCTGCGTTTCATGCCCGCCCGGTGCCACGCGTTCGGAAACGGTCACCGTGACCGCGCAGTTGGTACTCGCATTCGGCGGCAGTATAAAGCTGACTACCTTTGCAGGACGAGCTTGTAGGGCGGGAACGGTTGACGAAGGAGACCTTCCCGCCGCCTCGGCTGGAAGGTTTTGTACCTCAACCATTCCAGCCCTTCTATGGGGGATGTCAACCGGATGGCATATAATTCTTTCGCTAAATCAACTCAAGACTGCCCGGTTGCTTTGAGGTTCCAACCGGTTA
>JARNMJ010000051.1 GCA_029432795.1 Pontiellaceae bacterium B12219
CGTCATTGATTTCTATTTGAAGAATTGGTCTACCCATGCAAACCATCATGCCATAACTTTTTGTAATGTAAACCGATTTGCGGCGCACTACACTAAAATGAGAAGGGCTTGTTAATACACTGCGCGTACGCCGAGAAAGGGGCCTTCGAGGGAGACATCGGTTTTCACTTTGGTTGAGTCGTATTTCAGGTCGATGGAAAAGTTGACGAGTCGGTAGCCGCCGATGAAGTCGAGTTTCATACGTTTGTCGATCAGCCGATATCCGAGGTCCACTTTATAGTCGGAGTAAACAATGTTAACGCCATCAATATCCATGCTGAGTCCGTTAAGCGCGAAGCCGTAGAGAAAACGGTTGTAGCAGCTGGAAAAATGCAGATTTAGAAATCCGAAGGGCTGTGTGCCGTTATAAATCAGCGGTGTTGCCAGACTGGAGTCCGGAACAATGCTCAGGTCAATCGAGGTTTGGCCCATGCCGAAGCCAAAGCCGAATATGGTGTCGGGGGTCTGAATGAAATTATAGTAAATATTAGCCAGCAGCATATTTACATCAATACTCGTGTTGAGCGGAGTTTTGATCATGGCTCCGGCCGTGGTGCCGGAACCGGCGACGAGGGCATACCCCTGACCCTCGAATGAGGTAGGCATATAATTGAGGCCGAATCCGAAACGTTTGTATTGTGCTCCAAGGGCCAGCATGGGGCTCTCGCTGGGCTCGAGGTTCATCGACTCACCGGTCGCAATCATACTGCCGAAACCGCCATTGACGCCTTGCGTCACGTCAACAATGCTGCCGTCAAGCGTGCGCGAGCTGTACACCACGCTGCCGAAGAAGTGCCAGAGATTTGGTTTGTGATCTTCGATTGTTTGTTCTTCGCCCTGGCTGAAAAGCGGGAGAAGCAGCACAGCAGTGACCGTCACCATATATTTTTTTTTCATTTCAATCCCCTGTTTAAGCGCTGTATTTTGCCGAATTGAATACAGATGTCATTCCATTTATATCGATATCTCGAGGCCTGATTCTGGTTCCGTTCATCCAGCCCTTGGGACGCAGGTGTGCGGTTGAGAAGGTGCTGAAAAAGCGGGTAAGCCGATCATGGTATCGGTGTATTGTTTGGGGTGTAAGTCATTGTAGTTCCAAGGTTTGGAAGTTGCGCTTCTTGACGTTGTTCCTTTTGATCCAGTATTGTTTTAATCGTTTTTCCCGTCAGGCGCAGGGTGTGCAGGGTGGGATTTTAAAAGTTAAGCCAGGAGAGAAGAAATGGGCGAGTACGCAACCTATATGAAACAGTTTCCGAATGATGAGGGATACTTTGGGGCCTATGGCGGAGCTTTCATTCCTCCGCAGCTGGAAGAGCCTTTTAAAGAAATCACGGAAGCGTATCTGCGGATCAGCCGCTCGCACGACTTTATTTCTGAGCTCCGCCGTATTCGCAAGCATTATCAGGGCCGCCCGACGCCAACCTACCATGCCAAAAATATTTCCGGTCTGGTTGGTACCGGATGCCAGATTTATCTGAAGCGCGAAGATCTCAATCACACCGGAGCGCATAAGCTGAACCACTGTATGGGCGAAGCGTTGTTGGCCAAATATATGGGTAAAACAAAGCTCATTGCCGAAACCGGCGCAGGGCAGCACGGAGTGGCATTGGCCACTGCAGCGGCCTATTTCGGGCTCGAGTGTGAAATTCACATGGGCGAAGTTGATATTGAAAAGGAAGCGCCGAATGTAACGCGCATGAAATTGCTGGGTTGCAAAGTGGTGCCGGTGACACACGGTTTGAAAACTCTGAAGGAAGCGGTCGACTCGGCTTTCGAGGCTTATTTGAAAGATCCGGTTAATTCAATCTACTGCATTGGCTCTGTGGTTGGGCCGCATCCGTTCCCGGCCATGGTTCGCGATTTCCAATTTGCGGTTGGTGCCGAAGCGCGTGACCAGATTCTTGAAATGACCGGACAGCTTCCGGAAATCGTAATGGCCTGTGTGGGGGGCGGTTCCAATGCGATGGGTATGTTTGCTCCGTTCCTTGATGATCCGGTTGAGTTGATTGGTATTGAACCGGGCGGACGTGGTGAAAATACCGGAGATCATGCTGCAACAATGAGTTATGGATCCGAGGGGATTATTCACGGATTCAAGTGTTATCTGTTGCAGGATCAGGCCGGTGAGCCGGCTCCGGTTTATTCGATTGCAAGCGGGCTGGACTATCCGGGCGTTGGGCCGGAACACAGCTATCTGCACGATATCGAACGCGTGAAATATGGCGTGGCCAACGATACAGAATGTCTGGAAGCGTTCTATATGCTTTGTCGTGCGGAAGGAATTATCCCCGCTTTGGAAAGTGCGCATGCCGTTGCGGGAGCTATTCGGGAGGCGAAAAAGCGCTCTCACGGAACCATTCTTGTGAACCTTAGCGGTCGCGGCGATAAAGACCTCGACTTCGTTACTGAAAATTACGGCTTCGGCAACGAGTATTTACAGGATTGGCCAACGCTTCTTGTTTAAGTCCATCCCGGCTTTTTGATCGAGGCGAGCTGCGGTTTCCGCAGCTCGCCTTATTTTTCAGTCATTGGCATTGCATTTGCGGTGAGTGACTGCAATTTATTTCAAAAAGGTTGGGAAAAATAGATGGATGATAAAAAATTCACACTGCTGATTTCAGGGTTTGCCGTTGTTTCGCTGGTTTTGGTTTTGGGGTTGCTCAGTATTGTACTGCTGGATATTCGCGGGCGTCAGGATGCCTCTTCGGTGGTGCATCGAGGCGGTGGGGCGGCTGATAGAGGGGCCTCACTAATGCAGCACCCATAAAAATCGGCGGTGTTGATTCGCGTAACCTGCCCTGCGACCATATAGGTGGCTTAAACTTGCCCATTGAAAACCGGTTCGGTACGCTCCCGTGCATACGGCGCGAAAACAACTCGTTTCAGCGGTGGTTTGCTGAAGAACATGTTGCGCCTTGAATCTTAAAAACAGGTAGCTGCATGCGATATCAGGAAGTACTTTCGACCTTTTTAATGCTGGTTTCGGCCGTTGGAATATCCGGCTGTTCAGATCAGCAGTCCGGGGATTCGACGGTCCGTCCGCCTGCTCCGGTGGAGACTGCGCCGATTGAGACCGGTCCCATCCGATCCTTACGTACCTATGGGGGGGCACTGGAGGCTCGGGCCTCTTTTTTTGTATCTCCAAAAATTGGAGGAAGGCTGGAGGCAATGCTGGTGGATATCGGCGATTCCGTTGAACGCGGGGCAGTTGTGGCACGACTGGATGATGCGGAGTACCGCCAGGATGTTGCGCAGCGCGAAGCCGATCTGTTGGTGGAAAAAGCTAATCTGGCACAGGCCGTCAGCACCCTTGAAATCGCAAAGCGTTCGATGGAACGGTCGGAAACGCTGAGCAGGCGCGGTGTGGCATCGGAGGCGGAACTCGATGCCGCCCGAAGTGTATTGCTGGCACGCGAATCAGAAGTCGCCGTTTATCAGGCGCAGGTAACCCGGGCGGAGGCATCGTTGGAAGCCGCCCGCATTCGCCTCGGATACGCATCGGTGGAAGCGCTCTGGGCGGATAATGACACGACGCGTGTTGTGGCGGAGCGTTTTGAAGATGAAGGGCAGACGGTGAGCGCCAACACTCCATTGTTGCAGATTGTGGATCTCGATCCGTTGGCAGGCGTATTTTTTGTGACAGAAAAAGATTACGGAAACCTGAAGCAGGGGCAGCGGGTGGATGTGTATACCGATGCCTATGCCGGGGAGCTTTTCACGGGACACATTGAACGTATTGCGCCGGTGTTTCGGCAAAACTCGCGACAGGCCCGAGTGGAAATTATGGTGCCGAACAGCGATCTTCGTTTAAAACCGGGCATGTTTATCCGTGCCGAAGTGGAGGTGCAGCGCGTTGAACAAGCGAAAATTGTGCCGGCGGAATCCATCGTTACGCGATCAGATGAGCAGGGCCTGTTTATGCTGGCGGCCGACGGAACGCATGCGCTGTGGCGGCCGGTCACTCTCGGTATTCGGGATGGAGATCGGGTGCAGATCAGCGGAGAAGGCCTTGACGGAGAGGTGATTACGCTGGGCCAGCAGCTGATCGAAGATGGCTCTGCCGTTTCTGTGCATCCGACGACAGCCGGAGAAGAAGCACGATGAATCTTCCGCTTGCCAGTGTTCGGCGGCCGGTTTTCACGATGATGGTCACGTTGATTCTTATCGTGCTCGGAGCGGTTTCGCTCAGTCGGATTCAGATTGATCTGTTGCCCAGTATTGAGTTGCCGACGGCTTCTGTTCGTACGCAATATGAAGGTGCGAGCCCGGAAGTGATGGAGCGGCTGATTACGCAGATTATCGAGGAAATTGTGGCCACCGTGCCCGGTGTGGAAGAAATCACCTCCACTTCGGAGGAAGGAAACAGTCGCGTGAACGTCACCTTTGTGTGGGGGACGGATCTTGATTCTGCGGCGATTGATCTGCGGGCGACGATCGAAGATGAAATCAATGAATTGCCTGACGACATCGTTCGGCCGCGCATTAATAAATTCAATATTGATTCTTTTCCGGTGGTATTACTTGGAATTTCAAGCCGGCTGGATCCCGTTGAGCTCACCCAATTGATTGAAGACCGCATTCGCCACCGCTTCACGCAAATTCCGGGCATTGCCCAGGTTGATTTGTGGGGCGGGTTTCCCCGTGAAATTCGAATTGAGGTGGATCCCGACAAGGTGAATGCTCTTGGACTTTCGATGAATCGGATTCTAGATGCATTGCGCGATGCCAATCTGGACCTTCCGGCAGGGCGGATTGAGGAGGGGCGCTTCGAGGTTTCTCTCCGTGCCCCGGCACAGTTTGAAAGTGTGGAAGAGATTCGCAACACCGTGTTGGATATGCGCGGGGGTGCCGCAATCACCGTGGGTGAAATTGCCGAGGTGCGGGATACCTATGAAAAACGCACCCGCATTATCCGGGTCAATAATGAGCGAGGCATACGTATTGCCATTCGTAAACAGGCCGGAGCCAATACGGTGGAGGTTTCGCGCCAGATTCTGGAGGAAATTGACCGCCTTAATGCGGAGTTTCCGCAGATCAGCGTTATCCCCGTTATTAACCAGGGGAACTTTATCGAACGCTCCATCCGGAATGTTGCCCGCTCGGTGCTTTACGGCGGCGGGCTGGCCATTCTGATTCTGCTTTTTTTCCTGCGCAATATTCGCAGTACGCTGGTCATTTCGTTATCGATCCCTATTTCAATTATCGCGACGTTTTCGCTGATTTATTTCGGAGGCCTTACGATTAATCTCATGACGCTCGGCGGGCTGGCTCTGGGTGTGGGTATGATGGTCGACAGTTCCATTGTGGTGTTGGAAAATATATTCCGCCTGCGGGATGAACAGGGGATGGATCCGGAGAATGCTTCAGCGGTTGCGGCCTGGGAGGTGGCTCCTGCAATTCTGGCCAGTACCATTACAACGCTGGTCATTTTTCTGCCGGTGGTTTTTGTGAAGGGTGTTTCCGGTCTGCTCTTCCGTGAGTTGGCGTATGTGATCGCTTTTTCGTTGGTATGCTCGCTGTTGTTATCGCTCAGTTTGGTGCCGATGCTTTCATCGAAGCTGCTGAAGTCGAAAGCAAAGGAAGGGACTTCCAAGGGTTGGATCGATCGCTTGAAACAAAATTCCGAAAGGCAGTTCGAGCGTCTGAATGCGGGTTATCTGAGTCTGTTGGAATCTGCGTTGCGGCATCGACCGGTGGTGATCGGGATTGCCGTGCTGCTGTTTGTGGCGAGCGTGCTGATGGCTCCCCTAATCGGTTCGGAGTTTCTGCCGCCGAGCGACGAAGGCGAAGTGAGTGTGTCCGGTGAGATGGAAGTGGGCACCCGCCTGGAATTGGTGGATCGGCAGACGCGGCTGATGGAATCGATTGTTTATGCCGCTGTACCGGAGGCGGTTTCGACGGTGGCTTCGGTTCGGGACAATGAAGGAGAGATCCGGATTTCCCTGGTAAAAGCGGCGGAACGGGATCGAACCAATGTTGAAATTGCTGCAGATCTGCGGCGCAGACTGGAGGGGCAGATTCCCGGAATGGAAATTCGGACGCGCGCGCCGCAGGGTCAGTTTCTGCTCGAACGTATTGTGGGCGGAAGCGATGGGGTAACGGTTGAAATCCGCGGTTTCGAACTGAGTGTGCTGCAGGCGCTTTCGACAACGGTGGCGGAAGCGATTAAGGATGTGGAAGGCATTACCGATGTGGACCGCAGTTTTGATGAGGGAACGCCGCAGGAGGAATTCCTGATCGATCGGCGTAAAATTGCCGACCTCGGCTTTTCACCGCGGGATGTGACAGAGGTGATTGAAACGGCCATCGCCGGTTCCCGGGCCGGGAACTATCATGCCGAGGGAAATTCATACCGTATTCTGGTTCAGTTGAAAGATGCGGAAAAGCGTTCACTGGATGAAGTGCTGAATCTGACTTTGCGCACGGAAGAGGGCGAGATGGTGGCGCTGCGCAACCTGGTTTCGACAGTCAGCAGTCGGGCTCCCTTGGAAATCACCCGAAAAGATCAGCAGCGTCAGGTCACGGTGACGGCCAATGTGGCAGGCCGGGATCTCGGTTCGGTGGCTGCCGATATTCAGGCCATTCTGGAAACGATTCCGCGTCCGAGTAATTATGACATGCTGGTGGCGGGTAATTTTGAAGAGCAGCAGAAAGCAATGCACGAGCTGTCGATTGCGCTGCTGCTTTCGCTGTTGTTGGTATATATGGTACTGGCCTGTCAGTATGAGAGTCTGCGCGATCCGCTCGTGGTGATGCTGTCGACTCCGATGGCGGCCATCGGAGTGCTGTTGACGCTGTGGCTGACGGATACAACGCTCAATCTGCAGTCCGCAATCGGTTGTATTATGCTGGGAGGCATTGTGGTTAATAATGCCATTCTGCTGGTGGATCAGGCCGGGCGGCTCTGTGAGGAAGGCTATGCGTTACACGATGCGGTGATCGAAGCGGGGCGGCGACGTTTCCGGCCCATTTTAATGACCACATTAACCACGATTCTCGGGCTGCTGCCCCTCGCGCTCGGGCTCGGCGAGGGCTCGGATGCGCAGGCACCGCTTGCGCGGGCGGTGGTCGGCGGCCTGACCGGATCAACTCTGATTACACTGGTTCTTATTCCGGTGGTTTATACCTTTGCACACGGGAAATCCCGTAAGGAGAATGCAGCATGACCGGTCGTATTTTGGCGTATTGCTGGATGAGCATTTTAATGGTCGGCGCGGCCGGGGCGGCAACAAACAGTGCTCTGGTCGGGCTTTCACTGGAAGAAGCCGTTATGCTGGGGCTGAAAAATAACCGCGGATTACGCGTTCAGCAGTATGAGCCTGTAATTGCGGGTGCTTTTGAGCGCATTGAGCGCGGGATATTTGATCCTGAACTTTTTGGAGAGGCGGTTTATGCCGAGGAGAATTCAACCGAAGTCTCCCGCTCAACTATTGACCAGTTTCAAGTGGAAGGGTCCGATACGGAAGGCGCGGTCGGGGTGCGGCAGTTTCTGGCGACAGGGACTGAAATTGAGGCATCGGTCAGCACGGAATACTCGGAATCGAATCGCTCTCCCGAGCAGCAGAAAGCGCGAGTGGGGCTGACTGTGACGCAACAGCTGTTGCGCGGGCTGGGACCCTCTGTGAATCTGGCGGCGGTTCGACAGGCGGAAATTGATACAGAAGCAAGCCGGTATGAATTGCGGGGATATACCGAGGCGTTGATTGCTGATATTGAAATCACATATTGGCGTTATGTGGCGGCGCGCGAGGCGATTCATGTTTTTGAACAGTCGTTGGAAATTGCCCGAGCGCAACTGGAGGAGGTGGAAGCCCGCATTGAGGTGGGCGACCTGCCCAGCAACGAGGCCGCCGCAGCAAATGCTGAAGTGGCTTTGCGAAATCAGAATCTCATTGATGCGCGCAGTGTGCTGATGGAGCAGCGGTATACATTGATGCGTCTTGTGAAACCGGATTGGCCGGTGGAACTTGCCGAATCTTTTGAGGCAATAAGCCGTCCGGATGTTGATGCGGTTATAGAAACGGATGTGCATGCGAGCATTAATCTGGCGATGCTGTCGCGTCCTGAAATCCGGGAAGCCGAGCTGCGTATACGCCGGGGAGAGCTGGAAACGGTGGTTACCCGAAACGGACGCCTGCCCAAACTGGAACTGTTCATGAATCTGGGGAAGACCGGTTATGCCAATACATTTCGGGACAGTTTCGAGGATCTGGATGGGCCGGGTTATGAAGTGGCAGTGGGAATCGGGTTCAGTCAGGCACTCGGTAATCGCCAGGCCCGCGGACGGGATTTGATTGCACGTACGGAGGTTTTGAAGAGTGAGGAGGCGCTGGCGAATCTGCGCGATCTGGTGCGTTTTGATGTGCTGCTGGCTTTGAATGAACTGGAGCGTGCACGCCTTCAGATTGCGGCTTCCTCGAAAACGCGCATTTTTCGGGAGCAGACGCTGCAGGCGGAGCAGGACCGTTTTGAGGTCGGAACCGCCACGGCATTGGATGTGGCACTGACTCAGCGGGATTTGGTGGACAGCCAGATTGCGGAGATCAGGGCAAGGGTGGCTTACCTGAATGCGTGTATTCGTTTGTACCTTGCGGAGGGCAGTCTGCTTGAGCGGCGCGGCCTGACGGTGGGACACTGATTAAAATTATACAAGTCCCAGCTGAATCTGTACTAGACGGCGCTTTGTGCGCTGGATAGCCTGTTGAATTTAACTCCGGAAAGGTATTCTGATGAATAAACGTATCGCTGTTTTAACGGGGGGCCTTCTGGTCGTTATGGTTTCCCTGGGCGCCGAAAAGAAAAAGCCGATATTGGGCTATACGGATACGCCGAAGCTTCCATCCGGTTGGTGTGTGCATGATATCGACCGACCGCAACCTCCTGTGGTTACTCCTGCCGGGCAGATCGGCCAGCCGCCCTCCGATGCGATTGTTCTTTTTGATGGGACCGATGCTTCCGCGTGGGAAGGGACAGTGCAAAATAATCCGAAGAAGAAAAAATACAATCCGGAAGGCGAAATGCGCTGGAAGGTTGAAAACGGTTATCTGGAATGCACGCCGACCGGCGACATTAAAACCAAACAGAAATTCGGAGACTGCCAGCTGCATATTGAGTGGCAAACGGCTAATCCGCCGCATGGCGACTCTCAGCATCGGGGAAACAGCGGTATTTTTCTGCAGGATCGGTATGAAACACAGGTGTTGGATAATTACAATAACCCGACATATGCAGATGGTATGGCAGGCAGTGTGTATGGAGTAAAGCCGCCTTTGGTGAATGCCTGTAAAAAACCGGGCGAATGGCAGGTGTACGACATCATTTTTCAGGCTCCGCGTTTCGATGGCGATAAGCTGATTTCACCGGCGTATGTCACCGTCTTTTTCAATGGTGTTCTGGTGCAGTTCAATGAGCCTTTATTGGGCACATCAACTCATCGCAAGGTTCCGGTTTATGAATCGCACGGAAAAGGAGCTCTAAGGCTTCAGGATCATAATAATGATACGCGCTTCCGGAACATCTGGATTCGCGAGCTGGATCTGACGAAGGATGATACGAAGCCGGAATAATTATTCCTCGAACGGATAAACCAATCCCCACTCTGCGCGGAGGCTATCCATGATTTCCATCACTGCGAGTGTTTCGGAGAGCGGCATAATATCGCTCTCTTTTTTGCCGGCGGCAATGGCTTTCATACAATGGTCGATTTCATATTTAAACTTCTGTTCATGGGGGCACGGAAAGTCAAAAGTTCGGGGCGTTCCACCCTTTGGATATAATGTGAATTCCGTGGTTCCATGAAAGAAGGGTGGAGTCTGAATATAGCCGTGGCTACCCTGAATGGTGGCCTGCGAGGGGCCGCTTTCTATGGCGGACGAGGATAGAATGGCGCGCCGGCCTTCGGAATATTCGAACCGAAGGAAATGGCTGAAATCCACGCCCGTTTCGCCCATAATAACAGAGCTGTCGATGTTATCCGGGTGTGCGCCGAATACAATGGCGGCCATATTAATCGGGTAAACGCCCAGGTCCAAAAGGGCTCCGCCGGCGAGTGCCTTATTCTTGAGGCGATGGGTATTGTCGCATTCCGGATTTACGGAGAAGTCGGCATACACGGTGGTGACTTTTCCTATGGCCCCTTCGTCGAGCAGTTTTTTCATTTTTCCAATGGCTGGAAGAAAACGGGTCCAGAAGGCTTCCATCATGAACAGCCCTTTTTCCTGAGCCAGATCGATGAGCTCCCTCATTTGGCGGGCATTTACCGTGAAGGGTTTTTCGCAAAGAATATGTTTGCCGTGGTTTAAGCAGAGTTTGGCGTTTTCGTAATGAAAATTATGGGTTGTGGCAATATAGACCGCATCGATGTCGGGATCGGAAACGAGCGATTCATAATCGGTGTAAACCCGTTCCATTCCATGTTTATCGGCAAAAGCCTGGGCGCGTCCGGGCGATCGTGAGGCTCCGGCGAGCAGGTTGCCGGTTTCCAATGCCTGGAGACTTGCGGCAAATGTATTCGCAATACCGCCACATCCGAGAATACCCCATTGAATGTCTTTCATCGTACGTCCTTCCTGTATCTGGTTAAAACGGCTGAATTGGCCTTGATCTATAAAGTACCTTCTCTGTCGTGCATCGGAAACGGTGAAATATACAATTATTTATCATGCGTAACTGTCTGGTAAATAGACTGATGTGGATGTTGCTCAAAAAAAGATGAATTTTACGTCAACAAAATTGACTCTTAGGCGTCTTACTATATGAAGCTCGGGTTTGGGTTTCACTTGAGCAGCGTGGGGTTTCCCTCCTCTTTTCCTCGCGCTGCTCTTTTTTTGTGCCCGGTCACAAATGCAAACTACAAAAACAGGCCCTGATCAACCTTTATGGAAGTCCATTGCGGTTGCGTATCAAATGTCAGTTATGCGATCTAAAAAGCTAAGGCCTGTTTCAATAAATGATAATTTACCGTTTATCTTTCAGTAAGATAATGAAAGTTACTTGACTTATCTTTAGCAAGTCATTAGTTACCTTCATAAATATGAAAAGAGGGGTAGCTTGCTAAAGGTAGGTTTAATTGATGAAAATCCATTACATGTACTTGCGATAACGACCCTTTTCAAGGGAGGGGAGACCTGTACGGTGGATGTATTTCCATGTGCGAAAGTGGCACTGGAAACGGAGAGGTGTCTGGACTTGATTCTGATGAATATGAGTGCAGATCAAAAGGTATGCGCCAATTTACAACTCTTGATGATATTGGAGGGTATTCCCGAAGTCCCTGTTATATGTTATTCATCTAGCGCATGGCTCTATCGGAAATCCTTCACACCATACCTGAGCAGAATAATACAGATTAAATGTGCGGACATCCTGTCTCTGCTCAAGGATTTTATTGCGACCTGCGACCCATCCCCTTTTACAGAAAGGGTTGAGTCGGATGATCCGAATTTTATGGAAGAGCAATTCGAAGAACTTTTTCGCTTACTTACCCCGAAAGAACATGAAGTGTTCTGTCTGATAGGTAAAGGCAATGGAAGTCCTGAAATTGCAGCGTTGCTGGGCTGTAAAAAGAATACGATCGATTCTCATCTTAAAAATATTCGCAATAAACTTCGATCTGCAGGCGCGGTCGATTTGAGGATGATGGCATCTGCCATTGCCCGGACAAATACCTGTAAGGTCTATACGCGTCATACCTGCCATCACTGTCCTGATATCGGAAAATCTGTTGGTTTGTGCCCCCTTAATACCTCGGCATAAGCGGTGTATTCAGAAGTTCTGACCGTTTTTACGAGTAGACGCGAAGCAAGGCTTGAGGAACGAAAGTAGTGAATGAGGAGCGTGGCAGTAATTTTTCGGTGCGTTGGGCTTTATTATTCTGTCTATGTCCTCTGCTACTGAGCCGCATTTTAAATAAAGTGATACCCTTTTCAGTACATGACACGACGCAGAGCACCGTCGTGCTACGTAGAGCGGTCCTTCGGCCGTTTTCTACAACATCGGTCTCTATTCGCTAAAGCTATAATCGCACAGTGGATCCCAATATTTACCCGCCGGATCTATAGAATTCAACTAACTTCTGTTTACTTGATAACAGTTGCAATATCTATAATCAAATTTGGTTAGTCAAAAGTGGGGGATATACAGCAACAAAGATAATGACTACCTTCTAAGCAGTCAGAAAAGAATAATTGTAACCAAAGGTGGAGTGCCATGCCAAAGATAGCTCTTTTCAGAACCAGATTGTTTCAGTTGTTATTTGCCGCAGCTTTTATCATTGGGGTCAGCATTTCCTTTGCAATCGATTCCGACAACGACGGTATGAGTGACCTGTATGAAAGTTTTTTCAGGCTCAACGCAACGAATAGCACGGATGCCGCTGAAAACTATGATAGCGACCAGCTGAGTAACTTTGAAGAATCCATGATCTGGACCGATCCGATGGCGTCGGATACCGACGCAGACGGTTTTCCGGATGATGCCGACGCCAATCCCTTGAGTCGGGCTGTGATGCTCTGGGGTAATCCAGACTACACGGACGGCGACGCCTACCGATATACGGCACCTGACTGGTGGGTTGGGGCTGAAAAGGTCGGCGGTGTGTGGTCCGCGGAAAACGGATGGAGCATTGGATCCAGTAATGAAGCGAGCAAAATTCTGATCTCTTTGAATCATTCGGTGCTAACCAATAACCTGATGATGGGGCTGTCGTTTAGCGATCTGCCGGGCGCTCAGATTGAAGTTTATCTGTTGGATGCAGGCGGTCAGGTTCTGGGTGAAAATCTGAGCGGCGATCTGGTGGTGGGTTCGTCGAACCAGATTTATCGTCTGGTATCTATTCCTGTGGCTGACTATCCGACCGCTTCAACGATTAGTCTGGTCGTTCCGGAAGGAACCGGACCGTTCAGTCTCTATACTACGATTCTCTATATTGATGAAGATCAGGATGGTTTGGATGCAGATCAGGAGTTGCAGGTTGGAACATCTGATCAAAATCCCGATAGTGACGGTGATGGCTTGTCGGATTCCAGAGAAGTTTTTGAAACAAAGTCCAATCCTCTGATTTTGGATTCGGACGGCGATGGAATATCTGATGCGGAGGAAGTGGCGATCGGTACCAATCCTGCGATGAGTGACAGCGATGGCGATGGCCTTACCGACAGTGAAGAAACTGCTCCTCGCTATTATATGGTAAGAAAACAGATGACCTGGCCCGAGGCGAAACTTTATGCCGAAACTGCAGGAGGATATCTGGCGGTGGTCAGCACGGAGGCGGAAACCTTATTGGTTGCGGCTACCGTTCCGGATGTGAAAGTGGTTCGTCCCTGGCTTGGTGCAACGGACGAGCAGGAAGAGGGTGTGTGGCGATGGATAAACGGCGAAGCCTTTGTCTATACCCGTTGGGCGGAAAATGAACCGAACAACTATAAAGAACCGCAAATGTTTCTGCGGTATCGGAATAAATCGTTGCAATGGGATGATGCCAGCGCATCCACAAAAGCAGCAGTGCTGATCGAATATGAGCAAGGATTGAATCCGTTGAGTGCCGATACCGATGGCGATGGTCTGTCCGACTATGCTGAAATCAATACCTATCATAGTAACCCCTTTAGCAAAGACTCGGACGACGATGGCTTGGGAGATGCAAACGAGTTGATTCATGGCACTGATTTAAACCAAATCGATACAGATGGGGATGGGCTGGAAGATGCCGCGGAGCTGTCGGCCGGTCTCGATCCGCTCAATGTGGATACCGATGGTGATGGCTTAGGCGACGGCGAAGAAATGGATCAGCGTTACTATGTGGTTAAAACAGAAATGACCTGGCCGGAAGCCAAACGTTTTGCTGAAATCAGTGGCGGCTATCTGGGTGTCATGACCAGTTCTGACGAGCTCTACGGAATGGCGAATATCGCAACGAATGCGCGTGTGATTTCCCCGTGGTTGGGTGCAACGGATATCGAAGAAGACGGTGTTTGGAAATGGATAACAGGCGAAGCCTTTGAATATACCCGTTGGGCAAAAAATGAACCGAACAATTATAAAGAGCCGCAGATGTACCTGCGTATCTCAACACGTATTCTGCAGTGGGACGATGCGGGCGCCAGTTCAATAGCGGGCTTGGTTATTGAATATGATCAAGGTCTCGATCCTCTTAATCCCGATTCGGATGGCGATGGTCTGCTTGATGGGGAAGAAGTGAATGTGTACGGCAGTAATCCGCACGCAAGCGAATCCGATGCCGATGGATTAAGCGATGCTGAAGAAGTGGAAACAGGAACTGATCCTACGTTGTTCGATACCGATGGGGACCGCCTTTCCGATGCCGATGAGATTGTAGTAGGCACGAATCCGTTGCTCATGGATACCGATGGGGACGGCATTTCCGATGGGGACGAAGCGCTTCAGGTTTATCAGCTGGTTAAAACGCCATTAACATGGGTGGAGTCCAAAGCAGTTGCCGAGAACTTCGGCGGGCATCTGGCGGTGGTTACCAGCGATGAAGAGATCGGGGCGATTTCTAAACTGCTGCCGACGGCAAAATTATTTAATCCGTGGATCGGGGCCAGCGAAGTTCGCGATGGCGTTTGGCAGTGGGTAAATGGTGAGACCTTTGATTATACCCGTTGGGATAAAGACGAGCCCAATAACTACAAGGGACCGGAGTCCTATATTCAATTTATTAACAAATCGCTGAAGTGGAATGATGCCGGCGTAACGGTTACTACGGCGCTGCTGGTCGAATATGCTGAAGGACTCGATCCACTTAATCCTGATACCGATGGAGACGGATTGCTGGACGGCGAAGAGATCCATACCTACGGCACCAGCGCGCATGACGCGGACTCCGATAACGACGGCGTCAGCGATGGTGATGAAATTGCCCTCGGCCTGGATCCGCTCAATCTCGATACCGATGGCGATGGACTTACCGATGCCGAAGAAATTGCTGCAGGGCTCAATCCCACCAGCCCGGCCTCCGATACCGATGGGCTGAATGACGGTGAAGAATGGATAGTTACCCAGACCAGCCCGCTGCTGACGGACAGCGATGGCAACGGAATCGAGGACCTTCGGATTGCACAAACCGTGAACGGTGCTGACTTTGAAGGATGTTACGGTCCCTATTGGTTCTCGGTATGGACCAATGCCGGAACCTCAGCGGAACTCTCTGCCGTATGCGATGGCAAACCAGCCATTCAGTATCAGGTGACTATTGAACAGGCGGGTATTTACCACCTCGGCCTTCAGGTTGATCTGTCGCAGGCACATACCAATGCACTGAATAAACTGCCGGTTAATCTCGCTGATATTCTGGTCCATATAACCATCGATGGGGTGAACATCGGGCGGGCCAAACAGTGCTTTGCGGAGGTGCTGCCGGAATACAGCATCTTTACTCCGTGGCTCAGTGCAGGTACGCACACCCTTAAAGTGACCTTTAACAAAGAGACCTATGGCATCAGTGGCCCGTGCCGGCTGGAAGCACTTGAATTTGGTTTGGTCGATGGCATTGATGGCAACTCCGACGGCCTGCTCGACTGGATGGGCGATCTGCTGAATTCAGGAATGGATTCAGACGGTGACGGCATCAGCGATGCCGATGAGCTGGAGATGGGAACCGATATTCTGGATTCCGACACCGATGGGGATGGTCTGGCCGATGGCGATGAGCTGGCTGCCGATACTGACCCGCTCAATGCCGACTCCGATGGTGATGGCGTGTCTGATGGGCAGGAAGTCAACGGTTCAATGACTAATCCCCTGGTTGCCGAATTCGACGGCACCGTCACCGTGGTTGATGCACAAATCGGTGCGGAAGCCAGTGGAACGCTCGGTACCTGGACAGCGGAAGGTTCAGAACTGGTTGCTGAAAGTGTGCGTGGACATGTGGAATATGTCATGAACTTCCCGGCTAACGATACCTGCCGTCTAGTCGTGAATGCTGCCCACGAATGGACGAAGAGTTCCTGCACGCCGGTTATCCCGATCGACACGTCCGCTTTCCTGGTCTATGTCGACGATATCTATGTTGGAAAAGTTCCAATGATTTCTGCGGACGGTGTGTATACCGATGTAAGTGCTTTCCTCCCCTCGATGCCTGCCGGAGAGCACACGGTCCGCCTTTATTGGGAAAATGTGTACAGTCGTCTGGCCGTGAAAGTCCAATCCCTGGAACTTCAGTCCCTCGGCGGACCGGATGCCAACGGCAACGGAACCAAAGACTGGATCGAAGCCTCTATCAGTGCCATGGCCGGAGTGGATGCGGTTACAGAATCCTATGTCTCCCCCGCCTGCATCGAAGGAGATGCACGCTATGTGCCGTTCATGCAGATTCAAGGCCTGCAAGATGCAGGCGATACGAACGTACCGCAGGCTTCCAGCCTGCCCCGCCAAGCGGCGGGACCCCGCTGGTACGCCAATCTGTCACTGGAACAGCATGGTCGGACAACCGCAAACGCCTCCTTCCAGAACGGTGTGCTTGAGGTTCCGCTCAGCATCGATTGGGTGCCGTTCAATCTGATGGAGCACGACGGCGAAACCATTCTCATTCGCAAGGGTGACAGCGTCAAGTTTTCGGCCCTGCCCGACAATGCCCATGGCGGACAGTTTACGCTCACCGTCTTTGGCGACGAGCATCGCTCCCCCAACACCCGCCCGCTGGTTGTTGCGTTCGATGCAGCCGGGACCTATACCGTCGAAGGTGATTACCGTAAAGGAAACCGACACACGCAAGCCTCCATTGCGGTTGAGGTCATCGACGGCTCCTTCCCCGCAGAAAGCCCTGCCTGTCTGGTTGGAAAAGAACGCACCTGGAGTTTCGGAGGAATGCCGCTCAATGCTGTGTTCGAAGTGGATAAAACGGTTGAGCTCGAAGAGCACGAACCAAGCACTACGGACCAAGGACTAAGGACCGTTTCGTTGAAGGCCAATGATACAAACGGAAAACATGTAATGCTCGCCCGGTTATATGAAAATGGGCCGATATTGGCCTCAACGGAACTCTCCCCCTTCTGGATCCAGAATGCCGTCGATGGCTATTTCTACACCGTCGAGCGTTATGAAGATTCCGAGTTGTGGGAAGTCCGCTCCGTGGCCAAAAACGTGCCGGATTCGGTTGATATCCAAATTAAGGTTATCGTCGGTGGCGTCACGCTCGATGACTACAGCCTGGAGCGCTGGGTCACGAATCAGGACTATACGGGCATCGGCGAATATGATTTCCGTTTATTCCATCCCAATGGCGAAAGCTCGACCTGCCACACCTTCAAACTCTATCAGGACGGGGAGATTATTGGAGAAGCCTTTAGTGGTGGGCAGGATGACATTGTAAATCAGTAAAACCTAGTAATTGAGGAGAAAAGCGGTATGTGCAAAATAGAAAAATATGGAACTGACCTCTTACCTTTGGTAGGAAAGACTATTAAATTGAGAAAGATACTCATTGGAAGTATGGTATTAGGAGTTGCATTTGGCTTTGTGTGTAGCGAGAGTGATGCTGCTAATTGTGCAGAAACTTGTGCAGGCACTACTGGATGGAGTCAGCTACAAATTCCTACGTCTACTCCTTCTCTAACAATTCCCACAACGGAAATGTGGGGAGAGCAGGAGACTTCTTCACCAGGGTTAACCTCACCTGTCTATGTCGGTACTATCGGAGTAACGCAAAACATCAATTTTAGTTATGGGGCTCCTGCTGGTCAGCCAGAAACCGCTGCCGGTGGAGATATTACCGCAGTAACGAAGACGGTTTCTTGTACGGTAGCGACCGGATCGGTATCGGCAAATGCGGCCAATTTTTCCTTCACCGCAAGTGCTCAAGTGACTAAATCTGCGGCGGTCGATCAGGAAACTACATATCCAGGAACTGCATGCTACAAACAAAAAGCATATTATTTCCCTGAAAGAATTTCTGGGTCAAATGTCTACATCAAAATGGTAAGACAAAAGAAATATAGTTTTTTAAATGCGACCTATTATTATGATGACTTTTTGACAGGTGACGAGACTAAGGTGATTACGACGCAAAACACAGGCGGGCAAGGTGTAGACATAATAGAAAATTGTGATGCAGATGCTTAATGAGGTAATTCATGTACTGTAAAGTTAAATTAAAAATGCTCATAATTATAATAGGAATTGTGTGTAATACAATCGTGAGCGCTGATGTTGATAATAAAAATCTTTTCTCTTATAGAATAAATTTTTCAATGCAAAACAACACACAAACTACAAATATTTATGATCATATATCAGTTAATATTTTGAACACGATTCTGAACGAATCATCCTCTGAGGAATATATTGATGTTGTTAAGATGGCTCGCGCTGGTACCACCTTCAGTGAAATTAAAGTAATTCTTGATAGTGTAATGGGAAAGGGGATGATTACGCTATATGAGGAATGTGATTTGAGCCTCTTGTCGGCATGCAGATATGGCGATTTTTCATATATTTATGAATGCAGAACGCCTTTAGATTATAGCGGTATATTTAATTACATCAATCAGCCTTTGGATCAAGGCGAGCTTCCTATAGATATTGAACAGTGGGAACGTATCATTCTAAGAGAGTTGAAGGCTCAACAAGTTGAAAATTACGAGGCTCTTATGGTCGGAGAAGAAATTGTGGCGAAATCTTCGAATTTAGCTGGTATTTTATGGCTTTCAAAATATGGGCGTTCAGAAGAGTCGAAGCGTTTTTTGCTCTATGCGGCGCTAGATAGAGCTGGCTGGTTACACTTCCAGTGTATGAATCCATCCTTTGGAAAAGATTATTATCATCGGTTAGGGCTAAATGTGCCAGATGAATGGGCGGCGTGGTACGTAGACGAAATTTTGAAACCTTCCTGCATGTACGAGGACTTTAAAGTTAAGGTGCAGGGAATGGCTACTTACTATGAAAAATTCGGAGGAAAGGGAAAGGGGTCAGAAAGGGGTCAAGAAAGGGGTCAGGAAAGGGGTCAGTCCCGTAATCCAGTAAAATGACTTTTCTAAATTGGAAAGGGGTCAGTCCCGTAATCCAGTAAAATGACTTTTCTAAATTGGTTATTTATGTATAAACTCTTCTATGCCAAGGAAACCAAGAGTCGAATTCGAGGGTGCCATCTACCATATAATGAGCCGAGGGAATCACCAGGAGGCGATTTATAGGGACGATAAGGACTGCGAGACATTTTTAGATGCGCTGGATGAGGCGTGTGGACGCACAGGATGGGGGATACACGCCTTTATTCTTATGGGAAATCACTACCATCTGCTGCTGGAGACCCCGGAGCCAAATCTGGTGGCAGGTATGAAATGGTTGCAGGGGACGTATACGCAGCGGTTTAACAGTAGGCATAAGCTGTGGGGGCATTTGCTTCAGGGGCGCTATAAGGCTCTGTTGGTTGATGGATCGGGCGGGGACTATTTTTTGACGGTGAGTAATTATATCCATTTGAACCCGGCACGAGTGAAGGGCTTTGATCCACATAAAGCCAAGTTGTCCGATTTCAGATGGAGCAGTTTTCCGATGTATAGCCGTCCGACAAAGAGGCCGGAATGGCTTTGTGTAGATCGTACATTGGGATGTCTGGGGCTTGAGGATACTAAGTCGGGTCGGCGTAAGTTTCGGGACTATTTAAATGATCGGGCGCGTGAGGTTGGCGAAAATGATAGTCCTAAGGATTTTGATGCTAATTGGGCCAACATCCGGCGCGGTTGGTGTTTGGGTACTGATCAGTTTAAGGCGGATATGCTTGAGAGGATTGATGAGCTTTCGGGGAAGCGGGAATCATTTTCAGGTCGTGAAGTGAAGCTGCATGATGAGCGGCAGGCTGAGGATTTCTTTCAACAAGGGCTTGTTATTCTGGGAATAGATGAAGCCTCTTTGTTGGCTATGCCTAAAGGATCGGATGAGAAGGCGCTGCTGGCCTGGTTGATTCGCAGACATACGGTGGTTTCCAATATCTGGATTGCTGACAGGTTGAAAATGGGGCGGGCGGATTGTTTATCGCGTTACCCGAAAAGAATTGATGAAACGGAAGACAAAGCGTTAGCGAAAATGCGGGAAGAGCTGCGAATTATTACTATATTACGGGACTGACCCCTAAGTGGGTATAAGGAGTCATGATGAAAAAGATGGGTATCATTTTAGGGGTTATTGCATGTGTCGCATTGGTGTTCATTCTTAAACGGAACAAACTAGCGTCTGTTTCTGAGGAGAAGCCGGATGAGCGTATTGCTTTATTGAACACATCGCGCACGGCGGAGGGACCGGCTCAGGATTCGATTAAGCCGGATGTTCAAGCGATTACATCTGCCGATGATTCGGTGAAAACTGAACCCAAGGAACTTTCTGATCCCGTTAAGTCATTGTTGTTACAGGATGATGTAGAACACAATTATCCGTCGTTGTTAGCTGAAATCAATAAACTCAACTATGCCCTTTCCGGTGCTGATGTTGCCGCTTTGATTGAAATGCTGGCCTGGCCGAATGATCGTTTTCCGGAAGGCATGCGACCGATTGAGATCAATGCGGTGAAGAATGATGTGCTGGACAAACTGCTGCGGCAGGAAACGTTGTCGGAGGGTATTGGGATTGCAATGGCAGCGATGGCCGCTGATCCTGGTCAGGATGATGTCTGGCGCGACTACTGCGTGCAGTTTATGGCACCTTTCTATGAGAGAAAGTCGCAGGTTAATAGGTCGAAAGTCGTAGGTCGTGATGCTGGAGGGGCGATGGCCTCAGCGACTGAAGGCAGTGAGGCCACTGCCGCTCCAATTGAGCTGGATGTGATCCGCGAGGCGATGTTCCAGGCATTGGATGAGCGGGACTCTTCCATTGCCGGGACGGCGCTGCTAGGGTTGGAAAATCTTTCCCGTACGTACGATGAGTTTGATCGTGAAGTAATTTCTGAAAAAGCGGCGCAGATCGCGTCGGACGAACTGGCGTCAGCAGAGTCCAGAATGACAGCCTTGCGTTTGTCGGCGCAGATTTTGAACCGTGAAGGAATATCGAATGTTGAAGTGGTGCAGGCAGCAAGGACTCTTGCGCAGACCGGAGATACGGTGCTGTTGCGGTCGGCGGCGATCGTTACACTCGGCGAAGTGGGAAGCACAGACGATCTGGAATTGCTGGAGTCGTATGTGCTGGCAGACAACAGGCAGATTGCAGGAGCTGCGAAAATGGCACTGGAAAAGATGTCCGCCCGAAACTGAGCAATGGGATAGTTGGTAAAATGATTATGGACCGAATGATTCGGTGCGGATGTGTGTTTGCATTGAGAGAACTCAAAGGAACCATTGTTAAGATGTATTTAAGTAAAAAATCAAATCGTTCATCCCGCGTCGTTCATGCGCGTCTCTGCGTTCCTTCGCGGCTAAGTCGATTTTCTGTTTTGGTCTTGTGCTTCATGTTCCTCTTTGTGGCGATTTCCTCTATGGCTGCCCCACGTATCGTCTGCGATGCGCCGAAGTATGATTTCGGTACGGTGATTGGAAAGGATCAGATTACACATGAATTTATCCTGACCAATATCGGTGATGAGCCGGTTCGCATCTCAAACATTAAAAATTGCTGCGGCACAAAATCGACCGTTGAGCCCATGGAAATTTTTCCAGGGTCCAATGCGGTATGCCAGACAATCTTCACCACGAAAAACCGCTATGGACCGCAGGAAAAGCAGATTCTGATTGCTTCCAATGATCGGAAGAATCCGTATTTCGAATTGAAGATTACTGGAACCCTGAAGAAAGCCATCGAGGTATTGCCGCGCTATATTCGCCTTGGGAAGCTTTCTGTCGGGGGAGAAATTGACCAGATCATCACGGCAACCAACCTGTTGGAAGAACCTGTCGTGCTGGAATCGGTGCAGTCAACGGTTCCGGGCATCGTGGGGGAGATTATTGATCATGTTGATCCCGATCCAGGCAGCTGGACCATTAAGCTGGTCTCAAATGATAAACTGCAGGCAGGAAAATTCAGCGGACAAATTCGGCTTAACTTTTCAACGGGAGCGGTCTCGGTTCCAATCCTTGGAACGGTGACGTTACCGATTAAGGTGATTCCTGAGCAGATTAAACTGTCATTATCGACGGCCGACAAAGCAGTGAAGCGTCTGGTTATGTTAAAGAGCGAGGCTCCCTTCGAGGTGATTTCCGCTGAATTGGATGACGGGAAAGGTGAGGTGCAGATCAACCGGGTTTCAGATAAGAAATGGACGGTGGAACTGAAGCTGAACCCTTCTGATTTTACGGCATCCTGCCTGCATGTGACAACCACCTGTTCGGAGCAGGCGGAAGTGCTGGTTCCGATTCTTTAACATCCGCAAAATAATCCTCAATTCAGGCAGTAAAATCCTGCGTCTGCAGGTACGCGCGTACAAAAAAGGCTCTTCATAGAATTTTATGGTAGGGGCAACGGATTAATAGAAAGCAACGGATGATATTTTGGAGGAACGCCCATTCGCAGGGTTACTTTTTTGCTGTCCAAAAAATTGATTTCATGAGCTGTGTATGAATGTAACAGGTCTTTCTGCATAGACGTATACCGCTTCTATTAATCCGTTGGCACTTGAGAACATGCGCACCGCGATTTGTTGCTCCTGTTAATCCGTTGCAAATAAATTTTCGGAGCACGAAAAAGAGGCTCGTGAAACTAGAAGCTTCATCACAAAAAATGTGCGAGGGCCAAAAAAGCTAAACCTTAATGTGCAGTAGGTGAACCACGAACCACACGAATAAGAGAATGCCGGTGGTTACCCTCTTTCGTGTATTTGGTGTTTTTCGTGGTTATAAATCTATTCAGCTTGATTTGATAATACGGCACGGTTCGTTCTGTTTTGAGTTTTTCCAAGGTTTGGATTGATCCGGCGGGTTTAAATCCGTAAATAGGTACGCCTATACTTGTTAAAGTAAAAAGGAACTATGGCTGATATTATTAAAATTTCCGATGCCACCGCACTGGCGCTGCACTCCATGGTGCATTTGGCGACGGTGGAGAGCGGGCAGTCGACGACTGGAGAGATTGCGGAAGTGTTTGACGTTTCGCGGCATCATCTGGCGAAGGTGCATCAGCGTTTGGCCAAAGCAGGGTTGCTGATAACCATCCGGGGCCCATCGGGTGGCGTTATACTGGGAAAACCGGCAGAAGAGATTACGCTGCTGGATGTGTATGAGGAAATGGAGGGTTCCATGCATTGCAAACCCTGTTTATTCGGGAAGAACGTGTGTCCTCGCACCGACTGTGTTTTGGGGGTGCTGCTGCCGGGGCTGGCTCGGCAGGTGCGGGATTATTTTAACTCAACCACGCTGGCCGATCTGGCGAGTGAATCGAACTGGGGGAATGAGGGATAGATGAATACAGAACTTAAAGAAGGCATTAACTGGGTTGGCTACATCGACTGGACAGTACGTGATTTTCACGGCTATAAAACCGATAGTGGTTCCACCTATAACGCATATCTAATTGAAGACGAAAAGTGCGCGGTGATCGATGCGGTGAAGGCGCCGTATGCCGAGCGGCTGATTGACCGAATCAAAGCCCGTGTTGAATTGGAAAAAATCGACTATGTGGTTTGTAATCACGCCGAACCCGATCACTCCGGCGGACTTCCCGCGCTGATGAAGGTTTGTACCAATGCGGTGCTGGTTTGCAATGCCAAGTGTAAAAGTGCGTTGGAAAAACACTACGATACATCCTCGTGGGCGTGGAAAATTGTCGACGATGGCGATTCTATTTCGCTTGGAAAACGGACGCTTTCATTCCTCAATACCCCGATGGTGCATTGGCCGGAATCGATGTTCACCTATGTTCCGGAAGATAAGCTGCTCTTTTCGATGGATGCATTCGGACAGCATTTTGCCACTGCATTCCGTTTCGACGATGAAGAACCGTTGGATGTGATTTTGCAGGAAGCGAAGGCCTACTATGCCAATATTGTGATGCTCTATGGCCGTCCGATTTCCCAGACGCTGGAAAAAGCCGCTGAGCTTGAAATTGAGATGATTGCTCCGAGCCACGGCGTTATCTGGCGCAGCCATTTGAAAGAGGTTTTTGAAGCCTATAAAAAATGGGTGGTCTGCAAGCCGACTCCGAAGGTTATCGTGCTCTACGCCACGATGTGGCAGGCCACCGAACATATGGCAGAGGCTATTCTGGAAGGGGTGCAGGAATGCGATGTCGAGGCGCGTTTTTATAATGTGGATACTACACACCCGACCAATATTGCTACGGAAGTGCTCGATTGCGCGGCTATCGCCATTGGTTCGTCCACACTGAATAATTCGTTGATGCCGAAGATGGCCGGCGTGCTGTGTTATCTCGGCGGACTGCGCCCAACCAATAAACAGGGCTTTGCGTTCGGCTCGTATGGCTGGAGTAAACGCGGCGGTGCTTCTGAGGTGGAGGATCGCATGAAAGACATGAAAATCGAAATCACCCGGGAGCCGATTCGTTCGCAATATGTACCGACGCCCGAATTGTTGGAAGAATGTCGTGAAGCCGGCCGAAAAATGGGTAAATATGCTGAGCAATTCAAAGATTAAAGGAGTTCAGTATGAAATGGGTCTGCACCGTTTGCGGTCATGTACATGAAGGCGAAGAAGCACCGGACACGTGTCCGCTCTGCCATGTTCCGAAAGAAATGTTTAAAAAAGTAGAAGACTAAAGCGCAGGCATATTAAACAGTTGTCCGCTTGGTTTCTGTGCCTCCGGCAAAGCGGGGGGTGAAGAATAGGACATTATTAAGCTGGCTCATTCCCTGTAAGGCCGAAAATTCTACTCAGAATGACCTTGCGGCCTTTTTAAAAGATGGGAATGATCCAACGCGATTTTGAACCAAGGAGTGTAGCACATGAAAAAATATATCTGTGATGTTTGCGGCTGGATCTATGATCCGGAAATCGGCGATCCCGACAGTGGAATTGCGCCGGGTACTCAGTTTGAGGATATTCCCGACGATTGGGAATGCCCGGAATGCGGCGTTGGAAAAGATGACTTTTCCGTGATCGAAGTCTAAAGGACTTCCTGCCGAATCAAAAACCGTCCTGCGAAAGCCGGGCGGTTTTTTTCTTGAACAGACCTATGGCAATCTGGTCACTATGCGCGTGATGAAGGTATTCAAGAACATCCTGTTGACGATTGCGTTGTTGCTTGTGGCCATGCCCTGCACGCATGCCTTCGGCCACCAGCATGCTTCAGCCGGTTCAGAATACACTGAGCAGATTTCTGCCGTTCATACCTGTGCCTGTCATTCCTGCGATGAGAAAACCATTTGCACCGAGCCGCTCGAAAGTCCGCAGGATTTAACCCTTTCTGCGGCACCCGCCGTATTCAAAACGGCAGCACGGCCCCTTTTTGTTCTCAATCAATGCCGCCCTGAATTCCGGCCGGCGTTTCTTTCGGTTCCCGGCATACTGGCCGGGCTCAAGACCGTCCAGCTTCTGATTTGATTTTTCCAAGGTCTGGAATCCGCAGTGGATTTCAAGCATTGGAAAATTTAAATTCAGGAGTATGAAATGAAACACATTATCGTTGCAGTATGCGGCAGTATGCTCGCCGCCGTCGGGTTCGCGGAATCCGGAAAACTCACCTTGGATCAGGCCCTCGAACAGGCCCGTATCTATTCCCCGGAATTGCGTGCCGCGCGGCTCAACACCCAGGCCGCCGAAAAAGCGGCAGCCGCGTCCGGACGTTGGAAAAATCCGAACCTGTTGTTTGAAGCTGAGAACTTCGGCGGCGATCTGAATGGGTTCGACGACACCGAATATACCGTGGGTATTGAGCAGACCTTCGAACGCGGGGGAAAGCTGAAAAAGAGCCGGGCGGTGGCAGAGAAATCGATTGGAATGGCCTTCCAGGCCGAAGCTGAAAAAGAAATAGCATTGTTGGCCAATGTCCGGCTGGCATTCATTGAGGTGTTGGCGCAACAGGAAATCGGAATGGTCCGGGCGAAGCAGGAAGAGCTTGGCCGCGCTTTTCTGGATGTGGCAACGCGCCGGCATAATACCGGAGGAAGTTCGGAACTGGAGGTGATTCAGGCTGAACTGGCTCTGGAAGAAATCCTCCTGGCGCAAGCCGGTTACCATGCTGAGCTGAAGGCCGCGCGCATTCGGCTGGCTTCATTGATGGGAGTGGCGGAACATACGATGCCCGAGCTGGAAGGGAATTATTACACCCTCCAACCCCTGGAAGATGCCGTGATTGCCGATGGGCATCCTGCGCTCCAACGGTTGGAAGCTGAAATTGCCATGAAACGGGCCATGGCGGCGCAGGCGAAAGCCCGGGATGCGGCGGATATTACGCTGGCGGCCGGCTATCGTTACGATGCCGGATTCGATCTGAGCACATTTGTGATGGGCGCCTCGATGCCGCTCAATTTTGTGCGCGCCGGCAAAGCCGAACAGGCTGCCACGCTGATGCAGGCCGATACGCTTCAGGCTGAAGAGCAGGAGTTGCGGCGGAAACTGCAGCAGGATTTATCGATGCTGATTGCAGTTTATTCCGGGGCAAAACGTGAAGCCGAAATAACACGCGATAAACTGATGCCAAAAGCGGAAAGGGCGTATGAACTGAGCCAGGCCGGCTATGAAGCCGGTCGCTATTCATGGTTCGAGCCGATTACCTCCCAGCAGCAGTTGGCCGAAATTCGCATCCGCCAAATTGAAGCTCTCAAAAATGCCCATATGGCCCGGGCGGAAATCACCCGATTTATGAAAGAAGGAATGTAGAAGATGAAAAAATTATTTGTAGTAGTCGCGCTGCTGATGTCAGGCACATTGGTGGTTAACGCACAGAGCCATGATGAGCACGAAGGCCACGATCATGCAACCGAACCGGTCCCGCACGATCACGATGGCGACGGGGTTTCGGATCACGAAACGCATGACTCTCCTGATGAACACGAAGGGCACGATCACGGCGAAGAAGCATCCGGCGGCGGGGTTGCGCTGACTTCGGAAATGATGCAGAAGGTCGGCATCAAAGTATATGAAGCCGAAAGCGGAACGGTTTCCCGCTCGTCGATCTTCCCGGCTGAAATCAAGCTGAACCGCGATACCACCGTGGCGGTATCGCCGCGTTATCCGAGCATTGTTCTGGAAGTTTTTGCCGAAATTGGCGATAGCGTTCGTGCAGGCGATGTGCTTGCTTCGCTGGAAAATCGCGAGACGATGGCGGTCTACACGGTCGCCGCACCGCGCGATGGCGTCATCATTTCCAAAGATCTGGCGCCCGGCGAAACGGCGGGCGATGATCAGGTCCTGTTTGAAGTGGCAGACCTTTCCAGTGTCTGGGCCGATATCAGCGTTTTTCCTCAGTACCAGCATCTGCTGCGGAAAGGAATGCCGGTCACCTTTATTGCGCACGACGGGCATACCGCGCGAGGCTTTATTCGATACATCAGTCCGATTGTTTCCCACGAAACCCGAACCTTCACAGCCCGTTGCATCCTGGAAGGGGCTGATGAAGATTTCACGCCGGGCGCCTTTGTCCGTGCACGCATCAACATTGAATCGGTCGATGCTTCCGTTGTGATTTCGCGCGAAGCCGTCCAGACGCTGGAAGGCGAACAAGTGGTTTTTGTGCCGAGTGAAAACGGCTTCATTACGGCCCCCGTAAAGCTTGGATTGACGGACGAAATCAATGCACAGGTCCTGAGCGGACTGCACGAGGGCGATAAATATGTGGCCGTCGGAGCATTCGCGCTGAAAGCCCAGATGATTACCAGCGGAATGGACCCCCATGCCGGCCACGGACATTAATGAAACTTGAAACCGAAAATTTGAAACTGGAAATCTAATGATTGAAAAAATAATCAATTCGGCTTTAAGAAATCGAGGCTTGGTCCTTTTAGCCCTTGTGGGTGTGGTTGCTTTGGGCGTAATGGAATATCGAAAGCTGGATGTGGAGGCCTTTCCGGATATTTCGCCGGTGATGGTTCCGGTGTTTGCGGAGCCCGACGGCATGGCGCCGGAGGAGGTGGAGCAGTTAATCACCTATCCAATTGAAACGGCGATGAACGGCCTGCCGAATGTGACGCTGATTAAATCGACGTCGGCCTTCGGCATGGCGGTGGTTTATGTGTATTTCACGGACGACACGGATATTTATTTCGCGCGGCAGTTGGTGTCGGAACGGTTGGCCGCCGCGGCGGCTGATTTGCCGGACATGGAGGAGCCGCCATCGCTGGGTCCCATTTCAACAGGATTGGGGCAGATCTTTCTTTACTATCTGGAGTTGGAAGAGGGGGCGGATACCGGCGGATTGGATGCGCTGACCTATCTGCGCGATGTGAACGATTGGATGGTCAAGCGGCAGTTGCAGACGGTTCCGGGCGTGACGGATATTCTGAGTGCCGGCGGCCATGTGCTGCAGTATCAGGTTAAAATCGATCCGTATTTACTGCATCAGTATAAGCTCTCGATCGAAGACGTGAGCACGGCGATTCAGGCGAATAACCGAAACGTCGGCGGGCAGTATCTGGCCCTTAATTCGGAAGAGCATCTGGTTCGCGGCGTTGGATTACTCCGTAATCTGGACGATATCCGCGGGATCACCTTGAAGACCTACGACGGCACGCCGGTCTCGATTGCGGATGTGGCGGAAGTGGAACACGGCAAGGAATTGCGGCGAGGCGTGGTTTCGCTGGGCGATGGACAGGAAGTGGTTTCCGGCATTGTCATGAAACTGTTCGGGGCCAACTCGTCGGACGTCATTGAGGCGCTGTATGAAAAAGTGGATCTGGTTCAGGCCGGTCTTCCGGAAGGTGTGAAGCTGGTTCCGTATTACGAACAGGCCGATCTGGTTTCCAACTCAACCCGCACGGTCAACATGGCGCTGTTGCAGGGCATGGTACTGGTTTTGCTGGTGCTCTTCGCCTTTCTCGGTTGTTTCCGTGCGGCAACGATTGTGGCTCTGGCGATACCGTTTTGTGCACTCGTGGCGTTTATCGGTATGAGCCAATTCGGAATCTCGGCTAATCTGATGTCGTTGGGCGGCATAGCCATTGCGCTGGGTATGCTGGTGGACGGCTCCATTGTCGTGACTGAAAACATCCACCGTTTCCTCGGGTTGAATCAGGGGAGCAAGGCCGATCGGCTGAAGCTGATTTATGATGCCACGAAGGAAGTCGGCCGGCCGATTGCCTTTGCCATTCTGATTGTGATCATTGTGTTCCTGCCGATTCTTTCATTGGATGCGGTGGAAGGGAAAATGTTTAAACCGCTGGCCTATACCGTCATGCTGGCACTGGGTGGCTCCATTGTATTTGCTTTGGTGATTGCGCCGGTTATTGCCAGTTATTTCCTGAACGAAAAGCCGTATAAAGAATCCAGATTTTTCCAGGGATTGAAAGCGGGCTATCGCAAGCTGCTGGAAGGCGCCCTCAAGAAAAAAGCGGTGGTGTTTGTGGCGATTGCGGTGCTGTCGGCTCTCGCATTTTCCAGCCTTCGGAAACTCGGTGCGGAATTTATTCCGGTGCTGGAAGAGGGATCGATTATGGCGACGGTCAGCATGGCGCCGTCTATTGCGCTCGACGAAGCCACGGTAACGGTAAACCGGATCACCCGTGATTTCATGAAGATCGAGGGGGTAAAAGAGATTGTCGGCCGCATTGGCCGTCCAGAGGCTGGAAGTCACCCGCATCCCGTGAATTTTGCGGAGCTGCATATTGAACTGGATGAAGGTGCGGACAAACCCGCCGTGGTGAACGAATTGCGGGAGCAACTGGAATCCTTTCCCGGTGTGCAGGGCAATCTATCGCAACCCATTCAGAATCAGTTCGATGAGTTGTTGTCCGGTGTCCGCGCACAGCTTGCCATTAAGGTCTATGGCGAAGATCTCGATGAAATTCGGGAAACCGCCGAGGCCATGCGCATTGCGTTGGAAGGCGTTGAAGGAATGGTCGATCTTTCCGTGGAGCAGAGCTATGGCCAGCCGCAGGTGCAGGTGGTGCTCAACCACGAAGCGCTGGCCCGTTACGGGGTGGCCGGGGATCGTGTACTTGAGCTGGTGGAGATGGCTGTTGGCGGAGAGGTTGTCGACACGCTCTATCAGAACACGCGTCGTTACGGCATCCATATTCGCTATGCCGAGGAATTCCGGGATACGCCTGAGGCGCTGAAACAACTGTTTATTCGTTCCGACGAGGGGGCTTTGCTGCGGCTCGAACAGCTGGCCGATATAAAAATGATGGATGGCCCGCTGCAGATTAACCGCGAGCATAATCAGCGGCGCTGGATTGTGCAGGCAAATATTAAGGACCGTGCACTGAGTGCTGTGCTGGCAGAGATTCAGGCGGCTGTTTCTGCAGAAGTGGATGTTCCGGAAGGCGTGTTCATTGAATACGGCGGCCAGTTCGAGCAACAGCGCAATGCCATGAATCGGCTGAGCCTGATTGTGCCGGTGGTCATCATTTCCATCTTCGTGCTGCTCTGGATCGCCTTTCATTGCCTGCGGCATGCGGTCATGATTATGCTGAACGTTCCGCTCGCGCTGATTGGCGGGGTGATCGGGCTGTGGGCGACCGGGCAGTATCTGTCCGTTCCGGCTTCGATCGGGTTTATTGCCTTATTCGGGATCGCGATGCAGGATGCGATGGTGTTGCTGACTGACTTCAATGATCTGCGGAAAGAAGGGCAGGGGATTCATGAGGCCGTAGTCAACGGCAGTCTGATTCGTTTCCGTCCGGTCATTATGACCACGTTGACGACGCTGCTGGGGCTGATGCCGCTGTTGCTGTCGCATGGAGCCGGCGCAGAAGTCCAGCGCCCGCTGGCGGCGGTGGTGGTGTTCGGGCTGACCACCTCGACCTTTCTGACATTATTTGTATTACCATCTATTTATGAGTGGGTAGAACGGAAATTGGAGCAATAAAATGAAAATGATGATGAGTATCGTATTGGCGGCACTATTAACTCTGACTGGTTGCACAACAATGAAAGATGGAGAGTTTGACGTTCGAATAAATTCAAACAGCCTGGTCCAAATTACCAATGTTTCTGTCCAAATGGAGAATGGCGAAATTGTGGTAAGCGGCAATTTGCGTCCGATATCTTCGGCGGCCACCCGTACGGGCCATCTGGACATAGCGTTTATCGGGGCTGATGGAACGGTCCTGGATACGGTGAGTGCAATTCCGAGTTCCAACATGTTTCTGCGCAACAGCCGGAATGCACCGGCTTTCTCCACAAAGGCGGAAATTGCAGGCGTAGCGGCAGTTCAGGTAACGCACCATCCCGACACAATGAATGAGTGTGATCTTTAATCTTCCAATAATTGGAAAACCGCTTCGGCGGTTTTCCGGTTGATCGAAACGAGCACTGTGATGTGCTCGTTTTGTGTGTCCTCCACCGTGGGGTCACCCGCGCAGGCACAGCCGGGCATTAATGACTGGTAGAAGATACCGGCTTTGACCCGAATGAATTCGTTGTCCGCTGTTCGTTGAAGAATCGAGACTTCCAATGGTTCTTCGAGAGCGTAACTTCCAAACGTTAAGCCCTGCTGTAAAGGAAGGACTTTTCCAAGCATTGGAAGTTCGGACTTAAAAGTGGGGGCAAAGCGTTCGCTGTTCCACGCCTTTAAGCTTTTGGGTAACGAATTCATCGGTTCAGATTTATTTTTTCTTCTGAATGAAACCAATCGCAAACAGAAGAATGATAGAGCCGACCAGGGAGGTGATTATCGGACCAAGCCATTCTCCGCCAATCCGGATGTCCAGCAGACCGAACAGCCAACCGCCGATGAAAGCGCCAATGACGCCGACAATAATGTTACCAATAAGGCCCAGACCGCGTCCAACGTCCGATTCTGGTATAGATGTAACTCGTCCTTTCCAAAAAGAGGAACTATGCGACTTCCAGCTTCAGTTGTTTCCCAAGGGCTTCGGCAAAACGTTCGAGCGTGGAGAGCTTTATGTCTTCCGCATGGTTTTCAATGCGGGAGATAGCTGTCTTTTTCGTTTTAAGTTTTTCGGCCAGTTGCTCCTGTGTAAGTCCGGCTTCTTCACGTGCGCGCTTGAGCATGGCACCAATTTTAAACTGCTCGTATCCGGAGTCATAATTTTCAGCAAAGGCCGGATCTCTGGCTTTGCGTTTGGCTACATATTTTTTCAGATCGCTCATTTTTTCTTCCTCGTAAAATAATCCCGTTTTCGCTCTTCAGCCAGTTTTATGGCCTGTCGCGGGGTCTTCTGTGTTTTCTTTTGAAACGCGTGTGATAGAACCACCAACTTTGCGCCATCCAAGAAGCCCAGCAATCGGAATATATTGGATCCCGCTTTCACTCGGACCTCCCAGAGGTCATCCGTATTAACCATCTTCTGAAAATACTGAGCGGGGACAGAATCCATTTCTTCCAAAAGCTCCAGCGTCCAGGTGACCTTCTGCGCCTGTTTGGCCGAAAGTGTATCAAGAAACTCCTCGATCGGACTTCGGCCCGTTGACGTCGCGTAGAATTTAACCTCTCTAATCACAAAGTCGAAGTTAACCTGCGGGTTAACTTTGGGCAAGTCATTTACTAAGGGAAACCTTAGCGCTTAAAACGCCATGTGTGCGGGGTCAGCCGGGGTGGAACCCGGCCCTCCAAAATTAAATTTAACCAAGGATTGGAACTATGCGACTTCCGAAATTATTTCGAACTGGGTCGGCTCTCCATTGAGTGCATTCTTCCGAAACCGGTTGCAGGTCACCCGAAGCTGATTTTGGGAAAGGCTTCGCTAGTGTAGTGCGCCGCAAATCGGTTTACATTACAAAAAGTTATGGCATGATGGTTTGCATGGGTAGACCAATTCTTCAAATAGAAATCAATGAC
>JARNMJ010000052.1 GCA_029432795.1 Pontiellaceae bacterium B12219
TCCGTCGCCATCAGAATCCGCAAGAAGCGGGTCGGTGCCATAAGTATTCACCTCTTCACCATCCAGCAGCCCGTCCCCATCTAAATCAGAGCCTGCATTGTCTGAGAAAGGATCCAGGCCATTGGCCACTTCATCGCCGTCCAATATTCCATCTTCATCTAAATCAGAGCCTGTATTGTCTGAGAGAGGATCCAGGCCATTGGCCACTTCATCGCCATCCAATATCCCATCTTCATCACAATCTGCATTGAGCGGATCGGTTCCAGAGGTATTCAGCTCATCACCATCCGACAACCCGTCATCATCAGTATCAGATTGCAACGGGTCGGTATTGTACTCGTTCACTTCATCGCCATCGGAAAGCCCGTCACCATCGGTATCCGGTTTCAGCAGATGGGTGCCATATACGTTTACCTCATCGAGATCCAACAAGCCATCGCCATCCAGATCAGATCCCGCATTGCTCACGGCGGCGTCCAGTCCCAGTTCAACCTCCATCAGGTTGGACAGACCATCCTGATCAATATCGCCCGCCACACCCAGCTGCGACCTCTCTTCTGCGCTAATCACCCGGTGGTAGATTCGGAGATCATCCATATCCCCCCGCCATGCCTGCTGGGACTGAAACCCGCCGCCGATGGAATCCTGATCCTGGCCAAGGATCACGCCATTCTCGGCCACCACCAAGGCATCGGAGACGAGGTTGGTACTGCCCACCCCTACGCCATCGCACCACACCTGGCAGAGACCGTTCGACCGAGTCATAACCACATGATGCCAGTCATAATCCAGCAGAGTGCTTTCCGTATCCAAACGATAGCCCCCGCCCTTATGGTAGATTTCCCAGACCTGGTCATAGCAAATATAACCGAGCAGCAACTCATTGCCGCTTTCACTTCCGGCGCAGGACAAAAGGTAGCCGCCATAATTTTCGTCCAGACGGCAATAGACACTGAAGGTAAAGTTTGAAACCCCATCGAAGAGTGTATGCGGGAGCTGGGCATAAGACTCCGCACTCCCGGCGAGAGAAAGGTGCCCGTCTACATCGGCGCCATACACCGTACCGTCATAACCGTTCCCTGAAGAATCAGAGGCGTTTCCATCAAACTTATAATGGGCGATCAACCCATCGGTAATTTCACCGGCTTCCGCAGATAATCCCGCAAGTCCCGATAACAGAAACAGGACTGCTGCCATTTTGCACATCTGTCGCATAATTCTCTCCCCGGCGCCGAGCGCCGTTTTATGAATTTGGATCAAAACACCAACAAATTCACAAAATACGGGTTGAAATACAGTATTTTGCGACGAAACAGCTTTTTTATGCGACGAAACCGGCATGGAACCCCATTGTTTGTGCGATTTTTTGCGGCGAATGGATTCGGCCTTTGGCATGATCGGTCATCATGACTCATCTTCTCAAACACGTACTCCTTGCTGCACTCGTTCCGGTAATGCTGATTGGAACGTCACTCGGAGCAACACTTTTTCCGGCAGGCATCGACATCCTGAAGCAGGAACTTCTATTGGATGCAGAGCCGTTGACTCCGGAAGAAATTGCCGGCTCATCCGCGTTTAAAGCGTCTGCATACAATCGCTACATCTATACCGGTCACAACAAGGAACAGGTCTGGATTAAATGGTCCATCCATCTCCCCGCGCCCTTAAAGTACCAAGCGGTTGTTTTCATGGACTATCCGCTGTCCCACTACCAATCCGACCTGAAGAATCCACGCCTTCATATTCTGAAAAACGGCAGGATTGTGGAAACCACGTCCCAAACCGAAACCTTCGATAACCTGATGCTTCCTATTCCAGCCCACCTGGAACCCGGATACTATGAACTGCTGCTTTCCTTCACCACCGACCTCAAGGACTTCCCGCTGGTTCCACTGATTGGAAGCGAAACGGAGGTGCGGTCCATGCGGGAAAAGGAATTGGCCACCTCCCAGCTGACCACCGGATTCATGACGGGCATGATCCTGCTGAGCCTTTTCCTTTACATCCAGCTGCGCGCGCCGGTCTTCCTGTGGTTTTCATGTTGCTACACCTTCGGAACATTGCGCGCCTGCATCCGGCATTACCCTTCGGATCTGCTGCCGGGGATCGAACAGTCTTCGCTGATGATTGCCCAGCTGCTGCTGACCGTCGGCGCGATATTCCACTATCTGTTTATGTGCAACCTGCTCAATCTGAAGGCTCATGTCCCCCGATTAAACCGACCGCTCAAATGGCTGATCCTTCTCCTGCTGGCGGCTCTGCCCTGGCAGATCAGTCATGCCGGTTTCCTGTCCAGTTGCTACTCGTTCCTTATTTTCATCGTTTACACTACGGTCCTGCTCTGTTCCTTAATCCACCTCATTCGCAGAAAATCCATTCACCCCGGCTGGATTCCCTGGGGCTGGCTGGCGACCATCCTGGGCTATCTGCTGGTATTCCTCGCCTCGTTTGCTTTCGAACCCGAAGTCATCCGAGATCTCTATCGTCCGGCACTGCTCATCATGTGCATCGAAACATTCCTTTTCGGAATCTACAGTGGATATAAAGTGCGCGAAATGAGCCAGCAAATCTCCGAGTCGCGGGCGGAGGCGCTGCACGCCCAGCTTAACCCCCACTTCGTCTTCAATGTGATGAACAATCTGAGCGGTCTCGACTCGCTCAAAAAAATCGACCACATCTCTGCGGAATTCGCCGAATTCCTGCGCTACATTCTCACCAGCCGGCTCAAGAAAACCGTCCCGCTCCGCGAAGAGATTGACGCGCTGAAGCACTATACTGCCATGGATGCAATCCGCTTCGACCAGCAGGCAACCGTTGAATTCCTTATCCCCTCCGAATTGCACTCCGTCCGAATTGCGCCCCTGCTGCTTCAACCCCTGCTCGAAAACGCACTCAAACACACCCGCGCACAGAAATTGAAACCGCGCATCACGGTCAGCGCACAGCAGCAGGACAAGAACAGCCTTCGGCTCTGCGTGGAAAACAATGGAACATGGAAAGAAGAGTCCAGAACAGACGGCACCTTAACCGGTTTGAGCAATCTCAAGGAACGGTTAGCGGTTTCGTACGGGAAAAAAGGAAAGCTGCAGTTCATTCACACGACGGACCAGGTCTGCGTCACCCTCATTATCCCCATGAGATCATAGGAATTCTTTCAGACGTTTCCATTCGGTACGGGAGAGCTCCGCCAGCTCGCTCAATCCATCCAGTCTGGCCTGGACTCCAGCGGCCGACACAGGCCCCACCGCAATAACCGCATCCACATGAATAATAGTTGAGCGCGAAACTTTAACAAAACCGGATTCCGGCAACAGCTGCTGCCAATTTTTCACGGTGCGGCGAACCAGAAAATCACCCAGCGAACTTCGAACCAACGTATAATCGCCCTCCGCCTTAATGAGAGCAATCTGAGAAATACAAACTTTGCACAACCGCCCATGAGCATCTTTCAGGAGCACCGGCTTCTCCATGTCCGACTTTATATTCAGCATTTCTTCCACCTTGGAAATACATTGGCGCAGCCGATCCGGATGAATGGGTTTCAGCAGATAGTCCAGCGCATTGACTTCAAAGGCATCCACCGCAAACTCGTCATAGGCCGTGATGAAGACCACATGAACCGGAACAACCAGTTCGTTGAGCAAATTGAATCCATTTTCCCCCGACAACTTAATATCCAGAAACAAAACATCGGGATGATATAACTCAATCGCGGCAAGAGCGGTTGAAATATCCCCGGCTTCTCCCGCAATATCCAGCGCAGGATAGTCGGCGAGCATTCGTTTCAGCTTTCGGCGAGCCGCAGGCTCATCGTCCACCAGGACACATTTGATTGTTTTATCCATTCTGTTCTCCTGAATAGAGAAGAACTTTCACACAAAAAAAGGCCCCGCGCAATGCGAGGCCTGTCCTGGGTCGGTTGAAGGTTTAATTTATTCCCGGTTCACCACGATATACCGCGAGCTGCGGCCATCGGAAACCAGAAACAGGATCCGACCGCCTTCGGAGGCGGCAAGGGCGTCTCCAAATTCATCCGTATTCTCAACCGTTTTTCGATTTACGCTGGTAATCAGATCTCCCGGTTGCACCCCGGCTTTCCATGCCGGACTGTCCTGCTCCACCGCGGTAACCAGCACGCCGCTGTTTTCCGTGTAGCCAAACTGCCGAGCTGTCGCACGATCCAGATCTTCAACGGAAATTCCTATTTCATCGAGAATGGCCGATGCCTGGGCCCCCGACTCTCCTTCCATCGCCTTTGTGATGGCCGAAATATTCTTATACTTTCCATCCCGGAAGATTTTTAGGTTAATTTTTGAATTGGGCGGTGTTGCGGCAATCCGGTTCCGGAAGGCAGCCATTTTACCCACCTTTTTTCCGTCCAGTTCCACAATAATATCTCCGCCCTTCAGACCGGCTTCTTCCGCCGCAGAGCCTTCAATAATCTGAGAAATCAGGATTCCGCCCCGCTCTTCCAATCCGAAGCTTTTGGCCAGTTCTTCATTAACATCCTGAATGTAAACACCGAGCACACTGCGCGAAATTTTTCCATATTTGATCAACTGATCCTTAATCTGAATGGCCTGATTAATCGGAATTGCAAAACCAATCCCCATATAACCTCCACTGCGGGAATAGATGGCGGTGTTGATCCCGACCACCTTGCCGTCGATGTCCAGCAAAGGCCCGCCCGAATTTCCGGGATTTATGGCGGCATCGGTTTGAATAAAATTGGCATATTCAGCAATCCCAACCTCATCGCGCCCTTTTGCACTGACAATTCCGGCGGTTACCGTTTGCGAGAGTCCAAATGGATTTCCCGCTGCCAGCACCCACTCGCCGACCTGCAGCGCATCGGAATCGCCGAGTTCCAGAAATGGAAGCTCATGCGGATCATCAATCTTAATCAGCGCCACTTCCGTCTTCGGGTCGGAACCGATCACCTTGGCGGAAAAACTCCGGTCATCCGCCAGAATAACCGTAATTCGGTCGGCATCGTTCACCACATGATTATTGGTAAGAATGTAGCCATCCTTGGAAATAATAAAACCGGTTCCCTGGCCTCCACGGCTGTATTTCTTGGGCTCCAGCTCCTCCGGAATAGCCAGTTGCCCGCGGCGCCCCCACAAATCCCGGAACGGCTGATAGCGGTAGCCATATTGCGGAACCTCGATCGTGGTTTCCACATCGATGAACACCACGGCCGGTAATGCCTCTTTCGCAATCTGAGCAAACGCATTCCCGGTTTCCCGCAAGACCTCCCGCTCTGCAACAGCCCCGGTCGGAAAGATTCCTCCTGCAGCGAGAATGAGCAGGCTCAGCGCACATACAGTTTTTCTCATGGCTCTTCTCCTTCTTCTTCAGCGGCGGGTTCTTCTTTGGGTTTCACCAGCTTTTCGCGCGGGATCAGGAAATCGCCCGCTTCATAGCTGCTCACCACATACGTCCAATTGTTCAGCTTTTCAGGCACGTCCCCGCTAAAACGAAGATAGCGGCCGTTTTCGGCTTCGCCCCCGACCGTTACCGTGTAGGTCTTATTCGTGGTTGAAGCGGTGTAGACCGTTGCATTCGTAAAGCCGAGATCGGCGTCCGAGAGAGCCGGATCCGCAACGGAGGTGCAGTTAAGATATTGCAGTGCCATCCGCAATTTGTTCGCTTCCGAAGATTGGAACTCTTCGGTCTCTTCATCGAGATCGGCCAACGTCCAGGCATTGCTCACCGAATGCAGCGCAACATCGCCGACGTTGACCGAAACAATATCGGCGGACCGAACATTCAGCAGCTCCGTATCGATCCAGTCTTTGGAACGTTCCGAAAATGGCCGGAAGTCGTAGTCGACCAGATAAATTTCTGGCTGATCGTCTTTCCGAATGAAGTGCTGATTGGCCCAACCCGCCGAATCGGAGGCTTCGCGCCGTGCGCCGACTTCCACACCCGCCACCGTTTTTCCGCCGCTTTTCAGTTCCACCCGTTTGGCTTCGTTCAGGCCATACTCAGCCGCATCGACGTTCGACGTGCGCACGGGAGCGCCCATTTTAACTTCGGAAGCGGCGCGTAACGCTTCGGCCAGCTTACTGAAATCGACCGGATAGTTATACAGCGAACCCACGACCCACTTTCCATCCTGCTTCGCCAGCGAAACCGTATTGGATCCGTTGGAAATTTTCAGCCCGTCCACCAGATTGAGTTCCAACCCCTGGAAAAGAGTTGCCCCGTTATCCGCCACAGACCGACGCGATTTTTTTCCGCTCTGCTGCACCACGACCACCACCAGCAAGACGGCCAGCGCGATCACCATTCCAATTAGTTTTTTTCCTGTCATTGGAAATCTCTCCTTTAACGTGTTTTTTTCATCCAGAGTCCGCGTCCGAGACCGAACAGAGCAACCAGAATCGGGATCGCCACAATGTTCATCGCCTTGAGGCGTACTCCCAGCATTTCAATGTCGCGACGCAGGCTTTTGCGCACTTCTTTAAGCGACTGCTGTGTTTGGAAAACCTCTTCACGGAATTTTTTAATTTCAGCTTCCTGCTCAGGATTCAGGAACTGCTGCGGGCCGTCGTCGTTCGTCCGCTGCAACTGCGCGAGTTTGGACTGCGTGGCCTGCAGCTGGGCGTTGAGCCGTTCTTCCTCGGCCTGCCACTTGAACGAAGCTTCTTTTTCCAGCGCAATCACCCGGTCGAACGGGCGGTCGAATGCGTTCCGGCTGCGCAGACCAATCAGCGATTCACTGCCGGAGAGTTGTTCAACCATATTAACCGCGAAGGTCAGGTTGTCGTTACGCGGTTGTACAATCGTCTGCCCCAGCAGATTCATGCTCTGCGTTGCAAACCGATCGGCCAGCATATCCACATCGGCCACCAATACCACAACGCCGGGTTTTTCGCTTTCCTTCAATCCCGCTTCTTTATCCGGGAAGGCCGTTTTAAACGTTCCGGTAAGCCGCACCGCCAAGGGGAGGCGTTTTTTGTCGGCAGGAATTTCGATCCGCCCGGAACGAGCCGCCATCGTGCTGGCCGTGAAACCATCATCCGCGGTGAAGAGCAGTTCCGTCATTTCCAATCCGTTGCTGACACTTCCCTCAAACACACCGGCAAAGGGCAGCATGATGTCATTCAGTGATCCGGTGGCAACGTCGTCACGATCGATATTCGGCGCGCGGAGCGAGAGCCAGGCGGCATTGCGTTGCGCCTGCCCGTTGCCCGCACTCAGCAAACTCGCTGCTGATTCGTCGGCTGCCAATTTCCCGGCCGTCATTTCAATACCCCAGGCCGAAGTCAGTTGATTGAGATCGGACGCATCCTGCGGAGGAGACATTCCCATCTGCATCTGTTGCGGATTCGCACTTTCCTGTGCAGTAAGACTCACGGGATCGGTGAAAGCCAGCAAATGCCCGCCGCGCAACACAAACTGATCAATCGCATAAAGCGTATCGTCAGAAATATCCGCCGGATGAATCAGCACCAGCGTATCAATATCCGCTGCGATATTGGTGGCTGTCATTTCGATGGATTCCACATCGTACTGACGTTCGATTTCTGAAACGACGGCCCATTTACGTGCACCTCCGATCTGCTGCATCATATACGGGTTCATTCCCACCGCCCCGTTCACCGGCAACGCACTCATGATTCCAACCTTGCTTGTTTTCTCGGTTGAGACTTCGGAAATCATACGGGTCAGTAAATATTCGAGCCGGGGTTCGGCACTCTGCGCCAGCATTGGAATAGCCGCTTCGCGATTTCCGGAAACCGCCACAATGCCGAAGTAGAGCCCGCCACCCATGCCGAACATATCGAGCGATTGAGACTGCAGTCCATAGCGCTGCGCCCATTCTTCTTCATCGGAGTCGGGCTTCGGATCAAATTCCTCCACCACCAGATATCCATCTGAACGGGATTCGTATTCCTTGAGCAGATCCCGGACTCGGGCCGCGAAATTTTTCATCGGTACCGGCAGCCGGTCATTGCTTTTGGAGAAATAAAACTTCAGCGTCACATCGCGATCCAGATCGCCCAACAGCTGTTTGGTTCCATCGGAAAGCGTGTAGAGTTTATCTTCTGTAACATCAACCCGCGCCCGGATTGGACGCAGCACCGCGTTGAACGCGATTAATATGCCCAGCAAAAGAAAGATCCCTGCCAGGCCGGTCATTTTTTTCATCTGATTCATTTGCAAAAACCTCCCTGTTTAGCGACCCACTTTATTTTTAAGTACAACCTGCGTGGCGAAGAGCATGAAGATCATCACGGACGCGAAGTAGACGAGATCGCGCAGATCGATCACGCCGCGTTGAAGCGCTTCGTAGTGCGGCATGAAACTGAACGAAGCCACACCATCCACGAACCACATGGGTGCCCAGCGCGCCAGGAGATCAGTCACCGGCGGGTAGCCTGCCAGGATCAGAAACAGACCAATCACCACCGCCAGGATGAAGCTGATCACCTGGTTGCGCGTCAGGGCGGAAGTAAACATACCGGCCGCAACATAGGCTCCGGCCAACAGACCGCTGCCCAGATAGCCCGACCAAATCGCGCCCATATCGGGCGAGCCGAGATAAACCGCCGTCAGCGGCACTGTGAACGTCAGCGCCAGCGCCAGCAGCATGAAGAGCCAGGCGGCGGCGAACTTTCCGAGCAGCGCCTGCAAGGGGGTAACCGAAACGGTGAAGAGCAGTTCAATCGTACCCGACCGGCGCTCTTCCGCCCAAAGGCGCATGGCCACGGCAGGAACCAGAATCATGTAAAGCCACGGATGCCATTGGAAAAACCCATTCAAATCCGCCTGTCGCGCCTCGTAGAACTGCGCGAGCGAGAACGTGAAGAAACCGGCCAGCATCAGAAAAATGATAATGAAAACATACGCCACCGGAGAATCGAAGTATGCGCGCCATTCGCGTTTGGCAACGGCGAGCACATGGGAAACCGATTCATTCATTACGCCACCTCCTTCTTCTTTGTGTCTTCTGTGGTGGTGATCTGCCGGAAGACATCGTCGAGCCGACCTTCGTCGACCTTGATATCAGACACCTTCCATTTATGCCGTTGCGCCGCGCCGAGAATGTCTGCTGCAATTGATTTCCCCGTTTTGGGGAACGCAACGATTTTTCCGTTTTCGAGAGATTGGACCTTTCCAATGTTTGGAAGTTTTTCCAGCGTCGGAACAATTTCTTTCCCTTCCGCAGAGAGGGTCACGGCGTTATATTTGGAACTCCGTTCCTTAAGCGCGGCGGGCGTATCGTCGGCCACAACTTTTCCGGCACTGATGATGATGGCCCGCGTGCAGATGGCTTCCACTTCTTCGAGTACATGCGTCGAAAGCATCACCACGCGTTCCGCCGCCATTTCCTTGATCATTTCGCGCACGACCTGCTTCTGGTTGGGGTCCAGCCCTTCGGTCGGTTCATCGAGCAGCAGAATATCGGGATCGTGCAGCAGCGTCTGCGCGAGACAGGTGCGCTGGCGGTATCCCTTCGAAAGAGTGTCAACGGTCTGATTTCGCACGGGCTGCAGAAAACAGCGCTCGATGGCATAGTCCACCCGGTTATTGCGTTCGGTTCCACGGAATCCGCGCACCTCGGCAAGGAAGCGCAGAAAGCCGGACACGGTCATGTCTTCATAAAGCGGTGTGGTTTCCGGCATATAACCAATGCTCTTCTGTGCGGCAACCGGATCGCGCGCCACATCAATTCCTTTCACCAGAATGGATCCTTCGGTGGGCGGAAGAAAACCGGCCACCATCCGGATGGTGGTGGTTTTTCCGGCCCCGTTCGGCCCGAGAAATCCCAATACGGTTCCTTTCTCAACTTCGAACGAAACCCCGTTAACCGCCCGGCGCAGTCCGAAATCTTTGACCAAATCCTTTGCTTTGATCATCTTAATGTCTCCTTTTCATCATGAGTTAAAACCGGCATCAATTAACCGCCCTGTTCTTACCGAAACCTTTCCCGATCATTACAGCGCGGTAATGATTCACATAGCGCGCCCGGACGATGCACTGGTCCGGGCGCTCTATCTGAATTATTTGATTTCAATTTTTTTGGCGGGCCGGTCCGTCTCCGTTTTGGGCAGCGTTATATGCAGAACTCCGTCTTTATATTCCGCCGTAACCTGGTCGGCATTCACCGGCTTCTGCAACACGACATTCCGGCTTACGGAAGAAAGGCTCCGTTCCTGAATCAGCACTTTTTCGCCGTCTTTCTTTTCAGTGGAGGCCTTGCGTTCAGCGGCCACGGAAAGCACGTTATCTTTCACTTCGATGGAGATATCCGCCTTGCTCATTCCCGGCAGATCCATATGCACCACATAGGCATCCGGTTGCTCCCGCAGATCCATGGACGGCAGGCCGATATCCTCCTCCCAAACACTATTGAGTTCGGGGAACCCGCTATATGGGTTCAGTGCGCTTCCGAACAGGCGATCCATCTCCCGCTGCAGGCCTAGCATGTCGCGGAACAGGTCGACATGCGAAAACGTTTTTGTTTCCACCTGTTCCTGAGAATCAGGCCCATCTTTCTTCAGCTGGATTTTCCCGCCTTTCTTGCCCAGGGCTGTACCGGTGCCCAACAGCAGCAGTACCGCCATTGTTCCGACGATGAGTTCGGTTCGAATCGCTTTTTCGCTATATGCTCGCTTGTTCATTTTAACCTCCTTGGTTTGCCCTACACGTTCGATTTCCCATTTTCGTTTTTATTTGTTTTTTCCAGGCCTCACCGCCTTCCTTTGTTTTGTTCATATGCAATAGACCGCGCCATCCTTTCCCCGGGCTTTCCCTTCCATTACAGCGCGGTAATGTTTTCCCGATTGACAAAACCGCCCCGGCCCGATTACTTCTGAAACCTCATCCGTGGAGCTGATATGCGTATTTTAATTATCGAAGACGACCGGAAGATCTCTTCCTTTCTGAGCAAGGGATTTCGCGAAGTGGGCTATGCCGCCGATGTGGCAGAGGATGGCGAAGAAGGGCTGGTGCTGGCCCGCCAGGGACTGCACGACACCATCATTGCCGACCTCATGCTGCCGAAACTCGACGGGCTCGGCATGATTGAACGCATACGCGCCGAAGGAATTGAAACCCCCGTTATTATTCTGAGTGCCAAACGCTCGGTCGATGACCGTATCCGCGGCTTGCAGGCGGGCGGTGATGACTATATGGTGAAACCGTTTTCATTTTCAGAACTGCTCGTTCGGGTTCAGACATTGCTCCGGCGCTCGCAACGTATGCCGCAGGCCACCATTCTGCAAACTGGAAATCTCCGGATGAATCTCTCGGACCGGAGCGTGGAGCGCGACGGACAGCCCATCGAACTTCAGCCCCGCGAATTTGCTTTGCTTGAATATCTGATGCGGAATCCCGGCCGGGTCATCACCAAAACCGCCATTCTCGAACACGTCTACGACTACAGCTTTGATCCGCAAACCAATGTGGTCGATGTGCTCGTCTGCCGTTTACGGAACCGAATTGATAAAAAGTTCGATCAGAAACTCATCCATACTGTGCGGGGCGTCGGCTATGTTCTCAAAACAGACTGACTCCCTGCACCTGACGTTCAGTTTCCGGATGGCATTGCTCTACACCGTATTTCTCGCAATCTCATTTGCGATGCTGTTCACGACCACCTACCAGCTCGTCAGACATATTATTCAGTCGCGCGATCGCGATGTGATTCAAGCACAGACCGAAAAATTCAACGCCCTTTTCCGTCAGGCAGGTCTGCCGGCCATTGCGAATTATTTCAGCCAGCAGATCGAGCCCGACGAATCTGTTTTTGTCCGTATTGTGGACCGGAACAACCAGATCCGTTTCATCACAATCTCCCATCCGCTCTGGAACCTCCTCGACCGGAAAATGAAACAGGGAAACCGCCCCGAACTTAACGAATCGCGGTGGGATGAACTTGAACGGGAAGAGGAAGAAGGCAGCTGGATCGTTGGAACCATTCCGCTGAATACAAATTATTTTCTGCAGGTGGGCCGCAACAACACCCAAAGCAAATTGGTGTTGTCGCACTTCCGGCGAACGGGCCTGCGCATCCTGCTGCCCGCGCTGCTGCTCAGCCTGCTCGGCGGCTGGCTGGCCGCCCGCAGTGCACTTTCCCCTTTACGGGCACTGGTGCAAACCATTCACCATATTCTTGAAACCGGCGACCGAACCCGCCGTGTGCCCGCCCAGGCCCAGCGCGGCGAACTTGGAGCTCTGTCCATTCTGTTCAACCGCGTGCTCGATCAAAATGAAACCCTCGTGCAAAGCTCGAAACAAACTCTTGATAATGTGGCGCACGACCTGCGCACTCCGATGACGCATCTGCGCAACTCCGCCGAACATGCCCTGCAAATGGAAGAACCTGATGTGCAGATTCAGCGCGAAGCGCTGGCCGACTGCATGGAGGAATCCGAACTCATTCTGCAAATGCTCAATACCTTGATGGATCTCGCCGAAGCCAACGTCGGCGGGATGAACCTGCAACCGGAATCCCTCGCCCTGAGAGAACTTGCCGATGAAACCATTGAACTCTATTCCATTGTTGCCGAAGAACGCGGCATTACACTGCGCAATGAGATCCCCACCTATCTGATGGCCGAAGTCGATCATATGCGCTTCCGTCAATGCCTGGGTAATCTTGTAGATAATGCACTGAAATACAGCCAGGAAGGCGGCGAAGTGATTCTTTCCGGCAGATCCGACGACACGCATGTTAAGGTGTCTGTTCAGGATCGGGGCTCCGGTATTTCCGAAGAGAATATTGGCCGGATCTGGGACCGGCTATACCGCGGAGAAACCAGCCGGGCAACCCCCGGGCTCGGACTAGGGCTCAGTATTGTCCGGGCCATTGTGACGGCCCACGGCGGCACGATTGAGGTTCAAAGCCACCTGGGCGAAGGCTCGACCTTTACCCTTCGTCTGCCGCGAACCTTTCGTAATGCAGGCGAAGGAAGCGTCTAGAAAAACAGAGCGAAAAGTATCCGCCGAAGCAATCCCAACACAATCAACAGAATGATCGGGCTCAGATCAAATGCCACACCGCCGAAGCGCGGAGCAGGAACCCAACGACGAATTGGAGTGAGTACTGGTTCATAAGCCCGGGCGAGCCCCCGGCGTATATTAACGCTCACCGGATGGACGATCCATGAACACAGGATATAGATAAAAAGTCCCAGTTCATAGAGACCCAATCCGAAATTTAAAAGGCGGAATAAAAACATCGTCAGCTCCTCTTCGCGAGTTCGGCCAGCTCTTCATAGAGCCGCTTTTCTTTACTCGACAGCGTGGTTGGAATAACAATTTTTACCACCGCAAAAATATCGCCCTTTTCTCCGCCGGTCTTTTTGAGCCCTTTTCCACGGAGCCGGAACTTCCGGCCCGGTTGCGTGCCGGGAGGAATGCGTAACGATGCACGTCCATCAACCAGCTTGAGATCCACTTTATCGCCAAGCACCGCCTGATGCGGCGCCAGTTTGATTTCGGTCCACAGGTCGGCCCCATCGACCGTAAACTGAGCATGCGGCGCAATGGAAATCCGGATCAGCAAATCGCCATTATGCCCGAGATTCCGCAACCGCAGTTTGGCCCCGTCGCGGGTGCCGGCCGGAATATTCAGATCGAAGGTTTTCGCCGTTCCGCTTTGGTCGGCATACACCTTGATCCGTTTTTTACCGCCCTTATAGGCCTCTTCCAATGATAAGGTCAGTTCAGTTTCATCGTGCGTCCGACGCGGCGAATGCTGCCCGAACGGTTCCGAAGACTGGAAGCCGGAAAATCCACCCATCGAACCCCCGAAGAGGGTCTCAAAAAAATCGCTGAAGCCGCCGCCGGAAAAGTTGAAGGACTGACCCGCTCCGCTTCCTCCGAAGTCAAACTGGACATTGTCCCATCCATGCGGCGGAGTAAAATCCTGCCCTTGTTTCCAGTTGGCTCCGAGTTGGTCATAGCGTTTCCGTTTTTCGGAATCGCCCAGCACTTCGTACGCTTCCGAGATTTCCTGGAAACGTTTCTGTGCCCCGGCTTCTTTATTGACGTCGGGATGAAACTCGCGCGCCAGTTTTCGATACGCTTTCTTTATGGCGGCCTCCGTTGAATTACGCGGCACACCGAGCACTTCATAATAATCTTTATATTGCACACCCATATTTGACCATCCACCATCAGGGATGCCGATTTCCAAGGGTTGGAAATCGGCGTCCATTCTTAGTCTTCCATGACTTCGATTCGTCGGAGGTTTGCTCTGGTCTGATGTATTTTCGGTAGCGTCAGCGTCAGAACCCCCCGCTTGAATTTTGCCTGTGCTTTATCGCCGTCGACTTTTGCAGGCAACGGGATGGAGCGACGGTAGGCCCCGCAGCTCATTTCTGAAACATGAACATGTCGTTTCTTTGTTTCCTTCTGCTGTTCCCGATCTGCCCGTACAATCAGCATGTCTTCTTCCAGATCAACCTGGACATCTTTTTCGTCCATGCCGGGCAGCTCGACTTTCACGCGAATCTCATCGTCTGTTTCCGACACTTCATAGCCCGCAGAACCGATTAGACTTTGGCCGAACCGACCGGTTCCGCGGAAGTAAATATCAAACAGGTCGTTGACCTCCCGGAACAAAACATCCAACGGATGTTCCTCCCATTCCGGCTCGTGCCGGATGGGACGTTTGCGCCAAGGCATCAACTTGTCTTTCATACCTCCTCACCTCCAGCGCATTATCTTTCTGTTGAAATTTCAATTTTGCGCGGTTTAGCCTGTTCCGCTTTCGGCAACTCGAGTTCGAGTACGCCGTTATGCAGACGAGCGTGGATTTTATCGCGATCAATCAGCTGCGGAATATTAAACCGACGACGGTAGGTGCCGGTTGCATATTCATTGATTAACGGATCCATTTCATCCATAGCGGAAACGGTCTGCGTTCCGGTAATTTCCAGTTCGTTATTATCGAGCCGGATATCCAGATTTTCCTGTGCCACACCTGGCATATCGCAACGCACCAGAATGGAATCATCTTTTTCATAAATGTCCGTATTCGGAATATACATGCGTCCTTTCCGGGCCGGTTCGGCCTGTTTCCGGTCCACTTTTTCAACTGCGGTATCTTTTGTATCTTTCATTTAAAGAACCTCCTTACGCCGTTTTAATTTCAATACGTTTGGGTTTGGTGGCTTCCTGCCGCGGCATAACTATGCTCAACACACCGTTTTCGTATTTTGCGGTAATCCTGTCATTCTCCACAGCAAACGGAAGTTTCACGGTGCGAACAAATGCGCCGCAACCCCGCTCGTTCCGATGGCAAACGGCATCTTCCGCCGGTTTGTCATTTTTGCGCTCACCTTTAATGGTCAGCTGGTTGTTAACCACACTGAGATCCAGATCTTCTATTTCAAGACCGGGCAGTTCTGCCGTAACAATAATCTGATCTGTATTGCCCCACACATTGAGTGCCGGGAAACGGGACAGCGAAGTTCCGTTATCGTATCCGTCGAACAGACGGTTCATTTCCCGTTGAAGACCGCGAAGCTCTCCAAACGGGCTCCATGTTCTGGAATTAGTCCAATACATTTTTCGTTCCTTTCTTTTCTCCTGTCACGACCATCGCGACGGAGTGCCCAATGGCTTCGACTGTCCTATATCAAAAAATGTGCCAACGGAAAAAACCGCATAAAACCGCCGATTTCCGATCTTCCAACCCTTGGAAGGGTGAAAAAATGTCCCACTTCCAAGGCCTGGATGTGTCATTTTTTATCGTTGATTTTGTGCCGCCACAAAAAAAGGCCCCGCCGAAGCGAGGCCTTTCGTGAATCTGTCCGAGCCGGTTAGACTTCGAGCAGTTCGTCGTAGCTCGGCAGCGGCCAGAGCTCGGACGGAACGATGGCTTCCAGCGCATCAACCGATGCACGGAGCTCATTCATTGCCACGATCTGGTCTGCCGGCTTTTCAGCAGCTTCCAGTTTGGCAATACCGTCAACCACAGCTTCCAGCAGGCTGGACATTTCAGCGGTGATTCCCGCAACCGCCGGAACGGATGTATATTCGTTGATGGCCATTACGGCTGCCGGAACCAGCATCGTTTTAGCAATATCAGCAGCCGTCGCAGCTTCGATACCGATCAGCGTTTCGTACGTTTCTTCGTAGATGTTGTAGCGGGACTCGAGCTCGGCATTGGAAAGCACACCGTATTTCGAGAACAGATCCTTGGCTTTCTGCGTCTGCAGGGCCGGAAGGGCATCTTCGGTTGTAACGAGATTCGGAAGACCGCGCTTAGCAGCTTCTTCCAGCCACTCATCTGTGTAGCCGTCGCCATTAAACAGAATGCGCTTGTGCTCTTTAATTACAGAAGCGAGAACACCCTGCAGTGCAGCATTGAATTCTTTTCCGCCTTCAACCGCGTTTTCAACTTCCGTGCAGATATAGTCGAATGCTTCGGCAACAATCGTATTGAGTACAACATTAGCACCCGCCGGGCTCTGATTGGAACCTACTGCACGGAACTCAAAACGGTTACCCACAAATGCGAACGGAGACGTACGGTTGCGGTCGGTATTTCCCCGCGGCAGCTGCGGCAGCAGGTCAACCCCGAGGTGAATCTTTCCGCCATCTTTCGATGCGTTGGCTCCACCGGCCTCGATCTGGTCGATGATATCCGAAAGCTGGTCGCCCAGGAAAATGGAAACAACCGCCGGAGGCGCTTCGTTGGCGCCCAGGCGATGGTCATTACCAGCCGTGGCTACAGAAGCACGAAGCAGATCCGCATGGGTGTCGACGGCTTTCATCAGCGCAACAACGATGGTCATGAACTTCGCATTTTCGTGCGGGTTATCACCCGGTTTCAGCCAGTTCTTTCCATCCGGTCCGGCGAGAGCCCAGTTGTTGTGCTTCCCGGAACCGTTAACGCCTGCAAAAGGTTTTTCGTGCAGCAGGCAGGCAAAGCCGTGCTTTTCAGCAGTTACGTTCAGAACTTCCATGGTGATCATGTTGTGATCAACCGCAATGTTGAGTGTTTCAAAAACCGGTGCAATTTCGAACTGTCCCGGGCAGACTTCGTTATGACGGGTTTTTGCAGGAACTCCATATTGCCAGAGCACGGCATCGAGTTCCGCCATGAAGGCGGCGACGCGAGGTTTGATGGCCCCGAAATAGTGGTCGTCGAGCTGTTGGTGTTTGGTCGCCCCTTTACCGAATAAGGTACGGCCGGTGCGCAGAATGTCCGGACGTTCAGCAACGAGGTCGAGATCGATCAGGAAATATTCCTGCTCAGCGCCCAGCGTGGCTTGCGCCATCTTGTCTCCGCAATCAATTCCAAAGAGTTTTCCGAGACGAACTGTTTGTTCGGAAAGTACATTCATAGAACGGAGCAAAGGCGTTTTTTTGTCGAGCGCTTCGCCATTATAACCACAGAATACCGTCGGAACGCAGAGGGTGGCTGCGCCAACAGAATCATACTTGATGAATGCCGGGCTGCTCGGATCCCAGCCGGTATATCCACGGGCTTCAAACGTGGCACGCAGACCGCCGGATGGGAAGGACGACGCATCGGGCTCACCTTGAACGAGTTCTTCGCCGCCAAATCCGGTAATTACGCCGCCTTTGAAATCTGGAAATATGAAAGAGTCGTGTTTTTCCGCGGTGGAACCGGTGAGCGGCTGGAACCAATGCGTGTAGTGCGTTGCGCCTTTTTCCATGGCCCACTTCATCATCGCTTCAGCAACTTCGTCTGCAATGCCTGGATCCAGCTTGGAACCGGTTTCAATGGTATTTTTCAACGAGGCGAAAGTCGGAGCCGACAGACGGTCTTCCATGACCGGAAGGCCAAATACGAGTTCGCCGAATCCTTCGATGGTATTCTTCATAGTATCTCCTTAATAATTAATGCCCCCGGAGCCCGGCGGCAATGCACCCTGCACTTACAATAATTCCAGCCTTCCTATCTCAGAAAACACCGGTCTGACATACTTGAGTACGGCCAGATAAAACTCAGTTGCAATGAGCAGGTAATATACCAATCAAATTCAATACTCTTATCCTACAGAATACAAACGGATTACAATTTTACGCCCCGGAAAAAGCACACCAAATATTCGACATATTTGTAATTAAATTTTGCCCTAAAATACATTTATGGCATATGGCGTTTTAAATAAAGTCGGTCTATTCCCGTTTATTTATTAAGCCGTTCCTCGAGCCGCTTCACCTTTTCTTTAAGCTTTGGAAGCGTAATCATATTTGCAATCAGTTTTTTGGTCATCAGATGACTCATTGCCGGGGAACCGAGCACAAAATCTTTCGCTCGCACATCTTTCATGACCCCCGCCTGAGCTCCGACGATTGCACCATCGCCAATCTCAAGATGACCTGCCAATCCGGCCTGTCCCGCCATGATGACCCGTGAACCAATGGTTGTACTTCCGGAAACGCCGGCCTGACCGCACATCACCGAATGTTCGCCAATCACCACGTTGTGGGCAATCTGAACCAGGTTATCGATTTTAGTCCCTTTTCCGACCCGGGTTTTACCAAAACGCGCACGGTCGATGGCCACATTTGCACCGATTTCCACATCATCTTCGATGACCACTTTTCCGATCTGTGGAATTTTTGTACGGGATCCGTCCACCTGAACGGCATAACCGAATCCATCGGAACCGATCACGGTGCCGTTATGAATAATGACGCGATTTCCAATCTCTGAAAATTCCCGGAGCGATACGAGCGGATACAACAAGCAGTCGTTTCCGATTACACTTTTATACCCGATCACACAATTTGCCTGAATCGTCGTATTTGAACCAACCGTGACGCCCTCTTCAATGACAACATTCGGCCCAATGAACACCCCTTCACCGAGTTTAGCGGATTCAGCCACGAATGCGGACGGATGGATTCCGGCAGCCGGTTTCGGCACCGGCTCATAAAAAAGTTCAGCCGCGGCGGCAAATGCCTGATCCGAATTATCTGACCGGATCAGCGCGCACTTGACCGGGCGGTCCCAATCGGCCGGAACAATTACCGCTGACGCACCGGTCTTGGCAACTTGCGCGGCATATTTCGGGTTCGCAAGAAAACTGATCTCTCCGGGCCCTGCCTCTTTCAGTCCGGCAACCCCGGAAATTTCCAGATCGCCTCGTCCTTCCAATTCCCCACCTATATGTCCGACAAGTTCAGAAAGCTTCATCAATTAGTCCTCCACCTTTTCTTCAACACTGAATATCTGTTCCGCTGCCTTGGTCGACTCACGGCCTTCATTCAGACGCGCAAGCACATCGGCGGTGATGTCCACCTTCGGGCTGGTATACAAAATCATATCTGTGCCGATGCGGCTCTGCGCAGAACGGTCGACCACAGCGGAATAGCCTTTTGCCTTGGCGTGCTGAATGACAACCTCATGAATTTCATCAAAAAGTTTTTTGGTCATGCGCGTATTCTGCTGCTCCATTTGCTGCATACGGAGTTTTTCAAATTCGTTCATGTCCTGTTCTTTTTTCTGGAGGTCAACCAGCTTTTCCTCAAGCAGATCGCGTTTATTATCCCTCACCTCTTCACTCAGCGTTTCATCCCGGGAATCCGCACGAAGGACTTCAATTTCCTCCTTCATGATTTTGACCTCATCCTCAATCTCTTCGCGTTCCATTTTAATATCGTCCGCCTGCTGACGAATCTGGTCCTGCGCGAGCTGTGTTTTATAGAACTGTTTAAAAACTTCCTGCAGATCCACGAATGCAATTTCATCTGCGGCATGTGCGACTCCGCTCATCATTAAAGCGGCACTGAATAGACTGACGATCAACTTTTTCATAAATAATATCCTTTCATCAATAACGGTCGGGAAGCTTACCCAACCCCCTTGAAACTAACAAACTTTTCATACGCATTTCCAATTCGGAAAGGGGGGCCGGCAAATCGAACGCATATCGCGAAAAACGGTTATTTTCTGAATAACCTGCACCCAATTGCCAAATAAAATGCGTAGTACCTAAACGCCTATATCACTGCCTATCAAAATTTAACGAATTTTGAGCCCGATAAAATCGCGCAGAAACATAATATAACGCTAGCCAAACTAAACCAAACATGCTTAATTCGCCTCGTTCTCCGGAACAAACTATAGGGTCAAAAATGACCGAATCCATTTAAAATGGGTAATCTTGTTGGGTTCCCGTTTTTCAGCGCAAGGTTTCCCTCCTCTTTTCCTTGCGCTGTTTTTTTTGCTCACGCCGGCACCTCAAAAAAATCTCATTTATTTTTGAATGTTTTTTTTCGGAGCGGTCTAAACCCTCATATTCAACTTCTTCAAAACATAAACTCCGGTGGGGTTTTTGTTTTAGCGGCACAAGGTTTTCCTCCTCTTTTTCCTTGTGCCGCTTTTTTTTGTGCAAAAAAAATCCGCACGGTAAACATGCGGATTTCAAACTCAGTCAGCCGGGCTCAGACATTGAAGAGGAATTCAATAACATCGCCATCCTTCACCACGTATTCCTTTCCTTCCGTTCGAAGCAGCCCCTTCTCGCGGCAGGCCGCTTCCCCTCCGTGCTCCACAAAATCATCATATGCAATCACCTGTGCCCGGATAAACCCGCGTTCAAAATCGGAATGAATAACCCCGGCAGCCTTCGGAGCGGTATCGCCGACATGTATGGTCCATGCCCGCGTTTCTTTCGGCCCCTGTGTCAAATAGCTGATTAACCCGAGCGTCCGATATCCCGTGTGAATAATCTGATCCAGTCCACTTTCATTCACGCCGTATTCTTTCAGGAATTCAACGCGCTCCTCATCCGACATTCCATTCAGATCCTCTTCCATTTTCGCGCAGATTTTCACCACTTCAGCACCATGATTTTCCGCATAAGCCTGCACGGCTTTGACGTAATCATTGTCCTCAAGCAATCCTTCCTCATCCACGTTGCAGCAATAGATTACTTTTTTATCCGTCAGAAACTGCGATTCCTTAAAAATAATTTTACCGGCATCCGTATTTCTACCTTCAAAAGTATAGGCCATCCTGCCTTCACCCAGATGCTTAACCAGTGCCTCAAACGTCGGCAGCGTTGCCGCAATGGCCTTGTCGCCACGAGCCGCTTTTGTTACCCGGCCCAGTCGATTTTCCATCATCTGGAAATCCGCAATAATCAGCTCCGCCTCAATAATTTCGATATCACGAACCGGATCAATTGAACCATCCACATGCACCACGTTTTGATCATCAAAACACCGAACCACCTGAAGAATGGCATCCGTCTCGCGGATATTTGTCAGAAATTTATTTCCCAACCCCTCGCCCTGGCTCGCCCCTTTAACCAACCCGGCAATGTCCACAAAATCCACTGTGGCCGGCAAAATTTTTGCCGACTTACCAATATCCGCCAGCACCTGCAGCCGCGCATCCGGAACCGGAACCACCGCCTTGTTCGGCTCAATGGTACAGAACGGATAGTTCGCACTCTCCGCATTCTGTTCACGCGTCAGCGCATTAAAAATGGTTGATTTTCCAACGTTTGGAAGTCCGACAATTCCGATACTCAATCCCATAGCTTCTACTCCTGACAAGTGAAACGTGAGCCGTGAACCCAATCACGCCTCACGTTTTCACGCATCATGCAAAATTTATTTTGCAGGTTTTTCATAATCCATCAGCACACCGCCGATGAAGTTGGCGCCGCCATCAACAAACAGCGTCTGGCCTGTGATTTTCTTGGAATATTGACCCAACAGGAAAACGACTGCATTGGCCACCTCCTGCTTATCCTCTACGGTATCCCACGGAAGCGGACTGATCTGATCCCAGGTTTTTGCAAGATTTTCGAAATACGGAATCGAAGAGGCGGCTTTGGTCGTCAGCGGACCGGCGGAAACAGCATTCACACGGATATAATCCTTACCCATATTACGCGCCAGCGCTTTAACCAATGCTTCAAGAGCGGCCTTATTCACGCCCATCCAATTGTAAAACGGGAACGGGCGCGATCCCTCAAAAGATACGGTCACAATCGATCCGCCCTCTTTCATTTTCGGCGCAGCAAAATGAGCCACCGTGGCCAGCGATGCGGCACTGATGTGGAAACCCAGCAGAACATCGTCCGTTGCTTCGGTATAAATTTCTTCAGAGCCCAGACAGGTTTTCGGATTGGCATAGGCAATCGAATGCAACACACCGTCAATTTCACCGACTTCGTTAAAGAGCGCTTCAACTTCCGAATCAATGGTCACATCGCAATATTTGAAATCCATCGCATCTTTTTCTTCCTGGCTGAGGTCTTTGCAGCCCCGATCGAAGAAAATCTTTTTCATGCGTTCATTCTGAGCGGTCCAGATCACTTTTCCGCCCATGGCTTCAATCATTTTGCCCGAGGCGTACGCAATGGAATCGGTATTAAGGATTCCCATTACAACATAGGTGCTTCCTGCTTTAATCATGGTACAAACACTCCTTTTCGTTAAAAATCAGCGGGTAACCTATTGGATTTTTACCCAGGAATGCAATCTGCGATTCACGGCATATTCCACCCCATGCCAAACCTCACACCGCCCCGCATTGCATTTTCAAAAGATTATCTATACACTCATCTTCATGAAAATCCGGCGGACGCTGACTCCCATCCTGATCCTGTGCGTACTGGTTGGCCGTACATCCGGCAAGTCAGTCGCCTACATTCACGGCGACATCAGCGAAAACGGCACCATGCCATCCGGCACCGCCCCCGCATACGACCAAATGCTGCTGAGCGATTCCGGCAATACGGGATGCTCCCAGTTCAAAAACATGGTCGAAGATCAGGGCTACACCATCAGCCAGCACTACGACCAAACGACCTCCCTCGACGCGTCTTTCCTGAACGCATTCGATGTAATCATCTTCGGACTTCATCAGAAAATATGGAGTGAAAACGAAAAGAACGCTCTGCATGAATGGATTTTATCCGGGGGAGGAATCCTGATGTACAGCGATTCCGCCGCAGGAGGAAAATACAATGTGGTCGGCATCCGGAATCCGACCGGACAGTCTGCCGTAAACAACATTCTTTCCCGATACGGAATGCAGGTAACCGTGGATCAGGGCGGCGGTATTCGGGCCTACACCTCCCCCGCTCACTCCCCCAATCCCATTGTCTGGGACCAGCCCGTATTCGAAGGCGAGGGCGTTTCGCCCGTTGCAATTGATCCCGCCGGCAACGCAGAAGCCCTGATTCCTCTCAACAATGCCCACCGGATTTCCGGGAGCGATCTTTCCATTGATGCGCGCAATGTAACCATCAGCAACCCGGAATGGGCCGTCATGGGTCACACGGCTGTTGGAAAAGGACATGTGATTGCCATCTTCGACCGCCAGCCGGTATGGAATAACGGTCCCGGCTCCGACATCAACGAAGAAGATAATAAAGAGATTCTGCGGCGCATCGTTCGCTACCTCGCACGCGACTATGGAAATTCCAGTGATTGGATAAATCTGACCTCTACCAGCAAATCAGAACTGACCTATCGCCAATGGAGCGGAGGAACCGGGACGCCCGGTTTGGATTACATTGCGCGCAATACCAGCTTTACCGCTCTCCAAAACACCAATCTGATAGAAAACAGCTGGCTTATGGATTCAAATGCATTCGAATTCGTCGGGACGCAAAGCGAATCTACCGAAACAGAAATCGCCACCTTACGCCTGCTTCCAAACATCGGAACGCCATCTGCATTCTATCGCATTGCAATTTCTCCAGCCACAAACTCCCCGCCATCAAATCTGGTCAGAGCCATAAACTGCGGAGGTGGAACCTTCAGCTCAACAAGCGGAATAATCTACGAAGCGGACACCCTGTTTTCCGGAGGAGGCGTGGACGCATTCTCCGGCAACGCTGTTGCCAACACCGACGACGACCCTCTTTACAACACGGCGCGCTCAAAGTCCGGTTTTGCCGGCTACAACATCCCCGTCACCAACGGAAACTACACCGTTATGCTGCAGTTTGCCGAAACCTACTGGACCGCAGCAAACAAACGGATTTTCAGCGTTTCGATTGAAGGGATTCCGGTTATCCAGAATCTGGACCTCTTCGCAACTGCGCCGGGGAAATGGGTCGCGTACAACCGAACCTTTCCCGTTGCGGTCAGCGACGGCATGCTCAGCATTTCGTTCTCGGCATCAGCAAACAATCCACTGATCAACGCCATCGTAATTCAGTCAAATCAGGAATAAATTTCAACATTCCCCTAATCCTCCGAACCGGCCCGGGAGCAGAAACAAGCGGTGAACCGGAAAGGTTTTCGCATTCAGTTTCTGCGCGTCTCACCCCGCTCAATTCGGTAACACGGAGCTATTTACCCGGCATTACAAACGCCCGGTTCAGCGCTGTCACGGCAGCCAGTCTCGGATTAATTCCCGGCCTGTTTGCGGAAGTTTATTTTGGATACCCGGCCAAACATGCCGTCAAAGTTGCAGGGTTACACCATAAGCTTGCCCTCCTCAAAACCTGTCATCTTCCAGGCGCGGAATTCAGCACGCTTTAAAAGAAAAAAGGACAGCACCGACGAGGTCAGTACTGTCCAGATCACGTCCTGCAATCGCAGAACATACGACCAAAGCTAATTGTAGATATCGGCCTTCTTCTCTACAAACTCACGCGACTTTTCCTTCATGCCTTCTTCAATGGCCTCCTCTTCCGACAAGCCCTGCTCAGCCGCATACTGACGGACATCTTCCGAAATCCGCATCGAGCAGAACTTCGGACCGCACATGCTGCAGAAGTGCGCCGTTTTTGCATCTTCAGTCGGCAGCGTGGCATCGTGGAACGAGCGGGCCGTCACCGGATCGAGCGCCAGATTAAACTGATCTTCCCACCGGAATTCGAAACGCGCTTTGCTCAAGGCGTTATCGCGAATCTGAGCACCCGGAAAACCTTTCGCCAAATCCGCCGCATGCGCCGCAATTTTATAGGTGATCACGCCGGCTTTCACATCTTCCTTGTTCGGCAGGCCGAGATGCTCTTTCGGCGTCACATAACAAAGCATCGCACAGCCGTACCAACCGATGTTGGCAGCGCCGATGCCGCTCGTAATATGGTCATAACCGGGAGCAATATCGGTGGTCAGCGGGCCGAGTGTATAAAACGGCGCTTCATGACAGGCATCGAGTTCCCAATCCATATTTTCTTTCACGCCGTGCAACGGAACATGACCGGGCCCTTCAATCATCACCTGCACATCGTGCTTCCAGGCAATCTTGGTCAGCTCGCCCAGCGTTTCCAGCTCGCCGAGCTGCGCTTCGTCGTTAGCGTCCGCAATCGCACCCGGACGCATGCCATCGCCCAACGAAAGCGATACATCGTATTTTTTGCAAATTTCGCAGATTTCCTCAAAATTCGTGTAGAGGAAGCTTTCCTTATGATGTGTCACGCACCACTTCGCCATAATCGATCCGCCTCGGCTCACAATGCCGCAGACGCGCTGAGCCGTCATCGGCACATAACGCAGACGAACACCGGCATGAATCGTGAAATAATCGACGCCCTGCTCGGCCTGCTCGATCAGCGTATCGCGGAAAAGTTCCCAGGTCAGATCTTCCGGTTTATCGCCCACTTTCTGCAAGGCCTGATAAATCGGAACGGTTCCCACAGGCACCGGACAGTTGCGCAGATTCCACTCGCGGGTGTCGTGAATATTTTCACCGGTGGAAAGGTCCATAATCGTGTCCGCACCCCAGAGCGTGGCCCACTGCACCTTCTCAACCTCTTCGCCAATGCTCGACGAAACCGCCGAGTTACCGATATTTCCGTTGATTTTCACGAGGAAGTTCCGGCCGATAATCATCGGTTCCGCTTCCGGATGGTTGATATTCGCCGGAATAATCGCCCGTCCTTCCGCCACTTCTTTACGCACAAACTCAGGGGTAATGTGCTCCGGAATATTTGCGCCCCAGGACTGCCCCGGATGCTGATGATTCGGCGAACGCATGCCGGCTGTCTGAGCCTGTTTCAGCAAACCGGAATCGTATTCGGATTTCATATAGACGGCTTTGAATGCTTCCTGCCGACCCAGATTTTCACGAATGGCAATGAATTCCATTTCCGGCGTAATGATCCCCTTGCGGGCATAATGCATCTGCGAAACATTGGCACCTTCCTTCGCGCGGCGGGCCTTTTTTTCCAAGGACTGGAACGGCACCCGATTTTCGTCGCCGCCCTGTCCATCATCACCGGGCTGATAGCCGCGCGCATCCACCACCTCGGTATCACCGCGCTCAACAATCCAGTTTTCCCGCAGCTTCGGAAGTCCTTTTTCGAGGTCGAGCGTAAAGTTTGGATCGGTCATCGGGCCGCTGGTGTCATAGACCATGATCGCCGGATTTTCCTCGATGGAACCATCTGATTTTTTGGTATCAGAAAGTTTGATCTCGCGCATCGGAACCTTGAGATCGGGGCGGCTTCCGCTCACATAGACCTTGCGGGAATTGGGATAATCAGTGCCGTAATCGTTGTATTTGTGCTTTTCCTGAATCATGGTTTTTCTTCCTTTCAGTCGGTTTGCAATCCGGAAATCGTAATTTTCGAAAGTTACGCATCACGAATTACATCATTTCTCTGTTTCAAAGTGCTTTGAACCTGAAAAGAAACGGGGAAGAAAAATTACGCTTCCCTACGCCGGCATTATCCGAACAGGTTCGAAGGGTTAATCTCAGCCCGCCTCCTCTTAGAATCGGGCACCCCTAGCAATGACGAGCAATCTACTCTCTCGGGCTACTGAGTCAAACGTATTCACGACTTTGTTTATCATCTTTTGCGGTTTGATCAGTTTACAACGCGAATTCGCGTGGTAGTATCCGCCCCCGTTAATCACTTTGGAGGAATCCCATGGACTGGAAAGCAATTGCAGACCGCATTCTTGAAGGCGGAAAAATTACAGAAACCGAAGCCGTGGCCGTACTGGAGTCGTCGGACGACGAACTGCTGGACGTGCTGCAGGCCGCATACCGCATCCGTAAAAAATATTTCGGCAACACCGTTTCCCTGCATTTGCTTCGCAATGTGAAAAGTGGAAAATGCCCGGAAGACTGCGCTTTTTGCTCCCAGTCCACCTCTGCCATCAACGATGTCGAGCGCTACGACTTCCAAACCGTGGAAAGTATCGTTGAAGGGGCTCAGGCCGCCGCCGACCGGAATGCCAAACGCTATTGCGTCGTGTCCAGCACCCGCGCCCCCAATCCCCGCGAAGTGGAAACCATCTGCGAAGCCGCCATTCAGATTAAACAGAAATATCCGGATCTTGAAATCTGCTCTTCACTCGGTTTCCTGACCGAAGAAAAAGCCATCAAACTCAAAACCTCCGGCGTCGACCGGTTCAACCATAATCTGGAAACCTCCGAAAATTATTTTTCAGAAGTCGTCACCTCCCACGAATTTTCCGACCGCGTCAACACAGCCAAGATCGTCAAAAAAGTCGGGCTTGACCTCTGCTGCGGCGGACTGTTCGGCATGGGCGAAAGTATGCTGGACCGCGTGGAACTTGCTGTTGCGCTGGCTGACCTTGATGTCGATTCCGTTCCCGTCAACTTTCTGGATCCAAGACCCGGAACCGAGTTTCATGGAAAACCGAATCCGCTCACCCCGAACGACTGCCTGCGGGCACTGGCCATGGTTCGCTTCGTGATTCCCCACACGGAAGTCCGCATTGCCGGCGGACGCGAAACCACCCTCCGATCATTGCAGCCCCTCGCGCTTTATCCGGCCAACTCCATGTTCACCGCGGGCTATCTGACCACCGGCGGGCAGGACTATGAAACCGATAAACGCATGATTGAAGATGCCGGATTTGAAATTGAAATCTCCGGCGCCAAAGAACCCGCGCTTGCCTGAATCCGGAAACTTGAAACCCGAAACGGGAAAATAATTCCCTCAGGCTTCAAGTTTCAAATTTCCTATGAACTTCTGGAATACAATTGACCGCCCCATCATTGCCTTGGCACCGATGGAAGATGTGACCGATACCGTGCTGCGCGAACTGCTGCTCAATGCGGCCGACCCGGGCGCATTGCATGTGGTGATGACCGAATTTGTTTCAACAGATGGGCTCGTTCATAAAAAAGCCCGCAAACGCGTCATTCATCGCCTGCAGGTTACCGACGAAGAACGCAAGCTGCTGAAAGAAAAAAACGTCAAAATTGTGGCGCAAATCTGGGGAAATACGCCGGAGAATTATCAGCAGGTCGTTAAAGAGATCACCGAAGAAATGGAATTCGACGGGATCGACATCAATATGGGCTGCCCGGTTCCCAAGGTGGTGGCACGAGGATGCTGCTCGGGACTGATTGGCAACCCCTCCCTCGCCAAAGAAATTATTCTGGCCGCAAAAGAAGCCACCACGCTTCCCGTTTCTGTAAAAACGCGCATCGGCCTGAAGTCAGTCAACACGGAAGAATGGATCGGGCACGTGCTGGAAACCGAACCGGCCGCGCTGACTATTCACGGACGAACGCAGAAACAGATGTCGCAGGGACTCGCCGACTGGAGCGAAATCGCGAAAGCCGCACGACTTCGCGATCAGCTCGGGCTCGATCTCCCCGTCATTGGAAACGGCGACATTCAATCCCTGGAAGAAGCCCGCGCCAAATGCGCGGAATTCGGACTGGACGGGGCCATGATCGGTCGCGGAATTTTCGACAATCCGTGGCTCTTTATGGAAGAACAGCGGGAACGCACGCCCGAAGAAAAACTCGAAATGCTTTGGAAGCATACCGAGCTGTTTGACCGCGTTTGGGGCGATACCAAAAACTTCCACATCCTGCGCCGCTACTACTCGATCTATTCCAAAGGTTTTTACGGAGCCGCCGAGCTCCGCGCCCAATTGATGCAGACAGAAAGCATTGCCGATGTGGAACGCATTTTAAATGGAATTCAGATTACTACCTGTCCTGACTGCCCTCCGGCAACCGCACCATCTTACTGACCTCGGTCCAGACCGCAGTATTCACAAGGCTTTTCGGAAGAGATTCCTGCCGAAGTACGACTTTTTTCCCCTTCTGCACAGTGCATATACGGCAGACAATACCGAGAACATCCCCTTTCAATACCCGTGAGTTTATAAATTCTGAATTCGATTCATCTTTATAAACGATTACCGATTTGGTCAATATATCCTGTTTTGACTGCCCCCCGATACTCCCTAACTTCATACTGTCATAGAGTACATATTTACCGGGCTCATCATCCACTGTGTTGATCTCCTGTTCGTAATAAATGTTATATTCCAAGATCAAATCACTCAGAGCATATTTATTGCGATTATTCAGCTCAATTTCAAAGGCCTGCTCATCAAAATCGGTTTTCCCAACCACCTGATTTTCTTCAAAAGAACCTCCCGAATAATGAATCGTCCCCAACCGCTCATAGTCCCAGCTGCTGATAGTCCGGCGATCAAACGACATTTTAAATTTTGAGGAAGACCGGACACCTTCGAACATGGCCCACTCATTGATGTACGCAATATCCGCATCGACAAACACATCCGAAGCAACCGGAATTCGTTTTCCATCGGGGCGTTTAAGCGTCACTTTCCCACCTTCGAAAGCCACAATTTCAGCATCAAGCGTTCGACCATCCTTAAGCGTAAAGGTATGATTTTCACCATACACCGTCCCCGCCACCACCAAACACATCATCAGAAACAACTTCATAACTATCCCCCTGGTTATATTTTGTATAATTTTAAATTATACACATTTACAAAGACTATTTAAAATATTGCATTCATCAAGTAGAATTCCTCCAAATTCCTAACTCTCGAAATGCTCGCCATCCACGCTCTACGCTCTATTATACACCCATGAATGAACTTTTTGGACTCTACCTCATCCTGACTGATCCGGTAGCCGGCTACAAAAAAGCGGCAGAAGCTGCCGTTAACGAAGGCATCCGTTATCTGCAACTGCGTATTAAAAACGCGGAACAAAACCAGATTCTGGAAATGGCGAAAACCATCCGGAAGATTACCGCCGGTTCCGATACCCTGTTCATCATGAATGACGATCTATCCATCGCCATCGACGCCGATGCCGACGGCGTACATCTCGGGCAGACCGATCAATCTGTTTCCGAAGCCCGGCAAAACTGGAACACCCCCGGCAAACTGTTCGGGCTCTCCACCCACAGCATGGAACAGGCGCTTCAGGCCCAGGACGAAAAACCCGACTACATCGGCATTGGCCCCGTCTATGCCACCCAAACCAAAACCGATGCCGGCCCGGCACTCGGACCGGAAGAAACCGGACGAATTGCGAAAGCTGTACCAATCCCCTCCGTCGCAATCGGCGGCATCACCGCCGAACGGCTGCCGGAACTGATCCGCGCCGGTGCACAGAACTATTGCGTCATAAGCGCGGTCAATCAATCCTCCGATCCCGCCGCTGCGATCCGACTGCTGCAGGACATCTGGAAAACTTACACGTTTTGAACTTGAGCTCCCCCCCTTCACCCACTACATTCTGCCGCGATTTTCAATGGGCGAGTGGTGAAATTGGTATACACGCGAGATTTAGGTTCTCGTGCCCACAAGCGTGCGGGTTCGAGTCCCGCCTCGCCCACCATTTAATTTCAGCTCTGTGCCTTAGCCGATAAGTTGTGACTAAGACGAAAGAAAGCGAAATAGCCCGAAATAGCCCGAAAACCGCGTAAAACAAGGCTAAAAAGCACTTCGAAAACCTGGGACATCTGCCAGTAACATATTATCTTCTGGATAATATGTTACTTTTTTTGCGGATGGTAGTGCACAACCTCCACCGCATAAAATACCGTGTTTTATTAGGTTTTATCATAGTTGTGACATTTCATCTCAGAAAAGTAACAAATAATCGGTGAAGGAAAAAGGTTGTGCACAGTGCACGAATTTCAGCACCCATTCGCGCAAAATGGAGTTTTTAGGCTCTCCACCAAATACGGGGGCGAGGGCGGTTTTCTTTAACCACACAGGACGATGACTCTCAACCTGTAATTTTCGAAATTCTTAAATCCATAG
>JARNMJ010000053.1 GCA_029432795.1 Pontiellaceae bacterium B12219
ATTGATTTCTATTTGAAGAATTGGTCTACCCATGCAAACCATCATACCATAACTTTTTGTAATGTAAATCTATTTACGGCTCAACACACTAGTTGACCTCTTCGAACTTTTGCTTCATTCCAATCTCTGAAGCAGTTTGTTTTGATTACAAATTTGTAAACCCTCTTCTATTCGGGACAGAACTGTCGTTAATTGTGTTGTGCTGTTTTTGCGGGCAATTTCATTAGTGTCTTGTAGTAAGCGGTTTGTGCGATGGTTTGTTCGGTGGCACACCTTGTGCACTATAGCCTCCTGTTCGATCGCTATTCGGTCGTTTGAAAATGATTAAATTCCTGGAGGATGGAAAAATGCAAAAAATGAAAAAAATCGCGATGCTCTTGATCGCGCTTTGTGCTGTCGCTCTGCCGATGGCCAGTTTGGCGGAGGATGTTGCCGCCGAAGTTACTGCAGTCGATGCGTTGGCGGCGGCTGATTCGGTCCTGTTTACGGTGAACAATGTCTGGATGATGGTTTCCATTTTCCTCGTATTCATCATGCATTTGGGTTTTGCCATGGTTGAAACCGGGCTGACCCGCGCGAAAAACACGGTTAATATTCTATTTAAAAACACGGCGATTGTTGCGATTGGTCTGCTGACCTACACGCTTATTGGCTTTAACCTGATGTATCCAGGCTTTGGAGAAGGTTCTGCCGGATTCTTTGGTTTTGCCGGATTCGGAATTGCTTCGCCGGAAGGCGCGGCGGGGCTGATCGACTATGCTGACGGGGCGTATACCTATTGGACCGACTTTCTGTTCCAGGGCATGTTTGCCGCAACGGCAGCAACGATCGTTTCCGGTGCCGTTGCTGAACGTGTAAAACTCGGCCCGTTCCTGATTTTCTGCACGATATACGTTGCACTTGTTTATCCGTGGGTTGGTTCCTGGGTATGGGGCGGCGGCTGGTTGGCTGAAATGAATTTCCACGATTTTGCGGGATCCACACTTGTTCATTCTGTGGGTGGATGGGGCGCATTGGCCGGCATCATTGTAATTGGTCCGCGCCTTGGAAAATATGTAAACGGAAAAGTAAAAGGTATCATGGGGCACAATATGCCGCTGCTCACCATCGGCGCGTTTCTGCTGTGGTTGGGTTGGTTCGGTTTCAATGGCGGTTCTGTACTGTCAGCGGATCCGGGTGCCGTTTCTTTCGTTCTGGTTACCACCTGTCTGGCTGCTGCCGCCGGAATCATCGGTTCCATGGCCGCTTCCTGGATCATTCAGAAACAGCCCGATTTGACGATGGTGCTCAACGGCTGTCTCGCCGGTCTGGTGGGAATTACCGCCGGAGCAGATGTGGTTTCGGTTTCGGCCGCAATCATTATCGGTTTGGTCTGTGGGGCGGTTGCAGTGGTGTCTGTTATGCTGTTCGATCGTGCAAAGCTCGATGACCCGGTTGGTGCCACCACGGTTCACCTGGTTTGCGGTATTCTCGGAACGCTCTTTGTGGGCATCTTCAGTGCGGAATTCAGTTTTATGACGCAGCTAATCGGAGTTCTGGCCTATGGCGCAGTTTGTTTCCCGATTGCCCTGGTCATCTTCCTGATCCTGAAGTTCACCGTCGGTATCCGCGTGAGCAAAGAAGAAGAGCTCAAGGGCCTCGACCTTGGCGAACACGGTATGGAAGCGTATCATGGCTTCCAGTTCTTCACGAATGTGTAACAGAGTTTAGGAATTAGGTTTTAAGTGTTGAGTACGATGAGAATAAAAGCGGCTTAAAACCTAACCACTTAAAACCTAAAACTTAATGACGAAGGAGTTTATAAAATGAAACTGATTATTGCATACATTCAGCCCGAAGCACTCAATGAGGTGAAGCAGTCTCTATACGATGCTGAAGTCTACAAAATGTCCGTCACCAATGCGATGGGATGCGGACAGCAGAAGGGCTATCATGAAACCTACCGCGGCGCGGATATTGAAGTGAATCTTCTTAAAAAGGTTCGCATTGAAATCGCCGTGAACGACGAATATGTCAGCTCCACAACCGACGCGATCATCAAGGGGGCGCGTACCGGTAACATCGGAGATGGAAAAATTTTCATCCTCGACCTTCCTGAATGCATTCGGATCCGTACTGGTGAAAAAGGCAAGGAAGCTGTGGGTTAATAACAATCTCTCCTCCTAGCGCCCGGCGGTCCGGGCGCGATGTACCCGACCGTCGCGAGACGGGCGGGTATTTTTTTGACTGTTAAAACCGGAAATAAACCGATATTTTCCGGCTGTCTGACACGGAGCTTTTCTGATGAACAACTTTTCGGCGGTTTCATATAAACCTCTATTATTCACACTGATGCTGTATGCATCCGTTTCCTGCCTCGCGGCGATTGATGATCTGGCAATCGCGACGACGCGCGGCGGTGCAATGGGCGGAGCGGATTCGGCGGCAGTCATTGGTGCAGACGCCGTATACATTAATCCGGCTGCGTTGGGGTTCATGAACCGTTCCAACAGCAATAATCGGGTGGATAACCAACTGCTCAGCGAGCAGGACTTTGGTTGGAATTTTATGAACGTCGGATCCGAGGCCACATTCACGGGGGATCTCGGCTCATATCTGGAAGCGCTTGGTGGGATAAATTTTAGAAAATTCGAGCGTGGAACATTGCGTAATGTCGATAACGTACGCAGCCTGATCAGAGTGGCCGGTGCGTTAGGGAATTTGAATGATACCGATACCATCGTTGTGGGATCCAGCGTGGGGACCACGATGCAAATCGGGCACTTCGGCACAGGATTTCGTGCATATGGCCAAGTGGGCGGATGGATTAATAATCTCGATTTGGTTAATCTGGGGCTGGATTTAGCAGTAAACGAAATTGCGGATGAACTACAGCAAGCCGGATTGGCCGAGGGGTTCCCGGGGGGCGGAACATACATCCGTTCTATTCTAACACCGGATCAGCAGGCCGCGCTCACCTCCGCATTATCCTCTGTGGCTGCCAGCGATGCCGTCGACTATATTGATGCCAAACTTCAGCAGCTGGTCGCGGAAGGAAAAATTAAGCCGGGCGAGGTGGCGGGGACTGTCGATACGCTCAAGCAAACCATTGAAGCATCGGGCGGCGTGAATAATTATCTGAGACAAAATAACACCTCAATAACCGGACGCGGCTTTATTGCTGTGGAAATTCCGATCAGTTATGGGTATGCCTTCAGCGATAATTTTTCGGTGGGGCTAACTGCAAAGGCGATTTTTGGGCAGGTATTCGGTACGCAGGTGTGGGCGTTCAACGATGATAATGAAAATATTCTGCAGGACTCGCTGGATTCTTCACATGCAAGCGCCGCATTCGGAATCGATGCCGCCATGCTTTATCGTATCCCTAATTTCCAGTTTGCATTGACGGGGCAGAACCTGAACAGCCCTCGCTTCAGTGGATATTCCCAGCAGGTGATTGTGAACGGTAGCCCGGTGGAAATCATGGTGCCCGATGTAACGCTTGACCCACAGTTGACTGTGGGGGGAGCGTGGATTCCTTTTCGCCGGTTTGCGCTGACGACGGATTATGATTTGCTGGAAACCGGGACCTTGCTGAAAGAATTCAATGTGCAGCGCCTGTCCTTTGGCAGCGAACTGGATTTATCGCTCATTTTGCTGCGCCTTGGAGCCTATAAAAACCTGGCCGAATCGGATGTCGGCTGGGTGCTGACCGGCGGGCTCGGTTTTCAGGCCTGGGCGCTCTCGGTGGATTTGGCTGCGGCTGTCTCCATTGAAGACACGGTGGAATACGACGGCATCAACTATCCCCGCACAGCCATGGTGCAGCTGAGTATCGGTCTGGATTTTTAAATCCGCCTTTTTGCTAAATCCCACATCGCCTTCACCGGTGGGCGTTCCAGGTTGCGTTTGCTCGAACAGAGTCCGACAACATACGGTTCCAATTTCGGCGCCTTGCGGATAATCGAAACCTCATCCCGAAACGGGCTGCGTTCCAATGCCAGTTTCGGAACCACACCGATGCCCGTTCCCAGGCGTACCATCGCAATCAAAGCCTCGTTTCCTGAAACCTCCAGAGCAATATCCGGCGTGATATTTTCCTGCCGTAACCATTGGTCGAGCCGATTCCGGGCGGTTCCGGACTGCGGAAGCACCAGCGGTTCCAGCCCCTGGAAGCTTCCAACCTTTGGAAATCCCGGCGATTTCGGCTGAATGAAAACCAGCGGTGTTTCAGCCAGCGGCATAAATTCCAGGCGTTGGGGTTTCCGGTCGGGCAGGGCGGCCACTGCCAAATCGATCTCCCCGCTCATCACTTGTTCGATTGCCCGCTCCGCTGCTCCCGTCCGAAGACCGAGATGCACCTCGGGGAATGCCAACCGGTATGCTTCCAGCAGTTCCGGTAACAGGCTGTAGACGGCAGTAATTGAGGCATAGAGCGAAATGGAACCGGAAACCGATTCTTCTGCTGAAAGCTCCTGCTGAAAATCGTTCCATTCCTGAACGGATTTTCGCGCATAATGAAGCAGTCGGTTTCCCGCTTCGGTCAGGGCAACACTGCGGTTATCTCTCAGAAACAAGGGGTGCCCAATCTCTTCTTCCAACCGCTGGATCGTCCGCGTCAACGCCGACGGGCTCAGATTGCACGCCCGGCTCGCCCGTCCGAAATGCAGCACGTCGGCGGTTTTAATAAATGTTTCCAATGCCTGGATGTCCATTTGTTGCTCAGCTCCTGTTTGTGCTGCGTGCATTGACCGCTCTGCTAAAGTACTTTTTCATTATACGCACTGTATTGCTTATTTCGCAATACTATGTGTCAAACAATTCAATTTACGCAACGTACGAATTCCAGTAGGTTCCGCAGGTTTTCAATTAACCAAGGAGATCATCAAATGGGTCAAAATTATTTTAATTCACTCAGCATGAAGCAGAAACTCGAAGAAATCGGCACCTGCCGTTTCATGGATGCTTCCGAATTCGCGAACGGCATCGAAGCCGCTAAAGGTAAAAAAATCGTAATCGTCGGTTGTGGTGCACAGGGCCTCAATCAGGGCCTCAATATGCGCGATAGCGGGCTCGACGTTTCCTACACTCTGCGCGCTGCGGCGATCACAGAAAAGCGCCAGTCTTTCCTGAACGCTTCTGAAAACGGATTCAAGGTCGGCACCTATGAAGAAATGCTTCCGACCGCCGATATTGTGATGAACCTTGCGCCCGATAAGCAGCACACCAATGTTTGTGAAACGGTTATTCCGCTGATGAAGAAGGGAGCCACATTCTGCTACGCGCACGGATTCAATATTGTTGAAGAAGGCATGCAGATTCGTGAAGACCTGACGGTCATCATGGTTGCACCGAAATCTCCGGGCTCGGAAGTGCGCGAGGAATACAAGCGCGGCTTCGGCGTTCCGACTCTCATTGCCTGCCACGTGGCCAACAATCCGAACGGCGACGGCATGGAAATTGCAAAAGCATTGGCGGTTGCACAGGGCGGACATCACGCCGGTGTTCTGGAATCCAACTTTGTTGCCGAAGTGAAATCCGACCTGATGGGTGAACAGACCATTCTCTGCGGTCTTCTGCAGGCCGGCTCCATCCTGTGTTTTGATAAGATGATCGAAAAGGGAATCGACGCGGGCTATGCCTCCAAGCTGATTCAGTACGGTTGGGAAACCATCACCGAAGGGCTGAAGCAGGGCGGAATCACGAACATGATGGATCGCCTCTCCAATCCGGCGAAACTGAAAGCGTTCGACCTGGCTGACGATCTGAAGCTGATCATGCGTCCGCTTTTCGAAAAGCACATGGACGACATCATCACCGGCGAATTCTCCCGCACCATGATGGAAGACTGGGCGAACGACGACATCAACCTGCTGACCTGGCGTAAAGAAACCGGCGAAACTGCGTTTGAAAAAACTGCAGCCGGCGATGTTGAAATCTCCGAACAGGAATACTATGACCACGGCATTCTGATGATCGCCATGGTTAAAGCTGGTGTTGAGCTGGCTTTTGAAGCGATGGTTGAAGTCGGTATTAAGCCGGAATCCGCTTACTACGAATCCCTTCACGAAACGCCGCTTATCGCAAACACCATTGCCCGCAAAAAGCTGTTCGAAATGAACCGGGTGATTTCCGATACTGCCGAATACGGTTGCTACCTGTTCTCCCACGCATGTGTTCCGCTGCTGAAGGATTTCATGGCCGGCATCGATACCGACGTAATCGGAAAGGGCCTCGACCTGAAAGACAATGCTGTCGACAACAAAACGCTTGTTGCTGTGAACGCTGAGATCCGCTACCACGAAGTGGAAATCATCGGTGAAGAGCTGCGTGCTGCCATGGGCAATATGAAGTCGCTCTAAAGATTGTGGAGCAGGCATCCCTGCCTGCTCACACAGCTAAAGGGCAGGCAAGATGCCTGCCCTGCGGAAATGCGCCTCTCCCGCAACGGAGGGGCGTTTTTTATAAATCCCATTGACATCAACGGCGGAACACCGCTCCATATCCACTATGAAAATTTACACATATTCCAAATGCAGTACCTGTCGTAAGGGCACCAAATGGCTGAAAGAGCAAAACATCGCTTTTGAAGAAATTCCGATTCGCGAAACGCCGCCAAGTATGGACGAGCTCCGGCAGATGCTGGGCTATATCGGTGATCTTAAAAAATTGTTCAATACGTCGGGGCAGGACTATCGCGCTCTCGGAATGAAAGACAAGCTCCCGACAATGAGCACGGATGAGGCGCTGGAACTGCTCGCCTCCAATGGCAACCTGATCAAGCGGCCGTTCCTGATTGATACCGACAAAGGAACAACCGGTTTTAAAGAAGACGTTTGGGAAGATCTGCTGAAATAGCAGCGAATGTTCTTACGGTCTTAAATGCCAGGCACTTTTTGTGCTGAAGGTTCAGTAATCGGAAATATTTGTCGGTATTGCTTCTTCCTGCTCTATTCCAATGAGTTACGGGGCCGAAGGGAGGCCTGACGGTTTCTGGCTGACAATTATTTCCAATTTCAGGAACACGCCGTTTTTCTTCCAATGATTGGAACTCGTTGTGAATCAACGGGATTCTTAGCTCAGAAGGAAGTGGCACACCTTGTGTTATTAGGGAGATCCCTTTTTAACAGGGGATGAACCCCAAATGACTCAAGGAGAAAGACCATGGCAAAAGAAGAAGCAGAACGCCTTTTGATCGACGGTGGAGCAAGCCGGGAACTACGACTAAAATACGACACGCTCGAACCGAAATCAGCCTTTGTGGCCACGGCCAATGAGGAGGGGTATGATTTCACCGAAGCGGAGTTCGATGAAGTATTGCGCGAGTCCGGCGATGATTTTGCCTCGTTCGGCAACCCGCGTAAGCGCGCCATCTGGTGGTTCTAAAGGCGATACCTCGCAGAGGCGCAGAGTTCGCTGAGCTTTTTCACTGCGTCCTTCGCGCTTCTGCGAGGAATGATTCCAAATAACCTACAGGCTCTGTAGCACTTCCAGCACTTTGGCCGGATGAGCTTCGGCTTTAGGGACTTTGCGCCAGTGCTTCACGATGGTTCCTTTTTCATCGATGATCACGGTGGAACGAATGCAGCCGATGGATGTTTTTCCGTAAAGCACTTTTTCGCCCCAGGCCTGGTAGTCGGCCATCATTTTGGTTTCCGGGTCAGAAAGCAGGGTGAAGGGAAGGTTGAACAGAGCGATAAATTTGTCGTGTGAAGCAATGCTGTCTTTGCTGACGCCGAGCACCACCGTATTGAGGTCGTTGATTTCTGAATTCAAATCGCGAAAACCGCACGATTCTTTGGTACAGCCCGGTGTGTTGTCGCGCGGGTAGAAATAGATCACGACCTTTTTGCCGAGGTAGTCGCTAAGCGAGTGCATTTTTCCGTCGCTGCCTTCGAGGGTGAAGTCCGGTGCCTTTTTTCCTTCGAGTGATTCCATGGTTGATCCTTTCTGTTGTTAAAACGAGAGAGGAATATAACGGGCCGGACGGTTTAAATAAAACCAGAAGAGTACTTTTTCTGAATAACAAATAAGTTCACGATCGTGAACTTATTTGTTAGCGAAGCGGATCGAAGAGGTGTTCGAGGCCGTTGGCTTTGATGACGTAGACGGTTTCGAGCTGTTTCCCCAATTTCCCTTTGGGGAATCCCTTTTGGCTGAACCAGACCACATAAGGCTCCGGAAGATCGATCAGCAGCCAGCCCTGGTGTTTTCCAAACGGCATTCGGGCTTCGGCGAGTTCGAGAAATTCTTTGGGATCGGGGGTTAGTTCTTTCATAAGGGATCATCCGTAATTATTTAAAATCGAGCTCAGTGAGCATCAGTTGGTGAATGTGCTGAATTTTAGTGATGGATTCGGGGATGGGGTTGTTGGATGAAATGGAGGCTTTTGAATCGGCATCGGCGGGATCGTACCCGTGCATGCCGGCGCAGGGTTTGATGCCCATAAAACTCGGGGCAATCTGAATGCCGGATTTCATAAGGAAGATCAGCTCGCCATACTGTCCGTCTTCAAAAAAAACGCCCTGTTGTTTCAGTTCTTCATCGGAAAGAATTCGGCCTTTGGAATGGGTTTCCAGACATTGGAAAATTTTCGTTCGGGCGGTTTCATTTTTGAACCAGAAGCGGGCCATGGTGGAATCGTAAAAGGCGGCATAGTCCACATTCCATTTCAGTTCGAGCGCCTGAATGTCCGATATTAAATCGTAGGAGCCGGTGACATTGTGCATGCCGTGGTCGGTGAAAAGGTACCAGGCGACTTCGTCGTAATTTTTTTCGGCGGTTTTGAGCACTTCGCGAATCTGTTGATCGTACCACTGCATCAGGATTCCAATCTCGGGCGCGTTATTGCCTTTGGCGTGCATGAGCCCATCGAGTTTTCCGAGAGAGCAGTAGGCAAAATCGATATTTTGTTGCCCGATGTGCTTTTTGAGTTTTTCGAGCCGTACCTCGTCGGGATAGGCGCTGTTGTGTGCGTAGTAGGGGATGCCTTTTTCAGATAGCAGATCAAAGATACTTTTTCCCTGCGGCAGTCCGCCGGGCTCCCAGATGCGCTTTTGCTCGGCGTAGTTAAAAAGCGGGAGTTTATTGAAAGGCACAGCGTAGAGCTGAAAATAGCCATTGAAACCACATTTTTTTTTGACCCATTTGCTCAGTTGGTTTCGGACGCGTCCGCGCCGGAAAATGAAATCCGGAAAAATGTTAAGCGGCTTCGTCCACTTGAACGGAGAGTTTGCCGGATCGTAAAAGTAGGACGACCAGAGTTTGTGTTCTGCCGGGGTGAGGCCGGAAATGATGGAGGGGTCGCAGGCGGAGGAATAGCCGAGAATGGTTTCGAGGGGCTTGCTGTCGAGCATCAGCTCCTTCAGAAAGTCGGGATGGCGTTGTTTGACTTCCCAGCCGAATGCATCGATGAAAAGGAAGAGGCTGAGCTTCTTTTTTTTCATCAGGAAAACCTTCTCTGCAGGGCATAGAAGCGTTCATGCGACATGCTCGATTGATCCTGCAGCAGATCAGCCAATGCATCGTAGAGTTCTTCACGCGGGTGCCGTATGCTGAAGCACTTATTCCATTTCAGATTCAATGCAATGGCTTTTGGAATGGAGCATTCGCGAATGGCGTATTGCGCGCGATACCATGGAAGAAACCGGATAAATACGCCCAGGGTCTGCTCAAGCTGATGTTCGAGATCGTAGTCGATCAGTTTCTGGTAATCGCCCCATTCTTTGATTTCAATGGCACTGAGGTAGCCGGCAATAATGAAATCGCGATCGGGCATCGGGGCAATGGATGAAATCCGCTGTTTTTTGACGGTGTAGGAAATATGGTATTTCCCGGCAGCCAGCAGGGCGGCATCGCCAAAAGCCAGCAGGACTTTATTGATGAATTTAATGAAGCAGATCCGCTCGTCTTCCGTAAGCGGTTTGGCGGTTGCGAGCCGCCGTTTTATATCGAGCAGCAACTTGCCCCGGTTCATCAGCAGGCGCGATCCTTCCGAAACAGGAATGGTGGCTGTGTCGTAGTTCGGCATTGCATCGAGTGCGTCGTCATCGCCCCAGATCACCATATGTCCGTATTTCATTTCATAGTTCAGCAGGGAAAATTCGCGGGAGGACAGAGCGTGGCGTGCATAGGGGCAAAGATCGACCGGAATGCCCAGCTGTTCGGTCAGCTCTTTTTCCAATCGCTGGAAAAGCAGGCGAATCTGAATGCTGATGGTTTTCACGATGATGACGAGGTCGTAGTCATTAAACGGAGCCTGAGAGCCATCGGCCAGAATGAAGGGGGTTCCTTCTCCGCGGCCGTAGCCGCCAAGCAGAATGCCGGCCTCGGAATGCGGCGAAACCGTTTTTCGAATCATTTCCAGATCCGCGTCAATCCGCGCATCCAATTCTTCTGAACCTTTAATCGTGTATTTGCTCATTGGTCTTTAAAGCCCCGTTGCATGCCTCGGTAAATGGTGATGCGATAGATAATATTATACGGGATGGTCTGCAACTGCAATCTTGAGCAGGCATACAGCACATCGCGAATGATTTCGCGCATGCATTTCGCGACCAGTTTTCCAGAGGCTGGAACATCGCTGAAGGTGAGGGCCTGCCGATAGCGCTTCCGGAAAAGGCCCTTTAAGGAATAGTTATGCGAATGTTCAACCACGGATTTTTCCAACAGTTGGAAACGGGCGCCGTTGGCCACACATTGCCGGGCCCAGGCGACATCCTCGGCATAGCCTTCGTTCGGGAAGTGCTGTTTTTCCCAGAGCGAGCGTTTGAAGGCGCAGGCCACGGCGGAGAAGAATCCGGGTTCGATTTTTTCCGGGTTGTAGGCGCGTTCGTAATCGTATTTCACAATGAACTTTGCGTCGGGCCGGGGGATTTGTTTGCTGAAGGTGGCCTCGGCGGAGTTTCCAAGGATTGGAAGCAGCAATTGTTCGAGCCAGTCGTTGGATTGCGGAATGGCATCGGCATTCAGAAGAACGATGATTTCGTGGCGGGTCCGCGAAATGGCTTCGTTGAGTACTTTTCCGGGCACATAGGCTTCCGGAGGAATCTGAACAAGGTTTCCGCCGGCTTTTTCCAGGGTTTGGAGCGTGCCGTCGGCGGACCCGGAATCGACAAAAAAGAGATCGAAGGGACTGAAGGTTTGCGACTGGAGATGGGCAAGTGCCTGCTGAACATAGGGCATCTCGTCTTTTGCACGTATGATGATGGCAACCGAAGGCGGCATAGCGGTTTTTTTTTACTCCATCAGGCTGGCGTCTTCTTCAATCAGTTCGGGCGATTTATACTTTGGTTCACGGCCCAGTTCCTTCAGCAGCTCATTGATATGGCGTTTGAGTTCGATGATCCGCCGTTCCCGACCAACCGCCATTTTATTGAAACGGGTGATCTCTTCGATTTTATCGGTAAGTTCCCGGGTACGCCGCTGAACCTCATTTTCAAGCCGGTCCTGATAGGCCTGATTTTCTTTGAGCAGTCGGGCCCGGTCGAGCGCTTTGACAACTGCGTGTTCGAGTATGGAGAGGTCAGAAACCGGTTTGAGGATATAATCCCACGCACCGAGGTGCAGGGCATCAACCGTGTCGGCAATGTCTCCGGTGCCGGAGGCTACAATCAGGGGAAGTTCGGGGTTTTCTTTTGCCAGCAGCTCGAGCACCTCGTGCCCGTTCATGCGCGGCATACGCAGATCGGTGATGACGATGTCCGGCTGGTGCTGCTGATAGATTTCGAGCCCTTCGATTCCGTCGGAAGCCAGAAAAACACGGTAATCAAGGTCTTCGAGAAAATGGCCGAAGCTCTCGCGCACCGGGCGCTCGTCCTCGATGATCAATATCTTCAGCTGTGGAGAAGCACTCATGATTTGGGAATCGTTGCGGCGAGTTCCTTGATGCATTTAACGAGCAGGGAGAGTACGCGTACCGGTTTGAGGAAAACATGTTCCGGGCGCATGCCGAGCTCTTTGAGCTGTTCGGAAAGGTTGTAAGAAATGGATCCGGTATAAATGATGTGGCGTTGGTTGGGGCAGAGCGCGCGTGCCTGAATGATCAGGTCTTCGCCGCTCATACCGGGCAGACGCATATCCACAATGCAGACATCATAGACATTGCTCTTCATCAGCTCAAGGGCCTCTTCGGCGCTCTCCGCGGTGGAGGCGTGAAAACCGTAGTCTTCGAGAAAGGCCGACAGACTCGTGCAGATGGCGGGTTCGTCATCAATCACAAGTACACGTATAGAGGAATAATCCGACATAAGGGTCCTTTTCATAAAGCCCGTATTCTAGTGTTTTCCCCTGAAAGAACCCAAGTTCAATGTGAGCAAAGATGGGTATGACACGGGGGTATTCGATGCGGCCTACAATCTCAAACCCCAGCGCTCTTTGCGGTGTTCATAGGGAATGCGGATGCTGAACCGGGCGCCTTTTCCGGGCGAAGAAATCAGATTCATGGTGCCGCCGTGATTTTCGGTGATGATGAAATACGAGACGGAGAGTCCCAGCCCGGTTCCACGCCCCACCTCTTTGGTGGTGAAGAAGGGCTCAAAAGCGCGTTTACGTGTGCTTGCATCCATGCCGGGGCCGTTGTCCTCAATTTCAATGAGCACCATATTCGGTTCCGGCTTGAGGCGGACGGTAATTTGGGGTTCGCTTTTTCGGTTCGCTTGTCCGGCCATTGCCTGTGCGCTGTTTGTGAGCAGGTTTAACAGCACCTGCTGAATCTGACTGCCTTCGCATGGAATCGGGTCGACCGGATCAAAATCCCGAATGATTTTGACGTGGCGGAAATCAAACCGTTTTTTCAGGTTGTAATCGTTAGAGGCCAGTTCCATGCTTCGCTCGATAATTTCCTCCAGGTTATTCGGAGAAAAGTGGGCCTCATCTTTGCGGCTGAAACTGAGCATATTGTCGACAATTTTGGCAGCGCGCCGCCCGGCCTCGGAAATGGATTCAATCATATTCATGAGACCGCGAGCTTCCATATAGGCCTGAATGGCTTCAAGCGACGTGCCGGCTTCTGCGGCGGCAGCGGTATTACGGTCTGTATGAAGGGTGATGCGGTTACGGATGACCTGAAGGTTCTGGAGGATACCGGCCAATGGATTATTAATTTCATGTGCCATGCCGGCCGCCAATCCGCCGACCGACATCATTTTTTCGGACTGCACCATCATTTCTTCAATCCGCACACGATCGGTCACGTCGTCGAGACGAATCACGGCACCTTCTGAACCGTCGGTTGTGATTGGATATACAGTGACGTCGATCATATGCAGTTCGTTTTTGATGGTGCAATGAATGCGCTGATGCCGTTGCACATCGTGGGTATTCATGGTTTCGAGCACACCGTTCATCTCGTTTCCAAGGTCTGGAAAAACCTTCGAAAGCGGCCGGCCCTGTGCGTGGGCAGCATCAATACCCGATAGTTTTTCCGCCTGCTGGTTCCACTGCATTACGTGGCCATCTGCATCGACACCCACAATAATGGAAGGCATGGAATTAATAATGTTTTCCAGAAGGTTTCGCAGGGAAACCAGTTTTTTGGTGGCCTGCATACGTTCGAGTTCGGCGGCGGTTCGGCCGGCGAAAACCTTCATGATGGAGGTGGCAAAATCCACCTGCTCGACCGGTTTTTTATAAAGCGCAACCATTACGCCCTGCGCATTCTTCTCGGAATCGACTAATGGAATGCCGATATAACTGTGGATTTCCATATCGCGCAACTGGGCGTTATCCGGGAAGCAGTTGGCGGCATCGGCGTAATACACAAAGCCATCACTTTGCAGGACTTTTTCGCACGGTGTATCCGAGAGGCGGTATTCAAAGTTTTCGGCGGAGCTTCCGTTGCTGAACACCGCAATCGTCCGCATGGTCTCGCGGCTCTCATCATGAAATTCGCTGATGTAAGTAAAATCGGCATCGAGCGTTTTGGCGAGCTGGTCGACCATGGAATTGAAGAAGCGCCGCCCGACGGAAGAAACGCCCTGCACGATGTTTCGAATGCTGTCTTCGATCATGACCCGATCGGTGACATCGTCCACGCGGATTACAGCCCCCTCGTTCTCCCCTTCGAGCAGCGGATATACGGTAATATCGTGGTAGCGCGTCCGGTTGTCTTCCTGCACGGGAACGCGTTCGTCCTTCTGCGTACGGCGTTCCCGTATGGCGCGCTCGACCTTGATCATTTCTTTATTCAGTTCCGGGAATACATTTTTCAACGGAGCACCGATGGCATCCATCGGCAACAGTCCGGTCCGTTCTTCGGCCTTGCGATTCCACTGAATCACCTGCCCCTCTGCATCCACACCAATCAGGATCGAGGGCATGGAATCGATGGTATTACTGAGCAGGGCCCGCAACTGGCGCAGCTGTTCTTCGGCCTGTTTACGATAGGTGATGTTCCAGGAGGTGCCGAACGTGCCGACCACATTTCCCTCTTCATCATAGCGGGGCACCTTCGTGGTTAAATACCAGCGGTCGCCTTCGGGCATGGAAGCGAGCTCTTCTTTTTGAAGCGACTGGCGAGTTTCCATGACTTTCGCTTCATCATCGAATCGAAGTTGCGCCTGGGCTTTCGACAGAAAATCAAAATCAGTCCGCCCGATCAGCTCTTCGGGAGTCATCCGTACAGCTTCCGCCATGGCTGTATTGACTTCAATAAAGCGGCCTTCACGATCTTTGAAATAGATCAGGTCTGGTGCATGTTCCATGAAGGAGCGGAACAGATTCCGTTCAAATTCGAGCTGCTTTTCGGTCGTCACGCGATCCGTGATATCACGGCTGATTCCGCGATAGCCCTGAATATTCCATTCTTTATCGTAAAAAGGAACAGCACTGGTTTCCAGCATGACGGTCCGTCCGTCTTTGTGCCGATTGGAGCTGACGATGGAGTGCATGGGGGCACCCTGCGCAACCATTTCTGTGAAATAATTCAGAGTTGCACGGCCGTCTGTCGGCGGCATCAGGTCGGTGAAATACCGGCCGAGTAATTCATCCGCGGTATAGCCGAGCAGCTCAGCCGCCTGAGGGCTGGCATATTGATAGGCCCCTTCGGTATTGACCTCCCAGATCCAGTCGGAGGTCGTTTCGACCAGGTTCCGGAAGCGATCCTCGCTTCGCCGTAATGCATTTTCGTTGGAAATCCGTTCGGTGATATCGCGCGAAACACCGCGGAAACCGGCCACAATTCCTAAATTATTTGCAAAAGCTTTTCCGCTTGATTCGAGAATAACCTGATGGCCTTTTTTATGGATATAGGTATTCACCTCGCAGTTGATGGTAGTGTTCGCGCTGCAGCAGCGAAGGGCTTCCAGATTGCGGGCGGCGTCGCCTGTAATCATGAGCGAGAGAGCATTGCGTCCCAACAGTTCTTCCGGAGAATAACCGAGAATGTCCTCTATGCGCGGGCTGACATAGAGGTACGTACCATACCGGTCTATTTCCCAGAACATATCGTTAGACGATTCCACCAGCGCGCGGAACCGTTCCTCACTTTCGCCCAGCGCCTGGGCAGTCTGGGCGTGGCTTTGCCGCACCTTTCCGAGTTCGTTCGAATGGTGGGTCACCTGATGGCGCAGGTTCCGGTTCCAGAACATCACGGAACCGATCGCCAGCAGGGTGATAATCAGAATGCCGCCGACAATCCTCAGATACCGATCGCGCGGAATCTGAACGGAATCGCTGAGCGTAATCCACCGCTGTTTAATCATCCGGCGCTCAGCCGGACTGATGGAGGCGAGAGTTTTATTTAAAATGGTATTCAGGTGCGGCCAGTCTTTGCGGGAGGCCAGGCAGAGTTCCCAGGGATAGTTAATGTTTCCCGAAACCCGCAGATTATTGATGCCGAGCTGGTCAATGTAATACGCCGCCACGCCCAGGTCCGCAATCATGGCATCGGCTTCCTGAAATGAAATCATCCGGAAACCGGTGGCTGCGTCCTTAACCGGGATCATTGAATAGTTCGGATATAAATTACGGATATAATCCAATGTTGCCGAACCATCGACCAAAACGAGACTTAACGACTGGAGGTTTTCGAGCGTGAACTCCCGATTCCATTCTTTGCGGGTCAGAATAATATTCGGCAGCCGCAGATACGGTTCGGTGAAACGCAGGAAGGTTTGTCGCTCGGCCGTATTCTGCACCGAGCCCACCAGGTCGATCTCGCGGTTCCGCAGTTTCTCGAGGATTTCTTTCCACGAATCGCAGTGAACCTCCACAAACCGGACGCCAAGCTTTTGTTCAATTCGTCGAATATAATCGGGGGTAATGCCCTGGGGTCTGCCGCTTTTATCCACAAAGTCGATAGGTGGGGAATCCGGCAGGGGGGCATAGCGAATCGTGGCGGCATGCTGTTCCAGCCATTGGAACTCCTGTTGTGTCAGTTCCACCGAAGGGGGGGGCGTGGGAAAATCCAGATACAGCAAAGCCGACGCCGTTACCAGAGAAGCAACGATGACGGTCCAGCTCAGAACTTTGGTTCCCAGTTTCATCATTCAAAGGAACGGTCAGACCAACGACCGGTAAATCTCCATCACATTCCGCGCGGTTTTCCGCCATTCGAAGGAATCAGCATAATCCGTTCCCCTTGCCCGCATTTCAGCATTCCAGCCTTTGGAAAGGGCGCATTCCAGAGCCTGGAAAATAGCATTGGAATCCATCGGATCGAATGTGGGAACCAGATCGCCCGCAATCTCCTTCATGGAAGAGGTATTCGAGCAGATTACGGGAGATCCGCAGGCCAGCGCTTCAATAATCGGAAAGCCGAAGCCCTCGAACACCGACGGAAACACCATCAGGTCGCAGGCCGAATAGAGCAGGGGAAGCGACTTGAGCGGAACAAATCCGGGAAAAATAATATCGTTTTTCACAGGACTAATTGCGGCCCGTGCCCGGATTTCCTCTGCGCCATGCCAGTCCGCACCGGCCAGTACCAGCTGATGTGCACTGTCGTTTTCCAGTTTAAAGCGTTCAAACGCTTCAATCAGCCGGATGTGATTTTTTCCGGGATGTTCCAGACGGGAAACATACACAAAAAACGGGCGATCCAGACCATGACGCAGCTGCAGCTTTTCGCGCGCTTCTTCCACGGGAACCGGCCGAAACAGATCGCGGTTAATGCCCGAATAAACCACCGAAATCTTTTCCTCCGGGTAGCCGGTGTATCGAATGAGATCATTTTTGGTGTATTCACTCACTGCAATAATATGGTCTGCCCGCCGGATCATGGCCGGAACCACCTTGCGGTTGAACAGCATGCGGGCCCGGTCGTATTTCGCTTCCACCGAAAATGCCGCCAAATCATGCACTGTGGCCACAACCTTGCTGCCTTTTATAAAAGGAATACGCCGTGCTGTTGGAATATGAACCACATCAAATTTTCCAGTCATTGGAAGAACCGTATTGTGCCAAACCAGATTGGGCAACGGCTGACCTGCAAACGAGGGGATCACTGTTTTACTGAAGTTCGGGTTCGAAATCGTCACCAGATCCGCGTCGCGTTGCGACATCAGCAGCTCATAGCTGTTCTCCGAATCCTCCAGCTGGAGGAAGCGCAGCAGTTCCCGGATATAGGTTGAAATACCCGTTTTCCCCTCATCCAATACAAATGTCGAAAATCCGATTTTCATCCCGCAGAGTCTGGGTTTTCCAAGGGTTGGAAACAAGCCCGAATCGCACGACGCAGAAACACGGCAGATTCTGCAGCTTACGCGGCGTCGAATTTGTAGATGGTGGTTTGCTGATACGTTTCCCCGGGAGCGAGTTCGGTGGAGGGAAAGTCCGGATGGTTCGGGCTGTCGGGATAGTGTTGCGTTTCCAGGCAGAAGGCGTGCTGTTTGCCGTAATAAGCCCCGTTTTTGCCTTTTACATTTTCCACATAGTTCGCGGTGTAAAACTGGATGCCCGGTTCGGTGGTCCAGCATTCCATGGTGCGCCCGCTTTCAGGATCGCCCACAAAGGCCGCCAGCGTCAGGTCGCCTTCATTCTGCCGGTTGATGCAGTAGTTATGATCATATCCCAGGCCCTGAACTTTCTGGATATGCTGACCGATCGGTTTGGGTTCCAGCAGGTCCATTTCCGTGCCGGCAACCGGGCGCAGTTCGCCCGTCGGGGTGGAGGCATCATCAACCACGGTATACCGATCGGCATTGATGGAAATGAAATGGTCGAGCACGCTGCCTTTTCCGGCCAGATTGAAGTAACTGTGGTTGGTCAGGTTCAGGATCGTTTTTTTGTCGGTTGTTGCGGAATAGTCCAGACGGAGTTCTCCCTCGTCATTCAGGCTGTAGGTCAGTTCAACGGTCAGGGTGCCGGGATAGCCTTCTTCGCCATCGGGGCTGACGAGTGTCATTTTCACGGCCTCGCCCACGATTTCCGCTGCCCAGACTTTTTTGTCGAAACCAGAAATTCCGCCGTGCAGCGCATTCGGGCCGTTGTTGACGGCGAGTGAATAATCTGTGCCGTCGAGACTGAATTTGCCTCCGGCAATGCGATTGGCATACCGGCCGCAGCAGCAACCGAAATAGGGATTCTGCTCACTCTGGTAACCGGCCATATCATCAAAGCCCAGCACGATATCATCCACATTTTCATCGCTGTCCGGGGCTTTGATCGAAACAATCGTTGCGCCGTAGGTGATGAGTTTGACCCTAATGGTTCCGTTATCGAGAATGTATGCATCAACCGTCTGGCCGGCTGAGGTTTGTCCGAATGGTTCCTGAATGACTCTCATGGATTTTCCCTAAATTAGCGTTAAAGCGGGAAAGTTTACCGAATCAGTTTGCAGTCGTGAAGCCAGAAAGGCGGGGACTGAACGGACCGTTTATTCGCTGAGGTCACGAACGCTGTAGCGCAGAAAGACCGGGGCATCAACGGGGAGTTGGGGAAGCTTTACGCGCAGGCTCCATTCGGACTGTCCTGTATCGGTCTGGGTTTCGATGTTCCAATCCGGGCTGTCCACGTACCACGCATTATTGGAAAAGGTAAAATTGGCTGCCGGATGCCAGCTGCTTGCAAGCAGATCTTCCCGAATTTCAAGGAAGGGCTGTATACCGGGGTCGCCGGCGCGCAGGTAAAGGTTGGCAATCCATTCCATCCACGGCCCGGTTCCATTGCCGGTTTCCAGCGAGACCCGCCGTTCATCCCTGCTTTGGTTCGGATTCAGCGCAAAGGCGTATTCAACAATGTTCGGAATGCCGTCGAGGTCGGGATCTGCCATCTTTTCCCGGAGGTGACTATTGGTTGTTGTCGGGAAGTTTTCTGAACTCCAGCGATCATATTCAGTTGTTTCGCGAACCATCAGCAGCCATTCGGTATTGCTGTCCGGCAGGCTGAAGCTGACGTTTGCTCCGGTTCCTGTCAGTTCGCCGAGGGGCTGGCGGGCATTGGTGCGGGCATCAATCCAGGTTGCTTCATAGGACCCGGGAGCGAGATTCAGATCAAAGCTGCCGCCCTGTTCTTTATAAACCAGATATTGTTTGCCGACTTCCGCAAGGCAATAGCTGGTTGTGCCGGAAACGATGTTATCCAGCAGGCTGTCCTGCGGCGTCATTTTATAGAAGTTCAGTTCGCCCGTCATGATATCGACCAGCTCATCAATTCGGCTGGCGGCATCGTCCCATTCCAGGAGCGTTGTTGATGCGGCTCCCTCGCTGTGCCCCAGCCAGCAGAACGAACCGCCGGCCATGGTCACGGCCCAGGCATTCCGGTGGATCTGTTCTTCCTTTGCGTTCCAGAACCAGCGCCAAAGCCCGTTGCCTTCGGACATATAAACCGGTTTCCCCTCAAAAGAGTTCAGGGTGGTTAGGTGATGCGTCCAGGGTTCATGTTGTCCAGGGGCCGTATGATCCTGAACATGATTTTCAATATTCGCAAAGGTATAGCGGTCATCGCTAAAATGGTTATCGGCTTCTCCTTCCGGGCCATAGTCGGGATAGCGGTCATGATAACTCCGGATGTGGTCCCACGGATCGTATTGAATCAGCAGATCCGCCCAGGTGAATTCATGTCCGTTTCCCCGCGTTTCCCAGGTATAGTTCCACAGGCACATGGCATAGGGGGCGTAGCGTGCACACATATATTTAACATAGAACTCCTGTTCTGATGAACTCAGCTCACCAAAGCGCGGACCCTTAACGTTTCCATCGAACCCCTGATGCCCCAGCATGGCAATGTTGTGGTCATTCAACCAGCTGATGTGGCCATCCATGCTGTTGCATACCTGCAGGTTCATGGAAGCCGAAGGCGTTTCATCGGGAAAAAGAAGTGCCTTGGGCAAGGTTGCCGGGGCATCGGAAAATGTCCATGTTCCTTCAGCGTACCAGGAGGTGGGAAAGAAAAAGAGCTGGAGGTGATTGTATCCGGCGGAGATGAGCGGCTGGTATACATTATTAATGGTCCACTGAAGATCATGATAAAGAAGGCCTTCATAATACAGGTGATAAGACTTCAGAAATACAGGATCTTTTCCCTCATAGGCAAACCAGCGCGGGTTGTTTTCGTAGGCTCTGAGTACGCCTTTTCCTGCCCCTGCCATCACGCAATCAAACTGGCCGGAGCCTCCGGGGGTTCCATCGGTCCAGGTGTAGGTATAATTCCACTCACCCACTTCGGTGGGCATGAACCGCAGTTTCCAAACGTTTCCCGTGGAAGCATCGCCACCTCCCAGACCATCGCCATCATAAAATCCGCGCCAGGAAATGACTTCGCCGGAGGGGCCGGTGAATACGGCCTCTAATTCCACATCACGGAACTTATTTGCATACGTCGCGTTGTTTGTGAAAGCGGTTTCGAAAACTTTGTATAAAGGCACCGCGGCGGTAGCCAGCTGTCCCTGGAAAAAAAGCCCGATTGCAAATAATATATATATTGTAAATTTACTCATCATTTGAGTTCTAACAGTTAAAAGTGGATGGAATTATCCAGACTGAAGGGAAGGTTCGTTTCCGGCATTTGATAACACAACAGGTTGGTTATTAAATATAAAACTGAGATTTTATCCGCTTCGGGGTGCCCGGTAGAGCGATGCGGGATAAGTAAAGATCAATACATTGCGGGATTATCGGAGCAATACTGCATAAAAAAAACCGGCTTCCAACCGTTGGAATTTTCCAGGGCTTGGAAGCCGATTGCTATCGGTTATTCCGTTAAAATGCTTCGAGCTGCGCAGCGAGTGCCATCAGGCTGCTGCGCATGGTTTCAAACTTGGTCATATTTTCGGGGTTCTCTTCCGGCTGTGTTGCAATCCATTCGCTGAATGCGGCCATTTCGGTTTCGAACTGGGTTTTGAGGGCCGTGTATTCGGCAAGCTGTTCCGGGCCGGAGAGTCCGATGCGGAATTCCTTCAGCTCGGTATTGGCTGCTCCGATTTCCTCGCTCAGCTCATCCGCACGGATCTGTGCAGCGGCCAGTGCAGTTTCCACCTGTTCCAGTTCTGCTTTCTTTTCAGCAAGCGTTGCGGTCAGTGTTTCGAAGGTGGCTTTGTCTTCTGCGCTGAGACCGGCTGCAAATGCGGCCAGAACAGCTGCACGATTTCGGCCCAGGGCTTCCACTTCAGCCTGGAAACTGGCCGGGGTTTTGTCCTGACCAGCGCTTAAACGACCGAGTTCGGTTTCTCCGTCATCGTCCAGCAGTACAAAGGTCGGAAAACCTTCCACGCCATATGCAGCCGAAAGGGCTTCATTACGCGCGGCATATTTTTCCGGAACCAGACTCTGGTCCTGTGGGAAATCGATGAGAACCATCACCAGGTTGCTCGCGGCATAGTTCTTCCATTCCGCCTGAGCAAAAACATTGCTGTCCATCAGCTGGCACCAGCCGCACCAGTCTGAGCCCGAGAAATCGAGCAGGATCGGCAGTTTCTTTTCCGCCGCCACTTTGCGGGCGGCTTCGAGGTCCATGGTAAATTCGCCGGGAGTAACTCCATCGATTTGTGCAGCATGCACCACGCCGGTAAGCAGCAGGGCCGCTGCAAAAAATGAGTGGGTCTTTTTCATAATCATTCTCCTGTGTTGGATTAGCTTTCAATGCTGCTGAACAGCACTTTTCCGTTGTCATCGTTGGTGATGGTGAACTCTTCAATATGGAAGTGACCATCCGAGACAAACGTCAGATGACCATGAAACTCCTGTTCCATTTCAATGAGGGCGGCTTCATCTTCTTTACGCAGCCGATCGAGCACCTGCGGGTTAACCGTTACGCGCATCGAGTGCGTTCCATTCCGGTCTTTCCGCATGCATTCGCCGACACGCCGCTGAATTTCAACACTCATTGAGAGCGAGGATTTCACTCGGCCGCGGCCGTTGCAATAGTGGCAATCGGTGTAGCCTGAAGTGAAAATGGATTCTTCGACGCGCTGACGGGTCATTTCAAGCAGGCCGAGCTGCGAAATCTGAAGCACGTTTGTGCGGGCCCGATCTTTCTTGAGAGCTTCTTTCAGGCAGCGATACACCGCATTCTGGTCGCGCTTGGATTTCATATCGATGAAGTCGACAATCACCAAGCCTCCGACATTACGCAACCGCAGCTGACGGGCCACTTCTTCCGCCGATTCGAGGTTTACCTGAAGAATGGATTCCTCCTGCGATTTGCTGCCTTTATGGCGGCCGGTATTTACATCGATGGCGATGAGCGCTTCGGTTTCATCAAAAATCAGATAGGCCCCGGATTTCATCCAGACCTTGCGGCGATAGGCTGATTCGATCTGTTTTTCCACTTCGAAATAATCAAAAATCGGCTCTTCGCCGCCATACATCTGCACCCAATTGCGCGAACGGCGGGAAAACTTGGCGATAATCTGCCGAGTGTTTTCAAACATTTCTCGGTTATCGATGTAGATCCGGTCGATGTCTTCCGTCAGGTAATCGCGCACGACGCGCTCGGCCAGTTTCGGCTCGGAATAGAGCGCGCACGGAGCCGGGGTGTTCTGAATGCCGTTTTCAATGTCGTTCCAGATTTCAAACAGTGTGCGGGCATCGCGGGCAAAGCTGACCTTGCGGGTGCCGGAACCGGCGGTGCGGACAATCAGACCGATCTGCTCCGGAACGGGAAGACGCGACAGAATTTTTTTCAGGCGGTTGCGTTCCTTCACATCATCAATCTTACGCGAAATTCCTTTCAGGTGCGTGCCCGGCATCATCACCAGATATCGGCCGGGGATACTCAGGTTGGCCGTAACGCGCGGACCTTTGGTGCCGATGGCATCTTTGGTGACCTGTACAATGATTTCCGATCCGATCGGAAAAATCTTCTGCATTTCGCCGGGCTTGTATTTTTTGCGTCGCCGGGTGGAGCTTTTTGCGCGAATTCCTTCTTCGCGCTCCAAACGGGCCGCATCTTCCGGAATCATATCCCAGTAGTGAATAAAGGCATTTTTCTTGAGGCCGATATCCACGAAAGCGGCCTGCAGGCCGTCTTCCAGATTCTGGATCTTTCCCTTGAAGATGCTGCCGACGATGCGGTTGTCTTCCTGACGTTCAATATGAAAATTATCAAGTTTACCATCCTCCAGCACCGCAACGCGCGTTTCGAGCGTTTCGATGTTGATGATGATCTCTTTTTTTTCCCGCTTTGTTGTGCCTCCGAAAGGCTTCAATTTTTTAAGCATGATTTTCTCTCTCCTTATCTAATTCTTCTGCGCTGATACACACTTTGCACCAGGCCGAGCGCGATCATGGTGCTGACCATGAAAGAACCGCCGTAGCTCATCAGAGGCAACGGTAGTCCCGTAATCGGCAAAACGCCGATTGTCATCGCGATATTCACAAACACATGGCAGAACACCATGACGCCGATACCCAGCACCATGAGCCGCCCAAACTCATCGCGGGATCTCAACGATACCCGCATACAACGTCCTAACAAAACGGCATAGAGCGTCAGAATGAACGCTCCACCCATAAATCCTGTTTCCTCTGCAATGACGCAGAAGATGAAATCCGATTGCGCAACCGCAGACGGCAGAAAGCCGAGAATGTTCTGTGTGCCGTGCAGGTAGCCTTTTCCATGGAGTCCGCCGGATCCCACAGCAATTTGCGACTGCAGTTTATTCCAGCCGGCATTCGCCACATCGTGGTCGTCCCGCACAAAAACGCGGATCCGGTCTTTCTGATAATCCTGAAGCAATGGCATGCGCGGCAGAATCTGCCCTTCGGCGGGAACCACCCCTTTACGCAATTCCTCGTCGGACGGCCTTTCATATTTGATCCAGATACAGGCCGAAGCCCCGGCCAGAACGATCACGGCCAGCCCGATCAGCAGCAGTTTACGCTGAACTCCGGCATATAGCATAATCGACAGTGTGATCGGTGCCAGAACCAGCGAGGTACTCAAATCCGGCTCCGCAACAATCAGGAAAAACGGAAGGGCAACAATGCCGATGCAACCCCAGAAGGTTTTCCATTCGTCCGGTTCCCGGTCCGGCGAAGAAAGGTAGGCCCCGAGTTTAATGGCCACGGCAATTTTCGCGAGTTCCGATGGCTGGATGGTGAATCCCGGCAAAGGAATCCAACGCTGGGCTCCGTTATTTGCAGGGAAAAGGAATACGGCCAGCAGCAACACGATTGCCCCGGCATAAATCCACCAGGAAAGTGTCGCGATGATTTTATAGTCAAACCAGACCAGGGTAGCGTAGATGAACAATCCAAGTATGGCAAAAATGAGCTGATTCTGCCAGCTGTCGCCATAGGCTTCGGCCGACTTAAACCGTGCACTGAACACAAAGGTCACACTCATCGCCGCAAGCAGGATGATGGTTGTGAGCATGGCCCAGTCCAGTCGTTTGAGCTGTATGCCGTTCATTGCACAACCTCCTTTACGAGGGTGCCGTCGTATTCAAAAAGTTTGCGGTAAAGCTGGCTCAGGCGCGGGCCAACTGTGCGCCCGCCGGAAACGCCATCTTCCACCAGCATCGCCACGGCATATTTCGGGAAATGGTAGGGCGCGTAGGAAATCATCCAGGTATGCACGCTGCCCTCAACCACATTGGTTGTCTGGCCGTCAATGACCCGTTCCACCAGCCGTTTATACTGGGCTGATCCGGTTTTCCCGGCGATCAGAATATCATCCACACGGGCGGCTTTTGCGGTTCCCTCCCGGTCCATAACCACATCATGCATTCCGCCGCGCACCAGTTCGAAGGCTTCAACCGGTGCATCGACCTGCCGAATGGCCCAGGTTGGATTGGTATTATAGTCGCTGTCCGGACTCGTTCTCCATTTCTGAACAAGTCGTGGGCGATAAAGCCTTCCGCCGTTTGCAATGGTGGCTGCCACCATAGCCATTTGCAGCGGGCTGGTCAGAATACGGCCCTGGCCGATGGCCATATTGCAGGCATCCACCACGTTGATCGCTTCCTCGGGAAGGTTTCCGTATTTTGCATCTTTCTGATCCGGCGGTTCATCCAGTTCCGGGAACAGACCGGCATATTGGCCGATTCCGAATTGTTTCGCCATATCGCGGATCGATTCGTAGCCGAGTTCCTGTACCATTTCGAACATAAAGACATTGCAGGAATACATCAGCGCCTGCCGCGCATCGACTTCCCCATGTTCGCCATAGCTGGAATGAATCCAGCATTTCATCCGGCGTTTCCCAACGTAGTACGGACTTCGGCAGTCATGAACGACGTTGGTATAATTCATATTATCCCGCAGCGAACCGAGCACGGCAATGGGTTTGAATGTGGAGCCCGGAGGGTACTGACCAAATACCGCGCGGTGATAGGTTCGCGATAGGTTATCCTTCAGCAGGGCCTGCCGGTAGCCTGCGGAAACCATATAGGCATTCGGGTCAAAAGACGGCGCACTGACCATGGCCAGGACATCGCCGTTATTCGGATCAAGGATCACGCAGGCCCCTTTCACCGGAATATCCGGATCTTCGCCGTCCTGTTTCGAAAGCAGTGCTTCGAGAGCAAATTGCTGCATATTTTCATCAATCGTCAGCTGAAGGTCTCCTCCGGGTTTGGGCGGGAGCGTTTGAAGATCCCGATGGTGATATCCGGAAGCATCAATTTGCACCAGTTTATAGCCGGGATCGCCTTCCAGCAATTCGTTGTAGGTGCTTTCCAGTCCTTTGCGCCCCTTGATCCCGCGCATATCAAAATGGATCTTTTCGCCTGTTTCTTCTTCCTTCCGAATGGCATCGGCTTCCAGCGTGAAGCCCACCAGATGCGCATTGGTTTCGCCGAACGGATAGGTGCGGGCCGGTTGGTAATAAATATCGGTGCCGGGCAGGGTTGAGCAGGTATCGGCCCATTTGGCCATCGTATCGTCATCGATGTTTTCCCAGGCCAGTAACGGCAGGGGTTTCTGTAGAATAATATGGTCAACAATCTGCTGGTACCGCACTCGGCGGGGAATGCCGATGCGGGATGAAATTTCGTATACCAGTTCCAGCGTATTGGCCGCTGTGCTGGTCGGTATTTTACGCAGTTCATTGATGTCGAAAATAATCTGGTCCGTCTTGAGCGGATCGTGCTTTTTCAGGCCGGGAATTTTGCGTGCATCGTTCCAGCGCCCGAATATACCCTGCCATTTGCCCAGCGTCTCATCATCAAGTTTTTTCCAGACCACCAGCGGTTCATAGACCCGGTCTCCGTTTTGATCGAGACGATAGTTCATTGCAAAATGGCGTTTAACATCCAGAAAGGTCACGTCGGGTTTAACACCGATTGACTGCCAGATTCGGTGCATCAGTTCCAGCGTATTGGCAATGGCAGAGCGCGGCGCACGCATTTCCTCGGTGAAAATGGCAATGCTGTAATTCGGGACGCTGTCCGCAAGCACAACGCCGTTGCGATCGTAAATCTTGCCGCGCACCGCCGGCAGTCTTACACGGCGCACGCTCTGATTTTGAAAGACTTTATCGAATCCGCTTTTCCCCTTCACCTGAAGTTTCCAAAGCTGGGATGCCAGAAAAGAAAGCGCCAGCATCATGATGCCGAAAACAACCCAGATCACCAGCGAGCTGGTGTTGCGTTTTTGTTTCACCTTCATTGCCATCCGTAGGTCCTCCGCTTCGGAATGAGGGATTCAATGCTGAGCACCGCATGGGAAACCAGCGGAACGGTAAGCATGCCGAGGAAAATCGAACCGAGCAGGCGCATCGCCGCCTGCCCGAAATAAAACGGACGCTGACCGGAGACGGTCAGAATCAGCAGGGTTGTGAAGGTTAAAAACAGGCTGATGGTTGCTCCGAAAAAGAGCTGTGAAACCAATCCGTCTGAAAAGACTTCGGTTCGGATCCGGTTGGCCACAAGTCCAATGATTGGAAAGGCAAAGAGCGCCGGTCCGAAGGAGCCGAGATCGAGCCCGTCCTGCAGCATTGCTGCTGTAAATACCACCAGCCACATATCGCGATTATCGCGCCGCAGTGCAAAATGAAGCACCAACGCGGCAAGAATCGGCGGCTTGATTCCGCCGAAGACGGGCCAAACCGGGAGCACTTCCTGAAGCAGGGCGCCGGCACCGATGATCAGAAGCATGAGGATACGCCGTTTCATTGTTCACCTTCAGGAGGGAGGGGGAGCATTGATGCATGATGATTGATGATGGATGATTTGCAACGCTGCCGGAGCCCCCCAGCTTGGGCGAGGACCGGCGTTTCGGCAATCGAGAATCGGAAATCAGCAGTCAAAAATAAGATGTGACGAAGGAGTATCATCTGCCCTCCTTCTTTGCATCGGAAATAACGAACACATAATCGAGCAGGCCGACCGTGGCGCGGGGAATCAGTTCCGCATATTGGAAAAGGCCGGAATCGTCGCGATAGACTTTTTCCACATAGCCGATGTGTACGTCTTTCGGGAATTCGCCGGCGCCACTCGATAGGCCGGAGGTGACGATTTCATCGCCCACTCTGATTTCGACATCTTTGTTAATGAATTCCATGCGGGCTTTCGGTTCGCCCTTGAGCGTGCTGCCGGTCCCGCGCACAAGCCCGAACACGTTGGCACGTGCAAGTTTGGCGGAAACCCGGCAGGCGGGGTCGGAAACCAGCAGCACTTCGCTGGTCAGCGGTGTTACTTCCGTGGTGCGGCCAACGAGACCGTCGGGACTGATCACGGCACGGTTTTTCCGCACTCCGGCGCGGGAGCCTTTTCCGAGCCGGACGGTGTTCCACCATCCGGAAATATTGCGGCTGACGACATCGCAGGGAATCATTTCGTGGGGACTGGCCTGATGAAAGTCGAGGGCGTGCTGCAGGCGCAGGTTATCGGCCTCGACATCGCGCAGGCGGTTTAATTCCGCCTGCACGCGGACAAGTTCATGCGACAGCTCGCGGTTTTTTTCGACCGCGCCGCCTATGCCTCGTATCGCCGCCATGGTTTCCGAAAACCGTTGCAAGAGGCCGGATGCCCCTCGCTCGGCCGGAGCCATAGCGCTTCGAACCGCTCCTTTGCCCCTAAGGGTTAACGAAGGTAGCGGAACGAACACCACAATCAGCACAAGGCCGATTGCTGCTGCGTACACAATTTTTTTGTTCCAAAACACGTTCCGTCCCAATCAGGGAGGGACGCGCGCATCAGCACGATGCAGGGGGAATATGAAACCCGGTTGAAAGGCCTTAGTTGTTCGGCCCCGCCATTTTACGTAGGAAATTAATTTCGTGCAGGACAATGCCGGTGCCTTCTGCCACCGCGCTCAACGGATCATCTGCTATGTGAACAGGCAGCTGCGTTTTCTCCGAAATGAGTACATCGAGTCCACGGAGCAATGCTCCGCCACCGGCGAGCACCATCCCGCGGTCGACAAGGTCGGCCGAGAGTTCGGGCAGACAGCGTTCGAGGGTCACCCGAACGGCCTCCACAATCTGGTTTACCGGTTCCTGCAAAGCCTGGCGTACTTCCTCGGAGCTGATGGTCAGCGTCCTCGGCAGCCCGGCCACTAGATCTCGTCCTTTAACTTCCATGGTGCTTTCGTCACCAGTGGAGAGGGCGGACCCCATCGTAATCTTAATTTCTTCGGCGGTTCTTTCTCCGATTAATAAATTATATTCCCGCTTTATGTGCTGAATAATCGCCTCGTCCATCTCGTCGCCACCGACGCGCACACTCCGGCTGTAAACAATACCGGCGAGGGAGATCACGGCCACTTCGGTCGTTCCTCCCCCAATATCTACGATCATGTTACCGGCGGGTTCCTGTACAGGCAGTCCCACTCCAATCGCAGCGGCCATCGGTTCTTCTATTAAAAACACATCGCGCGCACCCGCATGCATTGCGGAATCTTTTACCGCGCGCTTCTCCACTTCAGTAATTCCACTCGGTACGGCAATCACCACTCGGGGCCGTACCATTCTTTTTCTGCTATGAACCTTCTGAATAAAATAGCGGAGCATCGCCTCGGTAACTTCAAAATCTGCGATGACCCCGCTCTTCAGAGGGCGGATTGCAACAATGTTCCCTGGTGTCCGGCCGAGCATTCGTTTTGCTTCGTCGCCGACTGCCAGAACACGGTTCGTGCCGGCCTGTACCGCCACTACCGATGGCTCACGAATTACAATGCCGCGATCTCGCGCGTATACCAATGTATTCGCAGTCCCCAGATCGATACCTATATCGCTGGAAAACATTCCCATGGCCCGGTTGAACATATTACATTTCCTTACTTAAAAATTGATTCAGGTGAAATCGATACACAATGTGATAAATATCTCCCAAGGGTCAAGGCCTAAACGTTAGCAACGGACGTGCCATTCGCGGATTTAAAGGAGTGCTTTTTGGCGGGAATTTCCAAGGATTGGAAAAACGGGCCCCGTTGTTTGGTCTTTGCCGCTGTCGCAATTGTTTTCGGGCTTAAACTGCCTGTATTGAAACCTCACATTCCTCGGGCTGAGGTATTGTTTCTTGAAGTTCGGTTTCCAATTGCTGCGGACTGAGGTCTTGCGGCACGAGGATGAGAAACGATACCTGCCGCTTCTCTGTCTTAATTGCGCTGCTGTGCACTTTGCATTTGCGTTTAGAAAGGTAGGTCTGTACGGCATTATAGACGGTTTGTGCATCACCGTTGGCATCGACCTGAATCTTTATGCGGCAGCTGACCTGGGCTTCCAGCCACAGACAGAGGAGCCAGGTGAACGCCGTAACAAATACGGCCATGGCCCACGAGCCCATTTCGCAGGCCAGACCAATCACCACAACAATGATCGCTTTTCCTGTCAGCTTTGGATCATCGAGTGCTGTTCGAAAGCGAACCAATGCACCGACGCCGAAAATCACAAAGGCGAGCGTTTGATTGGTTCCGCTGAGTTCTGCAATAATTGCACCCACAAGGCCCAGAATGATCAGTGCTTTGCGTTCCTCTCGTTTGGCCAGCGGGTCGATGAGGGCCGAACGGCGCGGATGCCAGGAGATTACCCATGCGCAGGCAACCGCCAGCATAAACTCAAAAAGAGACGAAGAATGAAACCGGGATGCGCGAACTGTTCAATGCTGTTATGGATGGATGCCCACGAATTGCCATGCGGATCGATGCCTCCGGTTGTTCCGGCGGTGCCTGTTTTGAACATATCGTTTGCGGGATTGGCTGCAGCTGTATTCAGCAAAAAAAGTCCGAAGCTTATCAAGCTGAGAACGCGCCGTATTTGGGTGGCGAGCAGGGCACGTCGGAGTGGTTGGGAGATGTTCATACGTGCTAATTAGTTTTTTACAGCTCAAAGCACAATCTAATGTCCTGATTCATAAATAGGTTTATTTAACTTCGTTCTGGCCCGATTGATTTTTTCCAAGATGTCTTTGCCTTTGGCAACCCAGCGATAGGGCTT
>JARNMJ010000054.1 GCA_029432795.1 Pontiellaceae bacterium B12219
CCGCCGTCCCGGTTGTGCTTTTTGTATTTCATGTGCCAATAATACACTTGTCCAGACTTGCAATCAATGTGCGTTGTGGTTTTTAGATGCGCCCACAAACGCATACAATCGATAGGTTTTTATTATGAAGTTTATTCCGTATATAATTTTTGGGTATCCCGCTCACTCTTTTCCTCTGGAAAATATTCTCCTCAAAGAAAAATATGGGCTGAAGCTTACTACCTGTGCGACCCGAGCAACTAATGCTTTGTTCTCAGGAATAGCCTTCACTGGATTGTAACGATATCGGACCGAGCCTGTACAAAAACTGGAGACAAGGCTAGTGGTATTTGCGGGGGGAGGTAATTGCTCAGATAGGTAGCTATGAAACTAACTCCAAGGGCTGTTATGCAGACCAAATCATAGTTTGTACTCTTGTAATCGAATCGCACAGCGAATCGAGGTTCAACGTAACTGTGTATGGTCTTATGAGCGGCCCGCGAAGGGCCAAATGCGGGAAAGCAGTTCTGGGGGGCAGTACGTTTCCTGAATATCGACAAACGGAAAAGGGGGAATAAGGCCGGTCATGGCCTTCGCGTCTCTAGCAACGTAAGATGTGCGAAGGCCTGACCATGCAGCGGTATCGTGGCGTTCTATTTCCTCTGGATCGAGAGGATTCGTATCCTTCAACTCCGGTGGAGTAATTCAATCGAATAGAACCGTTCTTAAAACTATACCCACGATTCATGGCCGTCTTATGACCGACTATAAGGGAAGAAAAAAGATGGTCGGGGCGGAGAGATTCGAAATCTCATCATTTAACCCGTCAATTTTTCCTGTAACTACTGGTTCTGCAGTACGTTACGTCGTTTTGGTCAGCACCGTGCCAACCTCTGCGAGGCCTATTGTGTACCACCTTTTGTGTACCACGTGCAAATTTTAAAAGTATAATAATTGAAGGGTTATCAAGCTATCAGTTGAACTCTGTACCTCTATAGCTCCTCCCAGTCAGCGAATGTGAAACTTTGAGTTCTACCATAATTATCGATCATCATTGAGATGCCTCCAAAAGCTCGCGTCATGCAAAAATAATACCCTTCACGGAAGCTGTATTTGGATAATCCAAAGGGGAGGTCTTTTGTGGCGTATGTCATTATGCCGTTTACGACAACCAGCCAGTCGTCGCCATCTACGGTGATAATCTTCATATAGCATGCTGTATATCCTTGGCTTTCCACATAACGAATTGCCCGCTCCCCTAAGTCTGAGTTTTTGCTTTGGGCTTGCTGAGTTTTTTCAATTGCCGTTGCTAATAACAAGATGACTTTTTCCTGATCTTCCGAGGATAGATGTTCCAAGCCTGATATTTTTAATAGTTCTTGAGCTGCTGCAGGAAGGGCTACTTGTGTGGTGCTTTCCGATTTGTTTTTTGTCTCTGCCATAGCCGAGCTTGTGAGCAAAATTAAGAGAGAGGTCAAAGTTACGGTGTATTTCATTTGCATCCTTTCAAGGTGAGCTGATTTGCATACCATTATCTCGATTTCAGAACGGTGTCGAGAGACTCTCTCTAATTTTGTCCGTTTGCTTGCCGCGCCCATCTAATCCTTATATGCTCTTTGGGATTATTTCTAATATGGGGTGTAAACAGCATGGATACAAAATTTTCGAAGATGCCTGCGTTTATCTGGTCGGTGGCCGATCTGTTGCGGGGTGAGTTTAAACAGAGTCAATATGGGCGGATCATTCTGCCTTTCACGCTGCTGCGGCGGTTGGAGTGCGTGTTGGAGCCGACGAAGGCCAAGGTGCTGGCAGAGGTCGAACGATGCGCGAAGATGAGTCCCGATGCAGCGGACAAGATTCTGCTGAATAAGGCGGGGCTGAGCTTCTACAACACATCCGCCATGGATCTGAGCACACTGGGCGAAACGCAGGTGCTGGACAATCTGGAAACCTATGTGCAGTCGTTCAGCCCGGCGTCGCGCGAAATCTTTGAGCACTTCCGCTTTTCGGAGTTCATTGAAAAGCTGGACGAAGGAAATCTGCTGTATGTGGTGGCCAGTAAGTTTGCCAACTTCGACCTTTCACCCGCCACCGTGCCGAACTATGAGATGGGCCTGATCTTTGAAGAGCTGATTCGGCGCTTTGCGGAATCCTCCAACGAAACCGCAGGGGAACACTTTACGCCCCGCGATATTGTCCGCCTGACCACCTCGCTGGTGTTCGCAGGGGATGACGATGTGCTGACGAAACCGGGCGTGGTGCGCTCGATCTACGACCCCACCGCAGGAACGGGCGGCTTCCTCTCCGCAGGCATGGAATATCTGCACGAACTCAACCCGCAGGCGCGGCTGGTCGGCTTCGGGCAGGAACTCAACCCCGAATCCTATGCCATCTGCAAAGGCGACATGCTGGTCAAAGAGCAGGACGTCAAAAACATCAAGCTCGGCAACACGCTGTCCGACGACAAGCTCTACACCGAACGCTTCGACTACATGCTCTCCAATCCGCCCTTCGGTGTGGACTGGAAGAAGATCGAAAAGGCCGTCAAGGATGAGCAGAAAATCAAAGGCTACGGCGGACGCTTCGGCCCCGGTACGCCCCGCGTGTCCGACGGTTCGCTGCTCTTCCTGCTGCACCTCGTTTCCAAAATGCGCGACCCCAAGGAAGGCGGTTCACGGATCGGCATCATTCTGAACGGCTCCCCGCTGTTTACAGGTGGTGCGGGCAGCGGTGAGTCGGAAATTCGGCGCTATCTGCTGGAACGCGATCTGGTCGAAGCCATCATTGCCCTGCCGACCGACATGTTTTACAACACAGGCATCGCCACCTATATCTGGGTGCTCTCCAACCACAAGCCCGCCGAACGCAAAGACAAGGTGCAGCTGATCAATGCGACGGACATGCACGAACCCATGCGCAAGTCGCTCGGTTCAAAACGCAAGGCCATCAGCGAAAAGCAGATTGAGGAAATTGTCCGCCTCTATGGTGACAACGAAGCTTCCAAGGTCTGTAAAATTTTCAACACGACCGACTTTGGCTATCGCCGCATCACTGTCGAACGCCCCCTGCAGCTGCGCATTGAGCCGCACAACGCCGACCGCCTCGACGCCCTGCAGGCGGACAAAGCGTGGAGCAAATGGGACGCCGATCTGCAGCAGGCCGTCCTCCAATCATTGGAAAAGCTCGACGCCAACTATCTTTCCCGCGACGCGTTTGCCAAGGCGCTGAAAAAAGGCGTATCGCAGGCGGCCCGCCTGCCTCACGGCTCGGACAAAGCCTCGCCCTCCAAACTCTCCGCTGCAAACCTTAAGCTGCTCCTCAAACATCTGGGCGAGCACGACGACGAAGCCGAAATCTGCACCGACGCCAAGGGCAACCCCGAACCGAATCCCGACCTGCGCGACAATGAAAACGTCCCGCTCTCCGAAGACATCCAAACCTATTTCGAGCGCGAAGTCCTGCCGCATGTGCCGAACGCGTGGATCGATACATCCAAGAAGGATGAAAAAGACGGACTGGTCGGCATCGTCGGCTATGAAATCCCGTTCAACCGCCATTTCTACGAATACACCCCGCCGCGCCCGCTCGAAGCCATCGACGCCGACCTCGACGCCGTCACCGCCGAAATCATGGAGCTTCTTAGGGAGGTGCATTCGTGAGCGTCCGACATAAACACTATTCTGAACTCACACCTTCGGGAGTGGATTGGCTTGGTGATGTGCCGAAGCACTGGGATGTTTCCCGTCTGGGGAAATACTTTGATGAGCGCAGGGAAAAGGTCAGTGATAAAGATTTTGAGCCGTTGTCTGTGACCATGCAGGGAATTGTTCCTCGGCTTGAAACCGCCGCCAAAACCGATGCGGGTGACAATCGCAAAAAGGTTTGTGTCGGCGACTTTGTGATTAACAGCCGATCAGACAGAAAAGGTTCGTCTGGAGTGTCTCCTCTCAATGGTTCGGTATCGTTGATCAGCATCGTGTTAACACCTCGCCAAATTGAAGGTGCATTCATTCACCATTTGTTGAAGAGTCAACCGTTTCAGGAAGAGTTTTACCGCTACGGAAAAGGCATTGTCGCCGATCTGTGGAGTACAAACTACTCCGAGATGAAAAACATTCTATTGCCTGTTCCCTCGTTAGAAGAACAACGCGCCATCGCATTGTTTTTGGATCGGGAGACGGGGAAGATCGACCGGATGATCGGGAAGCAGGAGCGGATGATCGAACTGCTCAAGGAAAAGCGTCAGGCCGTCATCTCCCACGCCGTCACCAAAGGCCTAAACCCCAACGTCCCCATGAAAGACTCGGGCATCGAATGGCTCGGTGAGATTCCGGAGCATTGGGACGTGAAGCGAATTAAACAAATCTCATCGATACAATATGGGATCGGCGAACCTCCGCGCTATGTCGACGATGGAGTTCCGTTGGTCAGAGCAACCAACATTAGGTCTGGACGAATTTCCGAAGTAAATATGGTGCGAGTAAATCCTGATGACATTCCATCCGCGAGAATCGTATGGCTTAAGGAGGGAGACATAATTGTTGTTCGGAGCGGAGCGGGAACAGGTGATTCATCTATCATTCCAAAACTTCACGAAGGTTCGATCGCAGGCTTTGATATGATGGTTCGCCCTACTTCTGTCTACCCATGGTTCTTGGGTTACGCCCTTCTGAGCTCGTATCTTCGTAATGGACAGATTGACTTGGAGAAAACAAGAGCCGCACAGCCTCATCTAAATGCTGAAGAGCTTGGTGATTGTGCTTTTTTATGCCCCCCCTTCAACGAGCAGAAGGTCATCGCCGAATATGTGGGCAATGCCACCGCAAAGATCGACCACCTGATCGCCAAGGCGGAGCAGGCTATCGAGCTGATGAAGGAACGGCGCACCGCTCTCATCTCGGCAGCGGTCACGGGCAAGATTGATGTGAGGGACGTAACGAGTAATGCGTGAATACACGAGGTAAAGCATGAAGATAGATCATCCAGACCAGTACAGTTTGTTTGAAGAGGATTACCTGATCCGAGAGCTCCCTAAGGGGATCACAGGTAAGCCTGATGTGGCCCTGACGGAGCTTGTCGCCAATGCATGGGATGCAGGTGCCACACGTGTGGATATCCACTTGCCAGAGAGCACAGACGGTAATCTGTCGGTGGAGGACGATGGAACCGGAATGAGCTATGATCAGTTTCATTCCCGCTGGATGAAGCTGCGTTATAATCGCATTAAGCATCAAGGAGATCAGGTAGAGTTCCCTCCAGAGCTTACAGGACTGCAACGGGCCGCATACGGTCGCAATGGAATCGGACGACATGGGCTACTTTGCTTCAATGACTATTATGAGGTTGAGACGGGCAACGGTGATGAGGGCTGGAAGTACCGAATCGTTACCAACCATCCCGAGCTACCATTTTCTGTTGAGCAAGAGGAAAAGCTCTCCTCTCAGCGGCGGGGCACAAAGCTCAGCGTTCGCGTGAACCGCCATCTTCCAAATGCGTCCAGAATCAGGGAGATAATTTCGACTCGCTTTGTTCACGACCCGCAGTTTGCCATCTATGTCAACGGGACCGTAGTAAATCTTGAAGATCACTCTGGCTTCCTTGAGGAGAATACCCTTCTCACTGAACAGGGGACAGTGCTTGCCGTGTTGTTTTTTGACTCCACCAAAGCCGCGCGACACACGAGGCAGCAGGGAGTGGCCTTCTGGGTCTCCGGACGTCTTGTTGGCGAGCCTTCTTGGATTCTGGGAGGACATTCACCAATCGATGGGAGAAGCCATTTCGCCAAGCGGTACACCTTCATTGTAAAGTGTGATGCATTAGGGCAAGGCGGTCAAATCAAAGAGGACTGGACGGGATTCAATGACTCTGAAGTGATTGACGCAGTCTATGAAACCGTCGGCAAGCATGTTGAGGAGAAATATCGGGAGTGTGCCGTCAACACAGTGAAGAAGACTTCGGATGAAGTTATGCTGTCCAGACGACCGGCCATTGAGAAGCTGCGCCCTTCGGGAAGAATGGAAGTACAGGATTTCGTGGCATGCATTACAGTAAATGACCCTGCAATTAAGAAAGAGGCTTTATCCATTGCTCTGGATGCTATGATCGAGATAGAGCAGAAGAGAGATGGTGTTGAGTTGCTTCAGAAGCTATCGACATATTCGAGCGATGACATCTCCGCACTTAACAAAATGCTTGATGACTGGTCTGTCAGGGACGCCGTTGTCGTTCTTGATGAAATCGACAAACGCATCAAGGTGATCGAAGCAATATCCAAACTCGCGGATGATCCCGACGTAGACGAACTCCACACCTTACATCCTCTTATCACACAAGCACGGTGGGTATTTGGAGCGGAGTATGACACCAAAGAGTACGCGTCCAATATGTCGTTAAAGAAAGCTGCATCCAAAGTCCTTGGCGTTGGTTTGGAATCCGAATCATTCATTAATCCGCGTAAGCGTCCTGACTTGGTGTGCACGGGTGACTCGACGTTTTCTGTCGCAGGTCTTGAGGAATGTGAGGGCGATACGGGGCTGCTGGAATTCAAGAAGATTCTGATCATTGAATTGAAACGCGGCGGTTTCAAGATCAGTCGCAAAGAGATGGGACAAGCAAATGATTATGTTGAGGATTTCTTGGCATCTGGGCATCTGGATGGCTGCTTCACTATTGACGCATTTGTTGTAGGCAGTGAAATTGCCGATAAGACACAACGTCAGCGCAAGGTCGGCAGTGAAGATCGTGGAAAAATTGTTGCGGTCACCTTCGGGCAACTGGTGCGTACCGCTCAGCAACGCTTGTTTAGGTTGCGCGATGTCTTGAACGAACGTTATGAACTTCAGACGGGAATGGAGATATTCAATAATCTGAAGGTTGGTGATGAGCAAACAATGGAATTTACTCTTTAATCCAGTTCGGTGGTAAATATGCAGGACGCACGCGAAAAAGTATTTCAGCAGGACATTATCGAGCACCTCGTTTCCAAGGGTTGGAAACTGGGCGAGTCTTCAGGCTATGACCAAAAGCATGCGCTCTACACCGAAGACCTTGTTGCCTACCTGAGCGAGACGCAGCCCGACCAGTGGGAGAAGTTTAGCCACATGCACCCGAAGGGCGCGGAGGATGCGCTGCTGCGTTCGGTGGCGCGTCAGCTGGACAAAAAGGGCTCGCTGCATGTGCTGCGCAACACCATCAAGGATCGGGGTGCCAAGTTTCGCCTGTGCCAGTTTAAGCCCGACCACGATCTGAATCCTGAAACGATGGCCCGTTATGCGGCCAACCGTCTGCGGGTGGTGCCTGAGCTGAACTATTCGCCGACGGACTACACGGGACGCCTCGACCTTGCGCTGTTCGTGAATGGCATCCCCGTCGCCACCCTTGAGCTGAAGTCGGAGTTTAAACAGTCGGTAGAACGCGCCGTTTGGCAGTACAAAAACGACCGCAACCCGAAGGCGAAGAACGGCAAGCCCGAACCGCTGCTGACCTTTAAGCGGGGTGCGCTGGTTCACTTTGCGGTGAGTCAGTTTGAAGTGCAGATGACCACCAAGCTGGCGGGCAAGTCCACCTTCTTCCTGCCGTTCAACAAGGGAACGCACGACGGGGGCAAAGGGAACGACATGCCCGAAGAGGGCGGCTATGCAACGAAGTATCTTTGGGAAGAGGTTTTTGCGCCCGACAACTGGCTGAAGATTCTGGGGCGGTTTATTCATCTGCAAGTGGAGCAGAAAGAGGATGTGCGCGGGCGGAAATACACGCAGGAAACCATGATCTTCCCGCGCTATCATCAGTGGGATGTGGTCAACCGTCTGATTGATGCGGCGCGGACAGAAGGCACGGGGCATACGTATCTGGTGCAGCACAGCGCGGGTTCGGGCAAGTCGAATTCCATAGCCTGGACGGCGCATCAGCTGGCGTCGCTTTATTCCAATGATCGGAAGGTTTTCAATTCGGTAATCGTGGTGACCGACCGCACGGTGCTGGATAATCAGCTGCAGGAGACCATCTATCAGTTCGACCATGCCGAGGGCGTGGTATGCAGAATTAATCGCGAAGAAGGCGGAGGCTCAAAGTCGGAGCAATTGGCGAATGCACTGGAAGCAGCCACGCCGATCATTATTGTAACCATCCAGACCTTCCCGTTTGTGCTCGAAGCGATTCGCGAACGGGTAACCCTCAAGGGGCGTGCCTATGCGGTGATTGCCGACGAGGCGCACTCTTCCCAAAGCGGGCAGACGGCGCGTCGATTGCGTGAAGTCCTGAATGCGGAACAGTGGGATGATGACACGGAGGTGACCGCTGAGGATCTGCTTGCGGCGGCGATGGCTTCGCGGGGCAAGGCGGACAATCTGAGCTTTTTTGCGTTCACCGCTACCCCGAAGGCGAAGACCGTCGAGCTGTTCGGGCGCTGCCCTGATCCTGCTGCACCGCCAACGGACGACAACATTCCGCAGGCCTTCCATGTTTACACCATGCGGCAGGCCATTGAGGAAAAGTTTATTCTGGATGTGCTGAAAAACTATACGACGTACGATATGGCCCTGAAGCTGGCCCAGCAGACACCCGAAGCCGACAGCGAGGTGGAGCGCAAGCGGGCGGCGATACGCATCGGCCAATGGCTGCGCCTGCACCCGACGAACATCACCCGTAAGGTGGAAATCATCATTGAACACTTCCGCGATTGCGTTGCGCCGTTGCTTGGCGGGAAAGCCAAAGCGATGGTCGTTACGGGAAGCCGAAAGGAAGCGGTGCGCTACAAACTGGCCTTCGACAAAGTCATCACTGAAAAGGGATACGCAGGTATTCAGGCGATGGTGGCCTTTTCGGGCGAGGTGAATGATCCTGAGTCCAGCCCGGAGCCGTTCAACGAGCGCAACATGAACCCCGGTCTCAAGGGGCGCGAACTGCGCAAGGCATTCGATACGGATGAGTATCAGGTGATGCTGGTGGCCAACAAGTTTCAGACAGGGTTCGATCAGCCGAAACTGTGCGCGATGTATGTGGACAAGAAACTGAAGGGCGTGGACTGCGTGCAGACGCTCTCCCGTCTGAACCGCACGTACCACGGGAAGCAGACCTTCATTCTTGATTTCGTGAACGATCCCGAAGACATTCTCGCCGCCTTCCGCCCCTACTACAAAACCGCTGAGCTGGCGAACGTATCCGACCCGAATCTGATCTATGATCTCTTCGACAAGCTGGCAGAGCAGCACATTTATGAATGGCACGAGGTCGAAGCCTTTGCGTTGTCGTTCTACGATGAGAAACAGGGACAGGACGCCCTGACGGCCCATTGCAAGCCTGCGGTGGACCGCTGGCGGGCGAAGTATATTCCCGTGCTGGAAGCCCTCACGGAAGCAGAGCATGAAAAACTGCAGGCGAAAGCCCGGGGGGATAAGACGGCGGAACTGAACGCCGAAGATCGGCTGAAGGCGCTCAAGCTGGAAAAGAGTGCGCTGGACATCTTCAAGAAGGATCTGGGCAGCTTTGAGCGGTTCTATGAATTCATGTCGCAGTTGGTGGACTACGACGACAAGGAACTCGAACAGCTTTCGCTCTACGCCCACCACCTCCAGCCACTGCTGCGGGAGGATAGCGATCCGGAAATCAGGGTGGACCTTTCCGATCTCACCATGACACACTACCGCCTGACCAAGCAGGACACCCGCAACTTGAAGCTGCATGAACCATCCGATAAAGACGAACGGCTCAAGGGCATCACCGATCTTGGCAGCGGGCGCTATAAGGACGAAGAGCTGGAGTTCCTGTCCGTCATCATTGCACGCCTGAACGACATCTTTGCGGGTGAATTCTCGGACGCCGATGTGCTCAACTACGCCAACACCATCGCCGACAAGGTACGCGAAAACAGCGCCGTGATGGAGCAGCTGAAAAACAACGCCCCCGATCAGGCCATGCTGGGCGACCTGCCTACTGCCATTGAGACAGCGGTGATCGACAGCATGGACATCCACTACAACCTTGCGAATCAGCTTCTGGAAGACGACCACAAAGCAGCCACCTTCGGCAAACTGCTCATGGACCTCCTGATCAAGGGACTTGCGGCTTAGACTATGGCTTTGCCCAACCTTGCGAGCTTAGACCGAATACGCAGAATGGTTTCGGCTTTCTCTGGTGTCATGGGCGAAAGACATCGCCGCTCAATGCACCACGTTTCACCGTCAGCATCCCGCCATTCGCGCCTGTTGTCCCGCCATGGTGTGGCGGTCAGCTTGGGAATTTTCATTTGAGCAAGTTCCTTTCTTTGTGCAAGGCACTACATTCGGCACGCGTAAGCACTACCAAGTTACCAATTGTGACATTAAGCGGGTTGCCGTCGATGTAGCACACGCACCGCTCAGCCGTTTGGCGCTCGTAATACTCAGCGACAATGCGACTCATTATGGTGCTCTTGTTATTCGTCCTGCTGGCGGTGAGTGCATAACCCTGTTTGCTCACAAAGATCGATGCACGGTTTCCACGCCGCTCAAACCACCTCATGAACTCAAAGTCAAAGCGTATCGCCTTCCCCTTCGCATCGGTCACAATAGCGTGCGAGTCGAAGTACTGGACGGTGTGCTTGACGTTGTACTTCCTCTGAGCCTTAACGATCTTTTTTTTCGCGCTGTCGAGTGCCATTGCTTCCTGTCGTCTCTCGGTTGCTGCCTGTACAGCTTCGTGTTTTCGTACGATTGCGAGAGCTGCCGCGTTATCGGGATCTTTCCGCAAGATTCGTGAAGCTTTAGCGAGAGGAGTATTACGTCTTCTCGCATTAAGCTTTTGTTTATCGGTACGCATCTGTTACAAGCTCGCGATTGCGTCGAGTTTGGTAACCAACAATTCCACGCTACCAGCAGCACACCAGCACGTTATGCTTCCTGCAGAATCGCTGTGCGAAAGACTGATGTTCGGCATGTCTGCATCCAGCTTGATGCCGATGGCGTTCGCCTTCGCATCTTGGCCGATCAGTACAACACCGCTCGTTTTGTCTTCCAATTGGATTAGCACCTTTGTGCCTATCGCCCGTCCAGCCCCAAGCGGTTTCTCTTGGTCAGTGCTCAATGATATTCTTTCTGTCTTCATTGCAATTCATCTCTCCTTTTCATCAAGTTAGCGAAACGTTGGCGAACGTTTTCGCGTTCAGCTTCTTGTCGTTCAGCTTCCAGTTTCGCCAGCCGCTCCTGCCCCTCCATAGCAGCTAACCGCTGTCGTTCTTCCAACCATGCGGTGTGCTTGGCTTTAAGCTCAGCAGTAAGCTGCGCCTGTAGGTCTGGCACGATGTCCCGCAGTACCTCATGTAGAGGGAAACCCTCCGTGAAACTAAGAGCCACGGAGAGTTCAATTTTTTCGCTATGCGGTGACATGCTCTGTACCGTGCTTTTCGTCACGCTTCGTAAGGATGGCGGTAACGAGGCGATTAAAGTCATCCTCGTTGGCGTGTACGAGACTGTCGATCTGCTCCTTGGCTCTCTGAGCTTTGGCTTCACGTCGTGCCGCCTCTCGTCGCGCTTCCTGCTCTTCACGTTCCTTAGCAGCCCGTTCACGTTGTGCTGCAGCACGTGCTGCCCTCGCGTTATCGCTGGCGAACTGACCAGCCAGACAGGCGGCAGTAAGACGTGTCGCCTCCTTGATGGCTTCCACCTGCTTCTCGCTCAACGGGTGCTGATCGAGGGTTTCACGGATACGCGGAACATCCAGCGCCGAACCAAACGCCCCACGCAGCAGGCGGCTGACCTGATCGGCGTGAAGGTTGTTGATCACCTCATAATCCAACGTTAGGCGGGACGGTGTGTCGAGGGTCGGGCGAATAGGGATGGTGATACGTTCTATCATTATTCAGCCCTCCAATCGATATCATGCTGTTCGGCGAGATTACGGGCATATGGCACACCTGCTTTCGCATCGCGAATGACAATAAGACGCTGCATGAAACCAAGCTCTGGCAGGGTAGCTTTCGGTTTTACGTCTTGTGCCTTCATATGCTCAACATAGGCGGTGGCTTGTTCGTCGATGATTTTCAGTTCACGCTGAATTTCATCAGTGGTGGTTTCGCCATTTTCATGACGTTTTCGTGCGTCATTAAGTAGGCGCATCGCTGTGTTTGGATCGATCATTTTATGATCCTTTCTGCCTTTCGGCATTTGTTGTTAAGCTGACGTTGCCACGCACACCGTGTGCATGGATAAACCTGTCAGCAAAAGGGAGTGCCCCCGTAACGTGGGGGCGGACGCTTATGGCTTTAAGAGGGACTTGCAGAACGCTCTTGCGCTGTCAGACAGTTGGGAAGCTTGAGAGAAGGCGCGCAGCAACCGTCTACCACCCTCACACTGCGGCGGGCATATGGTCTTCAGTTTAGCGCTCTGGTCTTGTCTGTAGTGAAACTCTGTTCCGTACAGAGGCAGCGTGCTGCTGAATTCTTCGCACCACCTACAGCTGCCCGCAGCAAAGCCTTTGAGGTGCTCACTGTCGCGGCCGTAGGCTTGCTGTATGCACTTCCTTAAACAAGGTGATGTTGTCGCGATTACCTTGCCTGTGTGGTGCGGAGTGTCCTTCACTTTGTGCTGATACCGGAAACGCCAGACGTGTTGCTGTAGTACCTTTCCTTTCATGACTGAACGCTTTCGCAGTGAGCTGGGCGTAAAGACAACCAATGAAATGTTACGCACTCCAGACACGCGGGGGCGCTTCTTCGGCTGTGGCTTTGGCGGGACGTGATGCACATCACCTTCGGGAGCATCGGGCAAATGATCCCAAAGCCCGACGTGTCGCCCGTGTTTGCCAGTAGTGTAGACTAACACGGTGGAGCCTCCTTTCTGGTAATCACAGGGCTGAACCTATCGCCGATGTATTCCTTGTAGACTTTCAGCAGCGCAGCTTCTACCGGTTCGGCCTCACTCGCTTTGCAGATGTAGCCGTCATGTTCAACGAGTACGACAACACCAGCGCCAAGCGGTTTACAGAGCAGCAGTTCTTCAACCACTCCCCGGGCAATCAATCCTTCCACAATCTGGCACGTCCAGCCCTCGCCCTTGTAGAATCGTGGTATAAGCTGTGGGTGTGTATCTTCGATCAGCTGAACGAGTGCAGCGCCGATGTTCGCAGGGTTGCCCACTGCTTGGCGTAACGCTTCCTTGGTCATCACATCCCACGTTTTGAACGGTGAGGTACGCGTGACTGCATTCACCGCCTTCGACTTGATCGACACCCCAATCATTTTAATCATGGTGAGCTTCACGAGCTGCCGAAAGTCGGCTTCTAAGTATTTGCGGGGGCACGGCGCAGCTGCCCAGTCCATACGGTCAAGAACGGCGACGTACGGGTCGCCAACGTATTGCGTCTCACAGTGCAAAGCGTACAGCAGACGCGGCCAGTTGGCTTGCATATCGACTTCTACTGTAGGCTCTCCGTTTATTGTCAGGTAGCGCCGCACCTCCCGTTTGATGTTCTGGTAGCCACCAGCCAGCAACCGCCCTCCGTCGTTCTGTCGGCCTTTACGGGTGGACATGTGGACATCGGTACTGATTGGCCCTTGCGGGATGGCGTCGAGCTTGTAGGTGGATGTACGACGCTGCTTATCGTTTCGCACAAGCAGGGATGTAATCACCTCTTTAGGTATGGAGCGCCACGCGACGCGAATGTCGACACCTTCAGCGGCCATACGCTTGTTCACGGCTTCACAGAACCGCTCAAAGCCACGAGTGATGGCGTTGGCGCGATAGTTAACAAGGCGCTTCACTTCACGCCCCCCTTTCTTTACCAGTTCGAACACGGTGAAGGTTGTCACCCTGCTTACCTTCAGGAGTTCGCTTGCGGGTGTTTCTACGAACGGGTCGAGCTTTTCAATCAGCTTCTCTGTGAGGAACGCGGGGGCAATCTTCTGTGAAAGCAGTTCGTGATATTCACCCTGTCGCTGTGCGTCGGTATGAAGGTGACCCTGCAGCCTTCCCTGTTCGTCACGTTCTTCGGTCAGGTAGCCACACGCAAGCAGCCCATCCAGCACGAAGCTTTTGCAGATGCGGCGGGTGAACCACTCAGCGCGGTACCGTTTCGCGATCATAGTGTCATCATAGGCATTGCTATTCCGTGGAATACGCAGCTCCATCTCATGCGGCTCTATGTCGGCTCCTTCGTGCAGCTGTTTGCAGAGGCGTAACGCCAGCAGGAGGGTATAACTTAATGCGGTGCGCTTGCTATCGAGCAGCTGAACACCTTTGATTTTACCGCCGATGAGTTCGGTAAACACTTCGTCTACCATTCTGTTCCACTCTGGGTGGTTGCAGTCGGTGACGGCTTTTGATTTCAGTATTTGGTATGGCATGGTGATTTCCTTGGTTGGGGTTAAAGGGATTGGCTCGTTGTCCCCGTGGTGAGCCACGCCACGCCACACGCGGGAAAAACACGAACAAAGCGCGTGCGGAAAATGGTTGGCGGTACCTGTTTACGGGGGTTTCCTGTCGAATTGAGAGAATCGGTCTTACACTTAGTTGATTTCGAGAGGCTGTAGCTGGCTATATCTGGCGATACGCTGAACTTTCGCACACCCATTTGGACCAATGTTTACAGTGGTTTTATGACAATTGGTCTTAGTATCCTGTAGGTGTCTATCTGTTACAGCGCTCTGTTTCTTCTTCTCCAAGGGAATCAATGAAGGAAGTTAACTGTAGGCGGTAGCTGGTTCGCCAGCGTTGAACTGCACCACTACGGCAGACGCTTCTGCTACGAAGGACATACAAAAAAAAGCCCCTACGCTGGGAACGGGTCGCATTGCCATTGTGTAGGCACCGTATCCCAGCGCAGAGGCTGGCTAAAATGGAGGTGTTCGCCACCACGGGTGGTGTTACCGATGCGACACGGCTTTGACGAACTTTTGTTTCTGTGAGTGGATGAGGGATTTCTTTCAATGTGCCAACTGAGTAATTCTATCGGGCCTCAGGCGGTGTTCCTTCAATAGTGAGCCTTAGAAACTCAGCGGTGTGTTTCGCGGTCTTCCTTCTATACGGGGACATAGAAATAATATTTTGCAGTGCTGCTTGTGGTGGAGGGCGTTACGTTATTTTCAGGGATTAGCGTCTGCGTACCTATTTTCTACAGGTACTGATCGAGGTTTTTTCAGAGTGCGTAGCAGTATGCCCGCACAGCGCATTTATTTCTTTGTAAGGCGGACTGCCCCAAATTTACCGCAAATTTTTAAAGGGGGGTATAACGATACTACGCACACCCATTGTCCCCCGTCGGCCTTCCTGTACGCTGGCAGGGGGGGTATGCGGTGCGCTGCCTTTCATTCCTTTGGTATCAATGAGACGTGGTGAGTTGTCTACTCACCGCCAAACAACATAGTTATATAGGAAATATTGATATTACGCCGTTGGGTATCACTCAAAATAGTACACATAGGTACACAATGCGGTGTGCAGCTCTGTATGATGTGGATATGGGAAGCTGTGCCTGTGGTGCTGGCGGGAAGGGAGGATGCCGCGCAGAATCATGGCATGTAGTCGCTTGGCTTTGCTGTCTTTGTATTGGGCCAAGTGCTGGCGTTATGCCTTAAGCAAGAAGGGCACAAAAAAGCCCTCACAGAACGAATTCCATGAGGGCGATTGTTGATAGGGGGGTTACCACGAAAACTTTGCGAGCTCTCTATGTAGGCGATCAAGCTTTAAGCGCCCTTGGTACTGTTTTGCTACGTCCGAGAGGCCCGCGTGCGCATGGCCTACTATTTCATCGAGTTCTCGCTGAGGGAGCTCCAGCTCTTGCCATTTACGCTGGAAGCTGTGTCGGATGCTGTGCGCGCCTTCAAGCAGCGTTTCATCACGCCCTTCATCAAGAATCAAGGGCTTTATTTTGTCTTTGAAATATCGGCTTGCGTTGCGTGTCCACACTCTGCCTCGTTCTGCGTATGTGATGCCGCGTCCCCACAAACGGTGGTGGCTCTCCGGTAGCTGTTCGAACCACTCAATGAACCCTCTTTCGATTAGTTCAGGGTGAAGGGGTACTCTGCGCCATGCCTTGGCCTTGCCTTTGATCTTAATCTTTCTGTCTTCGTCCTGCTGGAGGTCGAAATACCAGATGCCCGTTTTGTCATCCTTCTGGATGCTATCTCTATCCATTGCACAGATTTCATTTAATCGCGCTCCAGTGTAGGTGAGAATTAAAGGTATCCAACCGCGCCACGCCAAAGAATTATCCTTCTCGTTTTCTTTTAGGGTTTTTTCAGCCAGCTTCACAATACGCACCACCTCAGTGTTTGAGAAGCTGTTGTCGATTAGCTCAGTCTGCTCCTTCTTGGTATCTTCAACCTTCAGGGTGTCAACACAGGGAGATTTTGGGATATACATGTGTTTTTCTGCAAATGAGAAGACAACTCCAAGAGAAGCATAGCGGTTGTTCACTGTGCGAGGGGCGAGAGTGGGTAATTCAAGCTCAGCGCCCTTTTTAATCTGCTCGCGCATCGTTTTGAGGTCACGGGTCTCCTTCTTGCTGTTCGCTGACACAGGAAGCTTTAAGAGGCCTTCGTACAAGTATTCCTTAATGTCTTGAATGGTGTAGTCTGCTGGTGACTTGTCTCCGATGAACTCTGTGAAATATTTTACTTCGGTTTTGATCTTATCTTGCGTTGTAGGTTCCCGCTTTTTGACCGCTAAGCATTCTTCCATGATTGCATGGAGGCTCTTTACGGTTGCTTTTGGTTTTTCGTCGGAGGGCATAACCAGCTGTTGTTGCACCTCAGAACGGCGGATCGTGTCGAGTTGTGGAAACTCCTTAAAAATGGTGTCCATTGCGTAGCGCAGTTCGTTGCGTAGTATCCGTAAAATTATACGCAATGCAGTTCGGTCGTTTTGCACATTTCGGTTTTCAGCAAAGTTCCAAACATTATCTACATCAAGTCTACTGCCGCCGTATTTCTGCATTGAGCCGAGGAGACCCCATGCACTGATTCTTGATAGGGTTTCTTTAGTTAAATCATCGCTGTGAAGAGCGGCGGAAATCACTTCGTATTGAGGGCGTATGCCAACCTCTACAGCGTGGCGTAAAACTGTGAGGTGATTAATTCGTAATGCGTGGGTGACTTTATAATAAGTCGCAGCATGCAGCGCTTCCTTGAGTTCATCCTCCAAAGATTTCCCCGAAGGAGTGACGGTCGGCTTTTCATTTTCGCCGTTCTCCTGTCGTTCTCTGATCTGTTTGAAGGTCTCTTGCCATTCAGCACGAAGCATGGTCGCTTGTGTAAGGGCTTCGATTTCATTGTCTGTCCCGAGGGATTTAATGATTTCGCGTTTGCCGTTAAGAGCTTTCTTGCAGTCTTCGGGGATGCGAATACGTAGGTAGAACTTGTTTCCGCGTCTTTGAATTCCTGTGGTCTTTACCGTCATGTTCATTCCTTCATTACCTCTACTTTGTGTACCATGTGTACCAGTAGATGTGTACTATCAGACGAGTATTACTGGGTTTCGTCTAATAATAGAAGGAAAATATGGTCGGGGCGGAGAGATTCGAACTCCCGACCTATTGCTCCCAAAGCAACCGCGCTACCAGACTGCGCTACGCCCCGTTTCCAAAGGTTGGAATAATTCCGTGTCCTGGAAAGCGCTGGAATATAGGGGAATTAAAAGGGATGGCAACCTATTTTTTATGCTAATTCAGGAAAGCTTACATCCGGGCCGTGTAAACCGCTCCCTCGGAGGTCCCTCCGGTGATGGGATTGGCGAATTCAATGGTGTGGCCCTCGGCCCGGGGAAAGACGCTGCGCAGGCGTTCGGTGAAGAAATCTTCGGGAGCGCCGTCCGCCCACATGGCAAATATACCATCCGGTTTCAGGTGCTTTTTCAGTTCGTTCAGTCCGGTCTCGGTGTAGAAGCGGCTGTTCGATCGGTGCAGAACATGGGTTGGTGTGTGGTCGATATCTAACAGAATAACGTCCATTTTCTGAATGGGCTCATTGCGAATCAGTTCGAAAAAGTCGGCATTCATCAGGGAGCATCGAGGATCGGCGTTCAGCGTTTTTCCCAGAGGAACAAGCTCGGATTCATGCCATCCGATTACAGCCTTCAAATAATCAATAATTACGAGCGATGCAATGCGCGGGTCTTTGAGGGCTTCCACGGCGGTATAACCCAGGCCCAGACCGCCAACCATCACGTGCAGGGGTTCCCGTTTAATCTCCTTGAGGCCGAGGATCGCCAGTTGCGATTCGGCTTCATGGAAAAGACTGGTCATCAGGAAGTGTTCGCCGAGCTTTACTTCATAAATATCGGTATCCCCGAATTGGGGCATGCGGCGTCGGCGCAGCATAAGGTCGCCGAGCGGAGTGGGCTGGAAATCCAGCTGTTCATAGAAAAAGCTCATAACGTACCTTGCGCGGATTTTTCAATAATCCGGTTCTTTAGGCCGGAATATTTTTGAGGATTGATATTATATGGAAAGCAGTTCCTGCACGTCGTTCCAGCTGAGCGAGGTGCCGAGTTCGCCGTCTTTTTCCAGAGTGGCGTCGATGACGCTCTTTTTCTTTTGCTGCATCTGAAGGACCTTTTCTTCGACGGTGCCTTTGGTGATGAGCTTAATGGAATAGACGGTATTTTTCTGGCCGATACGATGGGCGCGGTCGGTGGCCTGATCTTCGACGGCGGGATTCCACCACGGGTCGAAATGAATCACCATGTCGGCTCCGGTGAGGTTGAGCCCGCTTCCGCCGGCTTTGAGGCTGATCAGGAAGAGGGGAATCGATTTGTCGGAGTTGAAGGTTTTCACGCGTTCCTGTCGGTCTTTGGTGGAGCCGTCGAGATAGCAGTATTTCAGCTCCCGCTTTTCAAGTTCCTCGCGGATGATTTTAAGCATGGAGGTGAACTGACTGAAGACGAGAATGCGGTGTCCGGCATCGACGGCTTCGTCGACCAGTTCAAAAAACAGCTCCATTTTCGCGGAGGGGAACTCGCTTTCAAGGCCGGGCAGTTTCAGCAGATCCAAATGACAGCAGGTTTGGCGCAGCTGCAATAGAATTTTGAGAATCTGCATGCGCGATTTATTAAAGCCCTGCGCATCGACGAGGTTGCCGATTTCCTTTTTCGCGCTTTCGGCGAGCTGTTTGTAGACCTTGGCCTGATCGCCGCTGAGGGTGCAGTGGGCGACGCGCTGGATTTTGTCGGGCAGATCTTTGGCCACATCTTTTTTCAGGCGGCGCAGCAGGAAGGGGTGCAGTTTTCGGCGCAGGCGGATTTGGGCAAGCTCGGCATCGGGCCCGCCATTCTGGATCGGCAGTTCATAGTTTTCGCGGAAGGATTTATGGTTACCGAGATAGCCGGGCATCAGGAAGTCCATAATCGACCAGAGATCGGTCACGCTGTTTTCAATGGGGGTGCCGGTCAGGACCAGTTTCTGATGCGCCTGGACCTTTTTGACGGCGGTCGAGTTCTGCGTGGTACGGTTTTTAATATGCTGGGCTTCATCGAGCACCGCCACGGAAAAGGTGTGCTTGAGATATTCATCCAGATCGCGGCGGATCAGGGCGTAGGACGTGATGATCAGATCCTGTTCGGCGAGGGTATCCCAGTTATCGTGCCGATCGGCCCCGTGCATTTTCTGAACGCGCAGATGGGGCACGAATTTTTCCGCTTCCTCGGCCCAGTTATCCACCAGGCTGGTGGGGCAGATGATCAGCGCGGGGGAATTTTGTGCGTCCGGTTTATCCCGTTCGAGTGAAAGCCAGGTGAGCGTCTGCAGGGTTTTTCCGAGCCCCATTTCATCGGCCAGAATTCCGGCAAAACCGGAGCGTTCGAGGAAGCTGAGCCAGTAGACACCGCTTTTCTGATAATCACGCAGGGTGTTTTCCAGCTTGTCGCCGAGAAAGACCGGTTCCATTTTGGCGTCGCGATTCTGAGCTTCGGCTTTGCTCATCCATTCGGGCGCGGTTTCCATATCGATGCCGTCGAGCGACATCAGCGAGGATTGAACGTAGGCCGCATGAATGTCGTTCATTTTAAAGGTGCCGGGTTTGTCGCCGGCGCCTACCGCGCAGTCGTCGAAAACCGCCCGCGCGTTTTCAATGGCATCGATATCGAGCAGTACCGTGCGGCCCTTCTTTTCCACAAAGGCTTCGCCCATGTTGATGGCGCGCTGAATGTCGGATTCATCCAGACTGATCCCGCCGTCGGTTTCAAAATTGTATCCGACTTCAAAGAAGCCGTTGCTGGAAGATTGGTTGATATGCACAACGGGAACGGTGGATTCGATATCATCCATGAATTCGGCAATCGATCCTTCCAGATCAATCCGCCAGCCTTTGCGCTGCAGTTGGGGGAGACCGCCGCCGAGGAAGTTGAGCGCTTCGCGGGTGCCGCGAATCTGCATGAGCATATCGCCGCGTTTTCCGCGAAAACCCAGGTCGGTGATGATTTCGAGCGCTTTTTGTTCGGCTTCGGGATTGCGCACCTGGAAATCAAGCAGGTCATCGCCGGATGGAATGGAAAAATGGCCGAGTGCCTCGTCGCGTCCGGCGATGAGCTGGACGAGACCGTATTCGGCATAAAGGGTGGCGGAAAGGGTGTGCGGCAATCCGTCGATTTTGAGACGGAAGCGCGGTTGGGCCGGGGAGAGGGAGAGCATGTCGGGGGTGACATTCGTTTCGATCTCCATCAGATTTCCAAGCATTGGAAGTTCGTTTTTCATGAACGACGGAATGGCATCGCGCGGAATGCGAACCGGGCCGTCGTAGATGGCGCGCATCGGTCCGGGCAGGACTTTTTCCAGTTTCTGGAAAACACTGTCCTGCAAGATCCAGCCGTTTCCGCCGCTGACCACACAGGTGAAATCGGTGCCGTTTTCGGTCTGCAGTGTAAGCACCAGCTCGCCGGTGGCTTCATCCAGTTTCATGTCGATGAAGGTGGATACGACAGAGGGGTCCACCATGAGGTAGCCCTCCACGCCTCCTTCATAAATCGGTTTGCCATCGCAGAGTTCGAGGATGTTGATGAAGTCGGAAAGAGACGCGTTGAATTTGCCTTTTGCGGGGCCTTCGCAGATATCCTCGATGACAAACAGCAGATTGTCGTCGGTTGAATTCAGCGCCATGGCCTGATTTTTCGGTACTTCGTTCAGGGGGATAATCTGTCCGGCGGCTTCCACAGCACAGCGCATGGGGACCTGTTTGTCCTGAAGACTGTCGCGCCAGCTTTGTTTCAGGATAACCCGCAGTTCGGCGGGAATACCTTTGGGATCGCGGGTATGGTAGGCGGTGTCGTCGAAGGCGGCCAGCCGCTCGGTCCGTCGTTTTTCCTCGGCCAGTTTATCAACCCGGTGCGGATCGGAATAGAGGCGCACGGCCTCCAGCCCGAGGGCAACGAGATGGGCGCATATTTTTCCCTCTTCCCGGTTGTCGCGGCAGGGGCAGTGGTTTTCCACCAATCCGTCGCTCAGCACCTCGAATTTGCTGCGCATACCGCGGATGCCGATGGAGAGTTGGCCGGTGACAAAAGGCGGGTCGAATTCCACTTTGTCCACTTTACCTTTTTCGAAGAGGGTTTTGCCTTTGAGGAAGGTCTGATGACCGGCCCAGTCTTTCAGGATTTTATGTGTGAAGGGTACGTGCATAGTTTATGAAAAGTGATGATTGAGGCGTGACTGCAATGTAAAAGCGGTGATGACTTCTGAGCCACCGTCACGTTTCACGGCTCACTCGTCAGGAAATGCAGTTTCTACCACAGGCATCTCAGTAAAGAAAAGAAATCGCGGGGAGGTCTTTTGTTTTGTAAAACAGGGCTATGATTTTAAAACATCTATTCTCGGGCATGGGGCGGGCGAAGGCGCTGATTGTTACGACGGTGCTCTACCTGCTGGTTTCGGTGGCATATTACCATTTGCCGTGGAGTGTGCGCTTTCCGGTCCATGAAAAGGCGCCGCAGCTTAACCGTCTGCTGTGTCGCAGCGGTTTTGTGGTCATGCAAAAATGGGATGAGCTCGCGCTGTTCGGAAAAGATGCCAAGGTCACGGTGGATGGCGGCGCGCGCGGCGACTGGGTTTATGCCGGATATCCGAAACAGGGGTTTCAGCTTTTCGGGCGGACCAAGCAGCTCGATAACCGGGGTTATGTGGTCGGCTACAGCGAATCGATGGATAATCCGCTGTGGGTCAGTTATCGGATCTTTGATGTCCCGGAGCTGAAAAACGGCAAACGGCCGTCGGGCTTTAAGGTCGATTCCCGTACCCGGGCCGAGGTGCGTCACGACGACTATACCAATTCGGGATACGACCGCGGGCATATGGCCCCGAATTACGGCATTGCCACGCGCTACGGCGCAGAGGCCCAGCAGGAAACCTTTCTGATGAGCAACATCATTCCGCAAACCCCGTCTGTGAATCGGGGAATCTGGAAAGAGCTGGAGATGATGGTGGCGAAACGGTATGGGCGCTATTTTTCCGAAGTCTGGATTATCACCGGTCCTGTATTTCAGGAACCCGTCGAAAAAATGGAGTCCGGAATTCCGATTCCTTCGCATTACTACAAAATTATTGCCGACGAGCGGAACGGGGAATTGCGGACGTTGGCCTTTCTGATTGAAAGCGATTGCCCGCCCTATACCCGGCTGACTCAGCGCCTCGTCAGCATCGATGAAATAGAAGCCCTCACCGGTCTCGATTTTTTTCCGAACCTTACCGAGGATCAGCAACTGCAGCTCGAATCCGACGGAGCCACCCGTTTATGGCCCTCGCTGCGCCCGATGCTGCGCTACCACTTTCGCGGGAAAACGAATTAAGTCTAAACATCGGATTCAGCACTAAGGCATTTGACCGGACCGAGGATTTAGATAAGGTTTCAACTCCATTTAACCCTAATCGAGGAAGATGCTATGAAATTTAAAGTGGATGCCGACACCTGCATTGCATGCGGCGCATGCGAAGACACCTGTCCTGAAGTTTTTGAAGTGGAAGATTATTCCGTTGTGAAACTGGATCCTGTTCCGGCCGAGCTGGAAGAGGCCGCTTTGTCGGCCGAAGAAGGGTGCCCGGTTGATGCCATTTCCCACGAATAATTTCCAGACCTTGGAAATACGGGATTCGATAAAGCTGCTCGGTTAAGAGCGGCTTTTTTTGGTTCTACGCAGCATTTCATGGAAGAGGCAACGGATGATATTTTTAAGGAACGCCCCCTTCGCAGGGTTGCTTTTTTGCTGTCCTGAAAATTTCTTTCATGAGCTGTATATGGATGTAACAGGTTTTTCAGTATAGACTTACACCGCTTGTGCTCATCCGTTGGCGCCTGGAAATATGCGCACCGCGATCCGTTGCTCCTGTTAATCCGTTGCAAATAAATTCTCGGAGTACGGGATAGAGGCTCTTGAAAGCAAAAGCTTCACCAAAAAATTCTACGTAGAACCCTTTTTTTGTGCCCACTGAACATTGTTATTGATATGGTGTCTCAATAATGAATCGAAAAACGTTCAGTCATTGAGGCATTTATGAAACAGATTTTATTGGCATTAGGATTGGCCGCATCGTGTGCGGCCGTTGCGCAGGACACCAACATGAGCTGCTGCGGCAGTCTGCCGTCGCGGTTCGGGATACAGCAGCCCAAGGCTCCGGAAGGGATGATCTGGATTCCGGGCGGCGAATTCACGATGGGGTGGGAGGGCGATTTCGGACAACCGGATGAGCGCCCGCTTCATCGGGTAAAGCTGGATGGGTTCTGGATGAAACGCACCCCGGTCACCAATGCGGAGTTTGCAGCATTTGTAGACGCTACCGGCTATGTGACGACCGCCGAAAAAAAACCGGATGTGAAAGAGTTGATGAAAGGAATGCCGCCCGGCTCCGCGCCGCCGCCTGAATCCGCGCTCATTCCGGCCTCGATGGTTTTCACGCCGCCGGGGTATCCGGTGAATCTGAACAATCCGCTGGTCTGGTGGCAATGGAAAGGCGGGGCCAACTGGAAACATCCGAAAGGGCCGGGAAGCTCTATTGATGACATCATGGATCATCCGGTCGTGCAGGTTTCCTGGTACGATGCCAAGGCCTATGCCGACTGGAAAGGTGTAAGCCTGCCGACCGAAGCGCAATGGGAATACGCCGCCCGGGGCGGCCATGAGCAATGGCTCTATGTTTGGGGCGATGAACCGGTCGATAAAGGCGCCGTTAAAATTAATACGTGGGAAGGGGTGTTCCCCAACCGGAATTATAAAAAAGACGGATATTACGAAACCTCACCCGTCACCGCGTTTGCGCCCAACGATTACGGGCTCTACGATATGGCCGGCAATGTCTGGGAATGGACCGCCGACTGGTATCACATGGATGCCTACCGGATGGATGCCCGAAAGGGCGTTGTTGAAAATCCGAAGGGCCCGCTGATTGCATACGATCCGCAGGAACCCCACATGCCGAAACGGGTTACCCGCGGCGGCTCCTTTCTGTGCAACGATGCCTACTGCTCCGGCTTCCGGCCCGCTGCCCGCATGAAAACCAGTCCCGACACCAGCCTCAATCACACCGGCTTCCGGGTGGTGAAGAATGTGATGGCTCCGCAGGAAAATTAACGATGGCTCAACGTTGTTCCGGTGTGAACCGGGGCCCAATGTTTCTTCAGATCAGAAGGCTACTTGGAGTGGAACGCAATCATATGCTTACGCATATTGATGATGTGGTTAATGGCATCTTCGTAATCCAGCAGATAGATTTCGTTGGTCAGGTTTGAGCTGTACGTCGCCGCTTTGGCCTCGCCGCATTCCTGCAGGACGATCTTCCGGTTTATGGCCACGCATTCGAGCACCTCGTCGTATTGCTCTGCGGTCCAATGCGAAACATTGGCAGGAGCTGCGGTGGCGGTGCCGCCCTGTTCCCAGTTTTTCTTTTGTTGCGATGTAGTGGCGCACCCGGTCAGAATCAGTGCGCAGATGATCCCCGATATCATTTTCATACGGTCCCTTTCGTCCAAAAATCGGTCTGTCGATCTTTTGACAAACTGGATAACACACCGGGAGTTGGTCTTTAAGTTTAATTCGTTCATTAATTCCAACCGTTTGGCCGGCGCGTGACAGTGCTGGCGCTTGTGGCCTGAGCATTTACGATCATCATTAAAAAATATATCTGCAGCCATTTTAAATTGAATTGCGCAAACGGCTTGCCTCTTTTCCAAGGGTTGGAATATATTGCCGACCCTTCCAAACGCCCTGGTAGCTCAGCTGGATAGAGCAACGGACTTCTAATCCGTAGGTCACAGGTTCGAATCCTGTCCAGGGCGCCATTTTTCCAACTGCTATTGTAGCAGTCGGAGAACGCCCTCGCCCCCGTATTTGATGGAGAGCCTAGAATAATTATTTATTGAAATCCCAAGTAGCTTTGACCCATATCTGAAACCGCATGCTGCATACTTTGTGTCCATGCGGACTTGAATGCGGAGTCGTTAGCAAAGAGCTTGTATAGCTCCAGCTCATCTTTTCGGCGAATAAGCATGATTTCCTTGAGCATTTTCTGGAAGGCCAAGGCCCGGTTGTGGGGATCGGGGTTGTTTTTATATTTGTCGTCAAAGTCGGGGTGGTTTTTGATGCTTTCGGCGATGTTGACGAATTTTACCTTTTGTTCGTCCGGTGTCGCACTCCAGCCCTGGAACCATCGTTCATTGAAGCTTTTAATAATTTCATCCAACGGATCGGTTTCTTTTTCCCCGGTGTGCGCCCCTCGGGGATTGGGGTTTTGCGGATCGACTTCGGTTTCTGACTCATCGAGTCCGATAGTGTGGTTCAGCCTCACGCGTTCCAAACCATAGGAAGAGAGGTCGACAGCATCCAATAATTCGTCCAAAGCATCTTTATCCGGATCCTGCACTTTCAGCTTGGGAATGAGGAACTTCAGGAACCAGAAGAGTTTTTCCCACTCCATCATTTCATACGGAATAATCGAGGCCATTTGGCCATAGATCTTAACGAACTGCTTCGCCTTGATTTTGAAGTCCACTTTTTCATCGTTTTCAAGATCCAGCTCCGCATTAAACCGGTTGGCGGAAATATCAATAATCGGACTCAGCTGCTGCGCATCCTCATTTTTAAAATAGCGTTCAACAAAGTTTTCCACTTCCGCCCATTCATAAACCCCGACCTCATCCATGGTATCCTTAAGTTCATGCAGTACATTGATGTCTGTTGCCTTGGATAACGAGGTTGCCGTGTAAAACGGATCAAAGGCCTTTTTGATATCATCCGTTTTGTTGAAGAAATCGAGAATAAACAAATCCTCTGTCTTTTTGCCGAGCTTCGGGGCTGAACGGTTTAACCGGGACAACGCCTGCACACACTGCACCCCCGCCAGTTTTTTATCGATGTACATGGCACTGAGTTTCGGCTGATCAAATCCGGTCAGGTATTTATTCGCCACCACCAGCAGGCGGTATTCATCCCGTTCAAAATAGTCCTTTGTGTCATTTTCCGAAAACCCATTGCAGTCTGCTTCCGTATATTCAATGCCATCCACCTCTTTTTTGCCTGAAAATGCGATAGCGACCTTGAAGGGGTTTCCCTGCTTCTGAAGGATGCGGTTGATTGCCTTGAAGTAACGGATGGCCGTTTCAATATTCTGTGTCGCCACAATGCCCTTGGCTTTTCCTCTCAGCTTTTTCGCATTCACCACCTGTGTAATGAAATGATCCAGCATGATGTCTGCTTTAGTATCGATGGTCTGCTGCGACCGCTCCACAAAGGCGCGCAGTTTTTTCTGTGCCTTTGCTGAATCAAACAGCGGGTTGTCGGCGATCGATTTCTGGATTTCGTAATAGCTTTTATAGGTCGTGTAGTTGGCCAACACATCCAGAATGAAACCCTCTTCAATCGCCTGTTTCATGGAGTACAGGTGGAACGGTCTGAAACTGCCGTCTACCTGCTGCTGCCCGAACTTTTCCAGGGTATTGTTTTTCGGTGTGGCGGTGAATGCCAGATACGATGCATTGCCCCGCATCTTTCGAGACTTCATGGCCCTCAGAATGGCATCCTGAGTATCGTCATCCTCTTCGTCTTTCGACCCCATGGCCCGGTTCATATTGTCATGGGCGGAACCGGACTGGGAGCTGTGTGCCTCGTCAATAATCACAGCAAACCGCTTATCACTTAAATCGCTGATTCCATCGATGATAAACGGGAATTTCTGAATGGTCGTAATGATGATCTTTTTCCCGCTTTCCAGTGCGGATTTCAGATCCGTGGATTTCTCAGCGTGGGCCACAATGTTCTTCACCTCGGAAAAATCCTTAATGTTGTCACGCAGTTGCTTATCCAGCAAACGCCGGTCGGTAACCACAATCACCGAATCAAACAAAGGGTGTTCCGGCCCTCTGCTGCCCGGCACAGAATCGGTCAGGGGATAGGTTTCAATCAATTGATAGGCAGCCCAGGTGATCGAATTCGATTTCCCCGATCCCGCCGAATGCTGAATCAAATACGTTTGCCCAACTCCGTTTAACGAGGCGTCCTTTATCAATTTCCGCACCACATCCAACTGATGATAGCGTGGAAAAAAGAGCGTCCGTTTATTCAGCGGATCCGTACGCTTTCCGTCCAGCCGAACAAAATGCTGGATAATATTGGCTAAACTTTTCTTTGTGAAAACATCATGCCAGAGATAGGCCGATTTGTGGCCATGCGGATTCGGGGGATTGCCCTGTCCCAGATTGTGTCCCTTGTTGAACGGCAGGAAGAACGTGCTTTTACCAGCTAGCTTGGTCGTCATATAGACTTCATCGGTATCCACCGTCATATGGACGATACACCGCCCGAAATTGAGCAGAGGCTGTTTCGGGTCGCGATCTTCCCGATACTGCTTCTGACCGTGATAACGCGCCGTTTGTCCTGTCCATGCATTCTTCAGTTCCAATGTGATCAACGGGATGCCGTTAATGAATAGCACCATGTCAATCTCCTGAAGCGGATTGGCCAAAGAATAGCGAATTTGACGCGTGCAGCTGAATCGGTTCTCCGCAAAATTCTGTTTCACTGTCGCACTGCTGCTGGCCAATGGAGCCGGATACATCAAATGTAGATGGGCATCATCCACGCCAAAGCCCTTTTTCAGGAGGTGCAGGATTCCATTCTTCTTCACCAAACGGTCAAAACGCTCAAGGATCTTTCGTTGCCAATCATTTGGACTGTTCCGCTGAATCTTTTCCAACTCATCCTTCTGCGTCTGTTCCAAAAATGCCCAGAAGAATCGAGTGTCCAGCGCATACTGCGGGTCGAAATCGGCAGCATTACCAAGCAGGTACAAGCTGTTATTATAAGCAGGCGGAGCTTCTCCTGCCTGAAACTCTTCCAATGAGATTCCCGTCAATTGCTTTTGAATGGCTGCTTCCAGAGCCTGTTCATTTGTTTTACTGACCATCATTTCCCCTCATTCGCTTACAACCAGCCCATCAAAAACTAATCTGTTGCCCTTTTTTGTCATTCCCTCGCAGAAAACATCCACTCATCGGGCCGAAACCCAACCTTTCATCACCACCACGGCAAACAATAGAGTGCTATATACAGGCCGCCATCCAGATAAAACCACAACATGTGGTACATCAGGCATCATTCTCAAATCTCCAGTCAAACAACAGTCAAACAAACTCCTTTAAAACTCTAAGCCCAAATCTGCTCGCAAATTCGTTGCACCAGCTCATTCCGCTGAACGATGTCCGCCTTCTTGAGCTGATCGTGCGGCTCAAACCCCAGATCCTTGATGGACTTAGATTTCAGAAAGTTCGGATTCTTTTGGTAATATTCACGATGAAGCGTCTGGGCATAGGTGTTCTCCTTCAAATAGTGCCCCAACTTATCTACATAGTGATCGCTATTGAATGACTGATTGGTTCCATTCGGCAATAGAATCAACGCGCCAATATTGTGCCGCCACGTGTGGAAATCCATAATCTGCTCAAACTCATCTTGATGGTCTTCAAACTTATTCGCCCACAGGTGCTCAATCTCGAAGGGCTTCCCTTTTGGTGAAAAATAATTGCTGTACGACGTATCTTTGCCCACCAGCTCATCCACATGACTGCTTATGCGACAAAGCAGATGCTTCACAAACTTACGGTTCATGCCATTGAGTTTGAACCAACGAACCCCATCCCATTTCTGAGGAATTTCCGCAGCGAACTCATTCAGAACTGTGTTGAGCTCATCGACTGAACAATAGCGCAACGCCTTGATCACACCAAACATCGTGTACTTAATCGCCGTCTGCCCAAACTTCTTGTTGTTGACACTGCGGCGAACCGTGAACGTTTCAATGTACTGGGCCACCCGATTCATTTTCGCTCTCACCGTCGCATCGCAATCGCCATACGCAATCGGAGCCAGCACCATTGGCTCACGCAAGGAAACCGCAATGCCCCAATGGTGAATGTAATGAATAAACTCCAGCCCAGCGGTCAGATGCGTGCTCGCATTTTTATAAATCAGATACCACTTGATGAAGAAGGGAAACTCCTCCTTGAAAAACCGATAAAAATCCGCCGAGCTGTCCAGCCCGAAAAGCTCCACGTGCTGATCCCTGAACCAGCTATGAAATCGCGAGCCGATTTGTTCAAAATCTTGATTCTTCGACCCGGCCTTACCCGGACGAATGCTCATTGCATAGCGGCCACGGAACCACGCCTGAAAAAAGCTCTGATCCGCATTCTTATCCACCGCATGCAACTGCTGCATGCCGCCTTTCCAAATCTCATTAATCTCATTCCGCTTCTCGGGATCGGCAACCTTGGACAGAACGAACCCTTTTAGCATCTCGGTCGGCGTCAGGTTCAATCCACGGTCGTTCATCGTTTCAAAAATGGTATACGCATTTTCATCCGAAAACGCATTGATCTGAACAATCACCACATTTTCGACAAACCAATCAATGAAATAAGGCATCGCCTTCTCATCCACCTCGTCCGGAAAACAGTCTCCAATATCGTCGTACCGATCGACCATGTTTTTGATCGTCTCGTCGTCATGCTCCGACAGCTCATACGCCCCGGCTTCAAACAGCGCCCTCAAACACGGCTCGCGCTCTGCATCCGTCATATTGAACGACTTCACCCGATGCTTCACCGAAAAGATAAGCTCGCTAATCTCAACCCGCTCCTCTTCCGAAAACGCCTTCTGCCGGTTATTCAGATAGATCAACAGCAACGTAATCGAAGTGATCCGCTGTTGCCCATCAATGATCGACTTCTTGGCCGTCTCCGGATTCGTGCTGAACACCACCGGCCCCAAATAATACGAATCATAGCCCGCCACCGCCTCAGGGTCATCCCCCGGCGTGTACGCCTTCAAAAACGTCGTTGTTAAATCCTCAACCAACGCCTTGATGTGCGATTCCCCCCAGCGGTACTCGCGCTGGAAATAATCGATATAAAACTTCTGCCCCTTCAGCAGGCTATTGATGCTCGTATCACTCGCCTCAATACGGTTTTTTATATTCTGGTTCATTTTATGAAATCTCCTCGGCTAATGGAACGCGAATCTTACCCGTCACCGCGCTGTTGATCAGTGTCGTTTTGTACTCTTTCAAGCGGTCGATTTGGTCATGGAAATGACCAATTCCCTTGTCATATTGAATAGTTTGCGTTTCCAAATATCGGACAATTTCCTCCTGCTCCTTAATTGAAGGTAAACTAATAGGAAAGTTCCCTATTGACTCTTGTGAGATTCCTAGCAGTCTGTCGGAGTTAACACCCAGACACAGGCCCAATTTTCTGCGGACCGGCCAATTATCCGGCGGCAACCGGTTTGTGAAACGAAAAAG
>JARNMJ010000055.1 GCA_029432795.1 Pontiellaceae bacterium B12219
TGCACAAGCCGTCAAGCGGCACAAATCCGACTTTTAGCTCCGGCCTGATTTTGAGGTGAAAATAAAATCGGAGACTTTGGGACAGGCTCTATTTAGCGAACAGTGTGTTGAATTGAATGGTTGTATATCGGGTAAAGGCGACCTCTGTATATCTCATTAACAGTCCATTCAGTCTATCTTTTACTTAAATGAAAGTAAAAAGAAGGTGTGAAGATTGTTTTGCGGGGAAAGGCTTGGGCAAAAACATGTTCTGCACAATGAGGCGATAAGTCGCCGGATTTTCTGTCTTACATGTTTCTGTCAAAACCCCGCGTAATCGGTTCCCTCCCGGAGCAGCACGGGAAACATGATGGAAAAAATATGCACTGCATAAAGGAAGGTCGCATGATTTTTTGGTTCTACGTAGAATTTCATGGAAGGGGCACGGATGATATTTCGAAGGAACGCCCCTTCGCAGGGTTACTTTTTTGCTGTCCAAAAAATTGATTTCATGAGCTGTGTATGAATGTAACAACTTTTTCAGCATAGACGTATATCGCTTATGTTCATCCGTTGGCACCTGGGAACATGCGCACCGCGATCCATTGCTCCTGTTAATCCGTTTCAAATAGATTTTCGGAGTACGGGATAGAGGCTCTTGAAATCACAGGCTTCATCACAAAAATCTGCGTAGAACCGATTTTTCTGTCTTTCTCGCCGGGGTATTCGGTTCCGTTCTTCCAAGCCTTGGAACTTTTCGATAGATTATTCGGCTTATGGATCCGAAAAAATTACCGATTTATGAACTGCGTGCTGACCTGTCGGCCGCGCTGAAAAATGGCAACCGCATCATCATGGAAGCACCGACCGGTTCGGGTAAATCGACTCAGGTGCCGCAGATGGTGCTCGACTGCGGAAACGCCGGGCCGGGCGAAGTGGTGGTGCTGCAGCCGCGCAGGCTGGCGGCGCGATTGCTGGCGAAGCGCGTGGCCTTCGAACGCAACGAACCACTGGGCGGCGAGGTGGGCTATCAGGTGCGCATGGAAAGTGCGATTTCGGCGAAGACCCAAATCCGTTATGTGACCGAAGGGATTCTGCTGCGCCAGTTTTTATCGGATCCCGAGTTGCGCGGTATTTCAACGATTGTTTTCGACGAGTTTCATGAACGCCATATCTATGGCGACATCACACTGGCGCGTGCGCTGCGGCTGCAGCAAATTCGTCCCGACCTGAACATCATCGTGATGTCGGCCACGCTCGATGCCGGGCCGCTGCGCGAATACCTCGCGCCCTGTACGGAATTGAAGAGCGAAGGCCGCATGTTTCCGGTCGATATTTCCTACGCCAAAAACCGCATCGATTTTACGAAGCATCGGGTTTGGGATGCGGCGGCGGATGCATTTAAGCAGGTGATTGAATCGGGGGCAGAAGGCGATGTGCTGGTGTTTATGCCGGGCGGCTATGAAATTTCCCGAACGGTGGAAGCGATCCGGGCGAAGAAATGTGCGCGCGGTTTTGCGGTGATGCCGCTGCACGGCGAGCTTCCGCCGCAACAGCAGGATGCGGCGGTGGGGGAATGCGATCAGCGGAAAGTGGTGGTGGCCACCAATGTGGCGGAAACTTCGATTACGATTGACGGCATCCGCATCGTCATCGATTCCGGCCTTGCGCGCATTGCGCGCTACGATCCGAACCGCGGCATCGACACCCTTTTGATTGAGCGGATCAGCCGCGCGTCGGCGGATCAGCGAACGGGGCGGGCGGGCCGTACGGCGCCGGGAATCTGCCATCGGCTCTGGACCGAAAAGGAGCATGTGGCGCGGCCGATGCAGGAGCTGCCCGAAATTCTGCGGCACGATTTGGCGGAGGTGGTGCTGACGCTTAAAGCGGGCGGTATTGACGATATTTCAACCTTCCAATGGCTGGAACGGCCGGACCCGAAATCGCTGGCGCGCACGCTGACGCTGCTGACGGATCTGGGCGCGTTGGATCACGAAGGAGCACTTACAGCTATTGGAAAAAAGATGATTTCGTTCCCGATGCATCCACGCTATGCGCGCATGCTTTTGGCGGGGAATGAATATGGATGCGTTCGGGAGGCGTGCCTGATTGCGGCACTGACGCAGGGGCGGTCGATTCTGCAACGCAATAAAGGCAGCGAAACACGCGGGCAGCGCGATGATGTGCTGGGCGAGGATCATGTATCCGATTTTAAGCGGTTGATGAGTGCCTGGTTTTTTGCGGATCGGCATCATTACCGCGTCGATGAATGCCGCAAGCTCGGGGTGCATGCGGGCGCGGCGCGGCAGGTGAAACCGCTCTTCAGCCGCTTCCTGAAAACGGCGGAGCGGGAGGGGTTAACCATTAACCGGCATGAGCCGAACGATGCCGATTTGCAGAAGTGCATTCTCATCGCCTTTTCGGATCAGGTGGCAAAGCGGCGGGATGTCGGAACGCTGCATTGTCAGGTGGTGCACGGGCGTACCGGGGATCTGGATCGCGATTCCGTGGTGCGCGACAGCCCGCTGATTGTGGCGGCGGAAATGGCCGAAATTGGCGGGCGGAATCTGAGTGTTAAACTGAATCTCTGCACAGCGATTTCGGAGGAGTGGCTGGATGAACTTTTTCCGGATGACATCGAAGAGAAAATCGAGGCTGTTTTCGATCCGGATCTGAAGCGGGTGGTTTCCAAACATTGGAAGTCGTTCCGGGGATTGGAACTGCACGCGAGCATGAAGCAGGAGGTGGATCCGCAGCAGGCGGCCGAGCTGATGGCGGCGGAAGTGCTGGCCGGCCGGTTGGAATTGTATAAATGGGACGATCAGGTGGAGCGATGGATTGCCCGCGTGAATTGCCTGGCGGCGGGGTGCCCGGATTACGGCATTCCGGAAATTGATGAGGAAGCGCGTGAGGCGATGATTCAGGAAATCTGCCTCGGCGCGGTGAGCAAGAAAGACCTGAAGCATCGTGCGGTTTGGAAGACGGTGAAATCGTGGCTTTCCGCCGCTCAGCTGGAGATTGTTGAAAAGCAGGCGCCGGAACGGATTAAATTGCCGAGCGGGTTTGGGGCTAAAGTGCGATACGAAGCCGGACAGCCGCCGGTGATTTCCGCAACGATTCAAAAGCTGTACGGTTTGAACGAAGTTCCAACCATTGGATTCGGTCTGATTCCGGTGGTGGTGGAAGCGCTCGCCCCGAACCAGCGCCCGCAGCAGAAAACGCAGGATATGAAATCGTTCTGGGAAAATGCCTACCCGATGCTGAAGAAGGAATTAAAGGGCCGCTATCCGAAACACGAATGGCGCTGACGCGGATTTCGGACAAAATAATTAAATGCAAAATGAGGAACGGCCTGTGTACATGGGGAGGTCGACATTTTGCTTATGATTCTGAGTACATGAACTCCGCCCGGTTTCCGTTAACAGAGTCGTTGAATCAATTAATTGTCTGTTTATCCTGTGGCGCTCCCGTTCTTTAAACGGTTTATTGGTATTCATCTGAATAAGGAGTTTGATCACGATGAAACAACCGACCCGTAGAAGAGTTCTGACCGCCGGTGCAACGGTGACCACGTTCTCCATTGTTCCCTCAAGTGTGCTGGCGCAGGCGGCAAAGAAAAAGAAGAGGCCGACTTTTCCGGATGTTGAACCGCTTCCGCCGAGTGAACGGCTGAATATCGGGTTCATTGGCGCGGGCGGGCGTGCACGGGCAAATATCAAGGGCTGTATGCAGCATAATGTGCATGCGCTTTGTGATGTGGATTCCGTGCGCGCAGCGGAGGCGTTTAAGCATTTTTCCAGTGCTAAACACTATGATGACTGGCGGGTTATGCTCGATAAGGATGCGAAACACCTGGATGCGGTTGTGGTCACCACACCCGATCATTCGCATGCGGTGGCCACGATGGCGGCGATGAAGCTGGGGCTTCCGGTTTATACCGAAAAACCGCTGACCCGTACGATTTCCGAGGCGCGCACATTGGCTCAGTATGCTGCTGAAAATAAGATCGTGACGCAAATGGGGAATCAGGGCCACGCTGCGGAAGGAGCCCGGTTGGCCAATGAGTGGATTCAGGGCGGGTTGCTGGGCGATGTGACGGAAGTGCATTGCTGGACCGATCGACCTGCAAAATGGTGGCCGCAGGGTGTGGTGCGTCCGGCAGCGGAACCGATTCCTTCAACGATGAATTGGGAGGTTTGGCTGGGGCCGGCGCCGGCCGCTTCATACAGTTCGAAGATTGCTCCGTTCAACTGGCGCGGTTTTTGGGACTATGGTGCCGGAGCTCTGGGCGATATGGGGGCGCATATTATTGATCATCCCGTCTGGGCGCTGGAGCTGGGAGCGCCGCTGAGTGTTGACGTGCAGTTTGACCGGCAGAATCCGGCCAGTGCCGCAGATACGTATCCGGTTTCAACCAAGGTTGTTTATCAGTTTGGCGCGCGCGGGGCGCAACCGCCGGTCACATTGATCTGGTATGATGGTCATAATAAACCGCCTCGTCCGGAACAGCTTGAGGCTGAGCGGAGCATTCCGGATAACGGTATTCTGTATTACGGAACAGAAAATATTCTGATGCAGGAGAGTCATGGCGGTACGCCGCGGATCATTCCGGAGTCGGCGATGCAGGCGGTGGCCCGTGCCGGGGCGTTTCCGCCGAAATCCATGAAACGTTCGCCGGGGCATTATGAAGAGTGGATTCAGGCGATTAAGGCGAATGATCCGGCCATGGCCCGGTCGAACTTTGGTTATGCCGGTCCGCTGACCGAGACCATGCTGCTGGGTTGCGTGGCAACTCATGTGGGCCCGGGCACAAAACTGACCTGGGATCCGGCAACGATGAAAACGGATAATGATCTCGCAAACCGCTATGTGCAGCATGAATACCGCAAAGGCTGGAGCCTGTAGACGTGGAACGATGGATGAGCGGGTGGTTGAAAAGCATTCCCGGGGTTGGAAGCCCGGATCTTTTATGCCATTATTTCGCCTCATTTTAATTGGAGAATAGTATGGCGAATAAAACGGTGGCTGTTGAATCGAAGCTGAATGAAAAGTTTGTGATCGAAAGTGATATCCGCGGACACAAGGTGATCATTGATCAACCTGCGAATGCCGGCGGTACGGACACCGGGCCGACTCCGCTCGAATTGATGTTCGCCTCTCTGGCGGGCTGTATTGGAACCATCGGCCGGATTGTGGCGATGCAGCAGCGCATTGATCTGAAGGGCATGAATATCAAGGTGGAAGGCGATCTGGATGTGGACGGTTTGCTGGGCAAGCCGATCGATGGCCGGGTTGGTTTTGAGGGCATTACCATTTCAGTGAGCGTTGATGCGGATATGACCGACGCGGAAAAGGAAGCCTTTATTCATGAAGTGGATGTCCGCTGTCCGGTTTCTGAAAACCTGCTGCATGCCACGCCGGTCAGTATTAAATTGGCATAATACGTTTCCTGGGTTTGGAACGTGAGGCCGTCCGGATGGGCGGCTTTTTTGTTTCCGGGGATTGGAACTTTCTCAAATAGGTGACAAAATGCGTCACTTTAACGGAGAAGTATACGATGACAATTAAGGACTGCCTGAACCGTGCCGCCAACGAAAGTCCCGATGCGGTTGCGCTGAAATTTAAGCAGGATGGACAATGGAAAATCCGCACCTTTAAAGAATTGCGTGAGCGGGTCTGGCGGGTTTCCGAGATGCTGGCGGAGCTCGGCGTGCGGGAGGGCGACCGTGTGGCGATCTATCGGGAAAACTCGCCGGAGTGGTTTGAGCTGTATCACGGTATTGTGAGCATCGGTGCCATTGCGGTTCCGGTGGACGCAAAGCTGCGGGAGCGCGAAGTGCGGCATATTTTCCGCGACTGCGGGGTGCGTATTATTTTCGCTTCATGCCGTATGGCGGAAACGCTGGGTGGCATGAAAGAGCGGCTGCCCGATTTAAAAACCATTGTGATGCTGGACTGCGGAAGCAAGAACACGCATCTCTGTGAAAAACTGGAGCATGTGACCTACGAAGTGCTCTGGAATAAAGTGGATGCCGCGGCGGGGTCTGAAAACCGGGCTTTTGACCGAATGGGGCCGACGGAGTCTTCGCCGGCTTCGTTCATCTATACCTCCGGTACGACCGGCCGGCAAAAAGGGGCTGTGCTGGCGCATCAGAATTTTATGGCGAACGTCGTCAGTATTGATCAGTCGATCCATTTTACAAAAGAGGACAATCTGGTTTTAATTCTGCCGTTGCACCACTCCTTTGCGTTTACGACAACGGTACTGCTTCCGGTCTATAAACATTGCCAGGTGACGATTGTTGAAAGCCTGAAAACGATCAAAGCCAATATGGAGGAGACTTCTCCGACCGTGATGCTGGCCGTCCCGCTGCTGCTCGAAAAAATGCTGTCGCGCGTATTGGACGGGATCAATTCGAAGGCGGTTGCGCGGTACATGTATAAATACGGTCTCGCGAAAGTGATCGGGAAAAAAGTGAATGAAGGCCTCGGCGGGAAATTACGACTGGTGGTTTCCGGCGGGGCCCCGATCAGCCCGGCCACATTGCACGGCTGGAACAAGCTCGGCTTCTGTATTGTTGAAGGGTTCGGCATAACGGAATGTGCGCCGGTGCTTTCGGTGAACCCGCCGGCGGCTCCAAGAGTTGGAACGGTGGGGCTTCCCATTGCAGGGGTTGAAATCCGGATTGATCAGCCGAATGCGGAGGGGATCGGCGAAATTGTTGCCAAAGGCGATAATGTGATGCAGGGCTATTGGAATAATCCGGAAGAAACGGCGAAGGTGTTGATTGAGGGCTGGTACCACACGGGCGATCTCGGCTATTTCGATGAAAAGGGCTATCTGGTGATCAGCGGCCGCAAGAAGAGCCTGATTGTGAATCGGGAGGGTAAAAATATTTATCCGGAAGAGGTTGAGCGCCAGGTGCTGAAAAGTCGGTACGTTCTCGAATGTCTGGTATTGGGCTATCGGGAAGGGGAAGAAGCCGGCGAGCGTGTCGGGCTGATCGTTGTTCCCAATCAGGAAGTGTTCGACGCCATGGCGGCGGGCGGCGGGTCCAGTTTGACGGATGCCCGGATTGAGGAGATGGTTCGTGAGGATGTACGGGAAAAGCTGAAGGATCTTTCCGACTATAAACGGCCGCGTAGAATTGACGTTCGGTTTGAAGAGTTTGAGAAAACAACCACGCAGAAAATTAAACGCTATCTCTACGATATCGATACCTCCTCCGGACAATAAGCTGAACTACTCGTCCCGTGCGATGAATTCGATGCGGATGCCGCCGGGCTCAATGCTCATAAAGTGTGCGCCGTTACCGGAGCCCAGCGGGACCGGCGGACACTCGATGAGTACATCGTCCGCCTGTTCCAGGGTTTGGAAGATCCGGTGAAGTTTTTCCATGCTTTCGACCCGGAGTGCGAGGTGGTGGAGCCCGATGTTGGCGATGCGGTCGAAGGGATAGGGATCTTCTTCCGTTTGCCAGAGGGTAATCATGACCGTGCCGTCAGAAACAAAAACGGCCGGATAGTCAGGCACACCACCCACTTCTTTGAATCCGAGAATCTGCGTGAAAAAGGCGAGGGTGGTCGGGAGTTCCCGTACCGCCAGCCCGATATGATCTATTCCTGCAGTGACTGCCATGCATTACCTCTGTTTGTTGAATTGGAAACTGATTCGATAAAGCCTGACCTGCATGGACAGGTTGAGGCAAGCATGGATGCGGGAAACCTTGGCCCGATTTTATTGGCGCAAGATTAAGGATAAGCAGGGTTGACGCAGTTGTTTGTCTGGTCGTATTTTATGGGAATGATTAAAACCATCCAGCTTCTGTTGCTCTGTGCCCTGTTTCCAACGATTGGAAATGCCCGCGAAGAAACCCGGGAAGAGCGCAAGGCGCGCATCGTCCGGAAATATCTGCGTGAAAAAATGACCATTACTCAGAGTGATCTGGTGGTGCCAACGGATCTGCCGGAAGATGAGCAGATCACCGATTCCGAAAAGTTCAGAGAGCAGGATGGCAGTATTTTACGGCAGGAAGAGGGAACGGCCACCCCGTTGCCCGCTCCGCCCCGGCCGCAGCCCGTTCCCCGGGTGAACAGCAATTGGCTGTTGAGTGATGTGGAAGACGGGAGCGATGGATTTTCCGAATCATCCGATCCCTATGGAGCGGTTTCCGATGGTGCCGCGGACTGGTCTTCATGGGAGAATAAAACGCGAACGGAAACCATGGTCGATTCGTCCCGTCGTGATTCTCGGAATGATTCGTATATCAGCGAAGACAGTCGGCGTGTGATTCCGGAACAGCGGGCCGCTTCGATTTTCGGGCGCCGGCCGGATTCAACCTATTCGGGATCATCTTTTTCCAGCCGTACCGATTCATTCAATCCTGCTCCGGAGCGCTCGACATTTTATAATTCGAGTCTGAATCTGCAGGGGAATCAGGCCAATGCCTATGGATCGGACCCTTCGCAGGGTATGCTGAGCACACCGTTTCCGCAGCTGAACGGTTCCTCCTCATCAGAGCGGCGGACTGCTCCGTCCGGCTACCAGCCGTACCAAAGTCCATATGCACAGGAGCGTGAGCGGCGGCAGCAAGGTATCATCCCCCAAACATCAAGCCAGGAATTCTCCCGGCCGGATGCCTACGACCAGTGGAAAGGCCGGAACAAATCATGGGATCCGACGAAAGATGATGCCTATATCAACGAAATGATGCCGAAGAATAACCGTTAGTTCTTCAGCTCTTTGTAGTTGACCATTTTCCCGTCTATCAGCACGACTTCATATTTGTGCTCATCCAGCGTACGGTTGAGCTCTTTGATGCGTCGCTCCAATGCCTCCGGATCGTCGTAGGATATGGAAGAGGGCGGAATGAGGTCTTCGGTGAAGGAATAATAAAGATATTCAGCACCATTTTTGGTTTCCGTATAATCCGGATTTCCCAAAATTTTCACGACCTGATCCCGCTCCATTCCTTCCTGAACATCACTCAGTTTCCAGGGTTTGAACGTAGTGGCGCAACCGGCAACCATCAGGGAGGCAACAGTAATAGCTAATACAGTTCTAATTTTTTTCATGGAACAGACAATAGGTACAACCGATAAGAATGTAAATAAATTATGCCTTGCCTGTTTCCGGTTCATCCGTTGCCGTATCAGCAGTATTTTCAACGACTGTTTTTTCTTCAGCTGATGGTGCATCGGTTTCAGTTTTAGTGGCGATTTTCTCGGAGTCTTCCGGCAGTTTCCCGGTTTTCATGATCGAATCCACTTCCTTGAAATCAAGAACTTCACGTTCGATCAGGAGCTCGGAAAGTGCCACCAGCTGATCTTTATTTTCCACCAGGATTTTCATGCACTTATCGTACGCTTCGGTGAGGATGCGCTGTACTTCCTGATCAATTTTCTGTGCAGTTTCTTCACTATGCTCCGCCGATCCGCTAATGCCCTGACCGAGGAATACCGGCTGGTTATGGCTGCCGAGATTTTGCGGTCCGAGTACTTTGCTCATGCCGTATTCGCAAACCATGGCGCGGGCAATGGCCGTAGAGCGTTCAATATCGTTATGCGCTCCTGTGGTCACATCGCCGAAAATCAGCTCTTCGGCAGCGCGTCCGCCCATAAACGAAATCAGATCTGCTTCAATCCGCTTCTGTGATTGCGTGTAACGATCTTTTTCCGGCAGCTGCATGGTGGCACCGAGGGCGCGACCGCGCGGAATGATGGTTACCTTATGAATCGGTTCGCAATGGGGCTGATGATACATCGCCACGGCATGCCCGGCTTCGTGATAAGCGGTCAGTTTTTTCTCTTCCGGATCCAGCACGTGGCTGCGGCGCTCACGGCCCCACATCACTTTATCGCGTGCTTCTTCCATATCGGTCTGTTCCACAAAATCCGCTCCGCGGCGTGAAGCCAGCAGGGCAGCTTCGTTTACCAGGTTGGCAAGGTCCGCACCGGAGAAACCGGGGGTTCCTCGAGCTGACTTTTTAAGGTCAACCTGATCGGAAAGTTTGACGTTCCGGGAATGAATCTTAAGAATCTGTTCGCGACCTTCAAGGGTCGGGAGGTCAACCACCACCTGGCGGTCAAAACGGCCGGGGCGAAGCAGGGCCGGGTCGAGAACGTCCGGACGGTTGGTGGCCGCAACAATAATGATGCCTTCCTGTGTATCGAAACCATCCATTTCGACGAGCAGGGCATTCAGCGTCTGTTCGCGTTCGTCGTGTCCGCCGCCGATGCCGCTGAAACGGCTGCGACCGACCGCATCAATTTCGTCGATGAAAATAATGCAGGGTGCATTTTTTTTGCCCTGTTCAAACATATCGCGCACACGGGAGGCCCCGATGCCCACAAACATTTCAACAAAGTCGGAGCCGCTGATGGTGAAGAACGGGACATCCGCTTCGCCGGCCACTGCTTTGGCCAGCAGGGTTTTGCCGGTACCCGGTGAGCCGGACAGCAGGACCCCTTTCGGCATTTTTCCGCCGAGATTCTGGAATTGCTTCGGATTCTTCAAAAATTCAACCACTTCTTCGAGCTCTTCTTTGGCCTCATTGACACCGGCCACATCCTTGAAGGTGATTTTATTTTTATCCTGCGTCATCAGCTTGGCTTTGCTCTTGCCGAAGCTCATGGCGCCTTTACCCGCATTTTTCATCTGGCGGATAAAGATGAAATAGATGATGCCGAAGATCAGAATGAACGGAAGAATGTTGGCAAGGATGGAGACCAACATGGTTTTCGGACGTTTTATTTTCACCTGAACGCCCTTTTCCTCCATCAATTCCATCAGGTTTTCCGTAAGGATAATTTCTGAGCGGAACTGGGTGCTGCCCGCTTCGTTCAGATCTTTGGATTCCCCCGTAACATAATGGTTACCCGCTCCGTCGTGGGCAATGTCCACTTTAGAGATGCGACCGTCTTTCAGTTGCTTAACAAAATCAGAAAATTCCATTTCATTGGAATTTTTCGCGGGATTTGAAAATAACTGGAGGACAACAAGGAATACGGCTACAGCCAGAAAAGAGATGGCCAAACCGCGCATCGGCATCGGTGGAGGGCCTTTTTTTCCTGACTTATCGGACTTCTGGTTTTTCGATTGCTTATTTTCTGCCATGATAAATTACTTCTTCCTTTGATAAAAACAGGCCAAAAACTACCACCGCATTCCCCTGAATGCAACGCGTTCGGACACAAAGTTGGAGCTATTTAGTACGGTTTTGTTCAACTTTTAAATGAATCGCTTTCGTCTTGTCGTTTTTTAATGCCCAGTCGCGGGAAATCCGGTAGCCCGGAATCCATATAATTTCGTTGCGGCAGACCACAACCGGGAGGTTTTTGCGCTGCGCTTTCGGGATCTTTAAATCCGTCAGAATATCCTGCAGTTTCCGGGTTCCCGCCATGCCTAACGGGGCCATTCGGTCGCCCGGCATCCAGTTTCGAACCGTAATTTCGGAAAGGCCGGCTTTTTCCGCGCAGACCGAAGCCTGCGCCGGATAGGTGCCGATGCGGCTTTCATCACGAATCCAGCCGCTTCCATTCGTGCGGGTCAGCGTCCACGATGTTTCCAAAGATTGGAACGGGGTCTGTTCAAACCGCGGTTTACCGTATTCCACCACCACGCGCTGATTTGCATTCAGTTCAAAAACGGTCGATCCGGCACCGGCATCCATCAGTGTTAGAATTTGTTCCACTGCATCAAATCCTGCTTCGTCCGCTCCCTGCTCAAAAAGCCAGTTCCGAAGCGTGCGGCGTTTCGCTGCCAAGGGCAAATCTTCACTTGGCAATCGGCAATCGGCAATCAATGCATTCATCCACTCATTTTCCGCCTGCAAAATATCCATGGTGCGCAGAATGGAGGTACGGATATTCGGGTTCAGCTCGTTTTCAAGCATGGGAAGAATGGTGTGGCGCACTTTGTTGCGCAGGTAGGTTTCGTCGGAATTGCTCGCATCCTCACGCCATTCAAACCCGTTTTCTTCCAACCATTGTAAAATTCCAGCCCTTGGAATATTCAGCATCGGCCGGATGAGGTGAACGTTTTCCAGGGGTTGGGCAAAGGACATGCCGCATAAGCCGTCGGTTCCGGCGCCGCGGGCGAGTTTAAGGATAAACGTTTCGGCCTGATCGTCGGCGTGGTGGGCGAGGGCAATCACGGCCTCCGGAAATTCGGCGAAAAATTCATGCCGCGCCTGCCGCGCCGCCATTTCAATGGATTGTCCCGTTGTTTCGGCCAATTCGCGAACATTGACTGATTTTCCAGTCATTGGAAGCCCTAGCTCGCCGGCCAGTTTGCGGACGAACGCTTCGTCGGCGTCGGATTCCGCCCCGCGCAGCTGATGGTTCAGGTGTGCCGCCGTGCATGGAATTTCCAGGGTATGGAACGCCCTCAAAAGTGCCACGGAGTCTGCGCCGCCCGAAACGCCGACGATGATATTCCTGCCCGGGAGAAGCAGCTGATGCATCTGACAGTTTTTTTTAATGAGAGCCGGAAGGTTCATGGATGGGTAATTACAAATGGGGTATGGGTTTGTAAATTTAAAAAGAGCTTAAGACCGTGTTTTAACGATTCAGAGGGTAAAGATTTCCTTGTTTTTGCTGAATGCCTGAAGTAGATCTATCTCCTTATTCAAGGGGAAATTCAATGGCTGATAGCAGGACAGAGCATTCGTGTGAGATTGCGGATAAATGTTCATTTTTTGAGCGTAATGAAGGGTTGAATAATACTATTCGAACGGTTCGGAAAATCTTCTGCAACGGACAGCAAAAGAATCATTGTGCACGGTATGAGGTTTATCAGCAATTGGGATTGGATAAGGTGCCGGAAGAGCTGATGCCTTTTGATCATCTTGCTGCCGATTCTTTGGTGGAAGCGGAAAAAAAAGCGCCCGTCTGATTGCTCAGACGGGCCGTTTCGGCTTTATTCAGCGCCGCAGCACTTCTTATATTTCCGGCCACTGCCGCAAGGGCAGGGATCGTTCCGGCCCACATTGGCATTCGGGGCCTGGCGTACCGGCTGGGGTTTAGGTGCCTGAGGCAGTTCCATGCCGGGCGGAGGTGCGCCCATCGGCTGAGGCCGATGCCGTGGTGCCGGCGCAGGCTGCTGTTGCTGGGCTTGCGCCTGGGCAGTGGCGGCGGCCAGTGCCGATGCTTCCGGGTTGTTTGCCCGTCGCATGTTCGACATCTGCTGGAAAAATTCCTGAATGGCTTCAACAGATGTGGCCGAACGGAACATGGCCGTTGAAATTTCTTCGTAGATGCGGTCCATCAAGTCCATGAACAGATTGTAGGCTTCGCGCTTATATTCAATCAGCGGGTCGCGCTGTCCATAGGCCTGAAGGCCGACGGATTCGCGCAGGCTGTCCATATTCCGAAGGTATTCCTGCCAATGTTCGTCAATCGACTGGATGATCATCTGGCGTTCCAGATTAACCAGCGCTTCGGTATTTTCATGGGTGGCTTTCAGCTCGTACGCTTTTTTAACGGCATCCAGTACAAACGCGGTGAGGCTGTCCGGTGAAAAATCATCCGGCAGATCTTTTTCGCGAAGGCCCAGCGGGAACGTTGTATTGGCCCAGGTGACAAAGAGGCGGCAGTCTTCTTTGGTTTTGGCGGTGGCCACATCGGCCGCATGGGCGGCGATGGACTGTTCCGCAGCATGATAAATCAGATCGCGCGGAATTTCACACGTGAGGGCTTCAGAGCGGAAATCATATATTTCGCCACGCTGGGCATTCATGACATCGTCATATTCCAGTGTGCGTTTACGCATCATGAAGTTCTGCTGCTCAACACGGCGCTGCGCGGTTTCAATGGATTTGTTCAGCCACGGGTGCTCGAGAACCTCGCCTTCTTCAATGCCGAGTTTTTCCATGATGCTCGAAATACGGTCGGAACCGAACAGGCGCATCAGGTTGTCTTCGAGCGAAACATAAAACCGGGTCACTCCGGGATCGCCCTGACGAGCCGAACGCCCGCGCAACTGGCGGTCGATACGACGGGATTCATGGCGTTCGGAAGCAATCACATAGAGACCGCACGGTTTCTCTTCGAGCAGCTTGCGGAGGGTCTGCCCTTCCACTTTGGAATCGAGCGAGAACTCCTTGGAAAGCAGGTCTTCCTGTTTCAGATAAACCACTTCCTTGCCCAGTTTAATGTCTGTACCGCGTCCGGCCATATTGGTGGCAATGGTCACGGCGCCGGGCTGGCCGGCATTGGCCACAATCTCGGCCTCGCGGGCATGGTTCTTTGCATTGAGCACGTTGTGAACAATATTTTCGCGGCGCAGCATACGGCTGAGCACTTCGGAGGTTTCAACCGCAACGGTACCGACGAGTACCGGCTGCTTGCGAAGGTGTGCGGCCTTGATTTCATCAATGACTGCTTTGAACTTTTCGCGCTGTGTTTTGTAGACCTGGTCATTGAGGTCAACCCGGCGGACGGGACGGTTGGTTGGAATGACCATTACGTCGAGGCCGTAAATCTGGTGGAATTCATCCGCTTCTGTTTCGGCCGTACCGGTCATGCCCGAAAGCTTGGTGTACATACGGAAATAGTTCTGAATCGTGATGGTGGCCAGCGTCTGGGTTTCGCGTTCAATGGTTACACCTTCTTTGGCTTCCACGGCCTGATGCAGGCCATCGCTCCAGCGGCGTCCAACCATGAGACGGCCGGTATGCTCATCCACAATGTGCACCTGTCCATCCTGAACCACGTAGTCGACGTCTTTTTCATAGACGCTGTATGCACGGATCAATTGGTCAACCGCGTGTACGCGTTCGTTGCGCAGGGCATAGTCTTCCTGAATGGCGCGGCGTTTTTCCATGATCTCTTCCGGAGAGAGATCGGTGGCGTTGTCGAGGTCGGCCATCATGGTGACCATATCGGGCAGGACATACATGTCCGGATCGTTCGGGTTCATTTCCATGCAGCCGATTTCGCTCAGGCTGGCATCATGTCCTTTTTCATCGATGGTGAAAAAGAGTTCCTGACGCAGTTCGCGGGCGTGATCCTGATTTTCCTTTTTGAGCATTTCCATCTGCGTCTTTTCGAGCAGTTTGCGATATTTCACATCCTCGATCAGGTGCATCAGCTGCTTGTTTTTCGGCATACCTTCGAACACCTGATACATTTTCAGGCCGGCTTCATACTCTTCTCCTTTTTCGAGCAGATCTTTCGCCTGTTTCAAGAGGCTGGTGCAGAGATCGCGCTGGCGTCGGACCAGCCGGGCCGCGGCCGGTTGCAATTCCTGGTATTGGGTGGACGAGTAGGGAGCCGGACCGGAAATAATCAGCGGAGTACGGGCTTCATCGATCAGGATCGAGTCAATTTCGTCGACGATCGCAAAGTTATGACCCTGTTGCTGCACCATATCTTCCGGGCGGTAAGCCATGTTATCGCGCAGGTAGTCGAAACCGAATTCAGAGTTGGTTCCGTAGGTGATGTCGCACAGATACTGTTCGCGCCGTTGGGGGGGCGGCATCATATTTTTCAGGCAGCCGACAGTCAGACCAAGCCATTTATAGAGATGGCCCATCCATTCGGAGTCGCGTTGAGAGTGGTAATCGGATGTGGTGACAACGTGAACGCCTTTTCCGGAAAGTGCATTGAGATAAACCGGAAGCGTCGCCACAAGGGTTTTACCCTCGCCGGTCGCCATTTCGGCAATCATGCCTTTATGAATGGCCAGGCCGCCAATCAGCTGCACGTCGAAGTGTACCATTTCCCAGCTGATCGGGTGTCCAATCACTTCCACTTCGGTTCCGCATAAGCGGCGGGATGCGTTTTTAACAACGGCAAAGGCTTCCAGCTCAATGTCTTCAAGCGTTTCCCCATCCTGAATGCGCTGCTTGAATTCAGCTGTTTTGGCCTGCAGCTGCTCATCGCTAAGCGCCTTGTATTCTTCGTCCAGAATATTGATCTTTTCGACCAATGGGCGCATTTTTTTCAGGTCGCGCTCATTTTTCGAGCCGAGTATCTTCTTTAATATCCAATTCATGTCAGTTCCTGTGTTTGCAAAAAGAGGAGGAAACCTAACGCATTTGCCCTTTGCTCACAAGCTGTGATTAGGATTAAGGAGGGGGGCAGGTTTCCGGATATTGGAAGTTTATCAATCCTTAGAAAAACTTGAAACCGAACGGTGGCAGGCCTAGCATCCGGTTCAATGCAAAAGTCGGCACACTCTCCGGTTCCTCTGGTCATCTATGGCGTACCGTTTCACAACGTTACGTTCGATGAGGCCATTGACTGGATTGTTGATCGGGTGCGATCCGGCCGACCCGCCAATGTGGCAACCGCCAATCTCGATTTCGTGACCCGCGCCTGGAGCGATCCTGAGCTGCAACGGATTCTGATTGATGCCGATCTGGTGCTGGCCGATGGATTTCCCATTGTGAAACTTTCTCCGTTTTTCGGGCCGAAACTGAAGGATCGTGTTACCGGTTCCGATCTCACCCCCATGCTGGCCGAGCGCGCCGCACAGGAAGGCCTGAGTATTTTCGGGCTGGGCAGTGCTGCCGGTGTGGCCGAAAAAGCACTGAAAACCTTAAAGGAACGCCATCCGGATTTAAAAATCGCCGGAACATTTTCGCCGCCCTTTGCTCCTTTGCTGGATATGGACCACCGCGAAATTCTCCAACGTCTGGAAAAGGCCCGGCCCGACATTCTGTATGTCTCATTCGGAGCACCGAAACAGGACAAATTTATCAGCATGCACGTGCGCGGCTGGAATGTGCCGGTGGCGTTAGGGGTCGGGGCCTCGCTCGATTTCATTACCGGCGAGCAGAAGCGCGCACCGCTCTGGATGCGGAAATACTGCCTGGAATGGCTCTGGCGAATCTGCAGCAATCCGCGCCGACTCTTTATTCGCTATCTGGAAGATTGCCGCTTTCTTCTCGCGGCAACGCATCAGATGATGCTGATTCATCGAATGCCCGACCGGCCCGTCGTTTTCCAATCCTTGGAAGATGCCGATGTCCAAATGCTGGAAGACTCCGGTGTAATCGTCGAACGCTTCCAGTCGTTGGAAAGCGCCGAACATGCTGCTGAATTTATCCACCGGGTCGGCAGTAACGTGGACGGTCGGAACCTCCTGCTCGATCTTCACGCGGTTCCGTGGCTGAACAGTCTGGAGCTCGGCGCATTGCTGGAAATTAATAAATGCTGTCGGCATGCGGGAAAGCGTCTGATTCTCTATGCCCCACGCCCGAAAGTCCGCCGCCTGCTCGAAACCTGCCGGCTAACCGACTATTTCGATACCGCCACACGATTGGAGGAGATATATGAACGGGTCAAATTGCTGCAGGAACATGTGCACGGAACCACGGACTTTGCAGCAGGGGGCCTTCGGCTGGAGCTACCAATCGAATTAACCGCCGCCACACTGCCGGATTTTGAAAATGACGCCGTATTTCTTCGTGAGGAACTGAAGGTGCCCGGCCGGCTTAAAACAGTTGAGGTGGATGCCTCCTGCCTCGATTTTATCGATAGCTCCGGTCTTGGGTTTCTGATTTCTCTTAAAAAAACAACGCAGGACGCCGGTGTTTCCATGGCCATTACCCACCTCGCGGACAAACCCCGCCGTACCTTCGAGATCGCCCGGGTCGACAAAATCCTGCTACACACCTGAGCTCGGTACATCTTTTCTATGCTGATAGCCTCTCCAGGATTGCACCTCAAGTTGGCAATGCTATCATTCAAACTGTTTCGTGTACGTTGTATCACCAATGATCAGCAGAAAAACATCTCTGAGGTTTTGTATGGGAGTGCAGAAAAAACGAATACGCAATTCGATCGCCGAGTTTCTGGTTTTCACTCCGCCTCCGATGGAATCGTACCGGAAGCAACTGTCCGGAAATTCCGGATAGTTCAGGCTTGAGTTCTATGCCGCCGAGTAGACTTGAATCTCAGCATCAAGCTGTTTCCCTACCTTGTCCTTTTCCGCTTCCAGATCATAGTGGGTTTGAAGGTTGAGCCAAAACTGAGCAGTGGTGCCGAAGTATTTAGACAGGCGCAATGCCGTATTGGCTGAGATTGCCCGCTTCCCGTGCACGATCTCATTAATACGGCGTGCAGGAACCGCAATGTCCTTTGCTAGTCTGTATTGGCTGATTTCCATTGGCTCGAGAAATTCTTCGAGCAGAATTTCGCCGGGATGTATGGGATCCATAAGTTTCATAATCTCACCTAATGATAATCTATAATTTCAATGTTTGCGGCTTGTCCGGCATTCCATGTGAAACAGATTCGCCATTGTTTGTTAATTCGTATGCTGTGTTGTCCTTTCCGATTTCCTTTAAGCGGTTCCAACTGGTTGTTCGGGGGTATCTTTAAATCCTCCAGCCTATGGGCCGCATCCAACATCCACAGTTTCCGCATTGCCGTTTTATGAATGGTCTGCGGTATCCGTTTTGTGTGCATCCGGTTATAGAGTTTCTCGGTTTCCTTGCACTTGAACGACTCAATCATTGGGGTTTAATAACGCGATTCGTTATTAACGTCAAGCGTTATTAAATGCCGCTGGCCAGCTTGTGAGCATGTCGGGTTGTTTCGGGCAGCTTGTATTTGGTTACGCATTTCATCACGAGTTCGCGTGCGGAATTCATCGAAACCCGGTGGCCGGGGGAAATGTAGAGCGGTTTAATATTCTTGCGCGTGCGCAATACGATTCCGATTTGCTCGGCTTTATCCATCAGCGGAACAAAGGCTCCTTTTTTTGCCGGTACTTCCGGATGTGTTCCGCATAGGCGGGATTTACCAACACCGATGGCCGGAATATCGAGTAACAATCCCAAATGCGCGGCAATCCCGAAACGGCGCGGATGGGCAATGCCCTGACCGTCGCAAAGCAATAGGTCCGGTTCCGCGCTCAGTTTCAGCATGGCTTCCAGCACCGCCGGAACTTCCCGGAACGAAAGCAACCCCGGAATATAGGGAAACGAGGTTGGACGGTGCGCCACCGCAGTTTCAATAACTTCCAAGGTTTGGAAATCCAGTACGGCAATCGCCGCAACGGTGATCGTGTTATTTTCCCGAAACCCGACATCCACTCCGGCGACCGTTTTAATATCGCCGAAATCATCCATCAGATTGATGTGCGATTGCAGTGCTTTCTGAATCGCAATCGCTTCCTTCGGGCTGACATCCCAGGCATGCATAATTCACTTTTGTCAAAGGTCTGAAAGTCGCAGGTCGAAAGTCGGGGACCTTTGACATTGGACCTTCCGACCTTCGACCGAGCGGCTGCGCCGCTACATTTTTTCGAAGGCCTCCAGGAAGGCGTCGATATCCTCAGTCGTGTGGGCGGCGGAGACGAAGGCAACTTCGAATCCGCTCGGCGGGGTGTAAAACCCGTGGTTGAGCATGTGATGAAAATAGGTGGCATGCGCTTTCTGGTCGCACGCTTTCGAATCGTCAAGATTATGCACGGCTTCTTTACGGAAGAACGGGGTGAACATGCCGCCGCGTTGCGCACAATGCAGATTCAGGCCCTTTTCTTCGGCAATCCGGTTGATCCCGTCCGCCAGGCGTTTTCCGAGAATTTCGATCTTCAAATAGGGCGATTCATCGCGCAGCAGTTCCAGCGTTTTCATACCGGCCGCAACAGCCACCGGATTTCCGCTCAGTGTGCCGGCCTGATAAACCGGGCCGAGCGGTGCCAGTTGTTTCATGATTTCGGCTCTTCCGCCGAAGGCACCGATCGGCATGCCGCCGCCGATAATTTTTCCAAGGGTTGTAAGGTCCGGCTCGAGGCCAATGGTGTGCCCAAAGGTCGTCGCACCGAGGCGGAAGCCATTAATGACTTCATCAAAAATAAGCAGCGCGCCACATTCGGCGGTCGCTTCGCGGAGCCCTTCGAGAAATCCGGCAACCGGTTCCACAAGGCCCATATTCCCGGCAATCGGCTCAACAATGACCGCCGCAATTTCATCGCCGTGGGTTTTCAGGATTTTCTGCACCGCCGCGAGATCATTATACGGCGCAACAAAGACCTCTTCAGTTGCGGCCGGTGAAACGCCGGCGGAAGAAGTGGAACCGCCGGTGAGCAATCCGCTGCCGGCAGCAACCAGCAGATAGTCGGAATGGCCGTGGTAGCAACCGTCGAATTTAATGATTTTACGGCGCCCCGTATAACCGCGCGCCAAACGAATCGCACTCATAACGGCTTCCGTTCCGGAGCTGACAAGGCGCACCATCTCCATTTCAGGAATCAGGGTGGTGATCAGTTCTGCGAATTCGGTTTCGAGTGCGGTGTTGGCACCGAACGTCAGTCCATCGGCCGCGGTTTTGGCAACCACATCGACCACTTCATCGCGGGCGTGCCCCAGAATCAGCGGTCCCCATGAACCACAAAAGTCAATTAGTTCCGTGCCGTCTTCAGTCTGAACCTTAACCCCTTTGCCGGATTTAAAATAGACGGGCGTTCCGCCGACCCCGTTAAACGCCCGGACCGGGCTGTTCACCCCGCCGGGAATTACTTTCTGTGCGCGTTCAAACCATTGTGCTGAATTCATGCAGTTCTCCTATCGAAAATCCTGTTGATCAAAGGCTGGTATACTGTGCTACCGAGTCCGCTGAATCCAACTTTTAATCGAAACAATGCCGGAGAGGTGTGAAGTTGAATTTCTATAAGTCTAAAAGATCTAGGATATTGCGGAAATGCCGGTGCCGCTTAATCGGCTTCGGCCGCCGCTGGAGGTATGCACATTGACCTGCGTGCCGATGCGTTCTTTGAGGGCGCTGACGTGAGAGATAACGCCGATCAGTTTTCCATCCTGTTTTAATTCAGCCAGGAAGAGGGGGCAGCCCGGAAGAGGAAGAGGGGTCAGCCCGCACAATGCGTCATTTCGATGGTTGACCTGCTGGTAGACGCGGCGTAGTTTTCGAGTATGCCCAGATCGATCAGACATGAATATCCCGGAGCGGCGTACCATGCGATGTGCCGCGGCAATAATGGACAGTCGATTTTCAAGGAGGATAAGGGGCGGCGCCTTTTCCTTGCGACACTTGAAGAGGTTTGCGAACAGACGGGCTGGATGGTTCATGCTTATGTGTTGATGTCGAACCATTACCACTTGCTGCTGGAAACCCCGGAGGCTAATCTGGTAACGGGAATGAAATGGTTTCAAGGTGCCTATACGCAACGTTTCAATGCGATGTTTCAATGTCGCGGCCATTTGTTCCAAGGGCGGTACAAGGCGCTGCCCATTGAGGCGGGCCAAGATTCATCCTATTTCCAGGCGGTTGGGAACTATATCCATTTGAATCCGTTTCGCGCGGGAATAGCGGGTTCGGGCTTGGATCGGCCACTTGAGCATTACACGTGGAGCAGTTATCCGGCATATGTGGGTCGGGTAAAAAGGGTGCCAGTATGGCTTAACCGGCTTCGGTTGCTGAATGCTTGCGGATTAGATGGAGAGGCTTCAGGGGTTTGGAAGCAATACCAGGACTTTTTGGAGTTTCGGATGTCTGGATCGCAAGAGCCTGTCGATGAGAGGGTGGCGAAGCAGTTGAAAAGGGGGTGGTATGTTGGAGGGGAATCCTTTCGAGGATGGCTTTCCAAAAAATTGCCGGATCATTCGGATAATTTGCGTGGCGATCAGCGCAGGGCCCATGACGAAGCGGAGGCTGAGCGGCTACTTGACAGGGCGTTGGTCGTATTAGGCGTGAGTGAGTCGGCATTGGTGGGGATGAAAAGCAACAGGCCGGAAAAACAGGCGGTTGCTTGGCTATTGAAAAAATCAACAACCGTTACAGGTGTGTGGATAGCGGATCGCCTGAAGATGGGGAGTCGGGCCAACCTATCCCGGGCCTTAAGTGCTTTGAATAACGAAATCGATGCGGAAAGAAAAGAGTTGAAGCAGAAAATGACGCAATGTGCGGGCTGACCCTTCTGTTTGAAGGTCAAATGTCGAAAAGGCTGGTTGACCTTTGACTTTGGACTTTCCGACCTTCGACCAGTTTTAGTCCTTAAACAGTTCGTTGTACTGATTGGCCCAGTAGGAGATTAAAATATCGGCGCCGGCGCGGACGAGTCCGGCGGCTGATTCCTGCACCATGCCTTTGAGGTCGCCCCAGCCGCGTTGGGCGGTGGCGTGCAGCATGGAATATTCGCCGCTGACGTTGTAGGCGGCCAGTGGAAGATTGGTATTGGCCCGCAGCTCAGCGAGAATATCGAGATAGAAGAGTGAGGGCTTGATCATCAGCATGTCAGCACCTTCGGCTTCGTCGAATTCCGATTCGCGGATGGCGGTGCGCAGATCGCCGAACGAGGCCTGGTAGGATTTGCGGTCGCCCTGACCGGGTTTTGATTTTTCGGCATCGCGGAAGGGACCATACATGGAGGAAGCGAATTTGGTGGAATAGCTCATCAGGATGGTGTCTTTCAATCCGTTGGAATCGAGCCCTTCGCGAACGGCCAGAATCTGTCCATCCATCATGGCGCTCGGGGCAACGATGTCGGCACCGGCGGCGGCGTGGGAAACGCAGATCTTAGCCAGATTGGCGATGGCGGCGTCGTTGTCGACATTGCCGGAGTCGGTCAGCGGACCGCAGTGGCCATGGTCGGTATAGGCGCAGACGCAGGCATCGGCCGCGACAATGAGATCGGGGAATTTGTTTTTCACGGCGCTGATGGCGCGTTGGACGGTGCCGCCGTCGTTGTAGGCTTCCGAACCCTGGAAATCTTTTTGTGAATCATCGGCGAGGCCGAACAACAGTACGCTGGAAACGCCGGAATCGACGATCGGTTCGAGTTCAAGCAACAGTTGATCGATACTCAGACGGCATTGGCCGGGCATGGAATCAATTTCTTCGCGTTTGCCCTTTCCATCGATTACGAAGGTGGGCCACATAAATTTTTCGGGGCCGGGCAGGGGGGCATCCAGCATTTTACGGATTCCGGCACTCTGGCGGAGGCGTCTAAGTCGTACTTCGGGGAACATGTTTTTTCTCCTGATTTCCAATGATTGGAACGGGAATGTACGGGTTTTTTCCATACTCGGGAAGCAAAACCCTGCTCAATGGACAGGCTGGCTGGAGGCCTGCGGTGCGTATTACCGTGATTTTGGCGGCTACCTCATGAGCAGCAGGCTGAGGGCCATGACGAGCATGCCGGCGACGAGTCCGAAGAGGGAGTCGTGGCCTTTTCCGTAGGCGCGGCTGGTGGGCAGGAGTTCGTCGAGGCTGATATAGACCATGATGCCGGCAACGCCGCCGAAGAGGATGCCCATGATCTGAGGCGGGAGCACGCCGCCTTCGCCGCCGACGAAGAAACGCAGGACCATGTAGGCAATGATGGCGCCGACGGGCTCGGCCAGTCCACTGAGAAAGGAATAGAAGAAAGCTTTTTTGCGGTTTCCGGTGGCGTAGAAAATAGGAACGGAAACGCTGATGCCTTCCGGGATATTGTGAAGGGCGATGGCGATGGCGATCGGAATTCCGAGGGTTGGATCTTCAAGGGCGGCGAGGAAGGTGGCGAGGCCTTCGGGAAAGTTGTGGATGGCAATGGCGAGTGCGGTGAACAGGCCCATGCGCATGAGCTTTGCATTGTGTTTGGTGTGCTTTTCCTCTTCGGCAATGGTTTTCATTTTGAGCTCATCGGAGGTGGGCATCGGCGCGTCGGGGTTGTGGAGCGGGGCGGTTTCGAATTCCGTGTGAATTTCGTGGGGATTTTCAGCGTGCGGAATCAGGGCATCGATGATGCCGATCAGGGCCATTCCGCCGAAGAAGGAGGCGGCATTGATCCAGTGGCCGAGCGGGTCGCCGTAGCATTCCACCAGCGAGTCGACTCCTTTTATGAAGATTTCGACGAAGGAGACATAGAGCATAACCCCGGCGGAAAAGCCGGTGGCGATGGAGAGGAACCGGTAGTTGGTGCGTTTGGCCAGAAAGGCAATGGCGCTGCCGATTCCGGTGGCCATGCCTGCAAATACAGTCAGACCGAGGGCAAACCAGACATTGTTCATGCTTTGTTTCCTGCTGTGTTTTTCAGGCGTTCGGCCAGAGGAATGAAACGAGTGGTCAGCCGTATTTGCTCATCGGTCATTTTGGTCTGCATATATTTCTTAACATACACAATGGATTCTTCGGCCGGTAAATTCATGATGTCGCGAATGATGCAACAGGTCATCACGCCGGTTCGCCCAACGCCCGCATTGCAGTGTACGGCAACATTGGCACCGGCCCGAAGATAGCCGGCCACTTTATCAACCACCTTTGAGAATGCGTGCAGTTCGGGGCTGGTATAGTCGGCAATGGGGAAGCGAATCGGTTCGATGCCGCTTTTTTTGTACATTTCAATCACGTTGCGTTTTGCCTTTTTCGCGAGTTCAGCATCGGTGACCAGCATGACGGCAAAGCTGACTTTCCGCTGTTTATAAATTTTCAGTAAGGCGTTCCCCGGGTCATACGGCCCGAACGGCATCGGACTGCAGAACAATTTGCCTTTCACTTCGAGAGGAATGCGGACGCAGGTGTCTTCTTTTGAGCGAAACAAAAACATGGGAATCTCCAACGATTGAAAAGAATCTAGTATAGACTTTCCAATGTCTGGAAGAAAATATGCGCTGTATTTAAAAGATTTTCAGCGATTGGAAATTGAAAGACGAAAGAATGACGTCCACAGTCAACCGCTATGGATATCACAAAACTGCTTAACAATACCTCTTTCTTCAAAGGGCTCTCCGAGGAGCATCGCGAGGGGCTTTCCGCGATCTGTTCTGCGGAAAAACTGAAGAAGCGTGAATACCTTTTTCATGAGGGGGAAAAGGGGAATAACATGTTCCTCCTGCTTGATGGCAATATTCAGCTGCATAAAAATACCGAGGATGGGCGGGAAGTGGTGATTCGTGTGGTGAAGCCCGGAGAAATTTTTGCGGAAGTGGTGCTGTTTGAACGGGACCGTTTCCCGGTTTCTGCGCGTGCGGTTACGAATGCCGAGGTGTTGCTTTTTCCAAAGAACGGAATCGACCGCCTGCTGGCAGAAAAGGGTTTCAGAAACGATTTTATCGGGCTGTTAATGGCCAAGCAGCGCTATCTGACCGAGCGCATTCAGGAGCTTACGACCAAGGATGTCGAATGCCGCTTCTTCACTTTCCTGCGCGCGCAGTATGGTGAGAAAAAGCTCATCCATACCCCGCTTTCCAAAAAGGATATCGCCGCTGCCATCGGCACGACACCCGAAAGTCTTTCGCGTTTGATTCTGCGATTAACCGAGGATGAAATCATCGACTGGAAAGGGAAGGACATCTCCATCCTTTCCAATCCCTGGAAGTGGCTGGACTGAAATAAAGGATGAGCAAGGGAGGTGCCGTTTATGCAATCCAAGGGAAAGAAAGTCTGGTATGCCCGGCCCTGGGCTATTGCGATCTGGATTTGTATTGCCGTGCCGGTTCTGCTCAGTGTGGTGCCGCTGGGCAATCCGGATTCGGACGACGCCTCGCACCTCTCGATGCATTTCGGTTCCATTAACGCCAACGATCGAACCACCACCGGTTCCACAATGTCCGGAGCGGGAACGGCCTTCTTTTCTGCAGAGCATGTGGTGGTGATGGTCAGGACCGATCATCGGGTGGCCCGCCGGATCGGCCGCGCGCTGGCAAAGCAGCTTGAGGGCTTGGGGTTTATTAAACGGGTCGACCTGCTGATGCCGGGAGAATATCCGGAGTCCGGCCAGCCCGCCCCGAATTTTTTCGTGGTGCTGGAGATGCCGTCGTTTTCCGCGCGCGGTTTACTGATTGCGGGGCGGAAGGTGAAGGCTACAGTGAACGTGAATTTAAGTCGCGATCCGGCTTATTCCAACAACAGTTACCGGGATCGAAACACCGCTCCATTCGCGCACGTGAGTATGCACAGTTCGCTGGAGCACGAAAGCGTGTCGCGCGGCTACGAAACCGCGGCCGCCCGATACCAGCTGGTCATTGATGATATTTCCGGGCAGATCGGCGGGACGGTAGTAAAAACGCTTAGCGACTGGTATGGGACATATCATGCGCCGGGCGTGCTGCCCGCGGGGTTCATGCCGGCGTATGTACCGCCGCCGGATGACCTGCCTCTGCCGGAGCATACGGCGCTGGAGCCGGTGTTCACCGGCCATGATGTCATGGTCCGTAACCGCACGGACTGGCTGATGGAGTGCACGATAGCGTCCTTCGAGGTGCTGCAGGATGTTCACGCGCAGCTGCTGGAAGACGACTGGCGCGTTGAACCGGAAATTCTTCAACCGGCGGATTTCGGGAGTTTCTTTGTGGCCCGTAAAGGGTCGGCTGTTTTTGAAGGATTCGAGGATCCGGCCTCATTCGGAATACACGAGACCGACAAACCGATGCGGCTGGTTTTCCGGTACGAGAACCGGTTGGAGCGCGAGTTTGTGCTGTCGGCCCTCGATGACATGATTGCCGATCCGGATCTGCCGCCCGAAACCGGTCTTGCGTTTATGAGCTGTATGAATGCCGATCAGCGGACTCGGCTGCTGGAAAGCTGGATGGACCGCCCGGTGCTTCCGTTTCAGGCGCGTCTGGCCGTCGTTCGTGAACTCGAACACACCGGCCGGAAGAAAGAGGCGCTGGCCCGCCTGCAAACGCTCTATGCGGCCGCGCTGTTGGCGGCAGATGGCGAAACGGACGAGGTCAAGAAGCTCGGCCGGGAAATTACCGGCGATAAAAACTGGAAGCCGGCGCTGCCGACCGAAGAGGAGTTTATTGCGGCCGGGGCGAGGCCGGTTGAAACCTCGCCGTTTGAATTTGATATTGCGCTGAACGAAACCGCCAGGTTTCTTGCGCCGACCGGAGAGGACGCGGAGTTGGTGCTCCTGAGTCTGACGATTAAACCTTCCGTAATCCCTGAAGGGCTCTACACCTTCGAACTGTCAAATCGTTCCGGAGCGGAGCTGGATTCCGCCGGTTCCAGTTCCAGAACACCGCATCTGCGGGAGCACCCATGGAAAGGACAGATTTCCTATGGGTTGAATGCACACCACTTCCGCGCAAAGGCAACCGAAACCGGGCCGGACCGGTTCCGGGTTGAACTGGAAATCCGATAACGCGCTTCTTATTTCACCTAATTTGTATTGGCGTCAGTGGTTGCGGTCTGCACAGAATCATTCCAATTACTTCAGGAAATAAGGAGGCGGAAATGAAATTCACCAGACTGATCTTTTTGTTCGTGGTCGCAGTATCTTGTGTACCGACGGGAGAGGCTTCGCCCTACGCCGAGGCTGTGATTGACAGCTACATTTTGACCGGGAATGTCGGAAACTCTCAGACGAATGTTTTTGAAGCGCTGGGAGCACCGGATGAGCAGGAGGTTTCGCTGGGCGGTCCTGGCGGATGGATCATGCTGGATATGGGGCCGGATGATCTCATTGTAAACGGTCCGGGAGCCGATCTGCAGATTCGGGAAATCGGTGCGGCGTTTGGCGGACAGGACGAGAGCTACGAGGTTTATATTTCAGAAACAACCAACCTGGTTGATTTTGTTTTTGCAGGCACCGGACGGGCCATCAGCCTGTTTGATATTCAGGATTCCGGCCTCTCTTCGGCGCGCTATGTGCGGATCGTGGACCTCGCAACGGAAACGCTTCATACGACCGTTCCGGGATCAGATATCGATTCTGTAACGTCCTTGCAAAGTTCCGGGCTGCCTGCAGGAGGCACCAATCTGCAGGCGCGATTGACCGGGCAGGGCATTTTTCTCCAGTGGCAGCAATCGGGCGGAGACAACGCTGATGCATTCAATATACGGCGCAGTCTGGATGGTGTGAGCTACAGCAGTACGCCGCTTGCTACGTTGGTTTCCGGAGAAACCGCGTATCATGATGTGAATGTGCCCGGGGTGACGGACCTTTGGTATGCCGTCAGTTCCGTAAGCGGTTCCGTTGAAAGCGCGGCATCGGTGGTGCAGGTGCCAACGTACTCTATGCTCGTTTCAGACAGCAGTTCCGTCATCCACCTTGGAGATAATGTGACGGATTGGGAGGTCGGCGATCCTGATAATGACGTTGTGTATCAGCTTGTGCTGGCCCGCGATCCGCAAGGGCCTGAAGCCAAATTGACGATGGATCTTTTTGATGTGGATCAGACGACCGGATATCTTTTTGTGAATGGCGCTAAAGTCGGTTCCTTGCTATCCCAGCCGTCGGAAGCATGGGTGGAGAAATCGATGGTATTCGATGCCGGCGTATTGCGAGGCGGAACCAACACCGTTTCATTTCATGCCCGCGATTCCAGCGGAGGCACGACGGGATCGCTGGATGATTACATGGTCAGGAACGTGAGCCTTCAGCTTTTCGGCACCGGAAAACTTGTGGCATTGCCGTGGTCGGCTGCTTATTCTCCAACGTTGAATCCGCCGGAATGGGAAATCATTTCCGAGCCGATTCTCTGGAAGGAGAATGCAACCAACTCAACGGGGTTCTTCCGGCTTCAGAAAAACTAGGCACCCCCTATTTTTCTGACCGGATCATGGTGAGCAGCATTTTGAAGGGTTGCTCCGCGGCCTGGACATCGTGCGGGATGTTGGCCGGCATAATGATCATTTCGCCTTCTTTGACCGTTTTCAGTTCGCCGGCGATGATGAATGCACCTTCGCCTTCCACCACCTGAACAACGGCATCGAACGGCGAAGTGTGTTCACTCAGTCCCTGTCCTTTATCGAAGGAAAACAGAGTGATGTTTCCGGACTCCTTTTTCAGCAGGATTTTACTGATCACTGCGCCGTCGGCGTAGGCGATCTCTTCTTTAAGATTAAGGGCGCGCCCTTTGTATTCGCTCATTTTTCTGCTCCGCTTGGTCTAAGGTCGGAAAGTCCAATGTCCGAGGCCGGTTGACTTGCGACCTTAGACATTCGGGCTTTCGACGGGTTAAAGTTGTTTTGTTTCACGCAGTTCGCCGTCGAGACCGATGGTTACTTCTTCGACAATCAGATCGGTACGCCCGCTCAGGGCATGCGCCTGCTGGGTGATCATGCTCAGGCCGCCACAACAGGGCACTTCCATACGAACAATGATCACTTTTGGAATATTGTTATTGGCCATGATCTGGGAGAGCTTTTCCACGTAGCCTTCGGTTTTATCGAGTTTCGGACAGGCGACCACAAGCGAGCGGCCGCGGACATAGCGCCAGTGCACGTCGGGTGATGCAACCGGTGAGCAGGTGCTCAGGACCACCAGTTCCTTGCCGTCGAAAAACGGCGCAGTCGGCGGAACGAGGTGCAACTGGATCGGCCACTGTTCCAGATCGGATTTAATTACCTGACCGCTGATGTCTCCGGTCGTTGCGGCCGCCTTGGCTTTGGCTTCCTCTGCTTTTTTCATACGAACCTGCATTCCCGGGCATCCACTCATTTTCGGTTTCTCCTGTTCCATCTGTTTTTCTTTCGCTTTGTGTTCGGCATTGGCCTCATCAAATTTTTTCAAGGCCTCATCCCCCATTTTTGCAACGTGTTCGCGGGTGGCATCGATGTCATAGGCGGCCGCTTCGCGCTCAACAATCTGCAGGGCTCCGGTTGGGCAGGTGCCGATGCAGTCGCCGAAGCCATCGCAGAAATCTTCTTTCACCATTTTGGCCTTTCCGTCGACCAGCTGCAGTGCGCCTTCCGCGCAGCCGACAATACATTCGCCGCATCCATTACAGAGGTTTTCGTCGATTTCGATAATTTTACGTTTCATGCGTGCTTCCTTGTTTAAAATTGTGAGCACAGCCTGCCGGAAAAGAGAAAAGCGTTCCTTGATAGACATCAAGAAACGCTTTTTTCGAACAGTTCCAGTGGTTGGAAGTCAGGCTTTATTCGCAATAAACGGCTTTTTCCGGTTGGGGTAGGTGGTGCGGCAGATTTCGCAGACGGTGCCGTCGCAGCCGCGGGCAGTGCAGTATTCGCGGCCGTAGGTGATGAACTGCAGGTGCAGATCTTCCCATTTTTCTTTCGGGAACAGCTTTTTCAGATCCGCTTCGGTCTGCTCCACATTTTTACCTTTGGTCAGGCCCCAGCGCTGGGCGAGCCGGTGAATGTGGGTATCGACCGGAAAGGCCGGAATTTTGAAGGCGTGAATCATAACCACACTGGCAGTTTTATGGCCGACGCCGGCGAGTCGTTCCAACTTTTCGAAGTCGGCGGGGATTTCGCCGCCGTATTCATTCACCACCATATCGGCGAGTTTTTTAATATTCCGTGCTTTGCTCTTTGCCAGCCCGCAGGTCTTGATGCATTCCAGAATCTCTTCTTCAGAAAGTTTCTGCATATCATATGGATTGTCTGCTTTGGCAAAGAGGGCCGGAGTCACCATGTTTACGCGCTTGTCGGTGCACTGAGCGGAAAGCAGCACAGCAATCAACAGGGTAAAGGCATCGGTATGATCCAGAGGAATCGGCACCTCCGGATACAGCTCTTCGAGCTTCCGGCCCACATATTCCGCGCGTTCTTTTTTTGTTTTCATAATCAAATTATCTCTATTCATTAAGGGTATCTGGAGAAGTATTTCTCTAAATCAGCCACTCTGCTAGCAGTCTGTCGGAGTTAACACCCAGACACAGGCCCAATTTTCTGCGGACCGGCCAATTATCCGGCGGCAACCGGTTTGTGAAACGAAAA
>JARNMJ010000056.1 GCA_029432795.1 Pontiellaceae bacterium B12219
ATCCGCGCAGGATTGTGTTCCACCCCCGAGGAATATCCATATCTCGGAACCCCGGAAGAAATCCTATCCCGATTACAGGATACATTGTAGGGCCAATCTTGTTTGTGGAGCGGGCATGGTTTGTAGGGCGGGAACGGTTGAGCTTGCGAATCCTTCCCGCCGAACCCCGCACCGCCGATCCCGCACCGCCGATCCCGCACCGCCGATCCCGCACCGCCGAACCGATCCGCCGGGCGGCTGAAAGGTTTCCTTCGTCAACCGTTTCTGCCCTACAAACCCGCACATTGAAGGGCGGACAGGGTTGACGAAGGAGATTTACGCGCCTGACTCCACCACTGCCGAAACAAAGGATTTCGCGAAATAATTCAGGGCAGAATGATTCCGTGTGGATGAAATTTATTCTGTCCGTAATCATTTTTCCGAATTTCTTCCACACGCTCCGAGAAAGGGAGGAGGAAAATCGAGGGTGAAAGAAAGGCCTCGTCCCACAGCCGTTCAGCTCTGCAACTGTCGCACCCTTTAGCCGTCCGCCTCTTCCAAGGATTGGAACGCTGCGTCTTCCAGCTCCACCTTTTCGATCTTGGTGAAACGGCTGGTGATTTTTTTGGCGGAGGTCTGTACGAGCCCGACATCTTTATTGGCCTGCCCGATGTGCACCGCCAGTTTATCCATCCGGTCCTGGAAACGCCCGAAGTCCTGCGACAACGCCACGAGGTGTTCCTGGATAATATGTACCTGTTTGCGGGTTGCGGCATCTTTAAGCACCGCCCGCGAGGTCGTGAGAATGGCCATCATGGTTGTCGGCGAGGCCAGCCAGACGCGTGCGCGCTGCGCCTCTTCCACGAGGTCCGGATAATGTCCGTGAATTTCCGCAAAGACGGCTTCGGCCGGAATAAACATCACAGCTCCATCGGAGGTTTCGTTGGGAATAATATATTTGGAGGAAATATCCTTAATGTGCTTTTTGATGTCCTGCCGGAATTGCTGTTCGGCCGTTTTACGATCGGCATTTCCCAACTCAAAATCAACCATGCGCTGATAACTTTCGAGCGGGAATTTGGAGTCGATGCAAATGGTTCCGGTGGGTTCCGGCAGAAACAGCACGCAGTCGGCCCGCGCGCCGGAAGCAAAGGTATGCTGCAGCGAATAGCTGGTTGCAGGCATCATATTTGAAATAAGGGCATTCAGCTGCACTTCGCCGAATGCGCCGCGCGAGCGTTTGTCGGAAAGCACTTCCTGAAGCGAAACCACATTGCTCGAAAGCTGGGCAATATTTTCCTGTGCTTTGTCGATGAGCGCCAGCCGCTTTAAAACATCCGCAAAAACAGTCGTTGTTTTTTCAAAGCCTTTTTCCAGCCGCTCTTCCACTTTTCCGCTGATTTCGCCGAGGCGCTTTTCATTGGTATCGATCAGCTCTTTGACGCGCTCACCGAGTTGTCGGGAGTTTTTTTCGAGCGATTCTTCCACTTTCACCCGCACCGATTCCACATCGTTGCGCAGCTCTTTTTCCAATCCCCGGAAAATTTCCTCCAGTTTCTGAATCCGCTGTTCCCCCTGCTCGGTCTGCGCACCGGACTGGCGGCTGAATTCATCAAGCCGGGTATTCACCTTGGTGTTTCCCGTGAGGACCAGCAGTAATAAGGCCCCTAAAAGAACCAGCACTAAAACAAGCAGTAAAATCGTCGGCATTCATTTCTCCAATCGTTGGAAAACACTATGCAGAAAGTTCCAATCCTTGGAAAGCGTCCGCAGCGGGTTTTGGCTTGGACTCCATGATAAAGCGATGCTAGTTTCTATACAGTTTATAGTGAGACGGTTGGGAGGCCGCAGGGAGTAATGCATTTTTCAATTACCGACAGTGCCGTCAGTGAATTTCTGAGCGGATTAATCGTTGTTTTCACGCTTTTAGGTGTTGGCGCATTGCTGCTTCTCCTATTGGGCATTCTGATCCGCAAATTCCCCTTCACCCGCCTCTCCCTCGTATTGGCGCTCACGCCGCTGAGTCTCATTCACTTTATGAGTCGGGGTGCGGTTTCAACCGTGCTTCTGTTTTCCATGATTTCGGTCCTGCTCGGATTGACCATCGACGGAATCAACTACGTGCTGCTTCCCAAAGAGGTGAAAAAGATACCTGTGCCAGTTCCTGCTTCTTCAGATGAAGAAACTGAAGAAGCAGCTAAACCGGGCATGATTGTCTGGGAAAAAGCGGAATAATCAGTCAGCGGTTCTTTTGCGATAATGCTGCGAATCGCCGCGCTGATTGAAGCCGATCTCCTCGCCGACTCCCTTGATTCTTCCGCTCAGACAACCGCGGCACATGGATGAATTTTCATCGGTGCAGGGTTTATTATCGTAGAGCTGATATTTGGGACGGAACTCCGTTTCGGTCAAATTCGGCATAATCACATTGGCACCGCATTTCAACCCCTGTTCACGTCCTGTGTATTCCAGGGCCTGCAGCGCCGTGGCCGCGGCAATATTGACATCGCGCAGCACGATGCGCGTTACAGCGATCATTTTAAGACCCAGCATCAGCGCCTGCGTTTTCTGTTCTTCCGTATACGCCGGAACCTCCTTGCCCATCGGCGTGTCGGAATGCGGGATATACGGCCCCATGCCCACCATATCGATATCGATCGATTTCAGGAAAAGAATATCGTCGGCCAGATCTTCCATGGTCTGTCCGGGCAGCCCCATCATCACACCGGTTCCCACCTGATAGCCCGTACGGCGCAGCGCGGCCAGACATTCCAACCTTTCCTCCATGGAGTGGTCGGCCGGATGAATCCGCGCATAGATTTGCGGATTGGTCGTTTCAATACGCAGCAGATACCGGTGTGCACCGGCCTCCTTCCAGCGTCTGTAAACCGCTTCCGTCTGCTCGCCCAGCGAAAGGGTGATGCCCATTTCGCCGCTGGTGGCTTCTGAAATACGCTTCACCACCCGCTCAATCATGGCGATATAGGTTTCGTCCTGCCGTTCGCCGGACTGAATGACGCAGGAGCCGTATTCGGCATCATAGGCCCACATCGCTTCTTTGAAGATTTCCTCTTCATCCATCAGGAAGCGTTCAACCTTGTCGTTGCTCCGCCGGATTCCGCAGTAGTAGCAATCCTTGATACAGAGATTGCTGCATTCAATCAGACCACGGAAGTAGGCGATCTTTCCGACCGACTCTTCCTTGATGGCATAGGCGGTATCAAACAGCGCCTTGCGTTCATCAGCATCGGTTATGGAAAGCAATGCAGCAATTTCAGCGCGTGAAAGTTCGGTCCCGTTCCGCGCTTTTTCTAAAATCGGTTCAATCATCATAAAGTCCTAAAAATATAAATCGCGCACGCCTTCACGAATCTGATCCATCCGTTCGCGCAGCTCGTCTTTGGCCTTGCTCTCCGGCATCGCTTCCATTTCCCGATCAATCTGCTTCAATCCGGCCTCCTTTGTTTCTCCGGTTGCGTAATCGTTCAGATATTCCAGAAAGGTCAGCACCGCATTCGGGGTGCAGAACCGCTTCACAAAACCCGGAATGGCAAATTCCATAAAATGCTCGCCGGTCCGGCCCTTTCGATAACAACCGGTGCAGAACGACGGAATAAACCCGGCATCGCAGAGTTCGCGGATCACCTCGTCGAGGCTGCGGTTGTCGCCCAGCAGAAACTGACTTTTCTTAAACGCATCCGGATCTTTTTCGGAATACGACCCGACGCCGATGCTGGAGCCGCCGTCGATCTGGCTGACGCCGAACGACAGCATTTCATTACGCAGTTCGGTGGTTTCGCGGCACGTCAGAATCAGACCGGTGTACGGAACCGCCAGACGCAGAATGGCAACCAGTCGTTTAAAATCGGAATCCGATACAGCATATTTTTCCGTAATCTTATCAATGTCCGTTCCGACGGCCGGTTCCAGACGCGGGAACGAAATCGTATGCGGCCCCACGTTGAACTGTTCCTCCAAATGGATCGTATGGTACAACAGCGCCATCGTTTCAAACTTCCAGTCGTACAGCCCCAGCAGGGCGCCGATGCCCAGATCATCAATACCCGCTTTCATTGCCCGGTCCAATCCATGCAGGCGCCAGAGAAAGTTCGATTTCGGTCCCGCCGCATGTACCCGTTCATAGGTTTCCTGGTGATAGGTTTCCTGAAAAATCTGATACGTGCCGATGCCGGCCTCTTTAACCGTTTTAAACCCTTCAACATCCAATGGAGCCGCGTTGATGTTTACACGGCGGATTTCGCCTTTGCCCTTTTTGACCTTATATACTTCCTTCACGCTGTCGTGAATATACTGCGCGTCATATTTCGGGTGCTCGCCGTAGACCATAATCAGACGCTTGTGCCCCAGATCTTCCAAGGCCTCAACCTCGGCAATCAGTTCGTCGTTCAACAGTGTCTTACGATGCACTTCCGTGTTGTCCGAACGGAATCCGCAATATTCACATTTATTGATGCACTCGTTGCCGACATAGAGCGGCGCAAACAGCACAATGCGGTTGCCGTAAATCCGGCGTTTCAGCTCGCGGGCCCCCTCAAAAATTTCCTCAGCCAGTTCCGGCGAATCGGCATTGATCAGCGTCGCCATCTCTTCCGGTTCCAACCGGTTTTTATCCAGCGAGCGCGCAATAATTTCCCGCACCCGTTCAGAGGTCGGTTTTTTCGTTTTTTCCAACCATTGAACAATTTCATTTTCCGGAATGAAGCTGGCCAGACCTTCCACATCCACGTTCGGTAATCCGCGTTTCATTTTTTTCTCCTAAAACAGTTCTGACGATTGAAACGTGAGGCGTGATTTATTTCACGACTCCATCGTCACGCTTCACGCATTTTCATAAGCATCCAGCGCTGCGGGAAAAGGTGAGAGCACCCGTTTCAAAACACCCTGCGTCTGGGAAATACATAAGCCATAGTTCGTGATCGGCACACCGGCCGCTTCGCACTTCTCGATGCGCGACAACACTTCGCGCCGGTTCTGCATACAGCCGCCGCACTGCACGGCCAGTTTATATTCCGAAAGATTCTCCGGGAAATCGCGTCCGGAATAAACATCGATCTCCACGTCCACGCCGACATACTGGCGCAGCCAGCGCGGAATCTTCACCCGACCGATGTCATCCTCCAACGCATGATGACTGCACGACTCCGCAATCAGCACCTTATCGCCGGGCTCCAGTTTATCGATCGCCGCCGCGCCCACAGCAAACTTGCGCAGGTCCCCTTTCAAACGGGCAAATAAAATCGAGAAGGTGGTGCACGGAATTTCAGGCGGAGTATCAGCCACCATTTTCAACACCATCTGGGAATCGCAGATTGCAATGTCCGGCTTCTGTTTCAGCATCGAAAGCATGTGTGCATATTCGCGTTCTTTACACACCAGCGCTGCGGCATCGTTGTCCAGCGCATCGCGGATCGTTGAAACCTGCGGCAAAATCAATCGTCCTTTCGGCGCCTGCAGATCAATCGGCACAATCAGCATCGCCAGCCCGCCGGGTTTCACCAGGTCGCCCATCAATGGCGGCGGGGTGATGAACTCATCCGGACAAACGTGCAGCAGTTCCGCCTTCAGCGCCGCCAGTACGGTATCGCGGGAGGCCAGATCGGTTGCGTTGCAGGAAAGAAAGGATGGATCAGTCGCATTCGACAGATCGGATTTGTTCGCAATTCCAATGACCGGAATTTCTTTGGCTTCGGCTTTGGCTCTCACCGATTTTTCAAATTCGGTCACCTCATTGCCATCGTGCAGCAGCAGAATAACATCGGCCCGGTCGAACACGCGTTCGGTTCGGTTCACCCGTTTTTCCCCCAGCGCCGTCGTGTCATCAATGCCGGCGGTATCCAGAAAAACAACGGGACCGATCGGCAACAGCTCCATCGGCTTTTCCACCACATCGGTTGTCGTGCCGGCCTGCTCCGAAACAATCGAAACATCCTGCCCGGCAATCAGATTCAGAAAACTGGATTTACCCACGTTGGTCCGGCCGAACAACGCGATGTGCAATCTTAAACTTTTTGGTGTCGTTTTCATAATTCGTGACGATTGAAACGTGAGGCGTGAACTTCACGCCTCACGGCTCACTTTTCATTCCCTATGCCCTAGAGCCATTAAATTTTGCGGAGCCAATGTTTTTTCAACCAGGTCGGCTCCGAGTTTTTCGGTCAGATAAATTAAAAAATCGGATCGGTCAGTCTTTTTAAAGGTCTCAACCAGTTCCGTTGCCCGCTCGTATCCAATGCTTGGAAGAAAGGCGGTCACGATTTCGATGGAGGAATTGAACTGCCGCGCGCATTCGGCTTCGTCGGCAACAATTCCCTCCGCGTGGTTTGCGAGCATTTTTGCCGCGGCGTTCAGCAGTTCCATCGATTCCAGCAGGGCCGATGCGAGCAACGGCATAAATTCGTTAATCTGCAATGAGCCGCGCGAAGCGCACTCGGTGATGATAAAATCGTTGGCCTGCACCTTGATTCCAATCTGCATGACACTTTCCAGAATCACCGGGTTCACTTTGCCGGGCATGATGGATGAGCCGGCCTGAACGGCGGGCAGTTTAATTTTTTTATTCATGTGCAGCAGCCGCAGGTCGCCGCAGATTTTAAGCAGATTCGAAGCACAGGCTTTAAGGATACCCGACACTTCCACAAACGCGTCGGCATTGGCGGTTTGATCGATCAGATTTTCGCCGCGGCTTACCCCCAATCCCGTGATTTCCCGGAGCTTATCGGTGACCAGAAAAATATAACTGCGCGGCGCCGTCAGCCCGGTACCCACGGCGGTGCCGCCCAGATTGACCACGCGCAGGCGCTCCTCGCATTTAAAGGTACGCCAGCGATCGCGGGCGAAGGCCTCGGCATACGCGCCGAATTCCGCGCCGAGCGTCAATGGAACAGCATCGACGAGTTCCGTTTTTCCAATGGTTGGAATGTGCGCAAACCGGCTTTCCAATCGTTGGAAGGTGCCCTGCAGTTGTTCAACGGATGCCGCGAGGGAATGCAGCTCTTGAATGGCGGCCACTTTGACGGCGGTCGGATACACATCGTTGGTCGATTGGTGCAGGCTGACGTCTTCAATCGGGTGAACGCCTGCCTCGGCTTTGCAGGCAATGATTTCGTTCACAAACAAATTGGTCGATGTTCCTGCGCCGCCCTGCAGGGCGGGAAGTGGCGATTCGACACCGGAAATCAGCATATCTTCACAGGCGGAAATAATGGCATCGGCTTTTTCTTCCGGCAGATATCCGAGTTCTTTATTCGTGAGGGCACAGGCTTTTTTCACCTGTGCCAGGGCGCGGATCAGCGATGCCGGAACGGGCGTTCCGGAGATTGGAAAATTCTGCAGTGCCCGGGCGGTATGAATCCCCCACGGCGCATCGGCCGGAAGTTCTATGTTGCCTAAAAAATCCTGTTCGGTTCGTGTGTTCATCGTTCTTAGGACCTTAGTTTCTGTGACCGAGAGGTTCCTTGACAGAAGTCAAGCCGATGGATTTTTGCTGAGCATCGATTTAACGGATACCCCGGAAAGTCGGCCCAGCCGACCGGTGAGCGAACCCAGTTGGTCGGTGGTTGCATCGATGACCAGCGTGATGGCCGAACAGTTTCGGCTCGGACAGGGAACCCCGGTCCGCGATAAAATGATTTCACCGAATTCCGATAACAGATGATTTACCGGTGCCGCATTTTTTTCGCGGTTTTCAATAATCAGACCAACGAAGCCCAGACGTTTTTCCATGATCTCCTCCGTTTCGTTCTACGAAACCTTCAGATTGTTTTTCAGATCCCTTACCGCCTGCCGTGGCCGACTGCTCAGGAGAACGTTCACCGTACGTATAGGTGACTCTGAAACAAGCGTTTAATGATGCCCGGCAAAATCAAGATTTAGTATAGACAACAGCGGATAAAGATCCGGCAGGTTGCAATTGAGTTGAAATAGCTGTATTTCTAGCCGGATGAAAACACAGCAAACATTCCTCACCCGGTATTCCGAACTCGAATATTCAGTCAGCACGCTGATGTCGCAACTCTTCAGCGGCATCTGCGGGAGCTGTACAGCCTGCTGCTGCCGGGCGGATATTTGCGAAGAAGCCACCGAAAGCGCATTTCTATCGCTGCTGCTGGAAAAGCAGGGACTCGGCCGGGAACAGATGGACGATCGGTACGGCTGGCTGGATCTGCACGGCTGCACACTGGAATACGGTCGCCCCCCGGTTTGTTACGCCTATTACTGCGACCAGCTTCTCGCCCGCCTGCCCGATGAAGAAGCGCAGTTTTCCGCCAAAGTGCTCGGCAAGCTGATTCAGCATATCGGCGAAAATGCGCTGGGCGGCTGGCATCTGGTGGAAATCATGGACAGGTCTGATCTGGCGAAACTGAACTATCCGGAACTTTTCCAACGGTTGGAAGAAGCACAGGCCGCCTACTCGGTGATTGAACATTTTATGCAAGCCGGACGACTGACCAAAGCCGACTACAATGTGCTCAATGTTATTACCGACGAAGAGCTCTAACGCGGCCAAACAATAGTTTTCTTTACCACAGAGACACGGAGGCACAGAGGCACAGAGGAAATAAAATAGCTCCGTGGCTCGGTGTCTCCAGCGCAGCGGGTGGTAAAAATTCCGGCAGCAGAAGAATTCGGTGCGGAGCGGTTTTATAATCATTCTGCCCTACATCATTTTGCCAAATCAATTCCGGCGGAGCTGATTCAGTATAGTTCGTAATGCGTAAACCTACTTGCCGGACATTGTGGGCGATTTCATTTACCACGGAAGAACTGAGTCTGAGTGAATGCGCGCATTTTTGATCTCCGAGTCTTCGAGACTCCAGCCTAACAAGTTGTGACAAATCACATAAATCAACGCTCTTTTGATGCACTATCATTGGTTTCTATAAAACCATTAAATATCCATCTGACAAAAGGAAGGACAGTGACCAACATTAAGAAATAAGCAATGGGCGGAACAACAATCATTCCCACTGCAATGATAAATGAAAAATACATTGCCTGCTCATCTGAATACCAGTACTGACGACTTATATTGCCGAACTCTTGGTTAAAAAGTTTAGCTTCTGCATCATAATCCGCGAGGATGATAAGGTAATCTTCTAGATATCCTACGCCATCCATATTTTGATAATTTTCAGTTTTGAACTGCGCGGTATCATAAACTTTGCAGGCATCTTTGAACGTGAATTTATTTAAGTATGTTCTACCAGTTCCGCTCCCCCTCGGCCCGCTTACGATCACACGCTTTTGAACTCTTTTTTTCACCTTGGCAGGGGATATTTCATTTATTCGTTCAACGCTATGTTTAAATTTTGGTTTCCGTATGAAATATGCGTCAATATCAGACCAATCAACATTCAGTGTTTTAGTAAGAAAAACCAGCTCACTCTCCATCTCATTCAGTCGTTTATTAGCTTCTTCTTTTTCAAAAACCTGAAGGTTATGAAGAGCCCTGTCGTCTTTCATTGAACGTATATGCAAGATCCCTACGTACAGAGGAACCATCGCCAGAGCAAGATTTACAAAATAGATACGCTTTAGACCCCTTCTAAAATTCACTTTCTGACTCACAGATTCCTCCTTAAAAACTATCTTCACAAGATAGTCGGAACAGTTTTAAATGAGCAGGAAAATATATAAGAATAATTTTTTAAGGGAGAAATGTGTACTGCACCACAATCGACCTTTGCAATTATGCTTACATACCAGCTTCGACCATTTGTCGGATTTTTCGGGCCTTTTCAAAATGATCGAGCTTGTGCGTCTGTATCCACCAGGTGGCGGCTTCCATGAGTAAATCGGGATCGTCGTTTTTATTCGCGAAAAATGCATAAAAGGAAACGCCGACCTCATCGCCCTTCTGCTCGATCTTCTTCGCACAAACGCGGATGATTTTCTCTCTCAATGAACGACACATTTTATTCCCTCAACCTTATTCCTGCAGCACATCCCATTTCGGACGCTGCCAGCTTTCTTTAAACGCGGCGACATCGCCGAGTTTGACCTCGTCGGTTTTTTCGACCGCATCCAGAAAGAGCACAAAGGAAAAGGCGCCGTCCGGTCCCAGCGATGCCACCGCCTGTTCGGCCAATCGATTGGGCGGAAGCAGCCGGCGGCCGCTGATGACTTCCGGCTTAAGCGGCAGTGACCCGCCCGCTCTGTAGGCTTTGTAGACCAGCTCGGAACAGACCAGTTCGTTGTCGGTCGTAAAATCAAAATTCAGATCGTACGGTTTTCCCACATTGGCGAAGGCTCCCAGCAGCGCTTTGAACGTTGAGATTTTTCCAAGGTTTGGACGAATGACGGCAAGATAATCGCAGTGGGCCGATGTTTCCAGAGATTGGAAAACCACGCCGGGACGAATGGCTTCAATCACCCGCATCGGGAATCCATCTTCGTCTGACGTTTCCAGCGTTTGGAAAACATCGGGATAGAGCGCTTTGATGGTTTCCAAAGGTTGGAAGCCGAGGTCGCTGAAATAGGCTTTCAATTCATCCGGCGTTCCGACATAGAGCGCGACATGCGGCCAGAATCCCGGAATACCGATATTGGTCATGTGCCAGTTTCTGCGCTGGATCAGAATATCACCGGGCTGCAGTTTCGGCTGATGCTCCGCGAGCAGTTCCGGGGTGATCAGATAATCGCGATCGGTCGTTCGGATATAACTCATTTGAACAGCAACTTTTTTCTGTACGGGCAGCAGCGTTTCGAACGCCGCCCGCTCCAGAATCGATAACGGGTTTTCGATGAAGATGGCGGCATTCGCTTCCAATGATTGGAAAAAGTTTTTGCGTCGGCTTTCAAAGTCGGCCACCACCGACTGATCCCATGTGATGTCTTTTTTAACCAATTCGTAATACGCCGCGGCGGCATTCAAACGCAGCACCACATTCGGATGCGTGAGGCGCTGCTTCATAAAGAAGTAGCTGTCGGGCGGAATGCCTTCGCCCTCCTCGTTCAGCAGCGTTTCCATAAACGCGTTGTCGCCGACCAAATCAACAATGTGAAGACAGGTGTTGTATTGCGTGATGATGGCCATATAGGCCAGCAGAAAGGCGTTGGCGTGCAGCTCGGGTTCGGCCACATAGTCGATCTGATAAAACCCGCGGTATTTCCCTTTCAGCAGATCGAACTCCACAAAGGCCATGACGCCAGCGCGCCAGCGCTCGCGGATTTCGGTGCGTTCGGCTTTCGTGAGCGAACTGACTTCTTTTCCCAGCAAACCGGATTGGCGAAAAGCGGCATAAAAATCGTCGGCGGTTTCGCGCAGCATCAGATAGCTCGAAAAATCCTCCGCCATTTCCGTCTGCAGTTCCTCCGGCGAAAGATCGACCAGCGGGCTCTTCTCCACCGGGAACAAGGCCCAGGTGATGTAGAACGCAACCACCAGCAACAGCGCAACAATGCCATGCGCACGAAACGGACGGGTTTTCTTTTTGAGCAGGAGTTTCTGAACCTGCAGCAGACGGCGATTAATCTGCCACGAAATCACCAGCGGAATCCAGCCCAGTCCGAGCAGCGTGAAGGCCAGCAGGCGATGCGATGGATATGCGATCTTCATCCCCAGCACCACAACCGCGGCAAGAACAGCAGCGAGCGTCAGCAGCAATAGACGTTTATTTTTCAGCATGGTGAATGAGCTAAAATCAGAACGTATGTCCGACCATTAAATAAAAACCGACATCCGGCGTTGCATCGGTTACGAGTTGTTCTGAAATACCGAAATCAATCAGCACATCACCGGGCACATGGATGGTGGCTCCGGCCAACAACTGCAACGAAGAGCCAAGCTGAACCAGCTCGGTGTCGTACATCGCCGAATGCATATCCAGCTGCAGTTTCACTTCGAGCCATCTCAGCGCCAGCCAATCGGCCGAGATGCCGCCATAGCCGGCAACATTGAGTTGCATCTCGCTCAGCACATCGGAGTCGCTCATATAAACGGCCCCCAGATTGGCAGTAAGCACCGTATTGATTACGGCCAGCAGTTCCTTGTCGGTGTAGGCCAGTCCTGCCGAAATATCCGTACCGCCACTGCCCAGCAGGTAGTCCGAATCACCGGTCGGCAGTTTCAGGACCGACCGAACCGCAAGCGCACGGCGGGAGCGTTCGGACTCGATGAGAATCGGAAGTGCCGCCGTGAAACGGATATCGCCCAGTCCGCTGTGATCGTCCGTCATCCGGTACGAACTTTTTCCAGAGACGTTGTAGTCGATTTGATTCTTATCAAATTCCTCCTGCCGGTCATTCGGAAAGCCGACCAGCGAATGGAAGTTCCGGATCACCGAATCCCAATAACCGCCGCTCTGCTGAACATAGGGAACATCAACCCCCACTTCAAGGCGCTCAAAAAGTCCGTAGCGCAGTTTCATGGTAAACTGCGAGGTTTCGCCGTCCCAGGTCATCTTTTCTCCGTTACCGGGATCGTCGGAATAGGCATTATTCGAAACGTAATATAAAAACATCGCGTCCAGTTTGCCTTTGGGCGTAATGAATCCGGCTTCCGACTTCGGCAGACCGTAGATCTGAACAAACGGATTCTGGTTCGCCAGATAGACCGGCGATTCGCTCGCGGCGTGTGCGGCTTGCCCGAGGGAAGCCAGCAGCAGAGCACTAATCAGGTGGGGTATTTTTTTCAACGTTCGACACTACTTTCTTTTATACACATAAAACAGGAACGAAATATTTAATTCCGAAAATAAAACCGTTGAAAAACATAACCCAATCCCCCTTTAGAGTCGAGCCGCCCCTATCAACAAAAAATGTGCTAAATGACGGTCTGTAAAGATTCTATAGTTTTAATTGAGTTATGGAGAGTAACCGATAAACTCCGTGCCTTTATTTTTAAAAGCCTATGAAAACACTATCCATGAAAATACATATTTCTCTACTCACCGCTCTGATCGGATCCTGCATTTTACCCGCCAATGGGTATGGTCAAACCAATACAGCACCGGCAACAACCTCAACACAATCGGACAAAGCATATTTCCAACCCTTGGAACTCAGTCCGACGGCCTATGATGTTCCGTATCGAATTGCTCTGTTCAATCCGAAGGATGGCGAAGACGGCGCGCGCGTCTGGTCGCAGACGAAGTCCATTTTCGCCTATGGCTTTGTTGCATTCGGCGTACTGGCCGCCCTGCCGGAGGAATCAACCGGCTGGGAAAAAAACACCGACTTTTTCGGCAAATGGATTGATAACGTAAAAGACAGCCCTGAGTGGGACCGCAACGACTTCGTTTACAACTATGCGGGTCATATGTATTTCGGGGGCGTCTATTATGTCGTTGCACGTAAATCGGGATATCGGCAGTGGGACTCGTTTATATACAGTTTTCTGATGTCCACATTTTATTGGGAATACGGCGTCGAAGCGTTTGCTGAGATACCATCGATTCAGGATATTGTCTTTACCCCGATCGCCGGCTGGCTCTATGGCGAATGGGCCTACCAGACGGAGATGAACATTCGCGCAGCCAACAACAAAGTTTTAGGCTCCGGCTTCCTCGGTGGTTTATCGCTCATTCTGCTGGACCCGGTCGACAGTGCCGGACGCGGTGTAAACTACATTTTCGGACGGCAGCTGATTAAATCCGGTTATGGTTATTTCTCGTATGTACCCTCTCAGACTCCCGAAGGAGAAACGGACCACACCGTCTATTTGCATATGCGCATTCCGATCGGGGCAGCCGGTCCCGATGAGCCCAACAAAATCACAACCATCAACCATGTGGACGATCCGGTGGACAAAGGCATCATCGGCGTAAGCGGAAGTGTCGGTTACACCGGGCTCGACAGCCACTGGAATGTTGAAAACGGCCTGTATTCAAAAATCACGCTCGGTCTTTATTTCACCCCGCGCGTTTCGCTTCGTCTGGGGTACGCCTGGGGCAACCTGGAAAAGACCACCGGCGAATCCATCGACTACGAAAACTACAGCATCAATTCACAGGTTTACATGAACACCAAAGGACGGCTCAGACCGTATCTGACCGGAGGGCTCGGACGCCAAACCTGGGAACGCGATAACGACACGGCGAACTTTCAATGGAACGGCGGTCTTGGACTATACTGTAAAGTTATCCCCAAACTGGCGCTCACCGCCGATTGGCTCAACTACTACAGTCCGTCTTCAAAAACATATGACCAGCAATATAACCTCGGTCTGATTTACCGCTTCGGACACGGCGAGCACAACGACTGGTAAAATCAGTCCTGCCTGTTGTCCATATCGATTTTCCAAAGCATTTTCTGCGTCTGGTAAACCGTCACAAATAACGCGAAGGTTGCGCCGGTCAAAACGATCGGCAGCACCCGTGCGATCTCAAACTTGTCCGCAAAGATAATGATCAGCGTATTTGCGATCATGAAGATCAGCCGCACTTCCGTTGGACCGATTCCCATGTAGGCAATTTTGAAGGCTCCGGTGGCCGCAAACGATAGAAATGAATTCACCATGAATGCACCGAACAGTGCCAGAATGTAGAACAGCATATATTTGTTATGGTCCTCCACAAGCAAGCCGTAGCCGATGAGAATCGAGCATAGAAAAAGATAGTCGAGAAAGTGGTCCATATAGTAGCCCCACTTAATCAGCCCGGTATTCCGGCGCCGGCCCACCTCGCCATCCAACAGGTCCGTGATGTATTGTCCGAAGATTGCAACCGACACCATCCACAGGAAATGAATGTTATAACGCGCCAGAAAACTGAAGCCGATAATCAGTGCGCACCACAGCAATGTCGTAAGAGTTAGATGATAGGTTTCAATGCCTTTCGGCACCTTCGGAACCAACCAGTTTTTCAATCGGTTTTCCGCATTGGCCAACAGCCAGGTTCCCTCTTTTTTATCGCCATGAAATGCCATATCTTTTTCCCTCTCTCCACACGCAGAAATTACGATTTGTAATGAAGAACAGATTAGAGCAGGCCGCTGCTCATGCATATAATTTTTTAAAGGAAGTGTTTACAACGCAAAGTGAAGCGGCTACTTGTACTTTCAACGCACTGAAAAACAGTGCAGGGAGAAGAAACCAGGAGAACAAAATGGCTGCAAAAAAAACCACTAAAAAAGCACCGGCAAAAAAAGCCGCTGCGAAGAAAGCTCCAGCTAAAAAGAAAGCTGCTGCAAAAAAAGCGCCGGCGAAAAAAGCCGTTGCGAAAAAGGCTGTCGCCAAGAAAGCTCCAGCTAAAAAAGCGGCTGCGAAAAAAGCACCTGCGAAAAAGAAAGCCGCTGCAAAGAGAGTGAAATACACCAATGAACAGGTTTATTCCATGATCGAACAGGCCGCTTATTTCGCCGCAGAAAACGATGGCTTCAAAAAAGATCCATCCGACTACTGGGCCGTTGCCGAGGCATCCATCAATGCCATGATCAAGGGCTAGATTCCAGTCTCTGGAAGCTGAAAAGGCGATCCGCAGGGATCGCCTTTTTTGTTGAACCTTAAAGCGGATATTCCCACCGGAAACCGTTCCGTATTTAAACCCAACGCGGGAGGACTCAACCATGACAACGCCGGCCGAACTTCTGAAATCTCGCTTCAGCTTCGATGCCTTTCGTCCCGGCCAGCAGGAAACCATTGAAATCCTTTTGGCCGGTCGCAGTGCTGCAGCCATTTTCCCGACCGGTTCCGGCAAGAGTCTTTGCTATCAACTGACCGCACTCATGCTCCCCGGTCTGACCTTGGTCATCTCACCGCTGCTTGCGCTCATGAAAGATCAGATCGACAGTCTGCAAGCCCGGAACATCAACGCGGAGCGCCTCGACTCCAGCCTGACTGAAGAAAAATACCGGGATGTTTCCAACGCCATTCGACAGGGCGAATTAAAGATGCTCTTTGTCTCCCCCGAGCGCTTAACCAACGAGCGTTTCCTGAACCTTATTCGCGGGCAGCAAATCAGCCTGCTCGCCGTCGACGAAGCCCATTGCATTTCGGCGTGGGGCCACAACTTCCGCCCCGACTACCTCAAGCTGGCCAAAGCCGTTGAATCGCTCCAGGTGGAACGCGTACTGGCACTCACCGCCACTGCAACGCCACAGGTTGCCGACGATATGGCACAGGCCTTCGGGATTCAGCCCAATGATATTATCAACACCGGATTCTATCGCCCCAACCTTGAGTTTCGTGTCACCGCCTGCCACGGCAGTGAACGCGACCGGCTTCTTCTTCAGCGCCTCAACGAACGACCGGCCGGTCCCACCATCATTTACGTTCACCTTCAAAAGGATGCTGAGCATACGGCACACCTTCTCTGCCAGAATGGATTCAACGCCGCCCCCTATCACGCCGGCCTGAAAACAGAACAGCGTACGGCCACACAGGAAGATTTCATGGAAGGCCGGATTCCCATCATCTGCGCCACGATTGCCTTCGGCATGGGCGTCGACAAAGCCGATATCCGCTATGTCTACCACTATCATCTGGCCAAAGGGTTCGAGAGCTATCTCCAGGAAACCGGCCGGGCAGGCCGCGACGGAGCCCCGGCCATCTGCGAACTTTTTGCCAGTCCGGAAGATTGCACCACACTCGAAAATTTTGTTTATGGCGACACCCCGGATCGATCCAGCATCAGCAGCCTGGTGGATGAACTGCTGGATGCGGGTAACGAAATTGACATCACCGCCCGCGAGCTTGCTCAATCGCATGATATCCGCCAGCTTGTTGTCAGCACCCTGCTGACCCACCTTGAACTCTTCGGCATCATTCAATTCGACGGCTACTACTACAGTGACATTCGTTTTGAAGCCCATAAAACCGGAGCGGCTATTCTTGCGCACTATCCACAGAAGCAGGCCGCATTCCTCAAAAAGATATTCTCCTGCGGACAGAAAGCACGCAAATGGATTACGCTCGATATGGATGCGGCCATCGAACGCAGCGGTCAATCCCGTGCCGTTATTCTACGCGCCCTCGAAAGCCTTCAGGAAAAGAAACTGATCACATTGCAAATGTCCGGCTATCGGCAACGGTTCAAACGACTGCAGCCCGACGTTGACCGGGCTGAATGTTGCAGGAAATTATCCGAACTCTTCCTCCGGCACGAGGAGCTTGAAATTGCACGAATCGATGCGATGGTTGCCTATACGGCTGAAGCGACCTGCCTGACAAACCGGTTGCTGGATTATTTTGGCGAGCCGATTGCTCCCTGCGGACATTGCGGCATCTGCAAAGGCGAGGTCCCCGCCACGATGCCGGACCGGATTGCTCCGCCGCTGGATCCATCCATTTTACCGGCCATCGCAGAGCTGGCGATGAAGCATCCTGAAGCCCTCGGGCAGCCTCGGCAGCAAGCCCGTTTTCTTCTGGGCCTTACTTCGCCGGCCATTTCCGCCAAACGCGGGTTGCGCGGAAATCCGCTTTTTGGAAGCAGTACACAACAGCCCTTCAAAAACCTGCTGGAACAACTCGAACTGAATCAGGTGAACCGAATCTCCTAGACCAGTTTTCCGGTCAGTGAGAGTTCGGATGCAGAAGTGATTTCCACCCGTTGGAAGGTACCCACCAAATCGGAAGGCGCATCCACGATACGCACCGGGAGTTTGCCTTCTGTACGGGTTGCGAGCGCGCCGGCTTTCCGGGGATCTTCCCGCTCAACAAGCACCTCAAAGGTTTTACCGATCATTGCTTCGTTATGTTCATAAGAGGTGCGTTTCAGCACTTCTGTTAAACGGGCAAGACGTTCGCTCTTCTGCTGGGGGGTAATATCATCTTCCCAGCGGGCTGCACGGGCTCCGACACGCGGTGAGTACTTCGCGATGTAGGCCATATTGAATTTAACATCGAGCATCAGCTGTGCAGTGTTTTCCAACTGCTCATCGGTCTCTCCGCTGAAACCCACGATGATATCGGTAAAAATGGTGGCGGTGGGCAGCAGCTCACGGATATCGCTGACGATCGTCAGATAGTCTTCAATATTGTGATTGCGATTCATGCGACGCAGTAATTTTTCATCGCCGCTCTGCACCGGAAGGTGGATCTGTTTCGCGAGGCATTCATAGTCGGCAATCGCTTCAATCACATCGCGCGTCATATCGCGCGGATGCGGAGAGGTGAAATAGACCCAGAATTTTTTACCGCTCTTTTTGCCCAGCTCGCCGATGGCGCGCAGCAGGTTTGCAAAGGAAATTTCTTCGCCTTTTTTATCCAGCCCGTAGGAGTTCACATTCTGTCCCAGCAAGGTGATGGATTTTACATCCCGATCGATCAGCTTCTGTACTTCATTCAGAATGTCGGCACTGGCGCGGGACACTTCCCGTCCCCGGGTGTACGGAACCGCACAGAACGAACAGAATTTATCGCAGCCGTTCTGAATCGGAACATAGGCTTCGAAATTCGAGCTGTAGGTGGGATCCACCTGCCAGAAGTCAGTTCGTTCATCTTCGCGCTGAAGATCATTCAGCGGATTACGCGCCGAAAATTCCGTGGTTACACCGCATTGGTACAGCATCGTCGGAAGTTCCGGCAATTCATTCATCCGGAAAACCAGATCGAAGAGCTTCAGAAACTTCACTTCATCGGCCGGCAGAATGCAGCCGGATACAAACGTGACCAGCTGCTTTTCATTCTTCCACTTATTCCACTTCTGAATTTTGCTGTAGACTTTATCGATGGCTTTCTGACGAACCGAACAGGCCACCACACCAATCAAAGAGGCTTCCTCTTCGACATCGGTCATTTCAAAGCCCATTTTTTCGATAACACTGCGGATCCGTTCGGAATCCGACTGGTTCATCTGACAGCCTAAAGTTACTACGCAACATTTCATATTCGCTTCGCTCCATTGCCGCTTTTGAATTCGGGGATGCGACAGTCTTTAATGAAAGACCAACGTCCCCTGAGTTCCGCAAACCGGCAAACGTAAATCAAAAATACACTTCGGTGTGGATCTGGGCGGTGGGAAGACCTTTGTCCTGCAGCATATCGAAGGCTTCGTAAATCATATCGCAGTTGCCGCAGAGAAATGCGTTGGTTTCGGGATCAAGATCCAGCGTCTTCAGATAGTCAGTTACCCGGCCTTTGAAATCAGCACCATCTTCACGGGAAACACAATGGAAATAGTGGTCGCCGTAAAAGTCGGATTCATACGCTTCTTTCAGTTTAGCCGTTCCATGAATCAGGCGGAAATTCAGCCCCTTGAAGGAATCGACAAAACTGTGGAACGGCGAAATACCGGTTCCGGTTGCAATCAGAAGCAACGGCTTTTCACGAATTTCCTCCAGCAATTTAAAGTGGCCGTAAGGACCGCCGACACTCACGCTCTCGCCCACTTCCAGATCGCATAACTGCTTCGAAACCAACCCGTCTTCAACCCGGCGCACCAGCACTTCCACATAATCGGCCGCAGCGCCGGAATACACGGAATAGTCGCGAATTTCCGGGTCACCTTCAATACCCACACGGATATACTGCCCCGGCTCGAACTCCAGCCCGATACGTTCAATTCGCACCACAGATGTTTCGGCGGTAAGCTTCCGGATCTCCAGAACTTTACACGTTGTTCTTTTTTTCGTTGTTGTTAACATGATTGATATTCCTCGCTAAATAAACAGCCCACTTTTAGTGCTGTATCGCTAAAGGGTCGCGTTTATAGGTTCCAACCCGTGGAAAGTCAAACCGAACTGCCCGTATTTCCATCCTTTGGAAAACAGACTCACCTTCAACATTGAAAACTTCCCGCAGCGCATATACAAAGCCGCCCCACCGCGCGGCGGAACATTTCGCAACATCATTCAGTGCAAAATGTTGGTATTCCCAATACTCCCGGATGGTTCCTCATTTTGCATTAAATGATCCTGCTTTAACTCTTCGAGGGCTTCCAAACACAGGAACCTGAGCTTGCATTCCCGGTTGAAGCCGATACCGTTGAGACCCATTGGAAGGAAATCGATCATAAATACAACGCCCGTCAGTTTTATTCGCTATTTTAAGCCGCACCGCCAAGAGATTGCCGCAACCATTCTGTGCGGTTTTATCACGGTGGGCTGCAACCTCGCCATGCCGGTGATTATCCGCTGGATAATCGACGGATTAAAAGACGGCACCCTGACCTCCACCCAGCTTGTGCATAACCTGATCTACTTTTTACTGCTCGGTGCGGTTTCGATTGTTTTTTCCCGTTTGCTCCGTCAAATCCCCATGAAACTTTCGCATAAGATTGAATTTTCCATGCGAAATGACGTGTTTGAACATCTGACCCGGATGGACCAGAATTATTTCCGCACTGAGCGGACCGGCGATCTGATGACCCGCCTCTCGTCGGACATCAACATCATCCGCGATTCCATCGGCCAGGGCCTGCTTCAGGGCGCACGAACCATTCTCGTGATTGTGATGGCATCCATTGTGATGGCCGTGGCCGATCTGCAGCTGGCCCTCATCATGATTGCACTGTTCACGCCGATGGTCATTTTCTTCTTTCTGATTCTGCGGGTCATGCGGCGCTACCAGCAGGAACTGCAGGAACATGTTTCCGAAGTCTCCAACTACTCCCAGGAAACCTTTTCCGGTATTCGCTGCATCAAAGGCTTTGCGCTCGAACGCCGCCGTAATAACGGGTTTAAAGCACTCAACGCCGGATTGGTCAGCAAAACGATGCGCATGCAATCGACCCGTCAAATGCTTTTCCCGTTTATGGCCTTCTGGTTCGGACTGGGCAATATTCTGGTTCTGGTTATCGGGGGCAAAAAACTGATTGCCGGCGAACTGACCCTCGGAACACTGACCCAGTTCGGGCAGTATCTGCTTTATATGCAATGGCCGCTGCTCGCCCTCAGCTGGGTGCTCAGCATGCTGCAGCGCGGCAAAGTCAGCTGGATTCGGATTCAGCAGATTCTGGAACGCGAACCCGCCATTGCCGCATCGCCCAACGAAGTTCCAGCCTCTGGAACGCCACTTGAGACCTCAATTGATTTCCAGGAGTTGGAACTCGATATCGGCGGGCGGAAATTTCTGGAAGGAATCAATCTGCACGTACCGTGCGGGCAGACGCTGGGCATCACCGGACCGACCGGCAGCGGCAAAACTCTGCTGACCTCGCTGGTTGCCCGCCTGATGGACCCCACCAAAGGTTCCGTTAAAATCGGCGGAATTGATATCCGCGAAATTTCACTCGCCCAGCTGCGCGGTATGATCGGCTATGCGGCACAGGAACCGGTGCTGTTTTCCCGCACATTGGAACACAATATTGGATTCGGCGTCGACGATGCCGATATGGACATCGTGGGCTGGGCGGCGGATATCGCCCACCTGCACAGCGATGTTGAAGGGTTCCCTGAACAATACCAGACGATGCTCGGTGAGCGCGGCGTCACCCTTTCCGGCGGTCAGCGCCAACGCACCTCCATCAGCCGGGCCATTGCCCGGAAACCGGATATTCTGATTCTGGATGATGTGCTTTCCGCCGTCGACACCCAGACCGAAGCGGCCATTATGTCGAAACTGCAACCGGTGATGCACGAGCGGACCACCCTGTTTGTCAGTCATCGTATTTCAACCCTGCGGTATGCCGATACGATTATTGTGATCGAAGACGGTAAAATTACCCAGCGCGGCACCCACGAGGAACTCATTACCCAACCCGGCTATTATTCCGAACTCAATACCCTCCAGCAACTGGAACAGAAACTGGAGGAAGAGTAATGAATAAGGGAAAACGATTCCTCTCCTATGCAAAACCCTACTGGCCCTGGCTGGTGCTTGCCTTTGCGCTGATCATGTTCACCTCGCTGAGCATTAACTACCTTCCGGTACTTCTTCAGCGCATCACAGACGATTGTTTGCGCGATACCGGTGCCGGTGCGGACAGCCGGATTAAGCTGCTGTTCCACTTGGGAAAACTCTACCTGATTATTGCCGCCATCGGGCATAGCGTCCGCTATCTGCAGGCCCTGCTGACGGCCTGGATCGGGCAGCGTATTGTGTATGACCTCCGCATGGCCGTTTTCAGAAAGGTACTTAAACTGCATCAGGGCTATTTTGACAAAACCGCCGTCGGAACCCTGATGACCCGCGTGACCTCCGACATCGAACGACTGCAGCATTTTGTGACCGAAGGCGTTGTGGGTTCCATTGCCGACATTTTCATGATTCTCGGCATTATGGGCTACATGGTCTGGTTCAGCCCGGTGCTGTCGCTCTCCATTTTCGCCACCCTGCCCGTCCTGTTTGCATTGATGTATTTTGTCAACGCCCGGTTGCGGAATGCCAATCGCGATATCCGCGACCGCCAATCCAAACTCAACGCGCTGATTCAGGAAGACCTGACCGGAATGACGACGATTCAACTGTTTAACCGCGAAGCGTCAACCATTGAAGATTTTAACCAGAGCAACACGCATTTGCGCTCGGCTTATTTCGACGAAGTCCGCTGGTTCAGCCTCTACTTCCCCACCATGGAAAGCGGGCAGATGATCGCCGTATTGATCACCCTGGCCATCGGCGGGTTTGCCCTGCTGGGCGATTCCGATGATGCCATGACGCTCGGAAAGCTGATTGCCTTCATTGCCTACATCCGCAACTTTTTCCACCCGCTGGGTTCCCTCTCCGACAAAGCCGGCTCATTTCAAGTGGCCATGGCTTCCATTGAACGCGTTTTTGATTTGCTCGATGAGGACGAACAGGTGAGCGATCCGGAAACACCGGAATCGCCGGACCGCCTGGCGGGAACGATTGCATTTAACAATGTTTCGTTTGCGTATGTTGAAAAGAACTGGGTCATTAAAAACCTTTCTTTTCAGGTCGAACCCGGTCAGGTCCTCGCGGTTGTGGGTGCAACGGGCGCCGGAAAAAGCACCATCATCAATCTGATCGGCCGCTTTTACGATGTGCAGCAGGGCTCCGTGACCATTGACGGAATCGACGTGCGAAACTTTGCAAAACACGATCTGCGCGGACGCCTGGGGTATGTTTTCCAGGACCCGTTCATTTTCACAGGATCGATTGCTGAAAACATCAGTCTCGATACCCCCGGCGTTGATCGGGAAGCCGTCATTCGAGCTGCTCAGACCGTAAATGCCCATGGATTTATTGAAGCCATGCCGAAGGGTTACGACACCATCATGAACGAACGCGGAGCCGGACTGTCGCTGGGCCAAAAACAACTGCTGGTCATGGCGCGGGCACTGGCGCAGAACCCGGAACTTCTCTTTGTTCTCGATGAGGCAACCGCCAGCGTCGATACCGCAACGGAAATCCTGATTCAGGACGCCTTGGCAAAACTGATGTCGAACCGTACCTCCATTGTGATTGCACACCGTCTTTCCACCATTCGGAATGCGGACCGGATTCTTGTGATGCGCCATGGAGAACTGGTGGATCAGGGAACGCACGATGAACTGATGGAAAACGACGGCTATTATCGCCAGCTTTATGAACTGCTGCTCCACGCACCTCAGTAAAAGAGCTTCGTGGTTTATTGCAATCTGTAATTCTTGATAATTCCTTTAACACTCCTATACTGCTTCAAACTCAGGAGGTTGAAAATGAAAAGGGCCATCACAATTACAGGGGCGGTCGGCATCGTGCTGACCACCCTCGCAGATACCGACTCCAATCAGCTGCGTGAAGAATTTATGGCGTATAAAGCCGCATCTGAATCGCGTATCCAGGCCTTGGAAAACCAACTTACCAACCGGGTCGATCTGACTCAGGAGGAGCTTGAAGGGCTGCGTATGCTGAATGAGCGGGGAACATTCGATTTTGAATTCCACGGTTATTTACGCTCCGGTTACGGCATCGCTGCTGACGGCGCATCGCAGGTGACGTTTCAGGCCCCCAACTCCAATGCAAAGTATCGGCTGGGCAACGAAGCTGAAACCTATCTTGAGACAACCTTTGTGGCCAAAACTCCGGAAAAAACAACCGGTTCTCCGGATAAAAAATTCTCAACAATTTTAACGATGGCTTATGCGGTCGAAACGGCAAACAGCGGAAATTTCGATACGCAGCTTTCTCTCCGGGAGGCCTACGGAATTGCGGAAGGTTTAATTCCCGATAATCCCACCGCAACCTGGTGGGCCGGACAGCGCTTTTATTCCCGTATTCAGGTTCACATGACCGACTTCTGGTATCGCGACATGAGTGGCTACGGCGGCGGCATTGAAAATGTCGCCATCGGCGATGATGTGATGCAGCTGGGGTTTGCATGGATCGGCGGTTCCATTGATGAGCTGAATGCCGATGGCACAATTGCCACCCCCGGAACAGTTTTCCGCAAAGACAGTTTTGATCTGGATCTCACCGAAATTTCATCGCTGGGCGGAGAGTTCAGAACGCAGTTGACCTACTCCTATTTCCACGGCCAGACCGTTGATACGGATGGCGGAGGAACCAACACGGTCAATCTCACCGACAGCCATGGAGCCTCCATTAACTTCTTTCAGATCAATCAGTTTGAAAACGGAATAAACAACACCGCCGTGCTTCAGCTTGGATATGGTGCCGCATTCAACTTTCTGGGACAGATGACGATGCCCAATGGAGTTGACCTCAAAACCCTGCCGAGCGGAACTGTTTTTGATACCGAAGACATTCAGCAGTATCGATTTGTTGAAGATTTAATTTATGACAACGGCGGAAAATTTTCAGGGTCAGCCACTGCGATTTATCAATATTCCGATGCTAACGTTCCCATGGGTCAGGTTCACTGGACCTCGCTCGGGGTTCGCCCGATTTATCATTTCAACGAAAACTACTCAATCGCAACAGAAGCCGGCTGGGATTACACCGATCAGAAGGATGGCGAAAGCGGGTCGCTCTTCAAACTGACCTTCGCCCCGCAGATTACGCCGCAAATTTCCGTCCTGAGCCGTCCGTCGCTTCGCCTCTTTTTCACCTATGCCTGGTGGGGCAACGAGTTTAAAGGACAGGTTGGCACCCCGGCTTACGCGAATGACACCGCTGGATTTTCCACAGGCATTCAGCTCGAAACCTGGTGGTAGTCGAAGCCGCTACGAAAAAAGCCGGCCTCGCGCCGGCTTTTTTTATTCTCCGATAATTTTAACCAATGCCCGTTTTTTACGCAGGCCGTCGAGCTCGTAGTAGAAAATTGCTTCCCACGGACCGAAGTCCAGTTTGCCGTCGGTTACCGCCACCACGACTTCGCGCCCCATAACGGTGCGTTTCAGATGGGCATCAGCATTGTCTTCAAACCCGTTATGGGCATATTGATCATACGGTTTTTCCGGCGCCAGTTTTTCCAGCCAGCGCTCGTAGTCGGAATGCAACCCGCCTTCATTATCGTTGATAAACACCGAGGCTGTGATATGCATCGCATTCACCAAACAGAGGCCTTCTTTGATGCCGGACTCCCGCAGACATTCTTCAATTGTCGGCGTAATGTGGATAATCTGACGGCGCTGTGTCGCTTCAAACCAGAGTTCTTTTCGGTACGATTTCATTAGGCTCCTTTATACTCATTTAACGGAACGATGACTTCATTGAGATAAAGCTGTTTCATCAGCTCACAGTCCAGACGATGTCCGGCTTTGTAGGATTTAATCTTCCCGACAAAGATGCCGTTCGGAATCAGCGCAATGGCGGCGAGCAGATCGAGAACCGCGCGATGCCAGACAGCCTCCAGAGCTTTCCCTTCATGTATCAACCGCGGTTCGTTCACATATTTCTTTTTGCTGGCAATCGAAACATTGGTTTTGTTGTACCCCAGATTCCGCACATCCGCAAACAGCTTGCCGATGGTTTTGCAATAGAGCACTTTTCCATACGATGTATTGGTGCGCGCCACCGACGCCATTTCCGCCAGCTCTTTACACACCGGGAAAATAATGCGCTGTTTTCCAAGGGCCGTATTAAAACTGATGGCCGCATCAACGAGCAACTGCGGGTTCGACGGATCGTCCGGCGGAGCAAGTGTAACAAAATCGCCATAGGTCCCGCCCACGGTAACGGGTTCTTTTACCGTGAAATAATTTACCGGCTTGTCGATCGTTCGCGTACCGCAGGAGTTCAGCGCTTCCACCACATCCAGACTGCCCTGCTCAAAAAGCGGCGGATCACCGGAATCGAGCTTAATCACCATATTATCGATTCCCATGCTCATCCGCAGCGAAATCAGATGTTCCACCATACGCACATAGTTGTGCGGATTTCCGGAACGCAGCACAATGTTGCTCACAATCTGGCCCGTGGTCCAGACGTTGGCAATGCCCACGCGGATCGGCAGTGATCCCGGCATGTCGGTACGGTCCAGCCACCAGCCCTCCAGATTGGTCGGTTCAAAGGTAATCGTTCGGATAGCCTTCCGTAAAAAGGTGCCCGGACCGGAAATGGTTGCCGATCCGTCGAGGGTCGTCTGCATCTTCCGCATCGGCTCAACCGGCTTGTCACTGAGATCCCAATCAACCGGTTGATTATTCATTTGTTCATACGAAGCCTTAATCGCTTCTTCATCGCCCATTAAAATGGTTCCTGGATTTGTCATAAAATGCATTCCGTTCTGTTTTGAACTGCTTAATTGAATGACATACATTTAGTTTTTTCGCGCACGTAACGCAATCAAAACAAAAGGGGCACTGATTGAAGAACAGTAAGGTAATCCGCTCAGCCGGAGTGGTCGGCAGTTTCACCCTGCTCAGTCGCGGACTCGGTATGTTGCGCGACATCATTATTGCCTACTACTTCGGCACCTCCCTGCTGGCCTCCGCCTTTTTTGTGGCCTTCACCATTCCCAATCTGTTCCGCCGCCTCTTCGGCGAAGGCGCCCTGTCTGCAGCCTTCATCCCGATTTTCATTGAAACACGCACGAAACAGGGCGACCGCGATGCATGGGATATGGCAGCCAAAGTCATCACCATGACTGCCGCCCTGCTCTCTGTCATTGCCATTATCGGCGTGCTGATCTTCTCAATCGGTATGCATCTGCCCTGCTTTTCAGAAAAATGGGTTATCACCTTCAGCCTGTCCCGCCTCATGTTCCCCTACGTGGTTTTCATTTGTCTCGCCGCCCTCTCTATGGCGGTGCTGAATTCCTTCCGCCACTTTGCCACCTCCGCCTTTGCCCCCTGCCTGCTCAACCTGATTCTGATCATTATCATGCTCGTCCTTTTTCCAATCATTGGAAAAGAACCGATGGCACAGGCCACCCTTCTCGCCTGGGGCGTGGTGATTGCCGGAATTGCGCAGGTGGCCATTCAGCTCCCCGCCCTGAAACGCTTCGGCTGCCCTTTCCGCTTTTCCAGCCAGTGGAACGATCCGAAAATACGGCAAATGCTCATGTTGATGGGGCCGGCTGCATTGGGGATGGCCGTAACGCAGTTTAATGTGCTGATCGACCGCCTGCTCGCCTTGTGGATTGGCGACTGGGCCCCCGCCGCCATGTTCTACAGCGAACGGATGATTTACTTCCCCCTCGGCATCATTGCCACCGCCATGGGCACCGTTCTGCTCCCCACCTTTTCCTCCCATGCCGCGGAAGACGACCACAGCGCCATGAGCTCCACCATAAACCATTCTCTGCGCCAGCTCTCCTTCATCATGCTGCCCGCCGCAATGGGCCTGTTTGTTCTTGCCCCGAACATTCTCTCCGCCATTTTTGAATGGGGCGGAAATTTTAACGACAACTCCACCCTGCTGAGTGCCAGAGCCCTGATGTTTTACGCTCCCGGCCTGGTGGTTTTCAGTGCGGCCAAAGTTTTTGTTCCGGCCTTTTATGCCATGAAAGACACCCGCACCCCGGTTCGCATCGGAATCTATACCGTTCTGCTGAACCTTTTCATGAACATCATCCTTATCCTGATACTGCCTGAATACTGGAAACACGCCGGCATGGCCTTTTCAACCGTCATGTCAGAAGCCCTGGGTATGACTGCCCTGGGTATCCTGCTCAGTCGGCGGGTCGAAAACATACAATGGAAAACGATCGGCCAAAGCCTGCTTCGGCATGCCATCAGCGCAGTCGCCATGGCACTGATCGTCTGGATGACCGCAACCGTGATGCTTCCAATCCTTGGAAAAAGTGTTTCATCCAAATTCGCCCAGATCGGAACCGTTGGACTGTCTATGGCCGTAGGCGCATTCACCTATTTCATCTGTACCCTCGCCCTCAAAGTTCCAGAACTTCGTGAAATCAAATCCGCATTGAACCGCCGATAAAAGCCCTGCGCCCGGTCCGGACTGCGTCCGCCCCTCCAGCACAAAGTCCTTTTCAAAAAACCTTCACTCCATTTTTTTACGGCCTATACTGCGAACATGAAATGTGTATTGGCATTGGATCAGGGAACCACAAGCTCACGGTCAATTCTGTTCGACCACGAAGGCCACATCCGCGCTTCGGCCCAGCAGGAATTCAAGCAGCTCTACCCACAACCCGGCTGGGTGGAGCACGATCCGGTTGAAATCTGGAAAACCCAGCAGCACACGGTCAAAAAAGCCATGCATCATGCGGGGGTACATTGCGAAAATATTCAGGCCATCGGCATAACCAATCAACGCGAAACAACGGTGATCTGGGATCGAAAAACCGGCGAGCCGGTCTATAACGCCGTCGTCTGGCAGGATCGCCGCACCACCGAATTCTGTAAAAAACTTAAATCCGACGGAACGGAATCCCTCTTTTTTGAAAAAACCGGACTCTTGCTCGACCCCTATTTTTCCGGCACCAAAATACGCTGGATTCTCGATCATGTCGACGGCATCCGGGCCCGCGCCAAACGCGGTGAGCTGGCTTTTGGAACCATCGATACCTGGCTGATGTGGAATCTGACCAAAGGCGCGCTGCATATTACCGATGTCACCAATGCCTCCCGTACCCTGCTTTTTAACATCCACACCTTGAAATGGGACGATGAACTTCTCGCCCTCCTGGATATCCCCAAAAGCCTGCTGCCTGAGGTTCGCTCTTCCAGCGAAGTCTACGGCACAGTGGATAAATTTCTCTGCGAATGCGGCTGTCCTATTGCCGGGATCGCCGGCGATCAGCACGCAGCACTGTTTGGGCAGGCCTGTTTCACACCCGGATCTTCAAAAAACACCTATGGCACGGGATGTTTCATGCTGATGAATACCGGAAGCGAAGCCGCCGTGTCCAAAAACAAACTACTCACAACTGTGGCCTGGCAACGCGGCGACGAAGTGCAGTATGCACTGGAAGGCAGCGTCTTTATCGGTGGTGCGGTGGTTCAATGGCTTCGCGATGAACTGGGACTGATTGAATCCTCCTCCGATATTCAGAAACTGGCGGCACAGGTTCCGGATACCGGCGGCGTTTATCTGGTTCCCGCATTCGCCGGACTCGGTACGTCGCATTGGGATCCCAGCGCACGCGGAATCCTCATCGGCCTCACGCGCGGAACCGGAAAAGCACACATTGCCCGCGCCGCGCAGGAAGCCATTTGTTTCCAATCGTTGGAACTCGTGCGCGCCATGGAAAACGATGCCGGCCACCCCATCCCGGCCTTAAACGTCGACGGCGGTGCAAGTTCCGACAATCTGCTGATGCAGATTCAGGCCGATCTCCTGCAGGTTCCGGTTGAACGGCCCGAACGCATTGAAACAACAGCCTTCGGCGTCGCTGCACTGGCCGGCCTTGCTGTAGGATTCTGGGAAAGCCCGAACGAACTTTCCAGCATTCGGAAAATTGATCGCATATTTGCCCCCTCCATCAGCAAAGACGAAGCAGAAGCCCGCTTCACCAAATGGAAGCAAGCCGTCGAACGCTGCAGGGATTGGGCCGAATAGATAATGGACTCGATGACAGGATTTACAGGATCGGAATCAATGGAACATCAGGAATTGACTAGCAGTCTGTCGGAGTTAACACCCAGACACAGGCCCAATTTTCTGCGGACCGGCCAATTATCCGGCGGCAACCGGTTTGTGAAACGAAAAAG
>JARNMJ010000057.1 GCA_029432795.1 Pontiellaceae bacterium B12219
CGGCCTCGCCCCTACGTACGGGCGACGCCCGCGTCGCCCCATTTTCGGTCCCCTTCGTCCTCCGCAATTCGCGCGACACCGCCGATTTAAATCCACCGATGATATCGCCCAATCGCAACCCGCCGCCTTCCATCCGGATTAAGGCATGAAAATGATCCGGCATAATCACCGATTCCCGCCACTGCGCATCCGGAAATTTTTCTTCGGAGATTTGAATGCGCTCTGCAATGATCTGCTTTGCCGCCGCATCCGCAAAAATATTCCCCGCCGTACGATGCGCACAAAGCGTCACAAAATATAACCCACCCCCTGCATAATCATGCCCCTTCAGTCGGATACTTCGCCGATGATGCAGCGCTGGATTATATTGGTTCTTTCCCATTCTCGATCGGGCGATGCCTGCGTCGTCCCTCAATTCGCAGTGAATTACATTTAGTGCGCTATTTCAAATCGCCTCGCCTGCGTCATACGGATATCGTTGCCATTGAAAAGAGCGAAGGTTTCTTCCTACGGCCTAACACACGTCTTCGTGCAAACCGACCTCTACGAAAATGGATCTATTCGTCGGTAATCCGACGGATATGCTCAGCAACGCTTTCAGAAACAAACTTTCCTGTTTCTAAATCACGCTTCGACTCCTGTATGTAGTGCAAATTCTAATTCGCATTCCCGAAGATCATTATGTGATTCCAAATCCATAAGAACTCCTGTTTATACTCAGCAGACGATTCTTTAAAGTTAAAATATATACCGCCCCCGGCCAATCGTAGGAGAAGCTTCGGTTACAGCATCTCCCGAGAACTACTCCTGACTACAGGGGACTCCCAACCCCTCCGGTTTACTTTTTCTTCCTGACCACTTTGACGGGGATGGCGGGTGCGGGATAGCTGATGATGTCTTTTCCGTTTTTGACTTCGGCGGCAACCACCAGACTGAGCTGCGTGCCGGGCGCAACGGTTTCGTCGACAGAAATCAGAATGGAACCAACGGCCTTGTTTTTATCAAACCGATCGTTCCCGTTTTTATCTTTGAGCTTCTGTTTTCCAATCCATCCGTTTTTCACAATGTGGAATCCTTCGGGGGGATTGTCGAGTTTCACGGTGCAGCCCCGCTTGGGACCGGCAAGATACCCCTCGAGCATAATCCGGGTTTCCTCCCCGGCCTGAAGCGGAATAATTCCAGACTTTGGAAGTCGGGCTTCGAAGGCAACGGGCGGGCGTTTTTGAACCGGAGCCAGCACGAGCTCATTCGCCGGAACCAGATGACGGTATAAAAAGGCCTGCATCTGATCATCCACCGGAACCGCCGGTCTATGAATCTCTTTCCCGTCAATCGTTGCTGTTCCTCTGATTTTCGGGCTGACGAGTTCGCCTGTGATCTGCCGCGGCGCAGTGATGGTGAACCGTGCGGAATCGCCCCCCTTGGGAATGACGGTTTGCGACATCACAAATCCGTCCGGCAGCGCATCGGCTTCGAGTACAATTTCCCCGTCATAGCCATCCATACGTTGTGCAAGAACGCTAAAGGCTGCCGTTCCACCGGGCGCAATCTGGATTCCGGACGGTTCCATGCGGAGCGTAAAATCGGGCCTGGAATGCCCCAGCCGCAAGCGATATGCATAATCATGACCGCCTTTATTCTGGGTATCGGCAAGTTCAACAAAATAGGTTCCGGAGGCTGGAAGTTCGTACAGCAGATGCGAATCGGCGTGATGCGTCATCAGCCCGTCTCCCAGATACAGCCATTTTGCATCTTTAAGATTCATATCATCGGCGCGCACCGGTATATCGATTCCGGGTCCGGTCAACGTCAGCACGGAATCCAGCGGGGAGTTCAGGCGACGGGCAAAAACTTCAAACGAAATGGAATCGCCTTTTTTTCCTTCGAATTTAAACACATCGCGGTCGCCCGCTTTACCCATGCGCCCATTTACAATCGTTGGAAAAACCACCGCCTGCGCAGCGGCCTCGGAATCGTTCGGCTCGGCTTCGAAAACCTCATCGAGATCGCTGATGGAAAACGGCATCTGGTTTGAACGATAGTCTCCTTTCCAAACCGAGACATGCCGCAGGTCCGAAACTTCGTCCGGCAGCATTCCTGCGAGTCGCGATTTCGGCAGATTCCGGCCGCTCAACGCAATATCCACGTCCTGCCCGCGCCGGGCGCCTAACGGAAAAATTCCGGTAATGAACGGCAGCTCTCCAATCGCAATGCGATAGATAAAATCCTCGCGGCCGCGGTAGATCGAATCGCGGATGGAGAGCGTGTAATTTCCAGCCTTTGGAACATCGAAGAAAAGGACGGGATCGGGATTGAATTTATAATCATCCTGATAAGCCACTTCTTTTCCATCTTCATCATAAATCGCCACCACGGCCTGAAACCAGCCGGGGACGGCATCGGCCAGATAGGGAATAATCCGGCGGGCGCCGACATTCACCACAATCGAATCGCCCTGCGCGGCTTTAAACCGGAAATGGTCGATATCCCCCGGCCGCACCTGTCCGTTAATTACCGAAGGCACCGGCACAGTTTGAAGGTCGGGACTCATATGGTCGTCATTCGGTTCCGCTTCGAGTACTTCTTCCAGGATACCGGTTTGGAAATAAATCGGGTTGGAAAGTCCCTGCGGAGTGTACACCCGCAACGCACGGTCATCCGGCGGGGCATCAGGTTGAATCCGGACCCGGGCGTGCAACCGATCCGAAATCTGCGGATTAAACTGCTCCTTATCATCTTTTTTGAAATAGTCTTTTACGGTCTTGATATCATAAGGATCAATGCCCTCCGGCAGATCGGCGAGCTCGATCAGCGCCTCCGTCCGCTGGATTTTTTTCAGCAGCTTTTCCCGGTTTTCGCCCGTGGTTTCCTCCAGAGCTTCCAGATCATTTTTACGGTTGCGAACCAGTTGCTGAAAGCGGCGGGGTTCGTAACGGATTCCGAAGCCGAGCAGTTCCACATCGACCCCGGCACCGGTTACAAAAACATTGGTGGTGCCCTGCAGAAACTGGCCGCCGATCTCAATTTCAAACGTACTGCCGGCCTGCCCGCCGGCCGGAAAAACATACGCAATATGCGGTGCTTCAGCAGCGAACGTAAATTGCGCCGACAGCAGCACCGCAACGGCAACGAATTTCGGCATCATTTTCATGACATAATTTCCCGCAAGCGCCCGCCAATTGTGATGCCGTCCTCTTCGGTGGCGCACACGCGTACATCCAGCCCCTGCGGATGCGGCAGCTGTGCGGCGGGATCAATTCCAAGCTGTTCATACATGCTTCCGATGAGGTCCCACGGATAAACCGGACGCTCTGCCACTTCCGAGCCCGTCTCATCGGAAGCCCCGATCACCTGCCCGCCCTGAAATCCGCCGCCGGCGATCACATGGCTGAAGCATTTTCCATAATGGCTGCGCCCGCCGCTCCAGGGCGCTTCCCACTGAACTTTAGGCGAGCGGCCGAATTCGCCGCCCCACCAGACAATCGTCGAATCCAATAAACCGTGCTGCTGCAGATCGTCGAGCAGCGTGGAAAAGCCCCGATCCATTTCTGTCAGTTTATTATTCATCAGATCGAAGTGCTTTTTATGCGTATCCCAGCCGGTGTAGTTAATCGTCACATACGGCACACCCGCTTCCACCAGTTTGCGGGCAATCAGGCACGATGCGCCGAAATCGCTCTTTCCATATCGCTCTCTGAGCTTCGGATTTTCCGTGGTAATATCAAACACTTTACCCGCATCGCCGAGAATCAGTTCGTAGGCCTGTTCTTTACACAGGCCCATTTCTGCAAGTTGCGGATTCTGCTTCAGCATACGGCCATAGGTGTTCAGCGAATTCAGTAGAGTTCGGCGGTCGTTCTGACGCGCCTGCGTGATGCCTTGCTGAATGACGCCCTCAACAGCAAACACCGGTGCCGAGGGTTTTCCTCCGGTGGCAAACGGTTTATAGCGAAGCCCCATAAAGCCCGATTCCGAAAACCGGCCCTGCGGTTTGGTGAGCACAATATAGGGCGGAATTAATCCGGTGTATCCGGCATCGACCCCTTTAAAACGGGAGACCACCGCGCCCGTACAGGGAAAAACATCGCCGCCGACCGGGCGACCGGTCTGGGTGACATAGGACGCTGTTTCATGCGCATTAATACCGTGCGTCATGCTGCGGATAATCGAATATTTATCCGCCTGTTTGGCCAGAAGCGGAAGGCGTTCGCAAATTCGAATTCCGCTGACGTTGGTTTCAATCGGCGATTTATAGGGTCCGCAATAATCCGGTCCGGCATCGGGTTTCGGGTCGAACGTGTCCAGATGCGAAGGCCCGCCCCACATCCAGATTTGAATGACCGATTTTGCCTTTCCGGCCGGCACTGCCGAAGCCGACAACGGAGACCCGAGCATGAGCCCGCCGGCACCTGCCGCCGCAAGATGCATCGCATCGCGGCGCGTGAAATTCATTCCGTTGTTCATTCTCATTTTTGACCTCGTATCATCAGTGTTTAAAAATAAACTCATCCGTATTCAAAAGGGCCCACACCAGATCCACCGAAGCATCATAGCGGCTGAGTCCGCTGTCTTTAATATAGTCCAACGCCACCTGCAGTTCTTCATCCGAGGGGTATCGCGACAAAATGGTCAAATACATTCCTTCCACCGCCTTATCCGGCTTAAGCCAAACGGTCTGCGGTTTCTTTTTACCTTTCACCTTCTGAGTCGTCATTCCAAACAGGGCTTTATTGTTGTTCAGCTTTTTCTGCACATGGGTTGAATTCAACAGATGCAGTTTCTGAGCGGCCGAAGGGGTATTATTTCGTTCTGCAAGATAGCCGGTATCGCGCGAGGGACGTCCGTACAGATCCAGAAACGGGCTCGTAATGCTGCCGTCTGAAAGTTTGATTGAGCGCTGATTTTCCGGAATGAAGGTGAAGGGTTCCGGAATATCGCTCGAATAAGATTCCGTTGTTTCTGTGATCTGGCAGATCGCATCAATCAGCACCTCCGCGTCCAGCCGGCGAATGTAATACCGCGAGAAATTGGTTTCATCCGACAGATTGCCTTTGTTGTGAATTGCCGAGCGCTGGTACGTCTTAGAGTTGAGAATGATGCGATAGATATGACGGAGGTCATAGTTATTTTTGACCAGCTCCTGACTCAGGTACGCCAGCAGTTCGGGATTCTGTGCCGGATTGTCGGCATGAATATTATCCGGTTCGTGAATGATGCCCCGCCCCAACAGCCAATACCAGATGCGGTTCACCATATTGTTGGAAAAGACGCGGCTTCCCACCAGCCAGTCGGTGAACGCAATACGCGGATCGGTGTGTGGGTCCAGCGCAATCCCGGTTCCGTCGGGCAGACGCGGAACCACTTCTTTTTCAGTGTCCGGGCAGCACAGCTTTCGGGTAGGGTCGAAAAATACGATCTCTTCTTTCCACTCGGCTGTCTCTTTATAGCCCACCTGCCCGAAAAAGGCGGCCATACCCATCAGCTGATCTTCGTCCCACCGGTCGGTACGCATTCCCATGAATGTCAGTGCCACGGTTGAAGCAATGGCTTTGGGTTCGCGTTGCGGCATGGCACGGTAGAAGTTGACGGGGGCTTCGCGGAAATTACTCCCACTGGAGGTGAGCATGGCCCGGGCAAACTGATCATACGGCAGGTTCTGCTGAATGGCGGTCCGGATCCAGCGGTAATAAGCCTGCACAGCGTTCGGCCAGAGTTTGCTGGGGAATTCCGCCTTCACCCGCAACAGGTCGCACCACTTCATGCTCCAATAGTCGGAAAATTCGGGGCGATCGAACAGGGTTTCGATCAGTTGGCGGCGTTTGCCGGAATTGGAATCCGCCAGAAAAACAGTTACCTCCTCCTTCGTCGGAAGAGTTCCGATCATATCCAGATAAACCCGCCGAATAAAAACCGCGTCTGTACAGATCTCTGAAGGCGGAATGCCGCGTTCATTTAATCGGAAGAGCACCAGCTGATCAATCTGAGCACTTTCAGCAGTCTGCGCATAACAAACCGTGCTGAACCCGGCGCCAATGTATACCAGCGCCACTGCCGAAACCCACCGAACGATCCGTACTCTTCTCATTGTATACACGCCTCAGCAGACGGCTGTTTTCCAACCATTGGAAACCGCACTCCTATCTGAAGTAAAGAACGCCTTATTTTTCAGTTTGAGGACATGCCTCATGTTATTTACATGCGGTCTAAAAAGGTAAAAAAAAAGTTTTCCAATGCCCGTAACATCCAGGCACTGGAAAACTTCATCGAATCGATGAAAATATGCAGTCTTAAAGAACACCCTGCAACGCATCAACCGCCTTGGCAATGGCGTCTTTTGCTTCTACAGCTTCTTTTGCGCTTTTGATGATCTTTTCGTAGTCAGAGATGTTCATCTGAACCGCTACAGCGTTTCCATTACCATCGTAGAATATCTGTACATTATCTTTATCCATGACTTACTCCTTGGTTTCTTAACCGTTAATTTACTATTAGTTCAGTTACTTCAATTTATTCAGCAGATCGAGATGGCCACCCAGCCAGTCGCTGCCTTTATTTCCTTCGACGGGCTTCGGCTCGGGCTCTGTTTCCTCCGCAACCGGAACCGGGTCCTTTGCAACCGGTGCAGGTTTGGCTTCAACAGCAGCCCTGACCGGCGGCTCTTCAACCATCACCCCACCATCACGATCTTTTGACGAATCGGAGCCGTACAGCGCAGCATCGAAGGTCGGAATCTCAAACTCCGGTTCCTCTCTTTTCACTGCCTTACGCTCAACAAGGATATCTGCTTCATCTTTATCAATCTCCAGCGGGAAGAACTCTTCCTTCTTCTGTGCAGCAGCCGGAGCCGGTTTCGGCGCAGGAGCAGGAGCCGGTTTTGCGGCAGGTGCAGCTTTTGCGGCAGGTGCGGCTTTTGCTTTTGCTTTTGCAGCTGGAGCAATCGGTTCAACCTTTTTAATCTTTTTGGCAGGTTTCGGAGCTGCTTTCGGAGCTGGCTTCGCTTTCGCCGGAGGCGCTTCGGCCGCAACGGCATGGGCGGGCATCGGAATAACCGCTTTTTTAGCCTGAACGGTTTGGGAGGGTTCGCTGAGGACCCTTGCCGCATCTTTTTCAGCCAGAACTTCGCTTGGTTTTCTGCCAATTCCAAAGCGATTCAGTGCGCCCCAAACCAGACCGATGACCACACCGGAAATGATGAACGGCAAGACAACAGCATTCAGGAGAACGCCCATTCCTGCCTGAGAGACCTGACTGTTTAAACCTGCATCAATCACCAGCAAACCGATGATGATAAAAATAAACGGCACCTGCCCCTTATTAAAGAAGGCCAGTCGTACCTTCGTGGTTGCATTGCCCACGGCCAACGCGCCGAATGCACCGTACGTTGCTCCGGCCGTGGTAATTTCCGCCACGCTGATGTCGGACATACCGCGTACGCCGAGAAAGGCCAGGGCTCCGCCGGCCACATAGGCAACAGAAACCACCAAGGGCTGAAGCCCGAGCAGACTGACCGCCCAGAGAATTGATGCGACATTCAGCACCACAAAACCACCCCACAACAGTACGTTGTTGATTGGCGTCATTGTGCCGTTACCGGCCGCCATGAACACTCCCACGTTCACAGCCACAAGCACTGCGGCTGCAACCGCAATCATTATGATGTTATTTGTTTTTTTCATTATTTTCTCCCGTTTCTGACTAACCTGCGGTTAGGCCGACCTCTTCAAAGGCCTTGACCAAAACCTCAAGCATGGTGTTATTCAAACCATCAACCTGGACACATACCAGGCTCCGACGACTGGAAAGCAGACGCGGCACTTCACATAAATTGAGCGACTGAAGTGCTTTGGTGTAGCGCGGATCAACTGCCATACGCAGCTGACCTTCAAAAATATCGATGAATGCGAATTCCTCCCACTCGTTGTAGTTCCAGAGGCTGCAGATTCCGTCTTTAATCGTAACCCGCACCGTTCCTCCGCAGGCATCGTTCAGGCAGGCATAATACTGTTTGAATACACTGAAGAGACGGCCGGATTCATCCTGACTGTTAAAGTGGGCGGAAACATCCTTCTTAATCGGAGGAATCTCCAGACCTTCCGCCATATTACGCGCCACCGCCTTTTCCGCTTTAGTCGCAGGTTTAAGCGGCTCAACCGCTTCTTTTTTGCTCTCGGTCTTCTCCTTTGCAGGTGCGCTTGCCTTTGCGTTACCCGCTTTCGCAGCCGCGGCTCTTTTCGTTCCTCCCAGAAAACCCTGGAGCGAGACGAATACACTATCCGCAACCAAACGCATACGCTTCCCCTCCTTGACCTTATCCATCAGCTTAACATAGTCCTGATACGGGATCTGGAGGCGTCCGCTCTCTTTAGCTACGATACATTTATTTGATGCATTCATCGTTCTAACCTTCTTTGTTAAATCCGATACCCATTCTAGCATCTGCCATGCCACAAATAATGGTCTTCAAATATTCCCGGATTTATTTTTTTATCGTATTCCCGAAAAGTTAGGCACGCTACTTGCTTCTTCTTCACCCCAGTTAGGGAACAGTGGAGATTAATAATGAAAATACAAAATCAGATCGTGTACGGAGTCCTGTTTTGCATGCTGGGAGGCACAGCACAGGCACAGGTGAATCAATGGCGAGGCGGAGAAACCGCGGAAGACTGGAACGACCAATATAAATGGAAAGAAAAACACGTTCCGACAGGCGAGGAAGCCACACACTTTCGCGAAAAGATCAGTGTGATCAAAGTCAACTCCACCGTTCAGCTGAACAACGGAATGCACCTCTACGGTGAAGAGCTTTCACTTCTGGGCAACGGAAATATCAACCTTTGGAGCCAGCTGCCCCACGAACGCACCATCAACATCCCGGCATCCGCCACCGGATTTGCGAATTTAACGCTGAACGACAATCTTTCCGTGAACGGCCGAATCGCTCTTTCAGCCAAAGGTTTCGGAACCTCAGCCAGCAAAGGATCCATCACCCTTAAAGACCGCTCAAACGTGACCGGCGCACTCTGCGTGGGCAACACCGGCACCGGCACCGGGCAGGTTTTTGTGAAAGATAATTCAACATACCGCATTACCGGGCTGGAACTCAGCACGAAAGCCGAATCCGGCGGATCTGCTCAGATCCATATTCTGGGAGGAACGGTACGCATTGAAACCAAAGAAAATCCATTTGCTGTTTTTCTCGAAGATGCAAGTCGCAAGCTGATTATCGGCGATGCGGGCACGCTGCGTTTTGAATATAACATGCCGATTATCAATAAAAAAACGGCACTGAAAGCACTCATTGAAAAGGACCGTATTGTAGCCGCTCCCGGCTGTCGCCTGACGGCACCGGTCATTCAGGATAAACTTGTGATGATTCGGGCGGAAGATGAACGCAACGAATCGCCGATCAAATCCAAAGCAGACCTGCTTGCAGCCATCGACCGGATTGCCGCTGCATCAACCGTGGCCAGCAGCGGCGCACAACCGCGCAAACTGGAATCCCTGCTGCAAAATATGCGGTCCGACTCCGGCCCGTCTTCCGCCCCCGCTCCGGCCCCGGCTCCGACTCCGGCCGCTGCTTCGGCCACTCCATTAAACCCTGCAATAGCATCGCTTATGCAACAGAAAGGTGTGTCAACAGCCCCTGCAGTCGCGCCGACTTCCACCAGCTCGGGTGCACGGATGGCGGGTTATATTGCCTTCTTCGGAGCGACCCTGCTGGTCCTGCGCCGGGCACCTTCACCCCAGATTGAAGAAGATGCGAACGAAACGGAACAGGCTCCGGCAGTAAAATCCCCCAAACCGGCAAACAAAAAGAAACGCAAACGGTAAACGTCCAATCTATGGAAATCTCCTGACGCAGAAAACAATGCGGCATGCTTGAAACAGCATGCCGCTTTTTTTACGCAAACCGATTTGGCACCGCCTGAACCTCCTCCACTGATTTTCACCCCCAGAGAACGCAGTTCAACCAATTTCACAGCGGCCTTTCCTTGGCATGTAACATGCTTTTATAACGTTCGAGAATTTAGACAGATCTAAAAAAGGTATACCTATGAAAATAAGAAACACATGCCCGTCGTGGACTCCCGGTCGTCTTGGAGCGCTCCTGCTGACCGCCACCCTGCTGCTACCTGCTGTCAGCCAGGCCCAGAGCACCCGCGCGCTGATTATTCCGGTGGAAATGAGCATGGCGGCCTATCTGATCATCGGCTTCTTATTGCTGATTTCGATTACAATGTTTTTTATCTTTCAGCGTCGATTCAATCGCACCGCACGGGAATTAAACGATGTCACTTCCGAGCTCAGCGTCACCCGGACCCGTCTCGCCGAAACCGGAACCCGGCTTGAACAGGAAAAGGCCGAACATAAGGGCACAACAGAGCGGTATACCAACATTCTTTTCGATGCCAATGTAGGCATGTTTCAGATGGACCTGAACGGGAAATGCACCTTCATCAACACCACCCTTCAGCAAATGTCCGGTCTCTATCCTAAAAAAGCCCTGAAAGAAGGCCTCGAAAGCGCGATTCATCCCGACGACAAACAGATGTTTCGAAATGAATGGGATGCATTTGCGGCAGACGACCAGGGCACCTTTGAACATACATTCCGTTTTCTCGGCGCAAAAGGCCGCGAGATACATGCGGTATGCAAAGCGAATAAAGTCCGGAATACCCGGAAAGACGTCGAAAGCTATATCGGCTGGGTCAGCGACATCACACCATATCACGAGGAAGTGCTTTCACATCAGGCCGAAACCGGACATTTTGAAACGTTTGTTTCCGAAACCGTTGAAGGCTATTATAAGCTGATTCCGGACGCCCCCATTTCGCTGAGATCAAAACCGGAAAAGGTTTCTGCACAGATTCTGAACAACATGATAATCGGCGACTGCAACGAAACATTCGCCGCCATGTATGGAGCAACCGCTGCGGAACTCATCGGTAAAACGATCAGTGACCTCAAAGATGGTTGCGGGCCGTTCAAATCGGCCATGGCGATCGAAGAATTTATCAAGTCGGACTATCAGACTATCGATGTTGAATCGATTCGTCAGGACCCGAATGGAAACCGGCTGAACCTGCTCAACAATGCACTGGGAATCGTGGAAGACAATAAACTGGTCGGCATCTGGGGGCATCAACGGAATATCAGCCAGCAGAAGCGCGAAAAGGCCGAGCTCGCCAGCCAGATTGGATTTATGCATCGCATAATCAATTCCCTTCCGGCGGATGTACATGTGAAAGACACCCGCTGCCGCTATCTGTATGCGAGCAAAAAACTGTCCGACCGCACCGGCATTCCGCAGGAGGATTGGATTGGAAAAACCATTTATGAAGTCATGCCGGCCACCCCGCGCGAACACGACCAGCTCGCCATCGAAGCCATGAAATCCGGCAAACTGCTGCGGTGCGAACGCACCTACGAAGCAAAAGGCAAAAAAGGCTGGATGGAAAATCTTCAGATTCCACTCGTTTCCGACGAAGGTCTCACAGAAGGCGTAGTCAGCCTTTCTCTTGAAATTTCGGACCGCAAACAAAAAGAAGTGGAAGCCGTCCGCCTTGCCACCGAACTGGAAACCAAATTAGTCAATTCTCAGAATGAGTTGGCCGACACCAAAAACCGCCATCTGAAAACCGCCGCGAATCTTTCGGAAGTCACAGAAAAGATGAATCGGGCTGAAGCGGTACTCGCCGCCAGAGAAAGTGAATTTCAGGAGGCCCTGAATGAGCATAAGCGAACCGAGGACAGCCTGCGCCGCAGCGAGCAGGGACTTCTCGCCCGTCAGCAGCAGCTCGAAGAAAAGCTGGCCAAACGGTTGGAGGAACTGGAAAAGGAAAGCGACAAACGCATGAAGTGGGAAGAGCTGCTTCAGATTAAAGAAGATGAACTTCGCAGACTGGAAGAAAATCTGGCCGAGTTGCGGGAACACTATGCACAGGAAACCTCGCGCCGCGAAAGTTCGGAGCTGCATCTCAAGCAGGCGCAGCAGGCACTGGACGAAGCCAGAACCAAAGTGAATGAACTCTCGGAAAACCGCGAACGCGAACTGGAAGAGTTGAAAACGGTGCATACCCAGGAGCTGTCTGGGGAACAGGGGCTCCGTAAAAAAGCAGAGAAGCATCTGGCACAGACCCAGGAATTTCTTGAAAGCGCTCAGGAACAGATTAAACGCATGACCGATCAGCATGCAACGGAACTGGAAACCGAAGTGGCGGAACGGAAGGCAACGGCTGAAAAGCTGATGAACAGCCTGAATGAACTGGATGAACTGCGCAGAACGTTCAACGAACGCGTTACTGAAGAAACCAAAGCCGCCAGGAATGAACTGGCCCGGAAACAGATTCGCGAAGCCGCCCTGCGCAAACACGAGAAAGATCTGGAAAAACGTATCCATGAACTGGAAAGCACACTGAATCTCAAATCAAAGGAATTTGCAGAACAGATTCAGGCGCGTGAAGGAGCCGAGGTGGAAAAAAATGAGCTGGCCCAGAAGATGGAGCAATTGACCCAGCGTCAGAAGGAGCTGGTGAACAGTGAGACGCAAAAGCTGAGCCTCTCTATTGCGGAAATCCGGATCGAGGAGGTTAAACATCGTAAAAAGGCCAACGAACTCGAACGCGAAAAAGAAGAACTGATTGAAAAACTGCGCATTCGTGAAAACTTCGTGGAAAAAGCCCGGATCGAACAGCAAAAAGCGGAAGCGGAACTGCAGGAAGCGCTCGCGGAACTCAAACAGGTCTCCGGCGATCAGTCTAAACGCATTTCCGAAGAAACCGCCGATCTGCAGAAAAAGCTCGAATCCGCAAAAAATGAAGGCGCTTCTTTGCAACGCCAACTGAGCGACATGCTGGATGAAAAAGGACAGATTCAACGCAGTCTGGATGCCAAAACAGAGGAACTGACTCACACGGCCCGGGAATATCGGAAAACAGTGGATTCCCTGAAAGCCTCTCAGATTCAGTTGCAGGAACTCACCGATAATCAGGAAGACCGGATTGCACAGAATTCGGGAGAACTCAAAGCCGAGCTGAAAAAATTACAGCGTTCGGAACAAATGCTTCAAAGCCGAGAAGAAGAGTTCAACCAGCGGATAAAAATGCAGCAGGCCGAAATCGACAAACTCAGCAGTACCCTGAAGGATGAAACCGACCTCCGGTACGAAGCGGAAAAAACACTGCGCGAACTGGAAGTGACACTGAAGGTCAGTCAGGAAAATGCCGACACCCAATTACTGCAGCAGACCAAATCATTAAAAGCCCAGATTGAAAAGTTACGCGAAAATGAATCCCATCTTTCCACAGAACTCAAACTGGCCGAAGCCACCGTGCTGCAGCGCGACAAAGCCCTCGCCCAGTTGAAGCAGGAGCGGACAGACCTGGATGAACAGCTCAAACAGGTTGAAACCCGTATTGAAACCCTGAAAAAAGATCATTTGGCAGAACTTGAAAAATCCATTTATGAAATTCAGGAAGTCAGCCGAATGAATGATCAGCTCGTCGAAGAGTTGAACACAACAATTCAATCCGCCTTGAAACCGGTGGTAAAATCCACGCAGCTTCTCGAACAGAGTGAGAATCTGACGAAAGATCAGAAACTCCAATTGTCCAGCGCCAATCACCAATGCAGAAGCCTGATCGATACCATGAATTACCGGGCCGAACTGACCAAGTTGAGTTCCGGGAACCAAAAACTCACGGAGGGGGAATTCGATCTGCACACGCTCATGACCGACATGGATCAGCAGTTTGCACCACGTGCCAAAATCAACAATCTGTTATTTACTGTCAGCTTTGCGCAGCATCAGGCTTCGCACAACGTTCCGAAGCGAATTGTTTCCGATGAAGACAAATTAAAGAAAACATTATCCATCCTGCTGGGCTATGCCCTGCAGCAAACGGAGAAGGGACGGATTGGTCTTCACGCCTCCCGGGAAACCTCCGATTCCGACCACATGCAGATTGCATTTGAGCTGACCTTCACACCGGCCAACGCACACGATGACTTGCTTAACAATATCTTTGCCACCAATGCCGAGGCGGCCATTGACCTGCAATACGGACTGACCCTCGCCCGGCGCTACATCAAGATGCTCGAAGGCGAAGTGGAACTTGAATACCGCGATGCCGGCGTTACCGCGCTTTCAATCAGCTTCCCGTTTAAAGAGACTGCCGCCGACATCAACCTGCCGGACAGTGATGAAAATGAACAGGCGGGGGCCGCATAACTGCGCCGCATTCTTGACAGGTTTCATGTGCCCCCCTAACGTGGGCACATGAAACTTTTTATTCTCACGCTACTGACCGCCCTTCTCTCTCAGACCGGCCATGCACGCTTTCAGGAAACCTGGGCGTATCTGATGAAAGGCGAGGAAAAATATTACCCGGCCTCTTCTCCCATCACCGACGTCGGCTGCTTCAGTGCAGCCGTGGATGGCGACGGCCATCTCAGCGGCGGCCACATGACGCCCCCCCGGCTTCCCGGAGCAAATCCGGACACCCGTTATCATCTCGTGGTCACCATTCCATGGAACACCACCCTCGCCCATATCTATCTCAACCCGGAACTGCCTTTCCGCCAGCGCATCATCGACGACATTGTGAAACGTTGCGGCCCCTTCGATGGCGTACAGATCGACATTGAAAGCGTCAGTTCAAAAGATGGAACAGCGTTTCTCAACTTTCTTGCTGCAGTAAAAAAAGCGATTCCCCAAGATAAGATTTTCAGCGTCGCCGTCATGGCACGATGGGCGGAACACAAACAGAAAAATCCCAGCGATGCCTTCGACTATCCGTTCATCGGGATGATAGCCGATCGCGTCATCATTATGGCCTACGATGAGCATTATCGAGGCGGAACCTACGGCCCGATAGCCTCGCTGCCCTGGTGCAAAAAAATCTACAGCTATGCCCTGGCCACCATTCCCCCGGAAAAAATTGTGATGGGGATTCCGCTCTACGGCCGGTCCTGGCAGCAGGAAAAAACCACGGCCGCCATGACCAATCCCGAAATCTGGACGGATCTGCGGATACGCGGTGCCCAACTGAAAAGCACCCCGGAAGAAGGTGGAAGCTATTCCTATACAACAAACGTCACGATTAACGTGCAATTCGAGTCTCTTCCCTCACTGAATGCCAAGATGGACCTCTACGGTTCAAAACCGATCCGCGGCATTGCGTTCTGGCGTATCAGCCAGGAACCGCGCGGATTCTGGGATCAGCTCAAAAAATGAAGACATGCTGAAGGCAAAGGGGGTTCCTTCATTTAGCGAGCCCCCGCAATGCATCTTAATTCCGGGGTTTAAAAACAAAAAAAATCCAGAGATTGTAAACTTCCAATCTCTGGATCTTGAAATAACGAATTACGTGTTATGCATTTAGTTCATTCTGAAGCTCGGCATCCGATGCCAGCACTTCGGCAACCATCGCTTTTTTATAGGCGGTCAGTTTCCGTTTCAGGGAAGCATCGCCAATCGCCATCATTTGAACCGCGAGAATGGCAGCATTGATGGCACCCGCTTTACCAATTGCAACGGTGGCCACCGGAACGCCTTTCGGCATCTGAACCGTGGAAAGCAGCGAATCCAAACCGTCAAGCGACCAGCCCTTAACCGGAATTCCAATCACTGGAAGAATGGTGTGCCCGGCCAGAACGCCGCACAGGTGAGCGGCACCACCGGCGGCACCGATGATAACCTTATATCCGTTCTTTGCCGCATTTTCCGCAAATTCAACCGCGTCGTGCGGTGTGCGATGTGCCGACATGACCCGAACCGTGCTCTCGATGCCGAATTCCTTCAGCGTTTTCACGGTAAATTCGAGCGATGACCAATCCGTCTTACTGCCCATTACAATTGCTACGGTAGGCTTTTTCTTAGCTGCCATAATTTAATCTCCTATTCGTTATTAAAATCAATGCCCAGGCGCTTCAGCTCACGATGGCCGATATCGTTACGGTAGAAAGCGCCCTTATAGCTGATCGTTTCCACTGCGATATAGGCCTTGGAAAGTGCGTCTTCAAGATCGGTACCCAACGACGTAACCCCCAGCACGCGGCCGCCGGCAGTCACCACCGTTTCTCCCTCGAGCGCCGTGCCCGCATGAAAGACCACCGTATCCTGAACCGCGTTTGCCTTATCCAGATTCTGGATTTCGTCGCCTTTCGGATAGTCGCCCGGATAACCACCGGCCACCATAACCACACAGGCGCTGTGTTCGGCTTTCCACGAAATCAGGTCTTCAGACAGTGTGCCATCGATGACGCCGTTGATAGCCGGCAGCATATCGCCATCCCACCGCGCCAAAACACACTGCGTTTCCGGATCGCCGAAACGGCAGTTAAATTCCACCACACTCGGCTGATCATTTTCGATCATCAACCCGGCATAGAGCACCCCCTTATAGGTGATGCCCCGCTTCTTCAGCTCTGCCAACGTGCGGTCGTAAACCTCTTCCTTCACTTTTTTAAGCACAGTTTCGTTTACAATCGAGGCCGGAGAATAGGCCCCCATTCCGCCGGTATTCGGGCCGAGGTCTTTTTCAAAAATACGTTTGTGATCCTGCGAGGAGGCCAGCATCACCACATTTTCACCATCAATCAGCGCCAGAATCGAGGCCTCTTCGCCCACGAGGAACTCTTCAATCACCACGCGGTTTCCGGCATCGCCGAAAGCGTTTCCTTCCAGCGCATCTTTAATCGCCGCTTCCGCCTGCCCAACGGTTTCCGCAACCGTCACACCTTTTCCGGCCGCCAGGCCGTCGGCTTTGATCACAATCGGCGCACCGCGTTCGCGAACATAGGCGCAGGCTTTTTCGGGGTCGGTAAAGGTTTCGTACGCTGAGGTCGGAACACCGCCCGCTTTCATGATTTCCTTCGCAAACTGTTTACTGCCTTCCAGTTCGGCGGCGGCCTTATTCGGCCCGAACACGCGAATGCCGTCGGCTTCGAGCACATCCGTTAAACCGGCACAAAGCGGAGCTTCCGGGCCAATCACCACCAGGTCGGGCTTGTTTTCTGCGCACCAGCCCTGAATCCCTTTCAGATCGGTTGCTCCGAAATTTAAATTGGTACCCACTTCGGCTGTACCGGCATTGCCCGGCGTGCAAAAGATTTCCGGCTTGGCACTATCGTTCGCCAGTTTCCACGCCAATGTATGTTCGCGCCCGCCATTTCCCACAACCAAAATTTTCATCTACTCTCTCCTGCTGAATACTAAAAAACTCCGCGGAACATACCCAACGGAGCTTTCGATTTAAAACACTTTTTACCTCAGGGTTCCAGGACCGGCACGCTGTTGGTGCGGAATATCAGAGAAAATATTTCGCTATCCCGCATTTCCGCCTCCTGAACAACAACCGCTTCCCCGTTTTTTGTGGAAAACACAAACCCCTTCTCACCCAGCGGCGCCGTTGCATCGAACGATAAGTCATTAATATTGAGATTTTTAGAATATACAACCGGCATATTGCCCGGTGTGGTATCATCCACATCCTCAACAATGCACCACATATTATTCGCTTCGGTAAAATCCTGTGCATTCCTCGCCGGGTCCATGCCCGGTCCGGCAAAAAAGGCGAAATCCACATCCAGATAACCATCTTCAACCAATGCGGTTAAAAACTGCGTGGAGCTGACATACCCTTCGGTTCCGTCCGACTGCGGCCACGCCTGACTGAATCGACTGGCCATTTCCTTGGCTGTGATCGCCTCCACAATATAGCGCGCCTTTGCAGCCTCCTGCGTAAGCTTGGCCCGGAACCGCGCCTTTCCGATCTGCGGGGAAACCAGCGTGAATAAAATACCGATAATCGCAATCACGGCGAGCAGCTCAATCAGTGTGAATGCCGACTTCCGACCGGAACTCCTGAACAGTTTCATCTTTATTTCCCTTCGTGGTTACGTATCCTTCTGCGGTTTTGAGAAGGTATCAGATGAAAACCGACCTGTTCAACTATGATCTACCCCCTGAGCTCATCGCCCAGCATCCGCCCGAACGGCGCGAGCTGGCGCGTATGATGGTGCTTCACCGCAATTCCGGCACCATTGAACACCGCCACATTACCGATATCGTGGACTATCTTCACGAACCCGATGCGCTCGTTGTCAACAATACCAAAGTCATCCCGGCCCGCATTTTCGGCCATAAAACCGCCTCCGGCGGGAAGGTGGAGCTGCTCCTGTTGGAAGAAATTCAAGATGGTGATCCGCCTACGCCAAGCTCCGGCGTGACATGTTGGAAAGTCCTCATGAAAGCCTCGCGCCGCCCGAAGGCCGGCGATTCGCTCACACTCTGTTCCGGTAAAGCGACCGCCACCATGCTCTATGACGGCGAACAGGGCGAAGCGGTTCTTAAAATTGAATCTGACCGTCCGCTGCTGGAAATTCTCGACGAAGAAGGCGTCCCGCCCCTGCCCCCGTATATCGCCCGCAAAGCGCTGACGCCTGAACAGATCGAAAACGATAAAATTCGCTATCAGACTGTTTTTGCAAAAAATCCGGGATCCGCCGCCGCGCCCACTGCCGGTCTGCACTTTACACCGGAATTGTTCCGGACTCTGGAAAAACAAGGCGTTGTAAAAGCCGAACTCACCCTGCACGTCGGCCTCGGCACCTTCCGCCCCGTCTCCGCCGACATCATCACCGATCACGAAATGCACCACGAACGCTATCTCGTCACCGAAGAAGCGGCAGCCACCATTTCCAATGCCCGGAAAAACGGCGGAAAGGTTGTCGCCGTCGGCTCCACTTCGGTACGGACGCTGGAAAGTCTTCCAACCCTTGGAAAAGCAGAAGGTTCCACCAATATTTTCATCTATCCGCCCTACGAATTCAGAAATGTCAATGCCATCCTGACGAACTTTCACCTGCCGAAATCGACGCTGTTGATGATGATGTCCGCCTTCGCCAGCCGCGATTTAATGATGAAAGCCTACGAAATCGCAGTTCAGGAAAAGTACCGATTCTTCAGCTATGGCGACTGCATGCTGATTCTTTAAAGAAAAGTTCGCAGTTCCGCCTTCAGGCGGCTTAAAGTTTGCAACCCGGCAGTTCACGGAGAAGCAGAAGCGTACGAAATCGATATTTCATGATCCGCGCCAACCTGCGCCTCACCCCGCCGAACGACTTCGCCGCCACAATAAATCCCTCACCGCCATCAGTAAACTCCGAGCAAATGACTTTGCAACAGAGCAGGCCGGACGCCTGAGATACGGCTTCCATTTCGCCCTCTCCCCGAAGAATTCCGGAGCCGCCAAGATGGCGGCGATACAAGTTCTGTACCGCAGGCCTCCTGCCCGCTCCACGGAAGTTAAGTTAAGATCTGCCTGCTGCATTCTCTTGGGCGGCGGCGCGGGCTTTTTTTATTTGGTGCGCTTATTTTTGGGGATAACGAACAGTGAAAACCGTCCCCTGCTCTTCATTTGAAACGCACGAAACGCGGCCGTTCAAAAACTTCTCGGTAATCAGTTTCACGCTGTATGTTCCAAGACCGCGCCCATGGCCTTTTGTTGAAAAGGAGCGGGTAAACAACTGCCGCAATACATCCTCGGGAATCACCACATCGTTATGAACCGTAAAGCAGACCTCATCCCCGTCGGTGAAGCTGTTCAAAACAACGGCTTCTCCGGGCCCCACAGCTTCCAATGCATTTTTGGTCAGGTTAATCAGCACCCGGCGGATCAGCACGGGATCAGACGCAAATTCAAAAGATTCCGCCGATTTGCTGATAAGCAGTTCTTTGTCCTGCGCATTGCTGTGCGAATGAAACTGCCGGATAATCCGCAAGAGAATTTCCTGCGAGTGGACCTTTTCAACCAACACTTGTAATTCGCCGTTTTCAGCAGCCAGAAGTTGGCTCTGGGAAGTGATCTCCTCCACCAGATGCTCCGTGGCCTCTGAAAACATACAGGCCACCTCCTTAAACTCTTCACTGGCGGGGTCGACTTCGATCAGCAATTCAGAAAGCCCTTTCAACCCGCCAGCCGTATTGAGCACGTCATGAAAAAAGATCCGCTCCAGAGCCATACGCCGCTTTTCATTACTGATATCCACGACTGAAAAAACGGTGAAGTTTTCGCCCTCCACCTCAATCGGGCGCGACCAGACCCGCAGGTCGAGCTGGTCCTCCGTTGCTCCGCGCACAATGCGGCATTCCTGAACATCTTCAGCATGGGTTTTCTGACTGTTTACAATGGAATGAACCGCTCCGCACGTCCGGCAGAAAGCTGTCGTTCCGCAGCCCCCATCCGTTAAATTCGCCCGGACACAATCCACGGCCTCGCCCGGTCGTTTTCCGAGAAACACATCATCTGCCGACGCCTCGGAGTCTTCAACCCCGGCAAACTTCCGGAATTGTGCATTGGCAAAAATAATCTGCCGCTCACGATTTAACACAACCGTCATATTCGGCATGGCATCAAGGAACTCACGCACAAACGGCAGTTCGGAAAGTAATATATACTGCCGCTGTACCTCTTCCCTCGACGTACGTTCCGCCGGTGCGAATTCCGATTCCATTGCCATCACCATCTCCTAACCACTAAAACACGCACCAATTAAGAAGGGTTTATGGCCCCGGGTAAAGCCTAGCCTGTAGTTTAAAACATGAAAAACTCCTTAATAATCCATTTTCAACGGAAACAACTGCCGGCCAACCCGGTCCCCAACGAGAAAAAGAACCGCAACTGCCGCACGGTTTGACTTGAGCCAGAACAACCCATAAGTTTTCAGGAATGAAATTTATACCGGCTATAATTCCTCCCGAATCGTTTTCTGATTCCGTACTTTCTTTTCTATTCAGCGCGGATGGAAAAATCGCCATTCCCAATGGACTGCTTCCCCGGCTGCCGGCTGACTCGCCTGAACTTTATCAGGGCACCTATCTGGGAACTTATGAAGGCACGCCCTGTTATGTTGCCCGCGTACAGCCCGACTCCTCCATAGACTCCTTTGAAGAAGTCCGGGGTCTTTTCTCCTCTATTCCCGACGAGCTGTATTCGCTGATCGGCTATGCCTCGCAGATTCTGACGTGGCGCGAGAATCACCGGTTCTGCTCACGGTGCGGCACCAAAGCGGAACCTTCAGATACCGAGCGGGCAATGGTTTGCCCAAGCTGCAAGCTGGCGAATTATCCGCGGATTTCCCCGAGCATGATTGTGGCCGTCACCCGCGGCAACGAGCTGCTGATGGCGCGCGGACACCACTTCCCGCCCGGACTCTACAGTGTCGTTGCCGGATTCGTGGAACCCGGCGAAACCCTGGAACAGTGCGTCGCCCGCGAAGTAATGGAAGAAACCGGACTTAAAATCAAAAACATCCAGTATCTCACCAGCCAACCCTGGCCCTTCCCCCACTCGATTATGATCGGTTTCAAAGCCGATTATGCGGGAGGTGAAATCAGGATCGACCCCAAGGAGATTGAAGATGCCGGATGGTACACGCCCGATGACCTGCCGCAGCTTCCCTCCAAAGCCACCATCGCCCGCAAACTCATCGACGATTATCTAGCCCGCCAATCCAGATAAAACAATCCCCCCGGCTTACGATGTTCTGCAAAAATCATTTTAGCTTTTGCTCAAGCGCAGCGGCGCGGAGTTTGTCTTTTTTGCTGGGGCGTTTTCCTTTTTTCGGCGGCGGACCTTTTTTCTTTTCGGGCGGTTCGCCGGTCAGTTCAAAACCGGGAACCTGTTCCCGTTCCACACTGACCTTGGTCCGTTTTTCAATCACGCCAAAGTGCGCCATGTCGTTGTAGTCCATAAAACTGACGGCCAGCCCCTCCGCTCCGGCACGGCCCGTCCGGCCGATGCGGTGAATGTAGTCGACGGGCGAGCGCGGCAGATCGTAGTTCACCACGGTGGAGAGATCCTGAATATCGATGCCGCGCGCGGCAATGTCGGTGGCCACCAGCACGCGCACATTCCGATTCTTAAATTGGTTGAGCACATGCGTGCGCTCGTCCTGATCCAGATCACCATGAAACGCATCGGCTTCGATGCCATTGCGCTTCAGTTTCACCGCCAGATTGCGAGCCGCCCGTTTGCTGCTGACAAAGACGAGTACATGTTTCCAGCCTTCCTCTTTAAGCAGATGCTGCAACAGTGCCCGGCGGTTGTCCCGATTCACTTCGATCGCGCGCTGGGCAATATTTCCAACGGTTGGAACTTCGCCGATTACGCTGATGTAGGTCGGGTTCTGCATCACCTGTTCCGTAAGTTTGACCACCTTTTTGGGATAGGTCGCGGAAAAGAGCAGACTCTGCCGATGTTTGGGCAGCGCCTCAAAAACCTGTTCCAGCTCTTCCGCAAAACCGAGCGCCAGCAAGCGGTCGGCTTCGTCAATGACAAGTGTGAGCAGATTCAAAAAGAAGATATCCTTTTCGCGCACCAGTTCGAGCAGGCGTCCCGGCGTGGCCACGACAATATCGGTTCCCGCTTCGAGCTCCCGCACCTGTTCTTCAATATCCGCGCCTCCGATAACCGTGGTGACGCCGATTTCATGCCGCATTTCATTTCCAAACGCGCGGAACGTATCCGCCACCTGCTGCGCGAGCTCGCGCGTGGGAGCCAGTACCAGCACCCGCGGTGAACAGGGCGACGGCCGGGATTCAATACCGCTCAAACGTTGCAGAATCGGCAACGCAAATGCCGCCGTTTTTCCGGTCCCTGTTTCGGCCTGGGCAATCAGGTCCATGCCTTCAAGAATCAATGGAATGGTTTGTTCCTGAATCGGTGTCGGTTCGGCATAGTTCGCCGCCTCGATCACACGCAACAGGGGTTCAATCAGACCTAATTTAGAAAATGGCATAACACTGTCCTTCATTTGAATGTGCAACAGAGTAACTTTTCAGCACAGGAACACGAGATTGAAAAAGGCTCCAATCTGCTCTACGGAAATTGCCCCACACTGTATCGATACTGCCGGAACGGGATTCCGCCACGTTCCGTTTTTATTCCGCATAAATTTTATAGAATCCCTGTACCTGCGTAACATCAGTTGTGATGGTATTCAGCGGCGGGGTCGCGGGAATATTCGTGTAGAGGGTCGGCAGGAACTCCTGACCGATTCCGGAAGCACTCCAGACATGGTAGGTTTTGTTCGATTCGCTGTTCCAGGAAAGCTTCAGGGCCTCTTTTGATACCGTTTGCATTTCGACAATTCTAAAAATCGAAAGAGCATCGATCGGGTTGGTTCCGGCATAATATTCATCGCGATTATTCATGCCGTCACCATCCCAGTCCTCCGATGGCCCTCCGTTATCTGCGGAAAGCTGACCGAAATAACGGATTTCCCAGGCATCCAAAAGGCCGTCGCCATCGGTATCCAGCGGATCGGGTTCTGGCTCAATGGAAATATCCATCGCGTAGGAGGTATAGTTTGCTTCTCCCATATAGGGAAATACGTTGAAGAGATAGGTTCCCGCAGAAAGGGCCTGAACAATGGTTTCATTGTTATTCCCGGTTTCTGACTTTTCAATAACAGACGTTCCATCCGATTGATAGAGGAAGAGTTCAAGATCGCCTTCGCTGTGCTCAAAAGTGAGATGAATCGTCAGCGTGGAATCGACAGGAAGAACGACTTGGTACCAATCGGCAGCATCGTGAGCCTGAAGACGGTCATAATGACCGGCAGCCACAGTGCGGGCCTGGGCGGGGTCGTCATTTTCTTCAAGTTCATCATCCAGCAGCCCTGAGGATGGATTCACAGTAATCAGACTGTCATGCGTATGACTGAGAGTTCCATCGGTTGCCGTCAGCCGGATGGTATAGTAGCCCGGAGCAGTGAAAGCGGCCTCGGTGGTCAGCGCAGTCGCATCGGCAAAAACAACCGTCCCGGTACCTGTATTTGAAACCAGACTCCAGCTCGTTTCAATGGAGGTCGGAAGCTCCAACTGACCGTTATAAGTTACCACCCCGTGGAGCTGGATGCTGTTTTCCGGCCATGTCAGGGTTTGTCCCGCTCCGGAAAAGGCTGATATTCCGAGACCGGCCTCGGCCGCTTGGGTTTGAGCCTCGGCAAGACGCTCTTCCAGTTCCAGTGCCTCCCCTTCTTTTCCCCGAGCCCGCAGAATCGACGCCGCCGCTTCGGTGGCCTGAATTATCGTGTCAGAGGCACCGGTGGAAACTGGCTTCGGTTCATTATCAGGCGTGGTGCGGGAACAGACTTTTAAGTAAGCGGACAGTGCCTGATCATCATCGATGAGGAAGGTGCGGTAAAAATTGCCTAACCGGAGCCAGGCCTCGTCATGAATCGCTTCACCACTGCTGTAGTCGAGCTGACTTCGTTTGTCATTCATAACCTTCAGATCCGCTTCTGCAGCACTTAAGTCGCCGGTATGGGCATAGGCCAGACTCCGGTAATAAAGGAGGTCCCCCATAATATCTTCCAGTTCAGGATAGGCGTAACTCAGATGGAAGGAACGCCGCTCCATAGCCTCATCAGTAAAACGATTGAGCAGTTCTGCATACGCCTCCTGTTCGAGGAGAAGTTCCATCTGACGATGTATGGAAAGACATTCTTCCGGTATGCGTTCGGCGAGTTCCATGGCGGTCGTGAAATCCCCTTCCCGCTGCGCACACCGAGAGGCTTTGGTGAGGATCTCTGACTTTAAGCGGTCGTTCATGGCAAACGTATCGATGAGGTTCAGATAAGCGGTAACCGCTTCTGCATCACTGAGCTGGCCGGCCGCACTGTCCGCTTCAATAAATGATGTAGACCACACAGAAGAATAGGGCCAGCTGGACGTGTCCAAAGCAATATCCGTGAAGGCGGATGGTTGCAGGCCGATATCCCGTTCGACGACCCGGGGATTGGTGGCAAAAAATCATCGAAATTATTCATGTCAAAATGGAACCAGCCCTGCACAAAACCGCGGGCCCCATTCATCATCGGATTATCCGCAAAGGAGTCTGTACCGGTTTGGGCGCGGAACTTGTAGAGCGGCATATCATTGATCGCCAGTTTTTCATGTTCGGGCCAGCGAACGTAAAAACAGTTATTGCCTTCCTCCTTGAGCATATCCCCCGCAGCAACCCGCAACAGTTGCTGATGCGCTTTTCCACGAAGACATTCGCAGAAAATATTGTTCCGTAAAATGAGCGGCCAGTCAGATTCCACCTGCCGCAGGATGGTCATGATAAAAACGTTGTTTTCAATGATGGCCGGCGCTTTATTTTCCCGTCCCTCGACTTCACCGACCCCGTCAATAAAAAGAGAAGACCAACCACCTTGTAATACCGAGTTTTTCACCCGCAGATCCGGACACTCAACGGCGTAGACCATCGCATTGAAACAGCGGCTGATATGAACGCGGGGACTGTAGCGAATGACGAACCCTTCCCGCCAGGTGTCGGCATCAAAATAAATGCCATCCACTCGGTAATCCGACTTGGAAATAAGTTCAAACGCACGTGAAACATTTGCAGAGAGGTGAACCACCTTTTCGTCAGGAAGGCTTTTGAATGTGATCGGAGCCTCGGGAGTGCCGCTGACACGCATGCGTATCGTTTCATTGTATTCTCCACCCGCAATCAAAACGGTATCCCCCGGAGCCACCACATCAGCCGCATGAGCTAATGTTTTAAATGCGGTTGCACGGCCTGTTCCCTCGTTTGCATCATGTCCGTCGGGAGCCACATATAAGGTGCGCGCGGGTGCAGGAGCGGCGGCCGTGGTAAACGAGAGGACCGTGTTGGTGGGCATGTAATCCGAAAACTCCTGTTCGCCATAAAGCGAAGAAACTCTATCGATCTTCACATAATACGTGGTCGACGGCGTAAGATTCGTTAAGCTGATGGTATTGAAGCGCTCGTGATTGCCCTCGTAGTAATCGATTTTATGCTCAAGGGCAGGTGTTTCGCCCCAGGAGATTTCAAAATTTGCGGGATATGAACACCACCATTCCAGATTGGCCGTAGTGTCGAATGCGGAATGGAGGAAGGGACCGATAAGGTCCACCGCCGCCTCGGACTCGGAATATTCATGATGATGACCCATCGCAGTGCTTCCGGGCCCAATACTTTTGAAGCGGATCGAATTGCTCAAAACCGGAAGCGGACGGTCGGAGGCACTGAAGACCGCTGGCAAGGTTTGTGAATAGATTTCATACTGAGGTTGAAGATCGGCGAGCGCCCTCGAAACGCCATTTAGTTGCCAGCAGGCCGAGGGCTCCTGATAGTTATTATAATCGGCATAGCGAAGCGCTTCGAGCGTATCGAGCTGAAGAGCGGCTCCCGTTGTATTTGCAAAAATATTTGCCGTCAGCGAAAGCCCCTCACTGCGCGTTACCGTTATCGGAACAGATACAAAAACCGAATGCTGAAGGAGCAGATTCGTTACGGATGAAACCTGAACTCCGGAGGCTTCATCAAAGAAGGTGCAGTTGTTAAAGGAAATGTCTGCACTTTGATCGAGCGATACGCCGCCGGAAAAATGGAGACGCTCCACCCTGATGTTGGTCCCTCCGACCAAAGCGAGTGCGTTGGTGATGATTACGGTTTCATGGCCGCGTCCTGCCAGTTTTATCGGCGAGGAACCATCGCCGGACGGCTCCCATGAAAGCGGAGCAGCATAGGAACCTTCGCTCAGATAGAGCGTGTCTCCCGCCGCAAGTTGATTCAAAGCATGCGTGAGTGTTTTCCATGGGGTTCGCAGAGAAAGACCGTCAGCCTGATCCGATCCCGTCGGTGCCAGATAAAAAATATTTTCCTCATAGGAATAAGGACCGCGATCGCTTCCGTCAGGAGCAGCATTCCGAAAGCGGGAATCAGCCTGCAAACGAAAATCGAGATTGAGCGGATCGGCAAATTCGACATTTTCATCCAACGCCTCCTCCTGTTCCGTACGGATATTATCGAAAGAAACCTGGTCCTGACCGTATTCATTCTGTCCCGTCAGGAGATTGTGATACATCGCTTCATTATTGATTCGAATATAGCCCAGCCCCACACAGTTTTCGAGGCTCTCCTGTTGCCCTCCGGGTTTCACCGAAAAGTCATAATTATGTCCCCATGACCGGTTGTTTTTCAACTGCAGGGCACCATGCATCGTGGAGTAGTGCATAATGCCGAAATGTTCTGCGTCGTCTTTGACATTTTTATAGGTGCAGCAGTTTTGAATCGTGTCATTATCGGCTCCGTACCGAACAATGCCGCCAAAGCTGTTGCCATAGCAGATGCAATTATCGATCAGATTATCGGAACCCGCCGGATCACCAATCACGTCAGTATCGGGCCCCAACTGAATGCCCCCGGTATTCAGATAACTCCGGCAGTCGCGGACCACGCATTGCTCGGGATCAGTTAATAAAATCCCCCAGCCCGGATGAAAGCCGGACGTCGAGATGCCTTCAATCAAAACACGTTTGGCTCTCTTCAGCGCAAATCCATGGGTATCTGTAATGGAAACGGTGTAACGCCCCTGTTCGGGTCCACTGAAATCCCGGTTGGAAATATAGAGCATTTGCTGTTCGGCATCGTAATGAAAAAAGCCCGGTTCAAATTCGAGTTCAGACACATTGGCTTTGGGAAACAAAACTCGCAGCTGATTGTGATCCAGCACACTTTGAGGGGGGAGAGCAAAAGGGGCGGCATACACGAAGCGATAGCCGGCCACGGGCTGAAAATCCGGCGCGGGCACATCGCCGCGCAAAAATACAGTCCCTGAAAGTTCCGCCCGAATAATCGTATCCACCGAAAGAGAGCCCAGATCTTCCCGCTCAACACGCTCCGCATATTCGCCCGGTCCGATAGTCAGCGAATCTCCTGCCGTTAAAGCATCCAGCCCGCGCTGAATCGTTAGAAAAGCCTGTTCTGCATGCAAACCGGAAAAGGTATCGCTTCCCTGTTTATTAACAAAATACGCTGTGGCCGTGACGTGATTCGCTGAAAACAACCCCCAAAACAGTGCCAGTAATAGAATCCCCTGTCGCATCATGCTTCCCCGTTTTATTCAAATAAAGCGCGTACTGTGCGACAGCGGGAAGCGACAGACAAGAATAATTTTATTTTACCCTTTATTAAAAAGAAATTCAAACATCCATCCGGGAAGCGGACAAAATATATCAGAAAATTGCCCCGGAATCTTAAAACCCGCAAAGCACTGACGCCTGAAAAGCTGTGCCACACTCAACTTACGGTCCCTGCCGCAGATGGGCAGGAACCTTTTGCTCTTTCCCGATCATTGCCGGGTTCCATGCGGAGCATCGCGGTGTAGCCCGGCGATATCGAATAACTCCCCGGATCGGTGCCGACATAAATATAATCGCCTGCTCGCTCTACAAACCGCAGATCAGTAAGGCCCAAATCATAGCCCGCCCCGCTGACCGAATTCAGCGTGCTAAAGCTGTTTCCATTACCCGATGTTCGGAAAACCCCGGTGTCGCCGACCACATACAGCTCCGAGCCCGTCGCTAACAGCGGACCAATCTCATTATCGGGTGATAAAGCGCCCTGAACATTGACGGTGATGTCCTGCCAATCGCTCGACGGTGCGGTTACAAAAGCCGCAACCGTGGCGCCTAAACTTGAAACGGAACCGGAGGTATTGGAGACCGCCACCCAGTAGGTCGTTGGAAGGTTGTCCACTGTGACCGTTAGGTTCGACGAGGTACCCGACGGCACAGGCTGGCTGATATCATCGGGCTCACCGATATACCATTGAAAACTATGCCCCGTCCCATCAACGCCGACCGTTAGCGTAACCGGAGTACCCGCCACCAGAACGGCATCCTCCGGCTCTGAGATGATCGAGAAATCGGCTCCGGGACATAATTCCAGCACAAAACTTGAATCGCCGTTATTAACAAGCGAGGTAACCCCATTTTTCTGCGAACCGCCAGAGGTCTGAGAGCCAACCAGTGTGAGTTTAATAATGCCCGTTTCCCCATCAGCAAGGAGTCCCGCGTGAACGACAGTCCGATAAATCGTGGAGAAAACCGAATAATAATCCGTTCCCCGAACAATGCCAGGGGAAGAACTCGCCCCCGTCACCTCGAAGTAAAAAGGCCCACCCGACAAATTAAATGCATTAATGGGCGCAGGCGTTGGCGTTACACCCGGCGGCAACGTGGCATAGGAAGAGGAAACGAAAAGTAACAACAGTGACAGTACGTATAATTTCATAATGGATAATCCAGGGTCTTATAAATCACAAATCGCTTTTCAGCCGATTGGGATACGCACCCCAAGAGATCATTTTGAAAGCAGCTTCAAGAATTGACATAACTAGCAGTCTGTCGGAGTTAGCACCCAGACACAGGCCCAATTTTCTGCGGGCCTGCCAATTATCCGGCGGCAACCGGTTTGTGAAACGAAAAAG
>JARNMJ010000058.1 GCA_029432795.1 Pontiellaceae bacterium B12219
TAAGTCGAGTCGCCATAAGTCCAATCCGTTAAGACTGATCCAGTCTATCACAGATATCTTAAATCTGAAATGGATAAGTCCGACAGACTGCTAGAAAAGTTGAGCCAGTACCGTTGATTTTGACATAATCCTGAAACTTATCGCACATCATGTAATAGAACATGAATTTGGGATAATAAGTGTTGTCCCCATCTATAGATAACGGCCTAAGCAAGAGGAGATGACTATTGAGGCAAGCGAGTCCGGGTAGCTCGTTAACAAATGCCAGCTTTCCCATATTAGCACCGTCTTTCATTAGCAGAATATCGCCAACACTAAGCTGAATATGAACATCCATTAAATAACGTTCCAAAGAAACTCGGGGGCATTTGTCCCAGCTAATAATGTAGTTGTTAAAGTGGGCGCTGCTTAATACATGAGGTCCTTCATCCGTGTACTCTTCTGCTTTTAACCCCTGCCAACCCTGGCGTCCTTTGAGTGAAGATATATATTTCATTTTTTGAGGGTGTGCCCAATGCGCCGGAGTTTCACCGATCCAGTCGATGCCGGAGTCGCGGAGGGGGGCGTCGGGGTTGAGGCCGCGGGTGACGGCGTTTTGAATGAGGATTTGTTTGCGCTCTTTCAACAGCTCAATCTGCTGTTCCTTAATCGCAACCGCCTCATCAATCTGCCCCGTCTTCTCATCCAAAAAACCCGCAATTGCCTGTTGTTCTGGCAGGGAGGGGAGTGGAAGTAACAAGTCCGCAAAATCATTAAACCTAAAATCTGTTGATCGCTCACGAATGCCTTTTGCCAGCGATACAATTAAACCGGAAAGAGCTAAGTCTCTCATATAGTAGGCGTAAAAATATGGATTTACCTGCAGTTCAATTCGAGGAGTACATGCTGAATAAACTGGGGTTGATTTCCCATCTGAGTCAGAAACCCCAATTGCCCCCGCAAATGCATCCATTGCGTGAATCACAAGATCGCCTTTTCGGATTCCTTGATAACCATGCTCCTTGAGCGCATTAGTAAATCCATCCAGGCGACGATTTTTTCGTAGCGTCACCTCGCCATCCCTAAAGCAAGTTACAATCTCATCTTCCTTTCGCACGGGACGGTCTGCTTTGAGAAATAACCACTTTCCTTTTTCAATGGTCCAACTCTCCGGAATCTCGCCCACCCAATCGACGCCCGAATCTTTATAGGCCGGATAGCGCGGCATATTTTTTAATGCCTCCATGATTACGCGTCCTCCAAGGCTATGGCGGACACGCCCGTGTTCAGGCCCAGAATATCGGCGATCAAGCCGTCGGCCTTTTTTTCCAGCGCGAGGATATCGGCGGCGACTTCTTCCATGGAGCGCAGCGGTTTGTGGCGGTAGAAATATTTATTGAAGCTGATTTCATAGCCGATTTTGGTGCTGTCGAGATTGATCCACGCTTCTTCAACGTGCGGCTTCACTTCGGCGCAAAAGTAGCGATGAATGGTATCGGTCAGCGGAACGGATTCGGCATCGCGCAGGTCGCTGTTGGTTTCGTATTGAATATATTCACAGCTCTTGCCGGTGGGATAATATCCAAAGTCTGGAAGATCGACTTTGTTGCAACCGAGATGCTCCAGCAGATCGGTCAATTTGGCCGAATTGAGTTTAACCGTTTTTTTGATCACTTTGGCGGCGGATTCATCGTACCAGCTGACGGCGTTAAGAATCGTATTTTTCTCGGTTGCAGAGAGCTTAATCTTCTCCGCTTTAATCACCGCACTCACGGTTTCTTTAAAGGCATTAAAGTCGTCGGTCTCATCGGTGCCGATGTGGTTCATCAAATCGTGTGCCGCTTCAACGAGGGTCCTTAGCTTTTTCCAAGCCTTGGAATCGAGCAGCTTGGATTTTGATTTGGCGTTGAGCGAAAACTCAGTTTCTTCGCACCAGCCGACGATTTCCTTTTCGATGGATTTGAGGAACCCGGCTTCATAGACGTTATCGCCGTATTCGGCATAGAGGTATTCCATCGGTTCCCGCAGGGCTTTGTCGAACCGCAGCGATTCAATGGCCTCGGCGGTAAACCGGGCCTTCCGGCGATCCGGGCGTTCAATGTTTACTTTATAATACCCGAAGTCGGCATTGTTAAAGACCTGCGCCGCGATGCCGACCGGGTCGCCGTTTTGATCCAGCTTGCGTTCAATTTCGGTTCCATCGAGATAGGTCTGCACAATTTCAGCAATATGTTCGGGCGAAAATTCGCAGTTTTTGTTTCCCAGGTTTTTGCGCAGTTTGCGGAACAGCAGGCTGGCATCGATCAGCTGCACCTTTCCTTTGCGGCTTTCCGGCTTCTGATTATTGACCAGCCAGATATAGGTGGTGATACCGGTGTTGTAGAACAGGTTGTTGGGCAACTGAACAATCGCATCGAGCAGGTCGTTTTCAATGAGGTAGCGGCGAATGTTGCTTTCGCCGCCCCCGGCATCGCCGGTGAATAGACTGGAGCCGTTATGCACGGAGGCTATACGGCTTCCATTTGAAGTTCCGTCGGCGGGTTTCATTTTGCTGACCATTTCCATCAGGAACAGCAGCTGTCCATCGGATGAGCGCGGCGTGGCCTCTTCTTCGGAGACCGTTCCCCAATAGTCGGCCAGTTCCACCTTAAAGCGGGGATCGATGACGTCCTTGCCGTCTTTGATGTTTTTCTGTTCTCCGGCCCAGCTTTTGCCGTAGGGCGGATTGGAGAGCATAAAGTCGAAGCGATCGGCAGCAAACTCATCGGTGGACAGGGTGGAGCCGACTTTAATGTTTTCGGGGTTGTTGCCCTTAATCATCATATCGGATTTACAGATCGCATAGGTTTCGTCGTTGATCTCTTTGCCATAGAGATAAATATCGCGCCGGTTTCCAAGGGTTGGATATTTTTCTTCAATAAAATTCTGAGCTTCGGTCAGCATACCGCCGCTGCCGCAAGCCGGATCATAAATCGTCATGGTGAGCGGAAGATTATCTTTGACCGGATCAAAAACCAGGTGGGTCATGAGCTCGATCACTTCGCGCGGTGTAAAGTGCTCCCCGGCCTCTTCATTGTTCTCCTCATTAAACTTTCGAATGAGTTCTTCAAACACATAGCCCATGCCCAGATTGGTGAGGGCGGGCAATTTGTTGCCGTCGGGATCTTCTTTCTCTTCGGGGGTCAGGTTGATATGCGGCGATACAAATTTTTCCAGCACATCCAGCAGCACATCCTTCCCGGCCATGTGCTGCACCTGCCGCTTGAGGTCAAAGCACTTCACGATCTCTTTTACGTTTTCGCTGAAGCCGTTGAGATATTCCTCCACATTCGCCAGCAGGATCTGCTGATTGTTGGTGGCGGTATTAAACAGCGTCTGCAATGTCCATTTGGAGGTGTTGTAAAACACATAACCGGAAGCCTCCATTAAAGGGGCGTCATCCAGCTCCGTAGCCTCCATCTCCTCCTTCTGAAACTTCACCTCTTCCAATACGACTTCTTTCGTCGGTTCCAGCAGCGTATCCAAACGCCGCAGCACCACCATCGGCAGAATCACATCCCGATATTTCCCCCGCACATACACATCGCGCAGGCAGTCATCGGCAATATTCCAGATAAACGAAATGAGTTTGTTGTGTACGCTCTGATCCATCATAACTCCAAAAAATTTAACAAAACATCGACGGGGTGCCGTTGAAATTGGAGTTTCCAGCCAATTCGTGCCCCGATCATCGCTCAACAATATAAAAATCTATATTGATACGAAACTTTACTCGGATTCAAAAAGGGAAACAAAGCAATTCAGGTGTAATGCCGGGCTGGTTGTGAAGAATTTTTCCCGTGCCCCGAAGCCCTGGGGCCTGATTATCTCGTTTTTGAAAAATAAAGTTTTGGGCGAGAATATCGTATTTGCAGGAAAGCCCTTTTTATCGGTTCTACGTAGAATTTCATGGAAGGAACGCCCATTCGCAGGATTACTTTTTTGCTGTCCGAAAAATTGATTTCATGAGCGGTGTATGAAGGTAACGGGTTTTTCAGTACAGACTTATGCCGCTTATGTTAATTCGTTGGCACCTGGGAACATGCGCGCCGCGATCCGTTGCTCCTGTTAATCCGTTGCAAATAAATTTTCGGAGTACGGGATAGAGGCTCTTGAAATCACAGGCTTCACCACAAAAATCTACGTAGAACCTTTTTATCTGGAAAAGAGGCCGAGCCGATGGGCTTTGTGAATGGCGGAGGGGGCGTTCTGCACGTTGAGTTTCACGTAGATCCGTTTTACGAATTCGGCGACGGTGGAGACGCGAATGCCAAGTTTTTCGGCAATTTCCTTTTTGAGGAGGCCTTCGCCTAAAAGATTCAGGATTTCCATTTCCCGGGGAGTGAGCTGAATGTTGCTGTCCTCGTCGGGGGACCGCGTTTTCAAGATTTCAATGATGAACCGGGCGAGGCTGGGATCGAGTGTGGCGCCGCCATCGATCACGGTGCGAATCCCCTGGGTGATTTCTTCGAAGGAGGACGATTTCAGGAGGTATCCTTCGGCACCGGATTGGATGGCCTTAAGAATGTCGGCTTCTGTATCGGATTGGGTGAGGATGATGATTCTGGTGTCCGGGAGTGCATTTTTAAAAAAGGGGATGGCTTCGAGGCCGGACATGCCGGGCAGATGAAGGTCGAGCAGAATGAGGTCGGCTTCTTTCCGGGTTTCCATGCTTTGTAAACTGCGCAAAGCAACTTCAGCGGCACCGAAGAGGCCCACGAGTTGCAGTTCCGGTTCTTCCTGCAGGGAGAGTTGGATGGCTTCTCTGTATTCAGGATGGTCTTCTACAACCATGATGCTGATTTGTTTTTTCATGGAGGGTCCTATTTTTTCAGTCCAAATTTTCGAAGGTTGAGTTTGAGTTTAATCATGGTGCCGCCATCTTCGGGACTTTCAACCGTGAGCCGGGCTCCGAGGAGGCGGGCACGGCGTTTGAGTGAGGGGGGAACCGCTTGGGCGACGACGTCTGATATTCCGCTGCCGTTGTCTTTGATTTCCAACTGAATTTTTCGGGAAGTTGCACTCAGGCGGGTGCTGAGTTTGGTTGCTCCGGAATGGCGGCAGATATTAATGAGGCTTTCTTTGTAGAAAAGGAAGAGGTCGACTCGGGTACGGGGCTGCAGCTGCTGAAGAAACTCTTCTCCTTCGATGGATACTTCGTATTCAAGGTCGACGACGATGCGTTCGGCGGCCCGCTGCATATCGGCCTTCAGTCCGGTGTAGATTTCGCTGGCATCCTGCATATTGGCAAAGTGGCGAACGGCGGTGCCGGATTGTTTGGTCATTGCCCTGATTCGCTGCAGAAGGTTTGTAATTCCTTCCGGAAGGTTGTCGGATTTTTTGACGACGAGGTCGCTCAGCAAGCCGATGGTGTGGAGGTTCGCCCCCAGTTCGTCGTGCAGGTCGGCGGCGAACTGTTCTTTCATCCGGTCAATCTGCTGTGCCCGGATGAGCCGATCGATGAGGATGGTGAATCCAATGCCTGCGGTAAGCAGGGCGGCCAGCCAGCCCATTCGGGTTAAAGTGATTTTCTGACGCGCGTAGCGCTGATTGAGCTCAAGCGCGACGAGAGGGCGTTCGGTTTCCAGATCATGTCGTCGGGCCAGTTGATTGAGCCATTCGCGGGTGGAGAGGATCCGTCCGTAAAAATTGAGTCCATCGGTCAGCAGGGAGAGGGGGCGGTCCGGAGATCCGATGGTGAAATTAGCGGAGACCGGTTTGTTCAGCGCGATGTTGCGGCCATCGGAAAGGAGCTCGATTTCTGCGAAGCCGATGCGGGTTCCAATGTTGATGCCATCGTTGAAAATATAGGGATCAACTGCGGATAAGCGGACGTAGCGGCATTGTGTTTCGATCACGTTCCAGCTCATGATCGGAGCGATGTCGTAGATGTTTTTGCACTGGGTGTCGAGCAGAAGGGTTGCATCGGAAAAATCGGGTTGTGTGGCTCCTTCGAGCCGCATGTGAGATGGAATGCCGAAATCCCCGATAAATGCCTGCGGTACCGTATCGCTTTGGTCGATCGCATGTAGATTAATCTGGGATATCGGATATACGGCTCCTAAATCAATGGTGAGAGCGGGTTGGTCAGCAATGCCGACTGAGTTCATGAAAGCAATCCCTTTATCGCCCGAGGCCGCATCCATCAGATAGGGCACGGATCCGTCGGTTAGGAATCGGGCTCCCCAGGCGCTGATGGGCTGCTTATCTGGCTGGGGTGTGGTGACCGGGCGTCTCAAGGCCCAATTTTTTGATCCGCTGAAAACCAGCAGTTCAGACCATTGCATGGTGAATTGTTCATCGATTCCCCGGGAGGAGAGTCGGTCGGCTTCAATTCGTACCCAGGATGCTTTGGTGCCGTTACACGGCACAATCAATGGTGCAATACGCGGCAGCAAACCGTCCTGTTCGGTGAAGGACGCAATCACGGTGCCGGGGGTGCTGGCGGAGCGTCCGGTTATGATGCGAAACTCCTGAGGAAACCCTTCCGCCTGAAATCCCTTTTTGGTGTCGCGGTAGAGTGTGGGAACCAGAATGATCTCATCGATGGGTACTTCCCGGCCGAGATCGACTTCGATCCATTCTGATGAGTCGGGATCTGTATGCGGGATCGACCGGTATCCAATGGCTCCGGCTCCGCTGCGCAGGCTGTAGCTTGCCAGCTGTTCGAGTTCGGTGTCGATCTGTTCCAGCCGTTGCTCGAGCCGGGCTGTTGAACGGTCTTTCTGCGCAGTCGGCCGGGCGATGCAGGCCTGCGATAGAAGGAGTGCGATAAAAATTATGATGGTTTTCTGCATGGTTCCTTTTTACCACAGTTAAGTCGAAATGCAGGATAATCGGCCGCATGACATCCGTCGATGTTGCAATCTTTTTTACCTGTTTACGAAGAAAAATACTAAGAAAGAAACCGGGCGACTGTCCCCCAAAAGGGGGAATGACCGACATCCGGGGGCTGTTATCTTATATGTGGAAATCAGCTTGAAATACGGCAGAGCCGGATTCTTTCAAAAGGATAATTGGAACTCATCAAAAAAAGGAAAACACCATGAAAAGTCACGCGTTAGTACTCACCCTGGCATCGCTCGGGTGTGCGTTATTCGTGCAGGGAGGGACATTCGTTCAGAATGTGGAATTTCCCGAAACTGGGTTAATTATTGATCAGCGGGTCAGTTCCGGCGGGGTTGCCCCCATTTATATTTCGACGCATCAACGGGGAGCGGGGCAGTCCTTTGTGCTGACAAACTCGACCTCGCTCAGTGCAATCACGATTCAGAAGAACAATTCCTTTACGGTTTCGCAAGGCGGTACCAATGATTTGGCATTGTGGATTGGTGAAGTGACCACCAACGGCGTTCCAACCTCGACGAACTATACCGGACTTATTGATATTTCCGGGCAATCGTTTCCCGAGAACATTTTTTGCTCTGTGAATCTCGATTCCCCTGTGGTGCTGCCGGCCGGACGTTATGCATTCCAGATGCAGTTCACCACGGAAGATCCGCAAAACAACTTCAGTCTGCTGCGTTCCACGATTGCAACGGACGGGGATCCCTATGCCGATGGCGGTATCATGTATGGCGTCGATGTGGTTGAGGTGCCGTTTTCGAGCAGTATCGGCTCGGATGATCTTGTATTCGGTCTGCACAGCAGCCCGGTCAGTACGGCTTCAACGGTGCTGAGCGATCCTTCCGAAGTCAGCCTGTTTTTCGGCGGGGAATCCGGTATGCAGACCGGAACCGTGGCTATTTCCTATTTCGGAGAAACCGATGTCGACCTGACGCTTTCGATTACGGATGAATCGCATGCCGGCGCATTTTCAGTTTTGTCTGCCTCCAGCTTAACGCTGGTTGATCCGAATCCTTCCAATACCGTGGTTGAATTCGGGTTCGATAATTCTGTGGCCGAATTAACGGGCGGGCAGTCAGCGACGGGGCTGCTTAATGTGGCCTGGAACGATCAGGCATCCGGAAGCGGGGTGGTTACGGTTCCGATCAGCGTGGGGTATATTCATAACGAGGTGATCACACTGGTTCCTGATGCTTCAAATTCCGATGCCGGTGTGGTAGGAACCACAATCGATAACCTGATCAGTGATCCGTTTGTCTACAGTCCGTTGGATCCGACGGCCACAGTGCCGGCTCTGGCCTATACTGACGGTTTTCATGGAGGCAATGCTGAAGGCGTGGATGTGGTTCTGAGCTTTACCCTTTCTTCGGCGTATACCACCGTATCCGAAAACCCGGTGATTGTGATGGATCTGTGGGGTCGAAACGGGAACCTTGATCGGGATAATGATATCGATGTGATTCTCTATAACGGCGATTATTCGACACCGGTAGGCACTGTAGAAGGTATCAAGGTGGCTGACAGCGCAACGGATCCCTACGCCCGCGGCGTCATTAACACGCTTCCGGTTGGAACCACGTTTGACCGGGTTCAGATCATTGGTCATGATTCTTCGCCCGTGGACGGAAATAAGTTCACTCTGACCGAGGTGCGTTTGGCGGCCATTCCCGGTGAAGTCCTGATGGTGCTTGCAGATATCTCTGCATCCGCTACGGCCGGGGCTCCTCCGCTGGAAATCATTTTTGATGGTTCCGGAAGCTCTGCTCCTGAAGGAATTATTTCATACAGCTGGGACTTTGGAGATGGCAATACGGCAACCGGTGTTCTGGCCACCAATACGTTTGCGGTGAACGGTCCTTACACGGTTGAGCTGACTGTGATGGGCGCGAGCAGCAATACGGCAATGGATACGCTGGATATTCAGGTCGATTTACCGGTTAGCATTGTGGTTACAACGGCCGTTGATGTGGCTGCGGAAGCGCCAACGGCCAGCTCGGTCGATTTGGCGCAAACGCATTATCTCAGCAGTTCCAGTACGGGCTTTTCGGTGGGCGATGAAACCCTGCTGTTCAATGGAGAGGTCGCCAATGACTTCCAGGCGGTATCCATGGCAACTGATGCTTCCGTCATGATAAACTTTGATGTGTCGACCTATTTCGCGGGTTACGATATCACCGGAATCAGCACCTACTTCGGTTCCAATTCGGGGGGCGACGGCCGGGCGAACCAGGGATATCGGGTTGTTGTGACCTATGTGGACGACTCCACGGCCACCTTGATCGGTGCGGATCTCTGGGAACCTGCGGGGTACGATTACACCACGGTATCCTTCAGCGGAACGAATGGAACTGCGCTGGCCACCGGGGTTAAATCGGTGACGATTGATAAGATTTATCCGGCCAATGCCGCCGCCTATGGAGATTTCACCAACCCCGTGTGAGTTTGATATTTTCGGAGTTCCGAGCATCTCGAAACAACCTCCTGTGATTGTCATGAACGGAACGACGATATCCTGGGCAACGTCAGCAGAACAGAACTATGAAATCCAGAGCCGGGAAATGTTGAATATCGGTTCATGGAGTTATTACACGAATATGGTTGGAACTCCGCCGGAGACCACCTTCGAAATGCCGGTTGATGAGTCCGACACAAGATTCTTCCGGGTCAATATCCAAAACTAAGTTCATTTCCGGTGCTCCATTATGGAGCACTGGAACCTCTGATCCTGTGCGGATTAATTTTGTAAAAAGGAGAACATAATAATGAAGCGAAAACTGAGAACACTGTGTTTGGTTCTGTCTGCGGCAAGCCTTGCCCAGGCGGCTGTGTATACGTGGAACGGAAGTGCCAATGACGGCGATTGGGCAAATGCGGCAAACTGGGATGGCGGGTTGGTTCCGGCCAGTCTGACTGCTGCGAATGCCGCAGAGGATACGGTTATATTCAGCGGTGCGAATATGCCCACGCTGAATCTGGCAGGATTTACTGCTGCGGGGTATAGCGCGGATACAGCCACAATGATCTTTAACAGTGGAGGAACGTTTACGCTGGATTTTTCAACCAGTCAGAACTCGGCTCCGATTATGAGCGAAAGCCGGACGTTGTTAACCGTTGGAGACGGAGTCGGAGGGGGAACTGAAGATGTGGTGGTGAATATCAACGGGATGCTCGATCTGTTACGCCATACCAGCAGCACCGCGACGTATTTGGTCAAGTCGGACGGGACGCTGAACTTTGCCGGTGATATCGGTCTCTATGATGATGATAATAAAGATGGCGTACTTCAGCTGGATGGCGGAACCATAGTTGCAACAGGGAATATTGATGCCCGATTCAATGGTATCGCGGAAAGTTATGTGGAATTCCTCTCGGAAGGCGGTTCGCTGACTGCGGCTTATGGCGGATCGTATGCTGACTTTGCTGCGGTTCAGGCCGATGAATTCGGTAATTTTGTCGATACGAATGGAGGGGGACTCCAGTTCACGGATAACGGCGGAACCTTCACGGTGACCGCCGTTCCTGAACCGGCTACGCTGGGGCTGATCGTGGCTTTCGGCGGCGGGATTCTGTTTGTTCGCCGCTCGTTTCAAATCTAAATGCCGTCGCTCCGGGCCCCGTGTCCGGAGCCTTTTTGTGCCCAGACGATAAGATGAACGTCCCGTCTGGTTTGCCGTTCAGGCACGGGTTGGAAAAATGAGGGAAATTGTATGACGTGCGGTCAGTCGGGCATAAAAAAAACGTCCAGACCCTGGAAGTCCATTTTGCTGATTTTTCCACTCCTTGGAAGTTTTCCGGTGTGCTCAACGGCGGAGGCCGCGGACTATACCTGGAATGGCAATGCCGGTGATGGTGACTGGATGAATGCTGCAAACTGGGATGGCGGATCTTTTCCGGCGAACCTTTCATCCGCCACCGCGGCAGAAGATATGATCGTTTTTGATGGGGATAATATGCCCACATCAAATGTTGCGGCGTTTCTGCCGGGCTACAGTCAGGATGCTGCAGCAATGCTTTTCAACCGGGGCGGGACCTTCAGTCTGGATCTGTCCTCCAGTGCTGATGGCGGGCCGGTTGCGAGCGAAAGCCGGACGTTTCTGACGGTGGGCGATGGCATCGGCGGCGGGATCGGGCAGGTTGCCGTTGAGGTGAATAATATGGCAACGCTGCTGCGCCATACCAGTGCCGCGCTGGATTATCGGGTGAATTCAGATGGGATCTTACGCTTTAATGGAAACCTGATGCTGTATGCCGATAACCATAAACACGCCACGTTAACGCTGGATGGCGGAACCGTTTCAGTTGCGGGCTATCTGGATTCCCGGTTTGGCAACCAACCGGAAAGCGGCATCCAATTTCTGTCGGAAGGCAGTTCGTTTTCCGCAGCCTATGGCGGGGCATTTGAGGATGCAGCAGCCGTCCGGGCGGATGCCGCCGGCATTTTTATGAATAGGTCCGGAGGAGATCTCAGGGTTACGGACCACGGGGCTTCCTTTACCGTTCTTGCTGTTCCGTCGGCAGAGTTTGATCCGAAGAGTGCGATATTCAGCATTTTTGATGGGTTGGGGGCTCCGCCGGCATGGAGCAACGGCATCCTGAATCGGGTCACAGCGGACGAGGCCTGGGAACCCAGCGCAGACTTTCTGGTAAACTGGGACGAATCCATCGTTTTTGATACTGAGCTGCAATGTCGGGAAAGCGGTCTGGATTGGGATTTCCGGATCGGCAAGGGCGGTCAGCTTTATTCCATTGTTTTCCCGGGGCTCGGAGAATTGGTGCCTCCGTCCAGTCTGGAGGTATCCGCGTGGAATGATGAGGTCTGGCAGATGACCGTTGTGAAGAATGAACTGCTGGACAATAAGTACGACGAAGAAATGCAGGGCTTTGGCGATGCCAATACGCACGGTTCGGGGATGTATTATAAACCCTCGCTCGATCCGGACATTGAAGCGCCGCTGTATTGCCCGCGGTTGGCGGAAGAGTTTGATGCCTCGAACCGAACCTATTCTGTGCTGAATATCGGTTTGATTCCGAACCCAACCGTTAAGCGCAGTGAACCCTTGATGTATACGCAGTACCGGGATATGGGGCGCGGTGTGGTGGAGATCACATACATTATTTATAACTTCGGCGACTATATGTATACGCAGGGATCCTTTCCCTGGGGCGGGTTGCGCATGTCCAGACTGCCCGATCAGATTCGCGGTATTGCAGGGGGCGGCTACGAGGCATGGGACTACGAGTTCAGCGATGGAGGAAATTACAGCATCAAAGATTCCGGCGGATGGTATGCCCGCGTGCAGGACCGTTCAGATCCCGCGAGTTTGGCAACCGCCTATGTTCATGGGCTGGATCAGCACTATTCGGAACAAATGGGGATGAGTTCTGCTGATCCGGATCGTTTCCAAAGTTCGGCCACGGTTTTTGTTTCGGGCAATACCAGCCACGAAGGGCGCGATTTCGGTGTCCTGTCGCAGAGCACTCGGTTTTACCTGCACCCGGGGAAGGCGTTTTTTCGTCGGGTCTATTTGGTGATGGGATCGCTGGCCGATGTGCAGGCCGCGTCCGAGTTGCTGGCCGGCGAAACCGATTACGGCTGGGTGGAGGTCGGCGAAGCCAATGCCCGGCGCCTGCCGCTCTATGAAACATGGATGGATGGACAGGCGATGCTGACGCATACGGCGCCAACTTCGAATGCTGTGGCTGTGGCTGAAAGCTATGCAACACCGGTCGAAGGTTCACAACCGTTGATTCTGATGAAAGATACGGAGTCCGGAACCTGTTTTGTTACCACGGATCATTATGCGGCCAGCAGCCGGTTTAAGTTTCATAATGCGTATGCAGAAACGAATGAACGGTATGAAACCTATCAGGACCGGGTGGTCTACCGTATGAATGACGGGCGCAGCGAATGGCTCGGACTTCTGGGTTTCGTATTGCCCGTGGATGAAGAAAAACTGGCCGGCGAATGGAATCGGCTGTCCACTGTTTTGGGCGAAGATATTCTTTTTGTGCCCGGCGAAAAGCGACGTGCCGATGAGCTGATGATCTGGACCGGAAGCCCCGAACCGTTGAACGTAAACAATGCTCCCGAATTTTCCGCGGACGTTTTTACCGGTGCAACGGAAGAGGCCACGGTGTTTAACGGAACCCTTTTTGCAAGGGATGCCGACGGCGATACGCTGACCTTTGAAAAAGTGTTTGGGCCCGACTGGTTGAGGGTGGACGCTGATGGAACAATTTATGGAACACCGGCTGCATCGGATGTCGGTTACACGATGTGGCATGTCCGCGTTTCAGATGGAAACGGCGGAGCAGACAGCGCGATTCTTTATGTCAACATCACCCGTTCGCTGAGTGAGGCGCTGGTTGGGCATTGGAAATTTGATGACGGCTCCGGGACGGTGGCGATTGACTCCTCTTCCAGGGGTTGGAACGGAACGGTTGCCGGCGGAAACTGGGTGGACGGTTATGACGGCGGGGCGCTGGCGTTTGATGGGAGCCGTTCAATTGTGTCCCTTCAGCCGGAAACATTCAGCAGCATCAGCAACGAAATCACCATCGCGCTTTGGGCCTGTGGCGATGAAGCTCTGCCCGGGAATAATTCAATTTTTCGTGCGGAGGATGCCGGAGGCGATCGTGTGTTGAATGTTCATCTTCCATTCAGTGATGGCAATGTATATTGGGATGCCGGAAATGGTGCGGGATATGACCGCATCGCAAAAGGGGCTGTCGAGTCAGAATATAAAGGCCAGTGGAATCATTGGGTGTTCACAAAGAATGCCGCAACCGGAAACATGGATATCTATGTAAACGGCACGGTCTGGGCAAGCGCTTCCGGCAAAGAACAGCCGATGACCGGTGTGGTTGAAACCGCCATCGGTCAGCAGTATCCTGGCATCATCGATGATGTTCGAATATATAACCTTGCACTGACCGGCGATGAAATCGCCGCTCTTTATACCGACAGTCAGTGGGTGCATATTCCGGAATTCACCTCTGATCTTTCGTCCTCGAACGGCCAGTTCTCAGTTCAGTTTGTCGGTACGCCCGGTAAGCACTACCGCTTCGAATACACGGATGACTTACTGGGGTCTAACGCGTGGCAGGTGGTCACCGACATCGTCTCGCTGGCAACTTCTCCGATGGATGTATCCGCTCCGATGACGAACGGGGCCGGTTTTTATCGTGTAATATGGCTTCCGGAAGAATGACGCATTCCAGAGATTGGAGGGGTTGCCGTTTTTTTTGATTTCGGCATAGTCGGGGCATGGAAGTTTTAAAAAATACCTATTACGCTTTTCGGCACGGGCAGAGCCGCGCGAATGTGGAAGGCATCATTATCAGTGATCCAGCCATTGGAACGGTGGAATACGGGCTGACCGATGAGGGGCGCGAGCAGGTGCGGACCCGTTTGGCCGCAATCTCCGCGTTCGATGCGGATACCATGCTGGTTTCGTCGGATTTCCGGCGGGCCCGCGAAACGGCGGAAATTATTCGTGCGTATCTGGGGGCGGCGCCCATTGTTTTTGATATTCGGTTGCGCGAACGCTTTTTCGGGGATTGGGAGGGAAAGGCGCATGGCCATTATTCCAAAGCCTGGAAAAAAGATCTGTTCGATCCTAACCGTGAATTTAACGGGGCGGAAAGTTCCAACTCGGTCCGGAGCCGGATGTGGGCGGTGGTCCAATCATTGGAAGAAAAACAGGCCGGGCGTACCATTGTGCTGGTTTCGCATGGCGACCCGCTGATGCTGCTGCAGACGGCGTTTAATGATCTCGGCCCGGAGCATCATCGCTCGCTTCCTTATATCGAAACAGCCGGATGCCGGAAGCTCAATGGCTGAACGTCGGCGCATGCTGGAAATTTATGCGCACGGATTGACAGGATGCAACGGATCTCTCTGCAACGGATTCCCTATTTGGTTTTTATGCGTCTGGTGATTGCCCGATTCCTTGTAAATCGCGTGTTCGCTGTGGTTTTTAAGTCGTTTGGGTAAACAGATGCGTTTCTCTTTGACTCGGTGGTGAAGCCGCCGTAGTTTCCAAATCCTTCTGAAGAACCTGATGGAAGTCCGGTGAAAAACCGGCGCTGTAGCGCAACTGTGTGGGAATGTTTTCCCGTAGCCAGAACGTTCGGGTCTTCTGGATGTTGGACTCTTTCGCATTAAAGGGGGCTCAATGGATTTAACGTCCGGCGATCCCGGGCGTTTTTTTTCGCCCGCGAAAGGAAGGTGCTGAACCTAATCAATGCTCGCGATTTACGGGCGAAGGAAAAGAGAAATGAAGAATGTACTTACGGTTGCTTTATGTGCTGCGGTTGCCGGCCTGGTTCGGGCTGATATGACGGTGGTGGATTTTGATGGATTGCCGGTTGGACCACAGAATTATTACATGACATCAGATCAGGGTATTTCCAGTTGGAGTGATTCTGGAGCAACATTTAATATAAACTACGATACTAACTACAGCAGTTGGGACGGGATTACGTATTCGAAGGTGAATAATCCAAATACCGGCGGCTATGAAAACCAATATGCTGTCTATGGGGGAGGAACGGATAAATCCGGTGCCGGCTCATATGCCATTGCGTATTACAGCACCTATTCCGGGGCACCGAATACGACGATTCGTTTAGATGAAGTGTCTGCCGTGAACGGGTTTTATATCAATAATACGGCGTTTACTGCGGATGCAATCTTCTTTGATGGGTTCTTTGAAAGTGCCTTTACCACCAATGATTGGTTGAAGTTGACTGTGGAAGGGTTCAACGGCGGTGCTGAAAGTCAGGGTTCCGTAGATTTTATGCTGGCAGATTTCACAGGCTATTCCGAAGGGGATAATAAACAGGATTATCTGATCTCTGACTGGAGCTTTGTTGATTTGTCGGGGCTGGGAAGTAATGTGTCCGCGTTAGCTTTTTCGGTATCATCTTCGAATCCTTACACACCGTCCTATTTTGCAATGGATGAGCTTTCTTACGCCGCGGTTCCGGAACCGAGTTCTGTGATTCTGATGATCGGCGGATTTGGAGGAATCGTCTGGTTCCGTCATCGCCGGAAATATTTCTTTCGGGGATAAGGTGTTGTTCCGAACGAAAACGATGATTCTCTTTGACTCGAACAGCAGAGAACCTTAGTTTCCGTCGCTTCTGAAGAATTTGATGGAAGTCCGGTGAAAATCCGGCGCTGTAGCGCAACTGTAAGGGGCATGCCCTAAGCCAGAACTTTCAACTCTTCAAAATGTTGGACTCTTTCGCATCAAGGGAGGCTCAACGGCCGATGCCGTTCCGCGTACCCATGGGAGCGGCTTTTCTTTTGCCGCCGGAAGAGGTTTGTAACTGAAACTTGCATGCCTGCGATATACAGGTGAAAGGAAACATATGATGAAGCGCACACTATTGGCCGCCGCCGTTCTGGCTGGCGGATTCGCCCACGCCAGCCTCGTGGATTTTGACGCAATGGAGACCGGACCGAATGGCTATTTTCTTCCGGCAACGGATGGTTCCCACGACTGGACCGACAACGGCGCGACGTTTGATCTGGACGTTTCCTGGGGCGGCTCTACCTGGAACGGATTCACCTATTCAGCGGTGAACGATACGACAACGGCGAGCTATCTTAACCAGTACGCCGTCTATGGCGATGGAAAGGACAAGTCGGGAAGTGGCGTGTATGCCGTATCGTACGTTCCATTGGATTGGACGAGTGCGTACGATCCTATGCCGCAGAGTGTCGGTTTCGGCACTGCCGTGAGCGTGGATGGCTTTCATGTGAACAACACCACCTACACGGCGCTCTCCATGCTGAACGGCGACGGTTTTGCAAAGGCATTCGGCGGAACAAGCGGAGACGATGCGGATTGGTTTAAGCTGACGGTGGAGGGATTTGATGGCGCGAGTGCTTCTCAAGGGGTCGTGGATTTCTATCTGGCGGATTACCGGTTTGCAGATAATACGCAGGATTATGTTGTGGACGACTGGACCTGGGTTGATCTTTCGGGATTGGGTGATAACGTTGCATCGCTTTCATTCTCGCTCAGTTCTTCCGATGTGGGAGATTATGGAATGAACACGCCGGGCTATTTTGCCATTGATGAGCTGTCGTATGAGGTGGTGCCGGAGCCGGGCACCATTACGCTGATGGTTGCCGGCTTTGGTGGAATACTGTTCTGTCGCCGTCGCCGTAAGTATTTCATGAAGTAACAGAGGGTTGATAAGTATGTTTCGGCTGTGGACAGCAGGATTTATAATGATTGCCGTTTCCGTTTATTCGGGAACGAATGATGCCATCATTGTTTCTGCTCCGCAACTGGATAATCTGGACCTGATGGCGGTGGATACGGCGGCAGACGTCACGGTGATCGATCGCCAGACCATCGAAGACTCGGGAGCTGTTTCGGTTCCCGAGCTTTTACAAAGCAAAGCCAATGTGCTGATTCGAAACACGTCGGGCAATGTGAACGACGGACAGATTTCAATGCGCGGCTTCGGTGAAAATTCAGGTCTCCGAACGTTGGTATTGGTGGATGGTCATAAAATAAACCGTCCGGATATGGGGCGGACGTTATGGTCGGGTATTCCGCTCTCAAACATTGACCAGGTTGAAGTCATCCGCGGCGGACAGAATGTGCTCTATGGCGATAATGCGCTGGCCGGCGTGGTGAAGATCACGACCAAACGCGGGACCGATGCCGGCACGCAGGCGTCGGGAACAATCGGCAGCTTCGGTTATATTTCCGGCTATATCGGGCACGGCGGTTCGGCTGGAAATGTGGATTATTATGTGGGAGTGGATGGCTACGAGTCGGACGGGTTCCGGTCGAATTCACTTTCACGGGCGGCGACACTGACCGGCAGTCTGGTGTGGTATGCGGGCGATGCGGATATGTTCACGTTCCGCCTTTCGCATACCGACAGCGATCAGCAGGATCCGGGGCCGCTGACGTATGACCAGATGATGGAGGATCCGACGCAGTCGAATTATTCCTCCAACGATTTTTCGAAAGCGCTCAGCACGCAGGCTTCCCTGATCTGGGAGCGAGAGCACGATCGGGGCAGTTCACGCATCACTTCGGCCTACAACCGCCGGGACCTCAATTGGCAGCTCGGCGGAATTTTTGCCGACAACCTGGTGCAGGGGTTTTCATTGGGGCCGCGAACCAAATGGGGCGGTGATGACTCTTTTATTATTGGCGGTGTTGATCTCACATACGACACGTTGAACTTTACCAGCTATTTACCGGCTGATATCAGCTATGTGGCATCGGAAGCGGAGATGGACCGGATCACGGTTCAACCTTATATTTTCGCGCAGAAAACCTTCAGCGAACATTGGATTCTAGGCGGCGGCACCCGCTATGAATCCGCGCGAACGAATGGCAAAAACCGGGATTATGAAGACAATCAGATTCTACCCTATGTCGAGACGAACCGCGGCCGGTTACCCAATCCGAATTATAAAAATCCGCCGGATTTAACCGCCAGCTCCTTCGATGGTGTTGTTTCCAAGCAGGGGTGGGCTGCCACAGCATCTCTGACGCGGGAGTTCAGCGTTGATTCGTCGGCATGGATTCGATACGACCGGGTGTATCGCTATCCGGTACTCGATGAGGTCGCTTCGTATCAAGGCTATCCGCTTGCTGATCCGTTGAATGCCGCCCTCAACCCGGAAACAGGCAATCAGTTTGTGGCCGGAATAAACCATCGGGTGGGCAACTGGCAGGGGCAGGGATCGGTCTATGCAATGCTGATGGACAATGAAATTGTGTATGATCCGGTTGCCCGCCTGAACCGGAACATTGGAGAAACCCGCCGAATGGGTACGGAACTGGAGCTCGATTGGAATCGGCGGTGGTATGGTGCCGGAACGCGCTGGACGTTTCAGGAATCGACCTTGCAGAGCGGTGCCAATGCCGGAAATGCGGTGCCGCTTTCTCCGCCAATTTACGGGGTGTGCTCGGCCTGGGTTGATCCGCTCGATGCCATTCGCTTTACGTTGAGCTGGTCTTATGTTGCTGCGCAATATCAGGGCAGTGATGACGCCAATGTGAACCAAAAAATGGCGGCCTATGATTTACTTAATTTTCAGGCCTTAATCCGACTCGCGGATTATGCCCGAATGATTGTTACCATCGATAACCTGATGGATGAAACCTATGCATCAACGGCATATAGCGGAGCCTATTATCCCGGCGCGGGACGCAGCTTTCGCGTCGGGCTGAATCTGGAATTTTAATTATGATACGAAAAATAAACCTGTTTGCTTTTCTGTTTTTCCAGAGTCTGGAACTTTTTGCCACGCCTTCCTTCCCGTTTGCCCCAGCGGCCGGTCAGCCCGGATCTACGGCGGTTTCGATGAACGCTTCAAATATTGCGGCCTGGGCAGATGGGTACACCAATATGCTATACGGGGCCGATGTGGACATTACATGGAAAACGCCGGCAAAGGCGCTGGGACCGGCGGCTGGCGATTCGTACGATGTGGTCAGCCTGGGGCGCAGCGGCGAAATAACCCTTACTTTTTCGATGGGTATAACCGATGGAGCCGGAGATGATTTCGCCGTGTTTGAAAACAGTTTCAGCGATTCCTTTCTGGAATTGGGCTGGGTGGAAGTCTCTTCCGACGGCATTCATTTTACACGCTTTCCGAATGCATCCTACACGTCTGATTCAGTTGGCGGATTCGGTCAGGTTGATCCAACTCTTATTTATGGATTGGCCGGTAAATATCGACAGGGATTCGGAACACCGTTCGATTTATCCGAGCTTGAGGAGGTTGCCGCTGAAATTGATGCCGGAAACTTCAGTTATTCCGCTGATTATGTGGAAGCGTTTACGAATAACTATTCTTATCTTGATCCGTTGTTGATTACGCATGTGAAGATTATTGATATCGTTGGGGATGGGACGGCGTTAGATTCCGACGGGGAGGTTATTTATGATCCCTATCCGACCGTCGCTTCCGCCGGTTTTGATCTTGATGCCGTGGCCGTATTGAATCAGCCGGTGGATGAAAGAGTACCGCAGACGATTATGTTTGAGCCGATTGGGCATCAGCAGCTCGATTTCCAAACGCTGGAACTTTTCGCCGAAGCCGATAGCGGTTTGCCGGTTCAGTTTTCCATTCAAAGCGGGCCGGTACTGCTGGATGGAAATGTACTGACGTTTACCGGAACCGGAACGGTTGAAGTGGTTGCCGGCCAGGCGGGCGATGCGATTTATGCGCCGGCTTCACCGGTACTGCGTTCCTTCGAGATGGCCGAACGCATTCAGCATATTTTTGTGGAGCCGGTTTCGAATCAGCCGGCAGAGATAAATTCATTTACGGTGCAGGCGTATGCCAGCAGCGGACTGCCGGTTTTCATGGAGGTGCGTCAAGGTCCTGCGGCGGTTACGATTGGTGCAACCAATCATGTGCTGACGCTGGACGGTTCTGCCGGAGAAGTGATTCTGCGGGCCTTTCAGCCGGGGGATGCGTCGACTGCTCCTGCAGCGGATGTTCTGACCTCGTTCCAGATATTGGAAAACGGAACACCGGTGGCGTTCAGCGACTGGCTGACATCAAATTCCGTTCCGAATCCGGTTTTCCAAACCTTGGAAGATGCGCAGGGGCGGCCGATGTTGACACTGGAATATCCGACGCATCCTGACGTGAAAGCAACCTCGCGCATCCTGCAATCATCGGATCTGATTTCCTGGACGAATGCAGTGCCGGAAATTCTTCAGCTGAGTTCCGGCAATATGGTGGTTCGGCTTCCGGTGGGTGAAACAAACGGATTTTACCGAATCGAATTCGAGGGGCAGTAATTATTTAATTTTCAGGGCGAGCATCGTCATATCGTCCGACTGCCGGGTGCTGCCGGAAAAGGCGAGCACCTGTTGCCGGATATTGGAAAGCAGATCGGCGGCGGAGGCTTCCGCCATGTTTTCGACCGACTCGACTAATTTATCAACTCCCCATTCCTCATGAGCGCTGTTCATGGCTTCGGTGATGCCGTCGGTGTAGCTGAGGAGGAGGTCGCCGGAATGCAGGTTGACATTGCGGGTTTCAATAACCGCGGCAAATGTATCGTTATCCACCAGCCCGATGGCAATGCCGGCCGGTTCAACCTGTTCCGCGCGGGATTCACCTTTGCGCAGAATAATCGGGGCTTCGTGGCCGGCGCGGGCATAGCTGAGCTGATGGGTATCGAGGTTCAGAACCATGTAGAGCATGCTGATGAACATATCCTCGGCCAGGTTGCTGCTGAGGGTTTTATTCATGGAGGTGAGCATGGTGGCCGGGTCGTATACATTTTCGGCGTTCACGCGCAGCACGCTGCGACAGACGGACATCATTAATGCGCCGCCAATGCCTTTGCCGCTGACATCCGCAATTGCGAGACCAATATGTTTTTCATCGATTTGAATGAAGTCGTAATAGTCGCCGCCGATATCCATGGCCGGGTGGCTGAATGCCGCAATTTCGACGGTTGCGAAGGCCGGCAGTTTCTGGGGAAGCAGCGAATGCTGAATCTGCTGGGCAATCTGCATGCCCCGATCGAGTTCATGTTTTTCGTCGAGTGCTTCCTGCAGTCCGGCATAATGAATGGGAACCGAAGCCTGTGCTGCCAGCGCCTGGGCCAGGTTAAGATCGGGCAGGGCAAACTGGCCGCCGTTTGTGCGGTTGGTGAGGGCCATGATGCCGATGGTATGATTGCCAAACCGCATGGGCACAATCAGCAGGGTGTGAACTTTCATGAAATCCACGCCGAGCTGGGGCACGCGGGCATCCATTTCGGCATCTTCCACCAGAATGGAGTTTCCCAGAATGGCCGCTTCTCCAATCAGCCCTTTTCCAAGAACAATCGGGGTGGTTCGAATGAGCCGTTGAAATTCGCCGGTTGCATTTTCATCCAGCGCCAACTGGTCGAGGTTAACTTCGAAGAGCGGGGGAAAAACGCCTGAAACAGCGCGGGCTTCCAGCTCACCGGTTCGGGGGTTGGCAATGTAGATGGCTCCGGAGCTGGCTTTGCAGGTGCGTATGGCGTAGTTCAGAACCCGGCTGAGCAGCCGATCCATATCGATGGATTCGACGTCGGCGAAGACTTCGCCTACATTCTGCACGAAACCGAGAGTTGCTTCCTTTTCCTGCAGCAGGGTATCGCGTTCGCGGCGCATTTTCAGCCGCCGGCGGTAGTTGAGAAAAAGAATGAGTAAAAGAATTGCGGGGATTAATAAGTCGAGAAATATGGTTAGCCAGAGGAGAAAGCCAGGCATATCCAAACCTACTTACCGCTCAGATTGCGTACATCCTCTTCGAGGAACTCGAGGACGGATTTAAACTTGCTGAAGTTTTCGGGATTGATATCGACGAGTGTTTCATGTGCTTCGAGTGTCGTTTTTGCGGCGTCGAGTTTATCGGTAAAATCGGGTTCCAGTATTTTTCCGTCGCAAATCTGACAGTTTTCCACGTCGGTATCTTTTTCGCCGGCCAGCGAATAGTCGACGACGCGATCAACTCCCAATGTAACCAGCAGTTTTCGGTTTTTCTCGGATAGATTGATCAGCTTGAATGTCAGGTCGGGTTTACTTTTGATCAGGCAGGCGAGTCCGGCAATAACCCCCATGAAGGTGCTGTCCATGCCGGTGCAGTCCGACATATCAATCACGATACGGTCGGCCGATTTTTTTTCGATCACCTGATGAATGAACTGTTTCATCGGCGGGCTGATCTTAAAAGAGCCACGGCCTTCAACACGCATTACAGCAATATGGTCAATATATGCCGCAGTCAGGTTGTCATTATTGGTACTCGAACCCATTGTTCTTTAAACCCCTCTGTCATTTTCGAACCGATTGGGATAGTAGCATTGCGATTTTTTAGATCAACGCGATAGTATAGAAAACAATGCCTCAAACGGTTGAGTATACTGGCGAAGAATTTCTAAAAACGGTTATTTCTGTTTGGCGGGCTGAATGATTACCACACATTCGCCTTTGACGTTTCGGCCTTCATAGGCGGCTTTTATTTCAGCCGGTGTACCGCAGGTCAGCTCTTCAAATTTTTTAGTCATTTCCCGCGCAACAAAGACAATACGGTCCGGATCCAGATGCTGCTCAATTTCATCCAGCACTTTGATTAAACGATAGGGGGATTCATAGAGCACGACCGGCAGATCGGCCTCCGCCCATTTTTGCAGGTCCCGTTTGCGTCCGCCGCTTTTATGCGGCAGAAAACCTGCAAAAATAAAGCCGTGTTCGCCGAAACCGCTGAGCGCCACGGCGGTGGTGACGGCGGCCGGACCGGGAACGGACGTAATTTCAATGCCGGCTTCCCGGCAGAGTGCGGCCACGCGGGAGCCGGGATCGGAAATACAGGGCATACCGGAATCGGTAACCATGGCGACGGCCTGCCCGTCATGAATCCGTTCAATAATCTGCTCAACCCGCTGCTTTTCATTGAATTTATGGCAACTCATCATGCGGGTTGTAATGTCGTAGCGGTCGGTCAATCGCCGGGTATGCCGGGTATCTTCCGCCACGATTAAATCCACTTCTTTAAGGGTTTCCAGTGCCCGGAAAGAAAGGTCTCCCAGATTCCCGATCGGGGTTCCAACAATATAAAGTCCTGCGTCCATGGGGAGGGACAGTAGGGTAATGGGATGAAACTTGAAATTGGAAACTTGAAATTTGAACCGTCTTAGTGTGCTTTTGTAACGGCGAGTGGTTATATCATCCCGTCTTGCTGATAATTATTTGTTTCTCTATATATCCCTGCGGATTTTTTCTATGCTTTCCGATTCACAGCGTAAACGTGTTTTCAACATCATCATCCTGACCCAGTGTCTGGGTATGTTGAGTGCCGCGTTTTATCAAAACGGCTTTTTTCTGAACTATTTTTCGAAACTCGGGATCAGCAGTGCATCGATTGCGTTCATTTTTGCACTCCCGCCGCTGGTGGGAGCTTTGCTGCTGCTTCCGTTTGCCTTTCTGGCCGACCGAACCGGAAAACTTCGGTTAGCGCTTTGGGGGCAGGTGCTGGTGACGGCGGGATTGTTTCTGGTGTTGAGTGCCGGCTGGATTCCCGTTCGTTTTGCACTGCCGATGCTGATCGGCTCAATTCTGATCGGCTCGGTCGGCGGGAGTATGCAGAGCGCCAGCTGGTTTGCACTGCTGAATCCGATTATTCCGAAGGAAATCCGCGGCCGTTTCTTCAGCCGGTTGCGCATTACATTCATGACGGTCATCATTTTGTTTTCGATGCTGATCACCCAATTATTGAAGCACTCCCAATCCATGGCGGTGTTTCAATGGATTGTCGGTTTCGTTTTCCTTGCGCAGGTGGCCCGCTATTTTACCTTCGCCAGAATTCCGGAATTGGAAAAGGAGCATCAGCTCGCGGAACAGCGACCTTCCTTTGCCGGCTCGCTGGCTTCCGTCTTTCGCATTCAGGGGTTCGGTGCCTTTAATGGCTACATTCTGCTCATCACCCTTTTCACGGCGGCGATTCCGGTGATTTACGGATTGATGCAGAAAGATGTTTTTAAATTCAGCCCGGCGCAGATTCAATTGATGGGGACCCTGTTTCTGGGCGGGAGCATTGCCGGGAATCTGATCGGCGGCCGGATGGTGGACCGCTGGGGAACACGTATTGTTTTTCTGAGTGCCCATATTTCGTATGCCCTCATTATTCTGGGTATGCTGGCGCGTGCGTGGATTCCGCTTCCTCTTCCCGTTCAGGTGGGCCTTTTTGCATTCCTGTTTAACAGCATGGAAGCAGTGAAAGGCATTGCGATGACTTCGGAAATGCTTGAACTGATTCCCGCTCGCAATAAATCCCTTTCAACGGCGGTCTGCATGACCCTGTTCAGTCTGGGGGTCGGCCTCTCGCAGCTCCTGGTATCGCAGACCATTCGCTGGAATATGCTGTCGGCCGAATGGACGGTGCTGGGCAAAACCTTTTCATCCTACGACACGCTGCTGCTGAGTTTCGGGGTGCTGATTGTGCTGCTGCTCGCCGCGATCGGTCTGGTGCCGAAGGTCGTGAAAAATGTGCGGCTGATGCCGGGCAGCGGCTACCCGCGCATTTAATCTTCCACGGGTTGGAAATCAGTTCTGGTCGATGATCGAATCGAAGTAGGCATCGAGTCGCTGTGCGCCGCCTTTTTTGATGGCGTTTTCCAGGGTTCGGAACGAACGGGTTTGAGCCTGGTCCAGCGTCTTATGCGCTTCGCGGCCTTTATCGCTTACCGTAATCAGCACATTGCCACTGGCATCTTTCATCTGCAACAACAGCTCGTAGCGTACAAAAACAAGGCCCTGTTCGCGCTCTCCGGTGTCGTACACATCGACCTTGGCCGCGATGTCCAGCACCGTCGGTTTTCCGATCATAAAGCCGTATCGGGTGATCAGTTCCTGAATGGTGGCGGTCATCCGCTGTCCCTCATCGCCACTGACTTCCACGCTCACTTTGATTTGTCGTGCGGTATTGGCCAGTGCTTCACGCAGCTGATTCAGCGAATAGCTCGGTGTGGCATCGGGAACTGCCGGCGGGTAGATGACTCTCAGCTGACGAAGCAGATATTCGGCCTGAAGCGCATGGGTGTTGGCGGCGCGCAGCGTGGCATATTTTTTGAGCAGATCGGTTTCGGTTTCCGCGTTGGCCCGCAGATAGTTGACCCGGGTGGTTTCCTTTTCGATTTTATCGCGGTAGATGGAGGCGGTATCGCGGCGGTTCAGATAGGCCACGGCGTGGTAGCGGCCGAGTTCGTCTTTCCAGGCTTCGGCATTTTGAATGTTATACAGGGTCTGGGAAGAGAGAATGTTGATGTCGGACGAAAAGTCGGAGGTTTGTTCAAAACTTGTGGTGGTTTCGTGTGTTTTGTCCAGCAGGCGTTCGTCGGATTCAATATGCGATTCAAAAATCTGCGAGAGGCTCGCCGCCGCCGCATTCTCCGCCGCACGCCGGGTGTCGCCGGCTCCCACCGCCACGAGATAGAGGTTGTCGGGATATGCGGTTTTCGGATTGGAAACCCAGGCGGGTTCCTTGCTGGAAAACAGGGTGCATCCGCTGGTGGAAATCAGAACCGCCGTTGCACAAAGGCGTAAACCGCGCGATCCGGAAAACGATGAAAATAAATGGGAGTTCATTCGTACAGCCTCTCTAGTTCAGATAGGAAGATTCAACCACGTTGAGTTTGCCCGCCTCAACAGAAAATCCGGTCCGTTTGTCGGTGTGAATCAGGTTGCCGCTTGCGGAATAATAATTAATGGAAAGGTCATAGACGCCTTCTTTCAGGTGCAGCTCGGAAATGGAGGCATCGGCCGGGAAAAACCGCGAGACCCGCAGGTCGGCATTTTCGGTGGACTGCACGGCCAGCGTGGTAGCCAGGCGGGTGATGATGGCCCAGCCGTCGTTCATGTTGTTTGTTACGTGTTCGGTGGCGGTTTGTGCGGCCAGCCCTTTCACGACCGCGCGCGTTAAGGTTTTCATATAAATCAACGGTTTTTGAATGCTGAAGGTTTCAACGGCAACATTTTCCAGACTTTCCAATCGTTGGAGGGTATTGGTGCCGGCACCGTTAACGGCGACTTCGATACGCGCCACTTCCGACGGCCGTTTTTGCATACTCGGCAGCTGAAACTTGAAGTTATAGCCGGGGGTGATGCCGGGCCACGGGATCACTGTCAGGCCGGAAAGGTTCTGTTTGCCGAGATAGTCTTCCTGTGATCCGGCGAGCAGAATCAGGTTTTCCTCGGTGTAGATATAGAAGGTGCCTGCCTTTTTGTCCGGCGCAAGGCCGCTGAAGGCAATGACATTGAGCCGGGCCGTTGGCGGGCTGATCCGCTCGGTCGACGGCGTGAAATCAGGTTCTTTAAAATTGTAGATTCCGGGTTGCAGTTTCCAGGCTTTGGAAATTTTTTCCAGATCGATTCGGACGTCATCCCATTTACCTTCGTTTCGGTAGAGCAGCAGGCTGAGGTAGCGGGCGAGGGCGGATTCCTGAAAATAATTTTTCCCCGGTGTAAACGTCTCATGGGCTTCTTCCGCCTCGCTGAGTTTTTCGGCCACTTTGTCGTATTTGCTCTCGAGCTGAAGCAGTTTATTGTTAATCCGGCGGACTTCCACAAATGCTTCGTCGTTCTGTCCGAGTTCGAGATAGTTCAGCGCTTTGAACACATTGAGGTAAATGTCTTCATAATCCTCGCCGGCGTAGGCCTGCGCATTATCATTTAGAATCAGGGTGGAAGCGGAAAGAGAAAGGCTTTTGGTGAAGTTTGCCTCAATGGCGCGTTCGGCGAGTTCGAGCTGGGCATTGCTCTTTTTATACTCGCCGTTCCAGTGGTAGAGCATTCCCATATCGAGATAGTAGATCAGCCGGTCTTTGTAGGAATAGGACTTCTCTTTGGCGGCTTCCAGCTGAGCAATGGCGGAGGGATAATCCGCCCGAGCCATCATCAGATCGATTCCGGCATATTGCGATTTGTCGGTCCGCAGGCTGTTGCAACCTGATAGCAGAACAATCAGGGCGGGCAGAATCAGGATGGAAGAGAGCTGACGCACAGTTTATATCCTGAAAAAAGCGGTGTAGGCACACCGCTTTTTTCAAACAGAGGATTACCATTTACGACTGCGTTTCTTGACGTATTTCTTGATTTTCTTGCTGCCCATCCAGACTTTTTCGTTGCTCTCGAGGTTCACCATTTCCAGGTCGATCTGATAGAATTTAACGGATTCTTTTCCTTCCTGATCGATAATGGTTTTGATGCTGCCCTGGAGCATGAAGTCGGCACCGGTTTCTGCGGCGAGGCGCTTCTGGGTTTCTTCGGTGGACCAGGTCTGCTGCTCTTTACGTTCCTGACGCAGTTCGCCGCGTTCGACACTGTTTGCCACAAAGGTGACGCGTCCGTTATTGATCAGCTCGCGTTCGAGATCTTTGGTGAAGGTTTCGGTTTCGATGTGCTCGGAACTTTTATTGCGGACGGTACCCACCACCACGACCGGCTTCTTGCCGTTTTTGGCGGTGTACTCTTCGATCCAGGGGCGGGAAGCAATATCTGCCACCATTTCCTGCGAAACCAGCTGAGAATCGGTATCGTTCCAACGTCCGGAAAGATCGATCTGCTCATCGGCGCCGACGCGTTCGACTTTGGTTTTACAGCCGGTCAATCCGACCGCGGAAACAAGGGCAAGGGCCATCAACAGTTGATATCTTTTCATTATGCTTTCTCTCCTGGGTTTATGGGTCCTGAAAATCGATTGTAGCGTATCGACCATTTTTAAATAGGTCAACGCTAAGGCCGGTCGGTCTATTTGACGACTTCGCCGACAATGATGTCAAAATCCGGGTCGCGAATGAGCAACAGAATCTTATCTGTACTCAACAGTTTTTTCTCATTCAGGCTTTGCAGGCTGGTCTGAATGGTTTCGTTGCTTCCGAACGCGGCGAGGTTTTCATAGATCTGGCTTTTCTTTTCCCGGCCGTTGAAGACGCCGAGCTCTTTCAGGTCGTTCAAGGTGTCGGGATCGTTAAAGAGAGCCTGCAGCGATGCATTTTCCTTTAGCCGTTCGGGATCGCCGCTCAACAGGGCTTCGGCAAATTCCGGGTCGCGGATGAGCTGCTGAACAGAAGGCGCCTTCATTGCATTTTCGAGGTGCTGCATGCCGTGAGCAGGATTGCTGATGACCCGGGCGGAGGCGGCCGCGTTGGATTCACGTCCGTCGCGCGAAATCACAGCATACACGCTCTCGTAGACCGCGCGGCGGGCGAAACCGGCAAACTTCGAGTTTGCCGCTCCGGGAATCGGATTTCCGGTGGCACCGACCAGGAAAACATCGCCGAGCCAGAACAGGAAAATCAGGGAAAAAAGGCCGATCCCGAGATTAATCAGGCCGCCGCCGATCGAGCTGTACCACGGATGTTTATAGTCTTCTTTTTCTTCCCGTTCTTTATGCGAGTCGCGGATATTCGACATCATGACGTGGAAAAAGAAGGTGATGATAACAAAGCTGAGGCCGGCGACGACCGGAATGGTTACGATGCGGGGACGATGCGCCACTTCGCCCAGCCAGGAGCCGAGGTAGCGCCCGGCAAAATAGGCAATGCCATACGCAAGAATAACCCGCAGCACACCGAGCAGAGAAAGCAGGAAGCCTTTGCGCCAGCCCGAGAGCAGAAAAAAGAGCAGAATGAGAGCCGCCAGTAGATCGATTACAATATGCATACAAACTCCAAAGATTTATCGCGCTAAAGATAGTTTGTTAAGATACAGGCCGAAAGCCTAAAGTAATCACTTTATATTACGAACTGCGTATTGCTTGACATGAATTTGCTCCTGACACATCCATAATACGCAATACGCAATACGCAATACGCAATACGCAATACGCAATACGCAATACGCAATACGCAATACGCAATACGCAATACGCAATACGCAATA
>JARNMJ010000059.1 GCA_029432795.1 Pontiellaceae bacterium B12219
TACCTGCTGCTCTGGGTAGGGACATTTCGATGAAATGTCCGCACGTTCGCTGAGCCGATCTGCCGCAAGCGGTTTCGTCGAAACCGCCCTACCTGATAATCCGGGCAGGGACATTTCGATGAAATGTCTGCACGCTCGCCGGGTTGACCAGCCGTGCACATAAACATTGACCGGATCAACGGACGTTGTTCAAGTAGAGTCGATGAGCTCTACTCTTTTGGTCTTATTAACATCACGAGGTCATCGTCCTTATGAACAATTAATTCATTCCCCGCATAGGTTACCTTCCGGGTAGTGTGCGCTTCCTCCGGAATTCTAATATCAATATTGTGCAGGTCGTTCGTTCCATCGTTTCCTTGGAAATGTGCCGTCATTAAAAATTCCTTTCCATATGTTGAAACGGAAACCTTTATGGGTGATTTAAATGAGTCATATACAGGAGTTATGATGCTCCCCGACAGTCTTTCTGGAGATTTTAAAATGCAAAACTGAGTTTCTCTGTAAAGAGGTCCTCCCGTGATTATGTCGATGGCTGCTATCTCTTTTTCTTGCGAACAGGAAACTAATAAAGTTCCCAGGAAAAGGAATGCCAGAGAATAAACAAGTCTTTTCATTTTTACTTTACTGATGTTATGGGTGAGCCTCTGTGCCTTGTTCGCTGCCTGACTCAACGGACCTTTTCACGGGAGGGTCCAACCTTTGGTTCGACCCTTTAATCTTTTACAACAATTAACGTGGCAAGTGGGCCGATGACGGGGAAAAAAGTATCAATAGAACCCAACAAAATTTGATTCCATCTCCCATTTTTGAACGTGAAACGCTGGAGAGAGCTGAATAAAGCATCTGGATAATAATATACGCTAAGATCAGGAGAGTCAGGGGTGATAGGGATAGAATTGAAATAGGGGAATAAAAAATAAAAATCGTTAGCAGAAAAAACAGAATTGAAAGTGCAAGATAGCGAACTTTTGGGTCTTGTTTCATTTATTTTTTCTCCTGTCGAACGTTATGGGTGAGCCGCCGGAGCTCATAAACTTCACTTAATCAACTGGCGTCGGCCACCGTAGGCTCCACCCACTGGTTGGAAAAGTTATTTGTTTGTTTCTAGATCGGGATGAAAAATATCCGAGTTAATGTTGATGTTTCGGATGAACCATTCTTCATTTCTTTTTATGACATCGATCGAAACCTTTGCTGAACCATTTTCAAATATGGAATTCAGCATAACTCGCTTTTGGTTGGGAGCGATATCAAGAATCCCTTTTGGTGCTCTGGATTCCTTAAATGATCCGAGTGCAGAATAAGTTTGCGTGGTTTGTTCTAACTTTTCATTTTCTATTTGAGCTGCAATATCAGAATCAAATTGTCTCAGGAGTGAGGTAGGTTCCCAATCTTTGGAAATGTCGTTTAGCATGTGATCGCAGTATTCATATACGACCATGTTTTCTGTCGCTACTTGTTGTTGATTTTCTTTCGAAGATAAATGTCGGAAATCCTTAACGACAGCCCACTCTCCTTTTGATCTGGGAATAAAAATTGCCACAACAATACCGAGTATTACGTTGACCGCTAAACTGGTGATAAAAAGTTTCTTATACATGTCTTTTGCTTTCCAACAGTGTATTGAATAAATTCGGCCTATTTTGAATCTGTTTTTACGGCGTTAGATGGATGCCGTTTTACGTTAAAGCACCGCATCCATTTATCCCGCCTCGTGCAGTTTAAAATCAGAGCCACAATCTCAGAAACCTCTTTCCAAGTACATTGCAAAAGGCGAAATGCAGTAATTTAGATAAAGCCCGAAAAGCGATTCGATCAGGTAGGGACATTTCGACGAAATGTCCGTGCGTTCGCTGAACCGGTCCGCCGAAAGCGGTTTCGTCGAAACCGCCCTACCATTTGTTTTCCCATACATATTTCCAATCGCTGGAATCGCCCACCAAACCCGCACGAACCGGATTCATGCGAATGTAATGCGCCTTTTCAATATAGCTTTCGTCTTTCCGCAAACGATGGTCAAAAAAGTCCCGTTGCCATTCAACCGTGCTATTGGTTGATATATATCGTTTCCATTGGGAGATACTGCGTTTCATTCCAATCGTTGGAGAAAAGTTCATGATGGCATGCAGGTGATCCGGCATCAAAACCAACAGATGAACCCAGAGATCACCGCGCTCCTGACGAAACAAAAGCGATTCCTTCATCAGCGAAAAAACCGTTTTGTTGCAAAGGATATTTTTACCCCGAGGCTTGCAGCAAATTGTTATGAAATATTCGGACCCATCCTTTACCCAGAACGGAATTTCATGCGGTAAGCTTTTGCGTTGCGGAAGCATGAATAAAATTTTATAAAACAATCATTATTTATCAAGAAAAAGGCAGAGGCATTTCGATGAAACGTCCGAACGCTCGCCGGGCCGGTCCACCGAAAGCGGTTTCGTCGAAACCGCCCTACCTGCCGCTCTTGGTAGGGACATTTCGATGAAATGTCCGCACGTTCGCGGAGCTGATCCACCGCAAGCGGTTTCGTCGAAACCGCCCTACCAGTTGCTCCGGGCAGGGACATTTCGATGAAATGTCCGCACGTTCGCGGGGCCGATTCTCCGTCTGCGGTTTCGTCGAAACCGCTCTACGATTTTATTCAATCGGCGCGATGGCGTAGCGATAGGCGGCGTAGGGATTGGCGAAGGAGGTGCCGTAGTGCAGTTTGTCGTCAAACTTGACGGTGCCGGATGTGAAGGCATCGGCTTCGGTGTTGGAATAGTCGGCAATGTTTCCATATTCATCGGTCGCGCCAATGGAGATGGTGGCGGAGCTGGCGGCGGGATTGACGGCAACATCTAATCCATCGTTACCGCTGGCCACAAAAATCTTCACGCCCTGCGAGGCGGCATACTGAACCGCATCTTCCAGAAAACCGATATTTTCATAGGTGCCGAAACTGAGATTGATAATTCCAACATCGGAGGCGATGGCATAGTTGATCGCGCGCATCAGCGTGTCGGATGAAGTCATCCCGTTTTCATCGAACACCTTCACGGCCAAAACAGGTGCTCCGGTTTCGGAGGATTCTTCCCCGAGCGGCGTGATGGCTCCGGAGGCAATCAGCGAGACGAGCGTGCCGTGTCCGGACGGATCGGTCATTTCGGCGGAAGGGTTCAAGGCATCGTAAGTTCCACGAATGAAGGGCATTCCTGCATATTTCGGGTCGAGCCCGGAATCAAAAACCGCAATGGCGGTTTCGCCGGGGGCCAGCCCCAGATTGAGGCCCGCATGCGTTCCGGAGATTGGAACGGCGGGATTTCCAGAGCCTGGAAAAGCAAGGTTCGGTTCGGCAGCATCCACCCCGGGATGCGCTTGTGCAATGGCGATCGCCTCTTCGACCGACATGCCTTCGTTGATTTTTATGCGATAAATTCCGGGAGGATCCACCACTTCAACCACGGTTCCGTTTATTTTTTTCAACAGGGCATTCAGATCCTGAATGGTGGTCCCTTCTTTAAAGCCAATCATGAGTTCACCGCGAATATAGCTTATGCCGTTTTCGCCCTGCACCACATCCAACATTCGACTGACCTTGGAAAAGGGTTCCACGGAAGAAGCACTCGAGCCGAAAATCCGAATTGTGGAAATCCGGTATAAATTTCCCATTGCGCTCGGCATGACTTCCCAGTCGAGGGAATAGCTGTTCGGGCTGACGAGCTGGCTGACAAGCCGGTCCACCTTGGCATTTTCCCATTCACCGTCAACTTTACCCAGAGTAAGATCGGGATCGATGAGCACCCGGGTTCCGCGTTCCTGAAACAGCTCGAGGATTTCGGTTAAGGATGAGCCTTCGGCCGATAACCATGCCCGGTCGTCTTCGATGCGAAGCGACGCGGCCTGCACAGACCAGCCTATCAGCAGTATTCCAATGATCGGAAAATATCTCATGGTTACAGGATAACGTCCAACCCTTGGAAAACAATGCCCTATATTTGCTGTTCTCACACGTGGACATAAAAAAACCTCACATTTTCCAATGTGAGGTTCAGTTTCCAGAGCTTGGAAGCGGTTAGGTGAGTTCCTGCCCGCGGCTCATGACGACCTTGCCGGTCCGAACCAGTTCAATAATCTGGAATTTTGCAATCATCTCTTCGAGTGCATCGATTTTTTCCGGATTCCCGACCACTTGCAGGATCATCGAATTCGGAGTTAAATCAACCGTTTTGCATCCGTAGTGCTCCGCAATCTGAAGCGCTTCCGAGCGCCCGTCGCTGTCGACCGCAATCTTGATCAGTCCCATCTCTTTCGTAACAGCCTGATCGTAGGTGTGGTCGATACACTGCAGCACATCAATCAACTTTGAAAGTTGTTTAATGATCTGGTCGAGACCGCTCGGGTCCCCGCTGCAGCTGATGGTCATTCGTGAAAAATTCCCGTCAACTGCCGGCGAAACCACCAGGGATTCAATATTGAATCCGCGGCGCGAGAAGACCTGCGCAATACGGGCAAGCGCTCCGGGCTTATTCGAAACATAGACACTTAAAGTGTGCATGGATTTATCTGTATTCAACATCGTTCTTCTCCTCGATTAGGTGGAACCCGTCGGTTTTTCCAGTTTAATGGTTGGCGGTTCAATCAACATGTCTTCAATTGCGGCACCGGCCGGAATCATCGGGAATACGTTATCCGCTTTTTCCACTTCGCAGTTAATCAGGCACGGACCTTCATTATAATCCAATGCATTCTGCAGGACGCGCTTCACATCGCCGGGGCGACGCAGGTTGAATCCTTTAATGCCGAATGATTCCGCAAGTTTCACGAAATCCGGATTTCCTTCCAGATCCACGCCGCTCTTGCGGTCGTCATAGAACAGTTCCTGCCACTGGCGAACCATGCCCAGATAGTGGTTATTCAAAACCACTATCTTGATCGGAAGCTTATGCAGCGCTGCGGTTGCCAGTTCGAAGAAGGTCATCTGGAACCCGCCGTCGCCGACAAAACAGACATTAACATCGTTCGGGCGACCGAACGCGGCACCGATCGTGTACGGCAGGCCTACGCCCATCGTTCCGGCACCGCCGGAGCTGAGCCAATTATAGCGGCTGTCGCTTTTATAGAACTGTGCGGCCCACATCTGATGCTGCCCCACATCGGTTGCCACAACGGCTTTTCCGTTGGTGAGTTTATAAAACTCATCGATAATGTGCTGCATTTTGAGGCTGCCCTGACGTTTAAACTTGAGCGGGTACTTTGCTTTATACCCATCCAGCGTTTTACGCCATTCCCGCGTTTCCAGCACCGGAACATGTTTAATCAGCTCTTCGAGAGCGGTTTTGGCATCGGCAACGCAGGCGATCTGCGGCTGAATCATTTTGCCGATTTCAGCGGCATCAATATCAACATGAACAATGGTGGCATCTTTGCAGAACTGTTCCGGTTTGCCCAGAATACGGTCGTCAAAGCGCGAACCGATATTCAGCAGCAGATCGCATTCGCAAACCGCTTTATTGGCATAGGCCGTACCGTGCATGCCCAGCATACCCAGAGAAAGTTCATGCGTTTCAGGAAAAATGCCTTTACCCAGCAACGTATTGGTTACCGGAATTTGAGCCTTTTCCGCAAAGGCCAGCAGAATATCGTCTGCTCCGGAAATCATGGCACCGTGCCCGGCAAGAATTAACGGACGTTCCGATTTCGACAATGCTTCCGCAATTGTCAGAATCGTATCGTTATTAACGCCTTCTTTCAGCTTATACCCCGGCAGGTCCATTTCGGCATGCAGGTCGGCCGTGCAAGGGCCTGCACTGATATCTTTCGGGATATCAATCAGAACCGGTCCGGGACGTCCCGTGGTGGCAATATGAAACGCCTCGCGGGTAATGCGCGGAATATCGTTGGAATCCTTCACCAGATAGGAGTGTTTCACAACCGGCATTGTGATGCCGAAAATATCTGCTTCCTGGAACGCATCCTTGCCGAGCATCCACGAAACCGACTGCCCCGTCAGGACAATCATCGGAACGGAATCCATGTGCGCCGTCATAATACCGGTCAGGGTATTGGATGCGCCCGGTCCGCTGGTAACCAGCACCACGGCCGGTCGGCCGGTTGCACGCGCATAGCCGTCGGCCATGTGGGCCGCACCCTGCTCATGCCGAACCAATATAAATTTAATTTTAGTATTTGTTGTGATCAGCGCATCAAAAATCGGGATTGCTGCGCCGCCCGAGTAGCCGAATATATATTCAACTCCTTCGCTTTCCAGACATCGGATTAATGCCTGTCCACCTTCCATAACAGAATTAGTCATAATTTTACCTCCAAACAAAGATGCACCTTAAAACAGCCCCTAATTTTGTCAACATTTTTAATCAAATTAGATTTAACACAAAATATAGACCAAATTTCTGTAACAAAATTCACCTGCAAGGGTGATAGATCAAAATTTAGAATCTAAATGATGCAACAAAACCAATTCCCGGGGCGGGATCATACGTTCTTTCATATAATAAATCGCCATAGGCATCATCGGCGGACAATTTTCCTGAAAAATTAAACCCGGCTATTCCGCTGATAAACCCGCCAGGATATAAAAAATAGGTAAGATTTGCAACAAATGGCACGCTTTCATCTTCGCCCACTCCATTTACAGCCAAGCCATCACGATTCAAACGAAAGCGCTTCACCTCATAGCGCCCCGTCAACCCCGCCTTCCAATGGTTGGAAATCGAATAGATCAGGGAAAGGCCCGGCCCCGCCGTTGCAACAAAACCGCCGCCCGTCTCCAGACTTAAGCGGTCCGTGATATTCCAGTTGACCAGCAGCACGGGGAAATAGCGGGTTTTGTCCTCAATTTCGCAGGCAATCACCAATCCCGGCCCCAGCGTCAGCCGATCGCCGAAGGTATACGATGCCCCTCCGAAAAAAGAACCGGTGAGTGCATCAGCCAAATCCACACCGGGCTCGCCGTACGAGCGAACAGACGGTCCCGCAAAAAGCACCCATTGCTCATTCAGCCGCCACCGGGCAAACAGCCCCATCCGGTAGGTATTAATATTATTCCAGGGCAGGGTACTCAGATCATTGAAGCGATAGTCGTCCTGCCCAAATCCGGCCGAAAAGGCGATCATCCGGTCGAAACTCCACATCCGGGCAATGCCGGCCTCCATAAAATAGCGGTTCACCGAAAAAGAGCCGCCTCCCTCCATATCGGTTTCAAAATTATAAACCGATCCCGCCTTCACCGAAGGCCCCCAACGCGGGAAACTGAACCCTGAAACCGCATTCGTATCGGAAAAAGCCGTATAAACCAAAAATGCGGCCGCTAAACATCCTTTAAATTTCATATCTTCCAATCCTTGGACGTACGCAAACTCAACCGATTCGTAAAAAGCAGATCTACGTCTGCTGGTTGTTCCCATCCAACATAAAAACCTTACAACCGAACTCCGAGAATCCGATGAATTATGACGGGAAAATTGTATCAGAACCTGAAAGATGCCACAAATCCTGCGCTGACCGATGGGGCATATCCAAATTCATCCACATAATTCCCGTTTGGATCATACAAACCCAATTTCCCATAGGTATTGTATCCAAAAATGGCTGTAATATAACCCTGCGGATAGAAGAAATAAGCGAATGTTCCATAGATTGGAATATTTCTATCCTCACCCACGCCTCCCGGAACCACTCCCGATTCAGCCAGCCGAAAACGCTTCCGCTCATACCGCCCCGTTATTCCCGCCTTCCAATGATTGGAAAATTTATAAACCAGCGCAAGCCCCGGCCCGGCCGTTGAAGCAAGCCCTCCCCCGGTATCCAGAGTTAACTGGGGAGTGATCCGCCATTTCACAAGAATTACCGGAAAATAACTGGGCCGGTCTTCAATCTGGCTGACAACTCCCAGCGCCGGCCCAAGCGTTAACGTATCGCTGAATTTATAGGAAGCTCCGCCAAAAAATGCCCCCGTCAATCCATCCAGCGGATCAACATTTTCTTCCGCATAAGCGCGGACAGAAGGCGCCGCAAACAAAACCCATTTGTCGGACAGCCTCCACCGACTGTACAGACCGATACGATAGTTATTAATATTGTTCCAGTAATCAGGAACGCCCTCAGAAAAATGATAATCATCCTGTCCACCGCCCACCGACAGCGCGATAAACGAGTCATAACTCCACATCCGCCCATACATTCCTTCAACCACAAAGCGATTGACGGTGAAAGAGCCGCCCCCATCCAAATCGGCATCGAAATTAAAAACCGATCCTCCTCGAAGCGATGCGGCCCACCGTGGGAACGTGACCTCAAACGGCTTATTTGTCTGCGCTTCCACTCCGCAGGCAAACAGCATGGCTACTACTGCAATCTTCTTTATCATTCAGGTTTTCCGTTAAAGAATTCAATTCTTACATATATTATCCGTGAAAAGACACCCCTACCGGCGTAATATTCGGGTATGAAGAAAAACAGTTATATTCAGGCATTGGAAGCCGAACGAGCGGGCGACTGGGATAAAGCCCACCACATTGTTCAGGACATTCATTCTGAAGAAGCGGCGTGGGTTCATGCCTATCTGCATCGTGTGGAGGGCGATCCCGGAAATGCAGCCTATTGGTACCGCCGGGCCGGCCGGGCCGAATGCAACACCTCTTTAGCAGAAGAATGGCAGGCCCTTTTCGACGCCCTGAGTGAATAGATCCGACCCCGGCTGTTGCGCGTTACATCCGGATGCGCTCACTGAGCAACAGAATATCGCGAAGCTGGGCTTCATTCTTCGCCGATGTCCACAGTTTTTCAAATTCTGCATGCTGAACCATGTGCGCAATGGCAGCCAACGCTTTAAGATGCAGATTGCGCATATCCTTGCTGCCCGCAATCACAAAGATCGCTTTAACAGCAACCCCCTCCTCAAACGCCAGCCCTTCCCGGCTGCGCACCAGCATGATCTTAAACTGCTTTTCACCGTCGCAGATAATATGAGGAATCGCCACAAACGGCGTCAGCACACAGCTCCCCTGTTCTTCACGCTCAATAAAACGCGAGCGAATTTCTGCTGCCGAATGCGACAGCACACCTTCCAGCGATTCAGAAACCACATCCAGCAGGTCATCGGGGCCGGCACCCGGATCGAGATCAATTGCAACCGCCGTTTTCAGCGCTTCATCAAATTCATCGTGTACCAGTTTATCGCGTTCATGCAGCACCGCATAGAGTTCCTTTTCCAACGAATCCGACGTCAGGTTTTTATTGGTGAGGCTCTCCACCACATGCAGCAAGGCATATTCCATATCCGCCCGTTTCCGGCCATAGAAAAAATAAATAAGCACACCAATCACCGCAAACCCCAGGCTGATCTCCACCGCGGCCATGCCCATATCGACAATCAACAGTGAAAAACAGACAATTCCAAACAACGGAAGCCACGGACAGAGCGGCACACGGAAGGTCGGACGATAGTTCGTCAAGCGACTGCGCCGCATCACCATCACAGCTGCAGCAGACAGAATATAAGAACTGATCACCACGGCCGATGCCGCCTTCACCAGCTTCTCAATATCCAGCAGCAACGAGCCCAGAATAATCACCGCCGTCATAATGATGGCCACCACCGGCTCTCCATTTTTATTCACCCTGGCCATAAAGGGAGGAAGCAGTTTATCCCGTCCCAGCGCCAGCGGGTAGCGGGAGGCCGACATTATTCCGGCATTCGCCGTCGTCACAAAAGCAAGAATCGCCGCAATGGTAATCGCCCAGAACCCCCAGCTTCCGGTCAGCAGCCGGGCCGAATCCGCCAGAGGAGTAAACGATGCCGCCAACTGCTCGCCAGGCAACACACCGACCGTCACAATCAGCAGTACGGCATAGAGCAATGTAATCGCAACCGTCGCCGCAATGAAACCCGCCGGAATATTACGCCGCGGATTCCGGACCTCTTCCGCAATCGTTGCTGTCTTCAACAACCCGCCGAACGAGACAAAAACAAAACCGGCCGTCGAAAGAATTGATTTCAAGCTGGCCTCTTCCGCAACAAAAGGCGAGAAGTGCGAGATCTCCAGATTCGGAACACCAATCACAAAATAGCCGCCCAGCAGCAGGAACAGCAGCGCAACCAGGACCACTTCAAATTTTGCAGCCGCTTCAGCACCGCGCATATTCAGGCAGGCAAAAACGACCGTTACCGGAGTGGCGGTAAAGAATAAGGGAACCTTTCCTCCGCTCAGCAAATAAACCACTTCGGCTAAACCGAAAATGGCGAATGCCGTTTTCAGCGACAACGCAAACCAGCTCAACAACCCCGAAACCGTACCGACCAGCGGTCCCAGACTGCGGGTCAGAAAATAATAATCCCCCCCCGCTTTCGGCATGGCCGTAGCCAATTCAATCACACTGAGCACACCGATCAGAGCCAGCAGCCCGGCAATCAGATAAGAAATAATCATGGCCGGCCCGATCTGCGAATAGGCCAGGCCCGGCAGCACAAAAATGCCGGAGCTGATCATCGCTCCGGACGCGATACAAAAGACATCTACAAACCCTAGACCTTTTTTCAAGAAAACCGCCTTTATCGTTGGCATGAAAGCCCATTGCTAAACATTCGTTTATTCCTACAAAAAGCATCCTTATCCATCAAAGCTGTTTATTCAACAGAATAAAAACCGGCACCTGCCGAGTGCCTGCCTTCACTTTTTCCAGCAATGCTTTACAACTGTACAGATTCCGTAAACACGAGAAATAAACTACCCATTGCCTCGCTTCAACGTGAGCACGCAACTGCCATTTTTATAGAGCGTTAAGGTGCCGGTGGATTCGGAAAGCACAAGCGAAAGCGCCTTCGTGCTGGCGGTGATGGCCTGACCGGCGGTATGGCGGGCACCAAGTCCGCCTTCCAACCGATCCCCCATTTCGGCCGCCCGGATAAAACTTCCGGCAGCCATAATCACCCCATCACCCCGCACAATGAAGGCACCGTCGATATGAGCGAACTCTTTCACCGTTTCGGCCAGACTCGGATCCAGGATGTTCTTTTCCTCATCCCCGTATCCCTTAAACGGATTAATTACCATCTGATGACAAAACTCCTGCACGTGCTCATAATCACCCAGCACAAAAAGAGTGCCCAGATGCTTACCCTCGCGCCCCTCCCTCGCCAGCTCGGTGGCCAACGTGAAGACCCGCAACAAAACCTGAAAGTCGATTTCACCCGACTCCAGCTCATCACGCAGTGAAAGCGGAATACGCAGATCTTTTCCGACGTCCAATACACGAATGGTATCCAGCCGCGAGGCATCTGCGCTGCCGTACAGGCAGACCACTCGGCCGTGCCGCTTCAACATACCGCGCGAAACGGCCATCAGCAGTGAAAAGTCCAGCGCATCGTTCGGCTTCAACCCATGCAGGGGAATTTCAATTACATGATCAAAAGGAACATCGGGCGCAGAAAGATCCCGCCGGGGATTGATCGCCAGAAGCGTGCTGCATGGCGATGGACGGCTCGACAAAAATTCAAATCCGGCCAGCTGCTCCGTCATCACCAGCAAGCAGCCGGCCTGCGTTTCTTTCGCCAGAGCACAGGCGGATGCATACACCGTTTCCGTTGCTGCCTGAAGACTCGGATCCGCAATCTTCCCCTCTCCTGCAGCATGATTCAGCAGGGCCTCATAGAGTGCCCGGGGAGTAGTTGCCGAAAGAATTGCAGACAGTGCATCTTCCGGTGAAAATGTCCTGGCCAGCGTGGCCAGCGCCTCCAGCAGCGTGTTCGGCCTTGCCTCGTCTCCCAGCAGCAGAATAACCAGATGCACACTGCTATCAACAGATCCCCCCCACGCGATGCCGGCGGAACTGAGGCCAACGGCCATAATGGGATGCCCCACGTTGGGAATACGGGCATGTGGCAGGGCCAACTGTGGACCGATCTGCGTCCCGACGTCCTTCTCGCGCTCCAGCACCGCATTAAAAACCTGCTCTTGCGAAAGATCTTTCCGATGGTGGCAGACCAATCCGACCAGTTCCTTAATCGCAGTTTCCGGCGTCTGCCCCTGCAGGACACACACGCAATTTTCATTCAGATAATGGGATAGTGGCATGATGGCAGTCTACCAATCGGACCGCATCCCCGACAAGCCGCTTTTCCAAACCGATGCATGCGCGCTTCCCAACCGATTTAAAGAAGTGCTTCCTTCTGCTTATGCTGTACCAACTGGCCGCACGCGGCGGCAATATCCGAGCCCATGGAATAACGCAGCGTGACATCAAATCCCGCCGCCTTCAAACGCGCACTGAATTCCGCGCGCTGCTCCAACGGCGTTCCCTGCAGATTACTGCCCGGATATTCGTTGAACGGGATGAGATTGATGTGAACCGGCAAACCCTTCAGATACTTTTCCAAAGCCAGGAAATCCTCTTCCCGATCATTCACCCCCGCCAGCATCAAATACTCAATCATCACCTTCCCATGTCTGGAAGCCGCAACCAGTGTTTCGCGAATCCGCTCCAACGGGAACGTCCGCGCCTGCGGCATCATGCGCTGGCGCACCTCCTGCCGCGCACTGTGCAGACTCAGCGCAAGCTGCATCTTTGGAAAGGTTTCAACAAAGCGCTCCATCGCCTTGGGAATTCCAACGGTGGAAACTGTAATCCTCGAGTCGGATAGATTGAAAAAGGGCGCAGCACGCAGAAACTCTACCGCCGAAAAAACATGATCGATATTCAGTAACGGCTCCCCCATCCCCATAAATACCACGTTCCGGATCGTCCGGCCCTCCGGCTGAATCATCCGGTTCGACTGGGTGACCTGATCCAGAATTTCGGCCTGCGTCAAATTGCGGGTAAAGCCCATTTTACCGGTTGCACAGAAACTGCAATAGCACGCACATCCGACCTGCGAAGAAATGCAGATCGACGTCCGCCCGGTTTTCGGGCGCAACACCACACTTTCAATCAGATGATGATCGTGCGTTTTAAAAATCAGTTTGCTTGCGCCATCCACTTCCGAATCATGGCGTTCCACCAATTCCAGACATTGGAACTGAATCCCCGTTTCAAAATCGCTGCGTGCCGCTTCCGGAAGCGTTCCCAACGCCTCGTTCCACCCCTTGGAATGTTTGAAAAGGGCATTATAAAAAAGCTTCATCCGATGCGGCTGAATGGCGTTGCGCCGGCGAAATTCCTCCAGAGATTCTGTATCGTAAATGGTGTTCATATTCGGTCTGTATAAAATAAAAGGCCGGAAAACCCGACCTTTTTTACTGCACGATAAGCGGCGGCTATTTAAACGTGCCTTTGGTGGCTTTAATCAAGGCTTTCCAGAGCTCTTCCTCTGTTGAGCATCCCAGCAGAAGCTCTCGGGTCTCTTTTTCCTTGAAGGTTTTTGCCAGCCCCGCAATCAGCCGCAAATAAAATGCACTGGTTGCTGTCGGGATCACCACAAAAAAGAAAATACGCGTCAGCGAGCGGCCGGGACCGCCGAATTTAATACCTTTTTTACTGATGCCGACTGCCATAGAAAGACCGCCGCCTTCAACACCGCGCACATGCGGAAAAGCCAATCCGTTATCCACCGCCGTGCTGATGATCGCTTCCCGCTGCAGCGCCACATCCAACAGATGGTTTGCATCTTCCACAAACCCTTCGTCGGCCATGCGGGTGCACATCTCGCCCAAAACCTCTTCCGGAGTTGTTCCCTTCAGCGGAACCATCATCAATTCCGGCGAGGTAAAACGGGAAATACCGGTCTTGCGTGCTTCACCATAGGAGCGGCTCTTACGCTCCGCCGCAACCATCTGCTCGGGATAGTAAAGAAAACGGGCACAGTTCGGACAGCGGGTAATACCTTCCGCTTTGTGAACCGCCTGAACCATGCTTTTGGTCAGCCCCATGCCACACCCCGTGCATAGATCATTTGCAACAGGAACAATGGCCTCCGGATGCTTTTGCAACAGGCGGTTGAAATGGGATTTAACCTGTTGCGGCAAATCTGCGCCCAGCGTTGCAATCGATTTATTGAGTTCTTCCAGCCTCGCGTTGGGTTGAGATACTTTCTTCTGCATGTTCGCCACAACCAGTTCCTGCAATTGGATTAACTGATTGATGAGGCTGTGTGTCGTTGTCATAAATGGTTCCTTTAATTCGTTAAAGACGTAGTAAATAATACTATCTCATGAGTAAATGGGAAGCCTGCTTGCTCATAAATTCCAAACATTGGAGAGCAGTACCGCAAATTCTGTTCAATTTAATAACAGTCAATCGAACAAAGACCGCAACCCGGAAATCAACCCTGATATTTTACGGGATTGGTTTTTTTATAATTCCTGCAAGGCACGAATCAGATCCTGAAGCACAGCTTTCGCATCACCGTAGAGCATCAGTGAATTATCGTTAATGAACAGCTGATTCGGAATACCCGCAAACCCTGGGCTGAGGCTGCGTTTAATCACAATCACCGTTTTAGATTTATCCACCTCCAGAATCGGCATGCCGAAAATCGGACTGGACGGGTCATCCCGCGCGGCGGGATTCGTGACATCATTAGCCCCGAGCACAAGCGTCACATCCGTCTGGGAAAATTCAGGATTGATGGCATCCATTTCAATGAGCTTGTCGTAGGGCACTTCGGCTTCCGCCAACAGTACATTCATATGACCCGGCATGCGGCCGGCGACGGGATGGATGGCAAACTTCACCTCCGCCCCACGCGCTTCCAGCGTTCGGGCCAGCTCCTGCGTCACATGCTGCGCCTGCGCCACCGCCAGTCCATAGCCCGGAGCAATCACCACCTTCCGGGCATCTTCCAGCAGCATCGCCACTTCTTCCGCTCCGCAACTCTTCACTTTACCTTCATAAAATTCTTTACCCGGAATGGACGCCATCTGTTCATCGCTCACCATCGCCCCGCCAAACAACACGGAACGCAACGAGCGGTTCATCGCCTTGCACATGATTTTGGAAAGGATAATGCCCGATGCCCCCACCAACGAACCGCTGATGATCAACCCGTTATTCATCAATACAAATCCGGTCGCCGCCGCCGCAATGCCCGAATAGGAATTCAACAGCGCAATCACTACCGGCATATCCGCTCCGCCAATCGCGATGACCAGCAGCACACCGAGCGCCAGCGCCGAGACCGTCAGCAGAAGCAGCATAAATCCATGGCCCTGCCAGATGAACAGGCCGGCCAGTGCCACCGTGACAAAACTCAGCACCACCCGCAGCAGATTCTGATGCGGAATCTTCAAAGCCTTTTCTGCGAAGCCCTGCAGTTTGGCCCACGCCACCAGACTGCCGGTCAGCGTTACCGCTCCAATCAGCGCACTCAACATCAGAGCGGCCAGCCAGGTCGGGTTTCGAAAAACCGCCGGGGTGATAATGAACTGGGAAAGCGCCACCAGCATCGAAGCCGCGCCACCGAACCCGTTCAGCAACGCCACCATTTCCGGCATTGCAGTCATTTTGATGGTGCGGGCAATGTATGCACCGATCGCACCGCCCACAACCATGCCGGCAATAATCCAGCCGAAGCTCAGAACGTCTTTATTCACCAGCGTGGCAACCACAGCCACCAGCATGCCGACCGCACCGAGCCGATTGCCCCGCACCGCCGTTTTAGGCGAACCCAGCCCTTTCAATCCATAGATGAAAAGAATGGACGCAACAAGATACGCTAAATTGATCCATTCCATGGGTTAATCCTTTTTCTTTTTAAACATGTGCAGCATACGATCCGTCACGAGAAACCCGCCGACGATATTAACCATCGCCATCACCAGTGCGAGAAAACCGAGCAGGGCGGAAAAAAAGTTTCCTTCACCGCCCGCGCCGGCGCATAGAATGGCCCCGATAATCGTGATCCCGGAAATTGCATTCGATCCGCTCATCAACGGGGTGTGCAGCGTCGGCGGAACCTTCGTGATAATTTCGTAGCCCACAAATACGGCCAGAACAAAAATAGTCAGTGCACCAATCAAGGCTTCCATAGTTAATCTCCTTTTTGCCCGGACAACAGCGGCTTGATTCTTTCGTGAACCACATGGCCCTGATGGGTCAGCAGCGCGCCTTTCACAATTTCATCTTCCAGATCAATTGCAAACACGCCTTCCTTCACCATATTGAGAAGGAACGTCGAAATGTTTTTTGAAAACAACTGCGATGCATGAACCGAAGATCGGGAGGGATAGTCCGTGTAGCCGACAATTTTAACGCCGTGTTTCTCAACGATTTCGCCCGCAACAGCCCCTTCGGTATTGCCGCCGCGTTCGGCTGCAAGGTCAATAATGACCGACCCCGGCTTCATACCCGCCAGCATATCGTCGGAGATCAAAACCGGTGATTTTCTGCCCGGGATCGCGGCCGTCGTAATCACCACATCCACCGCAACCACCTTGGCCTTCATCTGTTCCTGCTGCTTTTTATAAAACTCGTCCGACTGCGCCTTGGCATAGCCGCCTTGATCCTCGGCATCGGCGGTTTCCAGATCGAACTCCACAAAGCGGGCACCGACGCTTTCCACCTGTTCCTTTACGGCCGGCCGCGTATCGTAGGCTTCCACCACGCCGCCCAACCGCTTCGCCGTGGCAATCGCCATCAAACCGGCCACGCCGGCCCCGATCACAAACACCTTGGCCGGCGCAATGGTTCCGGCAGAGGTCATCAGCATCGGGAAATATTTCGGCAGTAATTCAGCGGCTTCGATCACCGCCCGGTACCCGGCAATGGCCGCCATGGAACTGAGCACATCCATGCTTTGAGCCCGGGTGATTCGCGGAACAAATTCCAGCCCGAAACCGCTGATCTTTTTCTCAGCGAGCTGCTGCATTAAGTCCGCACGGAAAAATGCATCCATCAGACAAATGAGCGTTGTCCCCTCCTTCATCCGATCCACTTCCGATGCTTCGGGCGGACGAACTTTGAAGAGAATTTCCGAGGATTGAAAAATTTCGTCGGCCGGAACCACGCGGGCCCCCGCCTGGACATAGGCCTCGTCGGAGATAAACGCCCCGGTCCCGGCGCCCTGCTCAACCGCAACCTCAAGCCCCGCCTTTTTCAGTACGGAAACCGTCGAGGGAATAAGGGCGACACGCTTTTCGCCCGGCAGCACTTCTTTCAGAACACCAACCAACATCGGGACTCCTCGCATAAATGGGTTTACGTTGAAAGCGGTTCAACACATACACAAACCCGGAACACGCGTCAAGAAGTCGCCGATGCTGTCAGTACTCAGACCTCTTGTGCCAACATCTCATTAATGGCTTTTGCAGCTTTGCGCCCCTCGCCCATGGCAAGAATCACCGTGGCCGCTCCGAGCACAATATCTCCGCCGGCATAAATCCGGTCCATCGAAGATTTGCCAACTTCGTCCACCACAATATTGCCCCACTTGTTGGTTTCCAACCCGGGGGTGGTCTGACGGATCAGCGGATTGGAATCGTTACCGATGGCCACGATGACCGTATCCACTTCAATTTCAAATTCACTTCCAGCGATTGGAACCGGACTGCGCCGCCCGGAATCGTCGGCCTCGCCTAATTCATATTTAAGACACTCCAGGCCCCGTACCCAGCCACGTTCGTCGGCCAGAATCCGCTTTGGATTTTCCAGCATATGGAAAAGCACCCCTTCCTCTTTGGCATGGTGCACTTCTTCGCTGCGCGCCGGCATTTCGGCTTCGGTCCGGCGATACACCAAACGAACTTCTTCAGCCCCCAGCCGGACGGCTGTTCGCGCCGCATCCATCGCCACATTTCCTCCGCCGAGCACCGCCACTTTTTTCGAATCGAAAATCGGCGTGTAGGCGCGGTCTTTGTCGTAAGCACGCATGAGGTTGGAGCGCGTCAGATATTCATTGGCGGAATAGACGCCGACCAGGTTTTCGCCTTCAATATTCATAAAACGCGGAAGCCCGGCCCCCGTTCCGACAAACAGCGCATCGAAGCCATCTTTTTCAAGCAGATCCACAATTTTACGAGTACGGCCAATCACAAAATTGGTTTCCAGTTTGCAGCCCATCGCCAGCAGTGTATCAATTTCCTGCTGCACAATTTTTTTCGGCAGACGGAATTCGGGAATACCGTAGATCATGACACCGCCCGGCTTATGAAAGGCTTCGAACAATACCACTTCATGCCCTTCGCGGCGGATGTCCGCCGCAACGGTCAGCCCCGCCGGTCCAGTACCGATGATGCCGACTTTTTTACCCGTTGCAGGTTTCACTTCCGGCGCTTCAATCAATCCGTTTTCACGTTCCCAGTCGGCGACATAGCGCTCCAACCGGCCGATCGCAACGGCCTTATCCACATCTTTCAACGCCTTCCCGACCGTACACGGTGCCTGACACTGTGCTTCCTGCGGGCAGACCCGACCGCAAACGGCCGGCAGCAAACTGCTGTATTTAATCGTGGCAATCGCCTTTGCATTGTCGCCATCGGCAATCGCCTGGATGAAACCGGGAATATCAATACCCACCGGGCAGCCGGAAACACACGGGGCGGTTTTGCACTGAAGGCAGCGGTCCGCTTCGCGTTTTGCCTGCTCGGCGGAATAGCCGAGCGACACTTCTTCCATATTGGTACGCCGAATTGCAGGATCCTGTTCCGGCATCGGTTGCGGCGGAATCGCCATACGTTCTTTTACACTTAAAACATCACTCATCGCAGGGCATCCAGATTACAAATGTGATTGGCTTCCTGTTCCTTATAGGCCGAAAGCCGGTTAATCAGGTTTTCAAAATCAACTTTATGTCCGTCAAATTCGGGACCGTCCACGCAGACAAATTTAGTTTCGCCGCCGACCGTCACCCGGCATCCGCCGCACATACCGGTTCCATCAATCATAATGGCATTCAAGGAAACAACCGTTGGCACAGCGTAGGGCTTCGTGGTTGCGCAGCAGAACTTCATCATCACCGGCGGGCCGATGCATACCGCGAGATCCGGAGGTGTTTCGCGTTTGCAGACTTCTTCCAACGGTTGCGTCACGAGTTCTTTCCGGCCATAGGAACCGTCGTCGGTGCAAATGATCAGCTCATCGGAACAGGCCGCCATCTGCTTTTCCATGATCAGCAACTCCTTGGAGCGGGCTCCCACAATAGTCGTCACATGATTCCCCGCCGCTTTGAGCGCCTTGGCAATCGGGTGCAGCGGGGCAATGCCAATCCCGCCCCCCACACAAACGACCGATCCGAAATTTTCAATATGTGTTGGAGCACCCAGCGGACCGACAAGCGCCTCGACGGACTGGCCGACGTTGAGCATACAGAGCAACTGCGTGGTTTTTCCTACCACCTGAAAAACGATGGTAACCGATCCCTCGTCCGGATCGGCATCGGCAATGGTCAACGGGATCCGTTCCCCGTAATCGGCATATACCTGTAGAATGATAAACTGCCCGGGTAATCGTTCCTGAGCAATCAGCGGAGCTTCGATCCGCATCAGATAAACCGTTTCGGAAAGCTGCTCCTTGTATAAAATCTTATTCATAAATCCCCCTTGTCCCACCAAGAATTATTGTAAAAGGAAAGAGGTTAGCTCTAAATCATCTACTATTCAATCACTTTCTCTATCAATAGATTAATACGAACAATTTACTGCCAAAGAACTTACAGATTCAACTCTCCGATAATCCCGATTCCGCAAAGCGTCAGCGTCGAATCGATGACAGCCGGAACATCCCAGTCCTTAAAAATCCACCCGGCATAGCCACCGGTGCAGCAGACCGGAAGCTGATCCACCCCGAAATCATTTTCCAAAGCCCGGATAATTTCCCGTACCATGCCCCGGTATCCCAGCCGCGCACCAATCTGCATGGCCTGCGTTGTATTCTTTCCCACCACAGCCTTTGTTTTCGAAGGCTTCACATGCGGCAGCAGCGCGGTTTTTTCCGCCAGATAATCGAACATCAGCGGAAGTCCCGGACAAATGATGCCGCCTTTATATCCATGTTCCGCATCAATAACATCAAATGTAAGCGCGGTTCCGAAATCGCACACCACCGAAGGCGCACCATGCAGCCGTGCTGCCGCCGCGGTATTGGCCAGTCGATCCGCCCCGATTTTTTCCGGTTTTGGATAGTGAATCGGAACCCCGAGCTCCAGCTCGCAGGAAACAAAAAGCGGAGCCGGAAGCCCCGCCGCCTTAAGGGCTTTTTTCCACCGCGCATTCACCGGAGGAACAACCGAAGCGATCACCACGGCATCCACCGTTTTTTTTGTGATCAGCGGAACAACTTCTTCCAATGATTGGAAACGCGATTGACACCGCCCCACCGAAGACACTTTACCGTTGCGGTAATACCCAACCGAAGTGCTGGTATTGCCAACGTCTATTACAAGAATTGAGCTCATTTTATTTACCACAGAGACACGGAGGCACAGAGATCGGAATTTAAACTCCGAGCCTCATTAACTCCGTGGTTAAAAATTCCTACTTAAACAAAATCAAGCGCAAGGTCGATGGAGGGTGCGGAATGAGTGAGGGCACCGACAGAGATGGCATCCACACCGGTCTGAGCAACTTCGCCGATAGTATGCAGGTTAATGCCGCCGGACGCTTCGGTTTTACAAATTCCTTTGCACAGCGCAACACATTCCCGAAGCACGGAAGGCGGCATATTGTCCAGCAACACCCAGTCGGGCTTTGTGGTCAACGCCTCCTTCAACTGACGCACAGTATCCACTTCGACTTCAATTTTAAGATCCGGGTATTTGCGGCGCGCTTCAGCCACCGCTTCCCCCACCCCTGTTCCGTGTTTTTTCTCCCACGAGGCAAGATGATTGTCTTTGATCAACACGGCATCGTAGAGCCCGATCCGGTGATTCGTCCCGCCACCGCAAAGTACGGCATATTTTTCAAAAGCGCGATGCCCCGGCGTTGTTTTGCGTGTATCAAGCAGCATCACCTCCGCATTGTCCATCGCGTTATAATATTCCCGGGTAATCGTAGCCACGCCGCTCATACGCTGAATAAAATTGAGCGCGGTTCGCTCCGCCGTCAGAATACTCTGAGCGGAACCTCGAATAACGAGAACGACGGTGCCCGCACTGACCACTGCACCTTCGTCGGCCATCACTTCACATTCGAGGGCCGGATTAACCCGTTTAAACACCTCGATCGCCACGAGCACGCCCGACAGGCAACAGGTTTCCCGCGCCACCATATGTGCCTCCGCCAACTCCTCCGGCGGCACCAGCGAGTCGGAAGTCACATCCCGATTCTGCGGTCCCAAATCTTCAACCAACGACAGAGTAATCAGTTCATTGACTTCGGGTTTATCAAAAATATTCGGCAGATTTTTCATCCATTTCCCCTAGGTTGTTTGCGTTTCTTTCCAAAGACTCTTTCCCGATCCCATGAGAATACTGATCGGTTTGAGGGCATCAATATTTTCACATACAATTTTAATCGCGGCAGCAATCGGCACCGAAAGAAGTGCCCCGACCATGCCCCACATCCAGCCGAAAAATACCAGCGAAAGCAGGATCACCACCGGACTGAGATTCAGGCTGTCGCCCATAATTTTCGGCTCAATCACATTGCCCATCGTCATTTGGATCAGCAACAGCACCACGGCAGTAAATATCGGCGTCCAGATCGACGGATAATACTGCACCACCGCCAGCAGAATCGGCGGAACCGAAGCGATAATGGATCCAATGCTTGGAATAAAATTCAGGAAAAATGCCAAAGCTCCCCACGTAAGCGCGAACTCCACCTTCAGCAAGGTCAGCGCAAGCCAGACTAAAACACCCGTTGTTCCGCTGATTGCCACCTTCACCACGAGATACTGCCCGATCTGCTTGGAAATCGATGCCGTCATGGTCGTGAAGGTATCTGCACGTTCGGCCGGAAAGGCGGCGGCAACTTTGTATTTGAAATAGGGTTTACCCAGCAGCATGAAAACCAGGAAAATAAGTACCAGCATCAGCTTGCTGAGAAAATTACCCATAAAGAATGCAAGCGATCCGGAAAGTGCGGCCAGTTTCGGCCCCAACTTTTCCGTCCAGTTAATATTGGCCAGGTAATCCTCCGGTATTTTAAGTCCCGAAGTGGTATCCCGGTAGATGGCATTCAACTGAGCAACATATTTAGGCGATTCCGCCAGCACATCGACCACGCGGCCGTAGAGGAAGGTCCCGAAAAAATAACAGACAACCAGCACCAGTGCCAACACCGCCAGAACCGCCACCCCCAAGGGCACTTTTTTGTGCACCAGGTAGTTAACCACCGGACCGCAGATATAGGATAAAAGCCAGGCAATCATCAGTGGAATAACGACAGTATAGGCCGCCTTAAAGGCTGCTGCCACAGCAAACAGGACCAACACACTCAGCAAGCCAACCATTAAATTGGAACGTTTCATCAAGTACCCCTTCAGAAGTGGCTGTATTGATAAACCACATTTCCAACCATTGGAAGTGGAATTGACGCTCGATGATGGCGCTCTGCCGATTACATCTCACTTTGCGTACATCAGAACGTATTCATCCCGGTGGACTCGCCCCACCATGCGGTGAATTTACGCCACCAGCTGCCGTCTTGGTAGACTTCATAATCGACCGTATAGATCCGGTTCGGCTCGTTGTTCCACCAGCGGTTGAACATTTCGCGTGCCCGGGCCAGAGCCGGATAATCTACAGGAGCAGTTACAGCGAGATTTGCTTCGCAGTTAAAATTGTTCAAATTCCGGCGGGTGTAATTGCAAGACCCCAGACACAGCGTTGCTGTTCCATCCGGATGCTCAACATAGATCATTTTCACATGGCTCTGTTCGCCGTGCGTGTCCGCCCAACGCAACGGAATTCCCGATTTAACCAGTTTGGCCGCCGCCTGCCGATTCGGTATGCCGCTTTTGGTGATACCGAACGCATCCTTGCTCGGATCCAGAATAATCCGGACATCCACCCCGCGTTTTTTCGCTTTGCGAAGCGCTTTGATGACATCCTTTTCCGACATATAAAACATGCAGAGATCAACCCGATCCCCCGGTTCCGCTTCATTTAACAGCGTCAGCACCTTCTCTTTAATCCGGATTTCCGAAAGCAGCTCCACTTTATTTCCATCTGAAAGGTCGTCGACCTCGATGACTTCGGGCAGCGAGGCCGCGACCTCCCCAGCTCCCGAAAATTCCAGCACCGCAGCTTCCATTTCGCAGGCCATGGCCATTCCGGCATTCACCTTCAGCGCCACATTCCGGTGCGCCGAGCTGGCACTGTGGGGATTGGCACTGGTCATTAACAGCGCCTTATCGGTTACGATCACCTTCCGATGATTGGCCTTAAAGTTGAGCAGCTTAAACATGCTGCGCATCGAGACACGCCCTTCGCCCATCGGATTTTTCAGCGTCCGGCCCGGACCGACGCCCCATGGCTGTCCCAGCACCCTCCAGAGTTTGGAATAAATCGGGTTGCTGTCGCGAAGTTTATTCAGATCCGTATAAACCACCTGAATCCCCGCATTCGTCAACGCCGAAAACTGCGGCGATTCCAGCGAGCCATACATCGTATTGACCGGGTCGGTAATAAAGATGATCTCAACCTCCGGACTCGCTTCCCGCTTTTCCAGCAGTTTTTCCGTAAACTCCGGGCCTAACGCCCGCATACACGGCCCGGGCTCAAACCCCCACTCATTCATCAGAAACAGATCAATCAGGACAAACTGCTCGGCCTCATCGATCATTTTATAGACCGCATCAAAAATCTCCTGATGCACATGCCGCACGCCATTCGTGTCCACCCAGGTTTCATCCACCAGAAATTCAATGTCATCTGCACGGGTTTCACCTTGATAGGCCAGCCCCAGTTTTTCCGGACTCGTGACACAGCCCGACAACAGCGCCATCAGGGGAAGCAAAACCAAAGGATACATTCTCAAACACATCATTTTCTTCATATTTTGCAGACCCTAATGAGATTCCAAAGACTGGGAAATAAAAAAAGGCCCCTCTCGCATTGCGCGAGAGGGGCCGGGGGGTGGGGTGTTAACTAACCAGGGGAAGTTAGATTTTTCCTACGAGGTCGAGACTCGGCTTGAGGGTATCGGCACCCGGCGTCCAGTTTGCAGGGCAAACCTGATCACCGTTTTCGTGTACAAATTGTGCGGCACCGAGCTTACGGAGCGTTTCCGCTGCGCTGCGGCCAATGCCAAGATCGTGAATTTCAGCGGTCTTCAGAACGCCGTCCGGATCAATGATGAATGTTCCGCGCAGAGCGAGACCTTCGTCGTCGATGTAAACATCAAACAGACTGCAAACGTCGCCTGTCGGGTCTGCCCCCATCAGGTAGTTCACTTTGCCGATGGCTTCCGAGGCGTCGTGCCATGCCTTGTGAACAAATGCAGTATCGGTACTGACGGAAATCACTTCCGCACCGGCAGCCTGGAATTCAGGATACAGCGCAGCCATATCCTCAAGCTCTGTCGGGCAGACAAAGGTGAAATCGGCAGGATAGAACATGAGTACAACCCATTTGCCTTTAAAGTCGGACAGTTTGATGTCCTTGATTTCATCATTCTGGAAGGCAGCCATCTTAAATTCCGGCACTTCCTGACCCACTTTTACTACTTCAAAATCGAAAACGTCTTCCATTACTTTCTCCTGTATTAGATTGGTTGTTACCCAGACAACGGCCCAAACAGTACCATTCCCGTTCAGTTTGTAAACAGGAATATGCATACTTTTTTAACGTTTTAGCTAAACATCGGCTGGAAATGCAATTATACCACCTGGCAGACGGGACAAAATGTAGTTCCCCGCTGCGCCACGACCGTCTTAACGAGCGTATTTTTACACCGCGAACAGGGTTTCCCGGATTTTCCATACGCCTTTACCTCGGCGCGGTTTTCTCCGGAATCGCCATCGACCTGCCGATAGTTGGTTTTTCCATCCCCCAGCGATGTGCCCCGGTTTTTAATTCCAATTTTCAATACGTGCTTGATCGCCTTGAAAAGACGCTCCAGTTCAGCATCCGAAAGCGTGTCCGATACCCGTTCGGGATGAACCCTCGCCTCCCAAAGCGCTTCATCGGCATAAATATTTCCCAATCCGGCCACGATGCCCTGGTCCAGAATAAGCGGCTTAATCATGCGATGCCGCTTTTTCATGGCAGCGGAAAAATAGCGCAGCGTAAATTGGCGGGTCAATGCATCGGGTCCCAGTTTAGATAAAATCGTCTGCGGATCATCCACCAGTTTCCAACGGCCGAACTTTCGGGTATCGCGATAATAGAGGGCCAACCCGTCAGACAAATTGACGACAATTCGGTCGTGACTGCCCTTTTCCATCGCAAAAGAGCCGGCCATGCGAAGATGAATCATCAGCGTCTGCCCTGAACTCAGAGAAAACAGCATCCATTTCCCGACTCTGGAAATCTGATCAATAGTGGATCCCGTCACCGCTTCAGCAAACTGAGCCGCCGAGTACGGCTCAACCGTCGGTGCCCAGTTCACCTTCACGGAACGAATTTCTTTCCCTTCCACTCCATGGGCACGCAGTTGCGAGGCGATTGTTTCCACTTCAGGTAATTCCGGCATAACTGATCTCCATCTCCCCCAAAACGATTCGTCCGAATGCTTCAGAACAGGATACTTTATTCAGGTGTCTCTTTTTACGGATTTAAAATCAGCACCACGTCGGTTCCGTGTCCCTGAGGAAACTCACTGACATCCCGAGAGTTCACCTTGATTCGCCCCCCATACATTTTCACGATCTGTTCAACCAGAGGCATACCGAACCCCGTCCCCAACTCACCGTTGGTCCCGGCCCGGTTCACATTCCCTTTCAGATTAAACAACGCACTTAAAATAGAGTCCGGCATACCGATGCCGTCATCAGCAATCGTCAGCTCAACCTGTCCCGAGCTGTTTTTTTCTGCATGAATACGAACTTCCGCCCCCTTCTCTGAAAATTTCACAGCATTGGTGAGCAAATTATTGAGTACTGAATTCGTAAAAGAAACGTGCTCCACCAGCACCGACAGCTCGCGGGCAACCCGCAGCTTAATCTCAATCCCTTTTGCCTCAAGCGTACTCCTCAGCATCGTTAGAGATTCCTGAATCAGCGGTTCCAGCAAAACGGATCTCAGGGGCAGATCAATTTTTCCCTCCTCCAACGCCCGCATTTCCCGGACAAGCTCAATGGTTCCCATCCCGTTGCTCAGCGATTTTTTGATTTCAGGCAGAAGGTCCGCTAGCAAATCGGGATCATCCTCCAGCAGATTCAACGAAGAAATCAGGGCCCCGAACGGATTGGCCAGATCATGACAAAGGATATGCAGCAGCAGGTTTTTCTTTTGAGCCGCTTCGGCCAGCTGCTCATTTTTCAGCTTCAATTGCTCGTGCTGATTGGTAATGGTTTCTTCCTGCTCTTTGCTCGCCCGCTCATACAGGGTAATTGTAACGGCCGTGACGCCAACGACGCCCAATGTGATCAACCCGCATATAATCAGATTCAAAAACAGTCCGCGGGACAGCAGTTTCGTAGCAGCCCCCTCCCTCTCCGCCACCAGGAGATACCAGTCCAGCTCTTTGACAAAACGGCTGTTCAGAAAAACCCGCTGCCCGTCGGCCCGATAATCAAAAGCGCCGCCGTCTCCGGAAATCACCTGATCCGCAATCGCATTCATTCCCTCAATATCCGCAATATCTGCATAGGCGGAATTGCTGGAAAGCACAATGCGCCCCTTTCGATCGGTTAAATAGACATTCCGCTGATATTTTTCGCCATATTGTTTCATCAGGTTGCGCAGCGCTCCAACCTCCAGTCCCACCCCGGTTGCGCCGATATAATTGCTGTCGTAATCAAATACCTTGTAGTTAATGAAAATGGTCATGGTATTTTCATTACCTAGTGTCCTGATTCATAAATAGGTTTATTTAACTTCGTTCTGGCCCGATTGATTTTTTCCAAGATGTCTTTGCCTTTGGCAACCCAGCGAT